>JBAZTZ010000021.1:0-44387 GCA_041661705.1 Sulfuricurvum sp.
GAGTATTTGGATGCTGCTAATTATGCCGTTGCCAAAGAGAAGCTTTCGATGATTGAAGCGTTTGTGGAATACGGGCTCTTTTTGGTTTGGATGATGGGGCTGATTTATTGGGTTGATTCACAATTGATGGGTCAAAGTGTTGCGGTGCAATCCATTGTGGCTGTGTTGGGGATGTTGTTGATTCACTCCTTGATAACGCTTCCGTTTGGTTGGATTGCGAAGTTCAAAATTGATGCGCAGTATGGTTTCAACCGTTCTACAACAGGTCAGTTTGTTAAAGATACGCTTATCAGTACCGTCCTAACTATCGTTATCGGAAGCGCTATTGTGTGGATTATTTCGATGATTATGACTTCAAGTGCGTTGTGGTGGTTGTGGAGTTTTACGTTTATTTTTGCGGTGGTTATCGCCCTAAATATGTTTTTCCCTACGTTGCGTGCATTGTTCTTTGATAAAGTCACGCCCTTAGAAAACAGTGAGCTTCGGACGAAAATCGAAGAGCTAATGAGTAAAACAGGATTTGTGAGCAGTGGCGTATTTATAAGCGATGCAAGTAAGCGCGACGCACGTCTCAATGCTTATTTCGGTGGTTTAGGAAAAACGAAACGGGTTGTACTCTTCGATACTTTGATCGAAAAACTCTCCCCCTCGGAGCTTATCGCCGTTTTAGGACACGAGCTAGGACATTTCGCCCACGGTGATTTGTACAAAAATATCGCGATGGTGGGGGCAATGCTCTTTGGAATGTTTGCCCTTTTTGGAAATATTCCTGATTCTTTGTATCTTGAATTTGGCGTTGCACAATCGCCTCATGTGTCGATGATCCTCTTTATTTTATTCTTACCGATGGTAAGTTTTATGATTATGCCATTGATGGGAATGATGAGCCGTCACAATGAATACGAAGCAGATCGTACAGGAGCGGAACTGGGCGGTGCTGAATATCTAGTTAATGCGTTGAAAAAACTCGTAAGTGAAAACAAAAGCTTCCCGTTGTCCCATCCGTTATACCGCTTTTTTCACACGACTCATCCCCCTGTGATTGATCGTCTTCGTGCGTTGGGATACGATATTCGTGCTAGCGATGATGAAGGATTTGGTGATCCATGTCCCGTCGATTAAAAGAACTTCACGGTGATATTACACTAGCATTGAGTGGTACTGTTGAATCTCCGCGACGTGAAGCGGAACTTCTTCTCATGGCATATTTAGGGAAAGATCAGCTCTATTTTATCACCCACCAAGAGGAGATGATTGACGATAGTGATCCGAAGCTACGAGAATGGATAGAAAAACGGTCTCGTAATGTTCCTCTTGAATACCTCACCAACCGTGTCAGCTTCTATTCAAGTGAGTTTTTTATCGACGAGGGGGCATTGATTCCACGTCCTGAGACAGAACATTTGATTGATGAAGTTCTCTCTCGTGTTTCACTGGATACGACGATGACGATTGTGGAAGTAGGGGTGGGGAGTGGGATTATCTCCATCCTTCTTGCTCTTCATTTCCCCAATGCCCATTTTATCGCTGTGGATATTTCTCCCCGTGCCATTAGTGTGGCACGTCGCAATATTGAGGCATTTGGCTTGAGTGAACGTATTGAGTTACGCGAAGGGGATCTTCTCTCGTGTGTGGATGAAAAAATTGATCTTCTCGTCTCCAATCCACCCTATATCGCCAACGAGGCACCATTGGAAAATAATCTCTCTTACGAGCCTCAAAATGCCCTTTTTGGAGGAAATGTTGGGGATGAGATTATTCAAAGATTACTGGATGAAGTAATCGAGAGAAAAATACCAATGTTTGTGTGTGAAATGGGCTACGATCAGCGTGTTCCAGTTGAAGAGTATCTTAAAAATTTTGCAGTACAGTCGTTGGAATTTTACAAAGATTACGCCTCGTTTGATCGAGGATTTATTTTAAAGGCAAACCATGAATAATCGAAAAACATATATTGATATGAGTTATCTTCTCCTACTAGGGATGAGTATCGGTGCCGTCTTTATCTTGGGTGCTTTTGTTGCCCCCGTCGTCTTTGGTTCCGAACTTTATTTGAGTATCCCCATCCTCTCACGCTATGAAGAGGGGAAAATTATGGGGGAAATCTTCCGTCGTTTTAGCTATTGGGGCTATGGTTTGGCGATGATAATAGCGATTTATGAGGTGTCTCGTTACAAAGTAATGCAAATTGATAAAATCTCAATCCTCAGCGCCTTTGCTTCTATCGGAACCCTTCTTCTCTTTAGTGCAGTGTATGTCCCCAAAATTTTGGAGTATCAAGGACGTGGCGAGGGTGCGATGGATGATTCGTTTGAAGCGCTTCACAAAGCAAGTGAACTTGATTTTAAAATTCTCCTTGTCGTCCTGACGATACTCTTTCTCCGTCGCGCCTACTTAATGATGGCAGTTAAGAAATGATTCGTTTCGAAAATATCACCAAAAGCTTCGGTAAGCGTCAGATTCTTCGAGGGGTCAATCTGGAGATAGAGCAAGGAAAGACAACGGTCATTTTTGGTGTTTCGGGTGGTGGTAAATCAACAATCATCAAACACATGGTAGGATTGCTCAAACCCGATAGTGGAATTATCAGCTACAAGGGGATGCGTATTGATAATATTGATGAGTCAGCATTGCGTGAAATACGAAAAAAGATTGGATTTTTATTTCAAAGTGGTGCTCTTTTTGACAGTATGGATATTCGTGGTAATGTTGCCTTCCCAATGATTGAACACCAGAAATTAACCCCAAAAGAGCTTGAATATAAAATCGATGAAAAGCTCACGATGGTAGGCTTAGACCCAAAAATCGTTAAATCTCTCTATCCTGAAGAACTAAGTGGGGGGATGCGTAAACGTGTAGGGCTTGCCCGTACATTGGCATTAGAACCCGAAATTATTTTATACGATGAACCAACTTCAGGGCTAGATCCTGTTACGAGTGACTTTATTACCCAAATGATCTGTCGCTTGCGTGATGAAATGGGGATGACCTCCGTCCTTATTAGTCACGATATTGCGGAGAGTTTCAAGGCAGGAGATAACTATGCGATGCTATTTGATGGGGTGATTGTTGAAGCAGGGAATAAGGAAGCGTTTCAGAATTCACCGAATGAAGTTGTTCAGCAATTTATTCATGCACGCTCAACAGGACCGATAGCGTTTCATTAACGTCCCCCAAATTTCTTCGTCCACCACTCTTGTGGTGTAAGAGTTTTGTGTTGTAAAAACTCTTCCTCAAAATTGTATTCATAGTTGGAACAGTATTCAAGTACAGTAGAGTAGGCGGCATTAATCTGAGTGCTCATAGCGTGGGCAGTATCGGAATCGTTGGGATGTTTATCGGGATGCCATTGTTGCATCATTGTTTTGTATCGGGTTTTGATTTCGGAGAGGGTAGCATTATCGCTTAGACCAAGAAGTGTCTTGGCCTTGATGAGCTGATCAAAGGAGAGCATGTAAGAGTGAAATTAATCTTTTTGTTGACGCATAAACGTCGGAACATCGAGGAAATCTTCACTGTAATCACCATTAGAAACCATAGCAGCAGCGCGAACAACAACACGTGGTTTGATACTCATCTCTTTATTTTCGAATTCAGTGTTGTTAATCCCCTGAGCTGTTTTTTTTTCAAAACCTGTTGCTACAAGCGTAATGCGAATAAAGTCGAGAGGATAATCTTCATGCGTCGTTGTTCCGAAGATTACTTCAGCGCTATCATCAACGCTTTTATGAACCACTTCCATCGCAGCACTGAGTTCCATTAATGGGAAATCAGGGTGGGTATTGAAATGAACCAAGACACCAAGCGCGCCTGTAATGGACATATTATCCAAAAGTGGTGATTCAATTGCGTTCTTGATCGCTTCATAAGCAGCATTTTCACCTTTGTACTCACCCACACCCATGAGAGCAAGTCCTCGATGACTCATAACCGTTTGCAAGTCAGCAAAGTCAAGGTTAATATCATTTTCTCCACTAGCAAGAATCATCCCAGATGTACCACTAACAGCGCGAGCAAGAACGCTGTCAACGATTTTGAAGCTCTCTTTGAGTCCTAATTTTGGATCAATAATAGAGAGCAGTTTGTCATTGGGGATAACGACGATAGAATCTGCTTCATTTTTAAGTTCTTCAAGACCTGCTTCTGCAAGCTGTAGACGCTTGCGTCCCTCAAAAGCAAATGGCTTAGTAACGACGGCAATCGTAAGTGCACCCATTTCTCGTGCAATTTTAGCAATAATAGGAGCAGCCCCAGTACCCGTACCACCGCCTAATCCTGCAGCAACAAAAACAATATCAGCACCATCCAAAGCACGTGCTAAATCTTCAAAGTTTTCCAACGCAGACTCTCTGCCCACGTCAGGCTTCATCCCAGCGCCCAAACCTTTAGTTAGCTTAACCCCAATTTGTATCTTTGTTGAGGCTGTACATTTATCCAATGCTTGTGCATCAGTATTGGCAATAATAAGTTCAATTCCAGGGATTTGCTCTTTGAGCATATGCCCAATCATATTTCCACCGCCGCCACCGACACCGACTGCTACAATCCGCGCCCCTGTTAATGTTGTTGATTCTTGTATTGAAAATGGTTCCATGCTTGCTCCTAGGTGTGTTTAAAATAATTGGGTTGCCCAATTCCAAAACTTGGAAATCGGGTTGGGTTCATCGTTCTTGGCATCTGACTTACTGCCAAGACCAAGCATTTTGGATAACTCTGTTGTTTTTGCCTTGGGTTCTACATTCACTTTAGGCGCACTTTTAGGTGTACTGACAGCGCGTTGAACTGGTGCTGACTGTTGAGGCGATTGATGGGTCATATACGAGTTAAGAGGCTCATCCTCAATATTCGCTGCCTCGTTATAGTGTATCTCCTCTCCTGCATGACGCATTCGTTTATTGACATCTATTTCATAACGAGTATATCCACCAGCTGAGTATTTGATAAGTCCTACTGCGCCCGAGTATGCGGGGTCACGTAATGTATCAAACAGTCCACCCATATCAGAAGGTTTTGCAAGGCGTACAGGCATATTGTCAAGAATGGCAACAGCTAGTTCACGAAGCCCCTCGATCTTGGTAAATCCACCTGTAAGAACAACGCCTGCTCCTAAATGATCTCTAAGTCCACTTTTCTCAATGGATTGAGCGATAATCATCAAGGTCTCTTCTACGCGTGCATAAATGACGTTATGTACTACTTCCAAAGAAACTTCATGGGTCGTATTCTCATCTCCAATAACAGGAAGTTCGATTAAATCATTACTTGGTGCATAAAGGGAACCGTAGTTCATTTTGACATTATCCGCCGTTTGAAGCGGTGTGTGCAATGCCATAGAGAGATCATTCGTAATATGATTGGAACCAACACCTAAAAAATCGTTATAACGAATTCCATGTCCGGAATGAATAACGATGTTACTCGTATTTCCCCCCATGTCCACAACTGCCGCACCTAACTCTTTTTCATCAGGGTTCAAGACAGCAATCGCGGAGGCGTATCCACTTAGAACAACACTCTCAACATCAACACCTGCAGCTTTTACTGCCTTGCGAAGATTATTTAGATTACTTTTAACGGTTGTAATAATATGAGTCTCAACTTCCAAGCGTGACGCATTCATCCCCAGTGGATCTTCAATAAAGTCTTGATCATCTACTTTGAAATTATACGGAAGCGCATGAAGCACTTCAAATTCATTGGGGATATTCGCGTTATACAGTGATGTATGCATAACTCGGTTGATCTCTTTGAGCGTAATCTCTTTCTCTGGAATATTGACGATACCACTAGAATTAAGACTCTTAGTATAGGCACCAGAAATGGTGACGATAGCACTCTTTAAATCCGTTCCCGCTACTCGCTTGGCATCATTAAGAGCACTTTTAATCGATTTGGAAGCAAGCTCAATATTAGTGATACTCCCTTTTCGAAGACCTTGCGCTTTGGCAATACCCGCACCAATTATTTGGGCACTATTGTCGTCACTAATCTCGGCAATAATGGCACAGACTTTCGTCGAACCGATATCAATGGCTAAAACCGTTCGTTTCAAAATCAAATCCCCTTTGCATAGATTTCAACTGGATACTTACTCTCAAGCATTTTTAGTAGCTTCTGATTGAGTATATTTCCCTTTAATTTCATAACAGTATTCTCATCAGCTATATTTGGATCTTGAAGCAATTTTTGTTCCAAAATAGTGTAAAGGATAACATTTCCTGATTTTAAAGTGAAAAATCCTTGTTTTTCTTTGGAAGTAAAGAGCTTGTTGATAAATTCAGCTGATTCAGCTGCTGACAATCCTGCCAAAGAAGTGTTCTCTTTGTTTGTAATAAAGTCACTTATTGTCCCATGAAAGCTTTTATAACTATTTTGGGCTAATTCTTGAAGCTTACTTTTTTTCATTTGGGCACTATAGCCAACCATTGCTTCTGCTTTTGCCTCTTCGTATGCTTTTGCAGAGGATGGATTTGCTTTGTTGAGTTTAATAATAACGTAGTCATTCCCTACTTTTCGTGGTTTCAAGAAAGGTTTAGTCGAACTTAATCCTGCGATTTCTTTTATAAGTTCAGGGGAAAATGTCGTAGAATCAGCGGTAAGGCTCATTTTCTCTATGGTAATAGTTGAGGGGAGAGAGCCCTTTTTGAAATCAATATAACGTCGAAGCGCTTCTTTTTCAGCGTCAGAATCACTGAGGGTAGCAACAATAGGAGAACGAACCAACGAAAGCTCATAACTTGCTGGCTTTTTAAATTGAATTTTATTTTTCTCCCAATACGCTTTTAAAGCAACTTCATCAGGAACAATTGAGACCGAATCAGGGGTAAGTTGTTTGTAATCAACTTTGTCCGCCACGCCCATCGCGTACGTCACTGTTGATTTTTCCATTGGGCTAACTGTTGGAGCAAAGAGGTAGAGTGTTTTTTGAATCAATAGCTCACGACGCATTGACGTTTCATACTCTTTTGTGTTGAGATGATTTTGGCGAAGAATATCGGTATAGAGCTGTTTATTAAAAACTCCATTTTTCACAAATGAACTTTGAGATTTTATAAGGCTCAAAAGTTCATCATCACTTACTTGAAGTCCATAACTCGCCGCCAAATTGAGAACAAGAGCTTGATCCGTCAGCATTTTGAGGGCTTGGCGTTGCAATCCAAATTCTTTTGCTTTCTGTTCGTCCAATTTTCCTTGAAAGAGCTGGTTGTATTGGTTAAAAAGATTGCCGTACGACTTTTGAAGCTCTTCAGCTGTTATAGTTACACTTCCGACTTTAGCAACAGCTCCTGCCTTATCACCGTAATCGTACTGCCCCCATCCTACGAAGCCTGCACCAATAAAAGCGATGGTTGAAACCCATATTGTAATGACGAGATATTTCCTGTGGCGCTGCATCCATGTGATCATTATTGTCTAAACCTTTAATTTATAGGGTAAAATTAGGATATTCTAGTGTTTTTAGCATTAAACTTCTATGAAAATGGATTTTAATACCACAATATTCGTGTATTTCTGAAAAAACACTTCATTAAAGGAGTCAAAATGACCAATCAAACATTATCAAAGCGGGATATGAGTGTCGTGTGGCATCCGTGTACGCAAATGAAAGATCATGAATCATTTCCTATAATCCCTATTGGACGAGGGGATGGGGTATATTTGGAGGATATGGAAGGGCATCGTATCCTCGATGCAATTAGCAGTTGGTGGGTCAATTTATTTGGTCACGCTCACCCTTATATCAATAGCAAAATAAAAGAGCAGTTGGATACGTTAGAACATGTAATTCTTGCAGGTTTTACGCATGAGGGGATAGTTCGTCTCTCGGAGCGTTTGGTAGCATTAGCGCCCCAAGGGTTAAGTCGTTGTTTTTACGCTGACAATGGTTCGAGTGCCATTGAAGTCGCTTTGAAAATGTCGTATCATGCCCATAGAAACAGGGGCGTTATGAAAGGGTTATTTGTTTCCCTCTCCAATAGCTATCATGGGGAAACCCTTGGTGCTCTTTCAATTGGTGACGTGGCATTGTATAAAGAGACGTATGCTCCACTTTTGATCCATTCTGTACAAACGCCCGTACCGAAAAATCAAAGCATCGAAGCAGCCAATGAAGCAATTGAAGCGTTTGAACTCCTTTTAAGCGAGCGTAGTGATGAAATCGCCGCATTAATCGTGGAGCCGTTAGTGCAAGGGGCAGGGGGGATGGTGATGTATCACCCCTCTTTTTTAACAAAAGCGAAAGCTTTATGCGAAGAATTCGGGGTTCATTTTATTGCAGATGAGATTATGGTGGGATTTGGACGAACGGGAACATTGTTCGCATGTGAGCAAGCCGATATTACCCCCGATTTTTTGATCCTCTCCAAAGGTCTAACAGGGGGATACCTTCCCCTGTCGGTCGTGATGACGCATGAGGCTATTTATAATGAATTTTATTGCGATTATGATCCCTATCGGACTTTTTTACACTCTCACAGTTATACAGGCAATGCCCTTGCTTGCGCGGCTGCCAATGCGACATTGGATATTTTTGAGAATCTAAATATTATTGAGTCAAACAAAGTAGTATCACACGCTATTGCAAAAGAACTTTTACGGTTTAAAGATCGTAAGGAGGTCAAAGAAATTCGGCAATGTGGGATGATAGGGGTTATTGAGCTTCAAGAAGTTGATTCAAGTGAGCGTATTGGAGTGAAGCTTCATCGCCACTGTTTGGGATTGGGAGTCTTGATTCGCCCGTTGGGAAATGTCATTTATGTGATGCCTCCGTACATTATCACGGTTGATGAACTTACAACTGTTTTTGATGCCATTGAGTCAGCTTTAAACGTCCACTGTGTATAATTTGCCATGATTAAATAAAAGGTCGTTTGTGAAAGAAATCCCCCATATTCCTGTATTGTACCGTGAAGTTGTCGAAGCGTATGCTCCATGTACGGAGGGGTTTATAATAGACTGTACGATGGGATATGGTGGGCATACTTCGTTATTGCTTGATGCTCAGCCTACGCGAAAGGTTATTGGAATTGATCAAGATCCGACGGCTATTGCATTTTCAACACAGCGTTTGTCATCGTACGGTGATCGTGTGGAGATTCGTGAAGGGCGTTTTTCAGTGGTTGCGGAAGCGCTTCTCTGTGAAAAAGAAGATCAAATTTCTGGTATTTTAGCGGATATTGGGGTTTCGTCGTTGCAACTCGATCAGCGAGAACGGGGATTCTCTTATGAAAGTGACACATTAGATATGCGAATGAATCCCAATGCGCCACTAAGTGCGTATGAGGTGGTAAATGAATATGGGCAAAGTTCATTAGAGAAGATTTTACGGGAATACGGTGAAGTGACCAATGCCCGTATCGTTGCCGAAACTATCGTAAAACAAAGACCGTTTGAATCTTCAAAGGAGCTCTCTAACGCGATTTTTCATTTAATGCCTAAGGGTAAGAAAATACACCCAAGCACCCTAGTGTTGCAAGCAATTCGTATTGAGGTGAATGATGAATTAGGTGAGCTTACGCGTTTGCTTGATGCTATTGAAAACTCTTCATTAAAAAAGTTGCGGGTGGGGATTATTACGTTTCATTCCCTTGAGGATCGGATTGTTAAGCAACGGTTTGTGGAGTGGGCGAAAAATTGTCGATGTCCCGATGATGCGATGCGATGTACGTGTGGAAATAATCACTCTATTGGTAAGGTGATTACTAAAAAACCGCTAACGGCTCAAGAGGATGAGCTGCGAGCCAACTCTCGTAGCCGAAGTGCAAAATTACGAATTTTTGAAATAAACAGATAGGTTTTTTATGAACGATAAGAGTGCACTTTTAGACGAAACCCAATCGATTATTACCCCTGATGAGACGATGGATTCACGATTTTTACGGAATGTTTTTATCGGAATGGTTGTAGTTCTTGGTGTTGTTTTTCCAAAAATATTTATCCAAACGCAAATCTATTTCCATAGTCGAGAAATCTCAACGCTCAACCGAGAACATGATGCCCTCAAAGAAGAAAATCGTATCATTCGCGCCAAAGTGGAGCAAATGATCTATAAGAGTAAAATTTTGGATACGTTATATTAGAGCTCTTTTTTTTGTAAAGCGATAAATTCTGAAAGTTGTCTAAACTTTTTTAAATTGATTAGTTCTTCCATCTCAATGAGAATACGACTTGTTTGGAATTTCTTTTCATACCGGTGCATCTCTTGGATAATATCGTAGCATTGCTGCTCTTCTCGTCTGTCTGCTGCTCCTTTGAGTTCGTCAACTAGCATTTTAAAGAATCTATTTTTTTTAAGCGCGTAAAAAATATCCTCTTGTGTAATGTTTCCAGAATCTATTTTTTTTATCTCTGTCTGCACTTCTTTTGGAATAGCTTGTGATTTTTCATCTTTTGTTTCTTGGAATGCCGCCGTAGTAGATTGAGCACTCTTGCGCATACGAGTGAAAAGTATTGCTATTGCAATCAAGCTTAATGCAGCAATCATCGATTCCCATTTTACTAGAGGCTTGCCTACGGGAGGGGTTAAGCTTGGATTTTTTTGAATAAGGGCACTCTCTTTTGTTGTTTTCTCCAAGGGATGGGACAATACTTCTGACCCCTCTGTCGGACCAAAATAACCATTAGAATAAGAATCAGGGTAAAATTTCTTGAATTGTTTGCGTACACTACTGACAGCCTCTTTTGTTGCTAATGGCTCAATTGCTACGATAAATACTTTTCCAGAGGGACGGGCAACTATGGTATATCCATATTTCTTTTGAATATCCCAATCCTCTTTTGAAAGCTTTCCTCCTAAAAGGTTCATTTGATTTTTTGCTTCGTTAAACTCTTGACACGAAACCAAAATAATTTTATATCCTTTGGCTTCCTTGGCATCAATATTTGTCACAAAAATTGCCAATACGCTGAACATCAACCATTTGAGAATATATATTTTCATCCCTCCATCTCCTTTTCGAACGCGTTAACTTTTTCCATCGATTGATTGATCAAAGGTTGGATATGGGTATAAGTAAGCCCTTTTGTTTTTAAATATTCCTCAATGGATTCGATATCAAAAATCTCTATGGAACGGACTAAATTTAGTATTTCTCCAAAAATACCTTCCCCAGTGAATAAAGCTTGTTCAATAGCAGGGGAGATGTTTAGTCGAGTGAGAACTTCTTTTTGTGGCATATGGAAAAGAAGATGGATAAGAGAGAGCATCCCTACAAAATAAGCTGTCGATTTTTCTTCCCGAGTCGCCGTCGGTTTTATGAGTGTTAATAAACCGCTCATTAGCTCCGTACGATTAATCACCATCAAAACAAGTGGAACACGCGCATTACTACTCTTGGCTTCCTCGGTAAACATCATTAACATTATCCACTGTGCAAGAGGATTGCGCCCCATGAGTCGCAGAAGATGATCTATTGATGAAACTGGATTTCGGAGGGAAAATGCGGCTGAATTGATAAAATGAAGAAGTTTTATACTTAGTCCTTGATTACTTTGAAAGGCATCAACAAGTTCAGGAATTTCAGTATCGTGCTGCAAAAGATTCCATAGACGGATTATTCCTTCATATTCGGGGGAAAGTACTGCATTTTTAATAATATTTGGTTCTGAAATAAAGTAGCCTTGAAAATAATCAAATCCTATGGAGCGACATAGTTCATACATTTCATGGGTTTCAATTTTTGTACCAATAAGTTTGATTCCATAACTGTGAAACAGTGAAAGATTCTTTTTTACGAGGGATAAATCACTTTGTGTGACATCAATTTTGAGGTAATAAATAAAAGGCAATAAAGGGAAAAAATTTTCAGCCGTTTCACTATTGTAGAGACAATCGCTTAGTGCAAATTGGTATCCCTCTTTTTTTAAGAGTAATAATCGTTCCAGCAGTATTTCATCAATGCGAGTATCAGCAAGAAGTGCGCAAACAATTTTATCCTTTGGCAGGGAATGGATGATTTCGTATTCGAAAAATTCGCTATCAACTCGTAAAAATCCAATATTTTTCCCCAATATAGTTTCAATACTTAATGCATCGAGTAGATTGCTAATAACTGCCACTGTGAGATTGCTGTTATTTTTGACCTCATTTTCGCGATAAAGTAGATCATAGGCAACGATTTTAGCCCGTATGTCAATGATTGGTTGACGACCTATATATCTGTACGTCATAGAATTCCTTTAGGTAAGAATAAATTAGCTAATTATGTTATTATCGCATTTATATCGCATTTTACAATATTAGCAGAAAAAAGAAGAAATAAACCCCCTTTATTTTCATTATGCTATAATCGCCTTTTTACTATTGGAGTCTATTTATGTACAACTTATTTGATGATGAAGACGATATTTTTCAAGGTTCTCCTCGGAGCAAGTTTATGGACATTGTCTATGCAGCCAACCGTGATTTAGTTCAAAATGAGCTTGAGCGTTTGATGGAGCGTATGGCGGTTATGGAGATGTTGTTGCAAGATCAACACGGTGAAGATCATATTGATTCGGTGATTCATGAGGCAACGTTTAGCCGTGCAGATGAAGTGGTGGATATGACCAAAAATCTCTATATTATTTCAGTGGGGAATGTTCTCAGTCGAAACGAGTAGGCTTTTGTGGTTAAAGTTTTCTTTCTGATTGGGGTTTTTGTATTCACTTTAAATGCGGAACCTTGGAGGGAGACGAAAACTTTTATTCTTAAAAAAGATGAATTTGCTAAAATTGTAATAAAATCAATTTCTCCTAAGCTAGAGAGAGTTTTTTTTTGGCGGTGGACACTTTATACGGATAAGAAATTGGTCGTTCATGAAAATTTTGATCGTGTTGTAGGGCAGCATATGCTGGATATCGATAGGCATCAAGCTTTTCATAAACGTCTTTTGGGGGCTGTAAAGAGTGAGCGCGATGTGCCATACGGTCTTGTGGTGTTTAAAAAATTTGATGATGTGAATAAAACAGCGCAGTTTGATTTTTTTCTTATTGATAGAGAAAATAGAATTGAAGCGGATTATGTGAGTAAGGAAGCAAAAAAGTGATATTAGAGCGTGTTGAAGCCATTATACATCAATTGATTGCCGAAATTAATTTTCCGCAAGCTGGTGAACTATTTTCAAAACTTTCAGGTGGAAAGCGTTTACGTGCACGCCTTATTTTGACCATCGCACCTAGCCATCCCGATGCTCCTTTGTTGGGGGCGATTGTTGAGCTGATTCATGCAGCAAGTTTACTTCATGATGATGTGATTGATGAAGCAATGACACGACGCGGAACCCCTTCAGTGAATGCAACGCATGGTTCTAAAATGGCAATTATGTTAGGGGATATTTTGTACTCCAAAGCCTTTAGCTCTTTGACATCGTTTGATCCCGCTATCGCCCGCTCTATCGCTGAATCGGTCACCAAGCTCTCTGTTGGGGAGATGATGGATGTGGCGATGGGGGAAGCGTTTAATAGCGACCGTGAAGCGTATCTCAAAATGTTGTATCTCAAAACAGCCACGTTGATTGAGTCGTGTGCCTATTGTGCGGCGTTGCTTGAAAAAAAAGAATCTTTTGCTTATGCAGTCTATGGCAAAAATCTTGGGCTCGCGTTTCAAATTGTCGATGATATTCTCGACATCACAAGTGACTCGAAAACTCTTGGAAAACCTGCTCTTAACGATTTTGTTGAGGGGAAAACAACCTTGCCGTATATTGATTTGTATGATGAATTGAGTCCAGAAGATAAAGAAAAGTTGATAAGCTTCCATGGACGCGCTTTAGAATCAGATGAAAAAGAGTGGCTGTTTGACTCAATGGAAAAATATGGGGTAATTGAGAAATCATACGGTTATGCGAAACGTTTATGTGATGAAGCGATTTTGGCTGTCCCTGATGAGGTGGCATTACGTGCCATCATTACAACCGTAATACAAAGAAGCTATTGATGCACTATCTTGTCATTAGTTTTTCGCATAAAAATTCAACATTGGTTCAACGTGAGAAGCTTGCTTTTGTGAATGACGAGGTGAAAAAAGAGATGCTGGTGCGTATAAACGCTCATGCCACTATTAATGAAGCCATTCTCCTCTCAACATGCAATCGTATAGAGATAGTATGCAGCTGTTCTCATGTGGATGAAGCAACCAAGCATCTTCTCTCACTGTTGGCAGAACATTCGAAAAGCTCCAGCGATGATTTGAAATCACGCGCCGATATTTTCGATGATTATGGGGCAATTCATCACCTTTTTAGTGTGGCGAGTTCATTGGATTCGATGGTCGTTGGGGAGACTCAAATTTTAGGTCAGCTTAAAGATGCGTTTCGTCTTTGCAGTGAGAATGGCTATTGCGGACTTAAACTTTCTCGTGCATTGTTGGCGGCCCAAAAATGTGCGGCTGAGATTCGCAATGCAACCGATATATCCTCCAAGCCTGTCTCTATCGCCAGTGTTGCTGTCTCAAAAGCGCGTGAATGCGTCGAAAGCTTTCAAGGGAAAAAAGTGCTGGTGATTGGTTCGGGTGAGATGTCGGTGATTACGTGCAAACATTTGAGCGCCCATGGGGCTAATGTGTGTTTGATGAATCGTACACGAAGTAAAGCGGAGGCGATAGCGCATGAATGCGGTGCTACGGTACGAGGATATGAGGAGCTAAAAAGTGCTCTAAATGAGTATTCGATGGTATTTACCGCGACAGGGGCGCTCTCTGCGATTATTACCGATGATATGGTAAAACCTGTACCATTTGAGCGCTATTGGTTTGATATGGCAGTTCCCCGAGATATTGAATGTGAAAGCGGTGATGGAATTCATGTCTACCGAATCGATGATTTAAAAGAGATTGTGAGTGCGAATATCTCAATGCGTGAAGATGAAGCACGTACCTCTTTTGTCCTTGTCAGTCGTCATGCTAGCGCTTTTTTTGAGTGGCTTAAAGCACTCTCAATTGAGCCCTTGATCAAAAATATCTATGAACGTGCGTATCATTCGGCTCATATCGAAGCGGCACGGGTTATTGATAAAGGATTTATTTCTAAAGAGTACGAAGATGAAGTTACAAAGGCAACCCAACAAGCTGTAAAACGTTTTTTACACCCCATAACAGAGCAAATGCGTTGTCATACGGATCCATTGCGAACGGATGCTCTGATCGATGCACTGAGTTTTTTAATGAACGATGATCAAACCCCCTCCATCCAAAAATCCCATAAAGGAAAATAATGCGTTTTTCACGAGCCTATATCCCTACGACCAAAGAGTCCCCAAAAGATGCCCAGCTTCCAAGTCATATCTATCTCTCCCGTGCTGGATTTGTTGCGCAAGTAGCGAGTGGATTGTATAATTTTTTACCATTGGGTAAACGTGTTTTACGAAAGATTGAGAATATTATCAATGAAGAGATGGCGGCGTGTGGTGCGCTTGAAGTAGATCTTAGTTTTGTCACCCCTGCTGAGTTGTGGCAAGAGAGTGGACGGATTGAAAAGTTTGGTAAAGAACTTTTGCGTTTTCGTGACCGTAAAGACAATCTTTTTGTTCTCGGACCTACCCATGAAGAGATGATGGTAAGTATCGTCCGTAATCGTATCACGAGTTATAAACAGCTCCCTTTGAATGTTTATCAAGTTAAAACCAAATTCCGCGATGAAGCGCGTCCCCGTTTTGGATTGATGCGGGCGCGTGAGTTCGTGATGAAAGACGGATACAGTTTCCATGCGACTACCGAAGATTTGGATCGTGAATTTGATGCAATGGAAGCGGCGTATAAGCGTATTTTAGAGCGTTTAGGATTGACGTTTCGGATTGTTGAAGCGGACAGCGGCGCAATCGGCGGTACGGGTTCTAAAGAGTTGATGGTACTAGCCTCTAGCGGTGAAGATACCTTAGCTGTGTGTGATACGTGTGAATATGGAGCGAATGTTGAAGCCGCGCGTCGCTCGCCACGTGTAGTTATTCCAGAAGCACCTGAAGCCGCTTTTTCAAAATTCAAAACACCGAATATCAAGTCCATTGAAGATTTGAGCAATTTTTTCCACGTTGATCCTTATTACACTCTCAAAGCGGTTGTACTGCGTGCGGTCTATGAAGAGGGAAGTGAACCTGTTTGTTTCTTCATTCGTGGATGCGATGAACTTCAAGAGGTGAAAGCCCGTAACAGTGTGGGTGCGATTGATCTCGTCGATATTAGTGAAGCAGAACTTGCGGAGATTGGTTTGGTACCGGGTTTCATCGGGGCACTTGATCAGGATAAAATCCGTTTTGTGATGGACAATGATACTCGTAATGCTACGTCGATGATTTGTGGTGCCAATGAAGCGGATTATCACTTCGTCGGGGTCGATTTGAGTGTTATGGGTGATGTACCGTTTGCGGATCTTGTTGCGGTAGCTATTGGTGATGGGTGTCCCCATTGCGATGGAAAACTGTTGCATACCAAGGGGATCGAAGTTGGACATATCTTCAAATTGGGTACGGTTTACTCGGCACCACTCAAAGCTGAATTTTTGGATGAAAATGGTCGTTCTCAGCCCTTCATAATGGGGACGTACGGGATGGGAGTAAGCCGTCTTGTAGCTGCCGTTATCGAACAGCACCATGATGACAAAGGGTGTATCTGGACGCATGCAACGGCTCCGTATATGGTCAATGTTATGGTCTCCAATATCAAAGAAGAGGCGCATTTAGCCTACGCGGAAGAACTCTACGCAACATTAGGAACACATAAGATTGAAGCAATATTAGATGATCGTAAAGAGCGTTTTGGATTCAAAATGTCCGATGCAGAGCTTATAGGATTCCCTTTTACCGTTATTGTCGGAAAAGAGCTCAATAATGGACAAGTTCAAATTTTGGTACGTGCAACAAGTGAGAGGATTACCGTTGATGCCGATAAAGTGATGGAAAAACTAACGGAATTGATCGGATGATCTATTTTTTACTCTACTTATTTCTAGAAGTATTCATTAGCAGTGAAGTGGCTTCCAAAATTGGTGGATTTATGATGTTTGGAGAAATAGTATTCAGTGCTTTTATTGGGATAGGGATACTTTTTAACTTTCGCACTACCCTTTTCGCCAACATTATGGAACTCAAAGAGCGACGTGTTGATGCGAATGGGTTTTATAAGCGGAATCTCTTATCTCTTTTAGCCGCAATTTTGCTTATTTTACCGGGGATACTGACCGATATTATCGCGGTAGGAATTCAATTTTTTCTCTTGGGTCAGCTAATCGTTAATCGTTTTACGCCAAAATACCCGCAAGAAGATTTACAAACACACCAAAAAACCTCATATTATTCAAAGGATGACAATGTTATTGATGCCGAAATTATCAGCGACTCTCCTGCTTTGCGCTAGTGTATACGCTGCAACAGATGCGGATGTAGTCTCATTTTTAAAAAAAGGGATTGGAAATAATCCGAATATTAGTAACTTGCAAGTAGATATAAACGGTAAACAAAATGTTTTAGGGATGAAAGGGTGGCAAGCTTATTTTGTCAGTATTGAAGCCGATGTTAAACAAGGCGCAGAAAATCGTCATCTCAATCAAAATGGCACCTATTTTGTTAATGGTGATGTGATTGCTCCTGAGCTGGTTAATCTAAAAACAGGGGAGCGTTATAACGACACGATTGCCCCTGATTTTAGCGCTTCGTATTACACTAAAGCCAATCTTATTAGCGGTGATATGAATGCCAAAAATAAAGTGGTGATTTTCTCCGATCCTCTTTGTCCATTTTGTCGTAAATTTGTCCCCGAAGCAATTAGTTATATGACGAAATATCCCAAAACATTTGCCGTTTATTACTACCACTTTCCCCTTGCACAGCTTCATCCTGCGTCTGTGGCATTGAGCAAAGCCGCGATTGTGGCAGAGCAAAATGGAATGGATAATGTCACCCTTAAAATGTACCAAGTGGATATTGATCCGAATGAAAAAAATGAGCAAAAAATTATTGATGCGTTTAATAAAACCTTTAAAACTAAGCTAATTGTTGCCGATTTACGTCGCTCTTCTGTGCTAAAACAGTTCGATTTTGATCAAAAAGTAGTTCGTGGAATGATGGTTAACGGTACCCCCACGGTATTTTTTAACGGCGAAAAAGACACGAAAAAAATGAAATATAAAGACGTAAAGGTACAATAACGGATGAAAAAACTCACTATTGCAACACGTGGAAGTAAGCTGGCTCTTTGGCAATCACGCTATATTAAATCGGTAATCGAGTCGGCGCGTCCCGATATTGAAGTAGAACTCAAAATCATTATTACCACAGGTGATAAAATTTTGGATGTTCCCCTCGCTAAAATTGGGGGGAAAGGGTTGTTTCTCAAAGAGATTGAAGAATCGATGCTAGCAGGTGAGGCGCAAATGGCGGTTCATTCGCTCAAAGATGTTCCTACTGTTATGCCTGAGGGGTTGATCCTTGCCGCAATTACGACGCGTGAAGATGTTCGTGATGCGATGTTAAGTGAAAAGTATCCCGATATTGTCTCGTTACCTCAGGGTGCTGTTGTGGGAACCTCGTCACTTCGTCGCCGTATGCAATTGTGTCAACAACGCCCCGATTTGGTGATCAAAGATTTACGGGGAAATGTCGATACGCGTATCCGCAAACTAAAAGAGGGGGAATTTGATGCCATTATTTTGGCAGCGGCTGGGATTAATCGTCTTGGATTTTCTGATTTAGTAGAGTATTTTTATCCTATTTCACTGGATGAGATGATTCCCTCTATGGGGCAGGGTGCATTAGGCATCGAAACGGTTAATGAGCCATGGGTGTTGGAAATTGCCGCTCTTTTAGAGGATACAAACAGCCGTATCGAAACGACTATTGAGCGTGAATTTGTGGATACGCTTCAAGGGGGATGTCAAGTTCCTATCGGAGTGAGCGCACGAGTGCAGGAGAATGGTGAGGTTATTGTTCGCTCAACATTGGGATTGCCAGATGGATCGGAAATAATGGGTGAAGAAATAACGGTTGGAATAGATACGATTAAGGGTGCAGGTGAAGCGATGGCGCGTCGTCTTATTGAAAAAGGGGCGATGGAGTTGTTACATCGTGCTGAAATAATGGCGGACGGACACAAAGTATGACTCTCAAAAAGACGATTGATCTCCTCAAATCACAGGGGGAGTTGCGCGTTATTAATACCCCTCTTGATATACACCTTGAAATCCCCCATCTAGCGTATTCCGAAGTCAAAAAAGAGGATGGAGGAAAAGCGCTTCTTTTTACTCATCCTATGGATGCTAGAAATAATAAAGCTTTTACTACACCCGTAGTCATGAATCTTTTTGGTTCGTATAAACGGACGGAACTTCTTTTTGGACGTGAAGTTGAGGGAGTTGCGTCAGAGATTGAAAAGCTTCTCCATATGAAACCTCCCCAAGGATTCAAAGAAAAAATCGGAATGTTGGGTGACCTTTTTGCAATGAAGGATATTTTTCCGAAAAAACTCAAAGGTCGTGGTGCGTGTCAAGAGATTATTTCTCAAGGGGATGCGATTAATCTGTATGACTTACCGATTCTAACGACATGGGAAGAAGACGGCGGTCCTTTTATCACTATGGGGCAAGTTTATACACAAAGCTTAGAGGGTGATGTGGTAAACTTAGGAATGTACCGTCTTCAAGTGTACGATAAAAACCATTTGGGCATGCACTGGCAAATTCACAAAGATTCCTCCCACTTTTTCGATCAATATCAACGTGCAGGTAAAAAAATGCCCGTTTCTATCGGTATCGGTGGTGATCCTCTCTATACGTGGTGTGCGACAGCTCCTTTACCTTACGGAGTCAATGAGTTGCTCCTTTATGGATTGATAAAAAAAGAGTCTCCCAAGCTAGTACAATCCATCACGACCCCCCTCTACATTCCCGAAGATCTTGATTTCGTTATTGAAGGATGGGTTGATCCTGAAAAACTGGTTTTAGAAGGACCTTTTGGGGATCATACGGGATATTACACCCTTGCAGAACATTATCCCGTGATGGAAGTGAGCGCCATTACGCAGCGTAAAAAACCTTATTATCTTGCAACCGTTGTGGGCAAGCCACCTTTGGAAGATAAATATATGGGATGGGCGACGGAGCGGGTATTTTTACCGTTGCTTAAAACCAATGCGGCGGATTTGATCGATTACCATATGCCAGAAAATGGGGTATTTCACAATTTGATCTTAGCGAAGATGAAGCCGTTGTACAAAGGGCATACGAAACAGTTTATGCACCTTTTTTGGGGTTCTGGACAGATGAGTTTTGTCAAACATGCCCTCTTCTTCGGTGAAGATGCCCCCAAGCTGACGAACTATGTTGCATTGGTGACCTATGCCCTCAACCGTTTTATTCCTAAATGTCTCTTTATCTCAGAGGGGATTACTGATGCACTCGATCACTCAAGTCCTGAAGCTCTTGTCGGTGGAAAACTAGGGATTGATTTTACGGCATCGTATTCACTTGAAAAACCAGATACCTTAGAGAATAATGATCTTTTGGGTCGGATACAAGCTCTTGTCCCTGAGGTTCAAGCTATTATCCAATATATGCGCCATACAGCAAATCCGATTACGGTAATGAGTGTGAATAAAATCGGCTCATTTGCCAAAATTGCCGAAAAGCTATCCTCACTTGAGGCTTATATTCGTATCGTTGTTGTTGTGGACGTTGCCAAAAATGATTTGGATAATCCTTATATGCTCTTATGGAGAGTGGCAAATAATATTGATGCTGGACGAGATATTGCTGTGTGTGGAAAAATTGTTTCTATTGATGGCACAGACAAAACCCTTGCAGATGGATTTGAGCGTGAATGGCCAGGGGACGTTAACTGTAGTGTGAATATTGTTGAAAAATTAAAATTACTCTCCTTGTGGGATTTGGATCCACTCTTAGAGAAAAAGTACCAGCTCTAGGGGGTATTAAGCTCTCTATTAGAATGGCTAATGTACTATAATTTAAGATTTTATCTCAACAGGGGAAGTACAATCAAATGATTAAAGTTGGTACTCTTATTTCGTTTTTAATAATCTCCACTATTTCGTCTTTAAATGCAGCAACGTATAAAGGGCAAAAGGTTTATGTGGAGTCGTGTAAAGGATGTCATGGAGGTGGTCAGGAATTGGCTGCATCGAAAAACATACGTACATGGGAGAAAATTATGGATAGAAAAGGTGAAAAACTTGTTGATATTCACCTTACTTCCAAAAAGGCAGAAGCTTCATGGAGTTATTTCAATGATCGTAAATTTGTAAAAGATTCTAAGCATTTGGAAGATTTCTTAGTCGAATACGCAAAAGATAGTGGAAACGTCCCCGCCTGCAACTAATTCCCCTCTATCATTACCTTCGTGGTAATGGTTTCTAAACCAAACTTCGCTAAAATACTTCACTTTTAAACACTCGGAGATATCATGGAAAAAATGTGGTCAGGACGCTTTGCACAGGATGCATCGTCATTATTGGAACACTTTAATGCCTCTATACTATTTGATCAAAAATTATATCGGGAAGATATTGAGGGATCTGTGGCTCATGCGCAAATGTTGGCACATCAGGGAATATTGACACACGAAGAACTGGTATTGATTGAATCGGGGATGGCGCAAGTGCTTAGTGAAATTGAATCTGGATCGTTTGAATGGAAAATTGGAGATGAAGATTTACACATGGCAATCGAGAAGCGATTGACCAATATCATCGGGGATGCAGGAAAAAAACTTCATACAGCACGTAGCCGAAACGATCAAGTTGCTCTTGATTTTCGTCGCTATGTATTGCGCAAAAATGGAGAAATTGTTAAGGGAATACAATCATTAATGGGTGCTATTGTTGATATTGCACGTCTTCATACTACAACACTCCTTCCAGGGATGACTCATTTACAGCATGCACAGCCGATTAATTTTGGATTTCACTTATTGGCATACGCCGCGATGCTTAAGCGCGATATTGAGCGATTTGAGAGTTCCTATATCCGTAATAATGTTTCCCCTATCGGATGCGCTGCCCTTGCTGGGACACCGCACAACATCAATCGTGAGATGACGGCGAAAACATTGGGTTTTGATTCGGTGAGTATTAATTGTCTGGATACCGTGAGTGATCGTGATTTTGCACTTGAAATCCTTTTTAATATTTCAACCTTGATGATGCACATTTCACGTCTTTCTGAGGAACTTGTCCTATGGTCGAGTTATGAGTTTCGTTTTGTAGAGCTCTCAGACGAGTATTCGACGGGTTCCTCTATTATGCCACAAAAGAAAAACCCAGACGTGCCTGAACTACTTCGTGGAAAAACAGGGCGTGTGTATGGAAATCTTATGGGATTGTTGACGGTGATGAAAGGGTTGCCATTAGCGTACAATAAAGATACGCAAGAGGATAAAGAGGGAGTTTTTGATAGTGTAGAAACAGCAGAAATTTCGCTTGAAATTCTACGTGAAGCCCTTAAAACAATGACGGTAAAACCTCAAAATATGGAAAATGCGTGCAAATTGGGGCATCTAAGCGCCACCGATTTAGCTGATTATTTGGTAGCACATTGTGGTGTCCCTTTTCGTGAAGCCCATTTTATTACGGGAAAAGCAGTAGCACGTGCTGAGGCTCTTAAAATTGATTTGAGTGAGATAGCGTATGAGGAGCTTCACGCTATCGACAACCGTATCAAAGAGGATGTACTACGTTATCTCAGTATCGAACACTCGATGAATGCCCGCACATCTGCTGGGGGAACGGCTGAGGTGCGTACACTGGAGCAAATTTTGTATTTTGACCATTATCTCAAGGATGTGAAATGAAAATTACTGTAAGTCATCAAGATGGAATGCGTTTTGAAGCGAAGACGGAAAAAAGCAGTTTTGTTATTGATTGCCCCGTAATTTCACCGATTGAATATTTTTTGAGCGGGATTATTGCGTGCAGTGCAACGGATGTTGTAATGTTACCCAAGCAACAAGGATTTGAAGTGTCCAATCTTGAAGTGGATGGGGAGGTGGTGCGAAATGAGAGCGCTCCGAAAAAGTTCAATACACTTCATCTCGAATACCGTTTTAATTCAAATGCTGATGATACATTGGCAGCACGATGGGTTATGGCAAGTTTGGAGACTTACTGTTCAACGATTAATACCATTCGTGACAATACTACCATCACCTATACGATTGTTCACAATGGCAAAATGATTCGCGAAAATGAGACAATGATAAGCGGTGGGGGAGTTGCCGTTGATTTCGGTACATTGCAAGGGTGTAATTCGTAAATAAAGTCCGTTCGCCCTGAGCCTGTCGAAGGGCTAGTTCATGGTTCGACAAGCTCACCACGAACGGGATTTCGTTTTAAATTAAAAGAAATCCTTTGGATCCGCGTCGGCAAAATGTCCCCACTGAAGCTTTGCTCCACCGAGAAGGTGAAAGTGGAGATGTCCCACCTCTTGACCACCGTTTTCACCAATATTACTAATAATACGGTATCCACTCTCATCGACACCTAAATTTTTTGCCAACACTTGCATAAATGTCCCCATTTTTCCCATAAGTTCTCCGGGAATATCGTTGAAACTACTATAATGCACTTTTGGAATAACCAATACATGGATCGGCGCTTTGGGGTTAATGTCGTGGAATGCAAAGAAATTTTCATCCTCAAAGACGAGATTAGAAGGAATTTCACCGTTGACTATTTTACAAAAGATACACATGTTAAACCTCTTTTTTCCCACATTGTAGCATACACCTTTCCCCTTGAAGCTTATTGTAAAAGAGATTTCACTACAATTGCTCAATATAATAAACGATGGAGATTAGGCTTTGGAAGAGTGGTATAGCGCTATAAAATCGGCTGACTCGATTGATAAAATCGAAGAGATTCGGATCGCCGTTTTCGGAAAAAAAGGGATTATGAACGCTGAGTTCGCCCGTATGAAAGATGTTCCTAATGAAGAAAAGGGGACATTTGCAAAAGAGTTGAATATTCACAAAGAGGGTCTGAATGCTCTATTAGTAGATCGAAAACTCTTTTTGGCAATGGAGCATTTGAATGCGTCAATGAAAGAGGAAGCAATTGACGTAAGTCTATATTCCCCTACTAGTGAGCGAGGTTCACTTCATCCTGTTATGGAAACAATGGATCGAATTGTTGAATATTTCGTAGCGATGAATTTCTCGGTGCAAACAGGTCCTATGGTGGAGGATGATTTTCATAATTTTGAAGCATTAAATCTTCCAAAATACCATCCTGCACGTGATATGCAAGATACCTTTTATTTTAAAGATGCAAAATTGTTGCGTACGCACACTTCACCCGTACAGATTCGTACGATGATGAATACTAAACCGCCCATTCGTATGATTGCGCCAGGGTCAGTATTTCGTCGTGATTATGATTTGACCCATACCCCTATGTTTCATCAAGTAGAAGGGTTGGTTGTGGAAGAAGAGGGGAAAGTCTCTTTTGCAAATCTCAAATTTATCCTTGAGGATTTCCTAAAAACGATGTTTGGGGATATTGATGTCCGTTTCCGTCCTAGTTTTTTCCCTTTTACGGAGCCTTCTGCTGAAGTTGATATTAGCTGTATTTTTTGTGCTGGCAAGGGATGTCGTGTCTGTTCAAAAACAGGTTGGCTTGAAGTGCTCGGATGCGGTATTGTGGATCCAAATGTGTTTAAAGCGGTTGGGTATGAAAATGTCAGTGGTTACGCATTTGGACTTGGAGTCGAACGGTTCGCGATGTTGATTCACCGTATCGGAGACTTACGCTCACTGTTTGAGGGTGATGTTAGATTATTGGAGCAGTTTAGATGATCGTTACAAAAAATTGGTTAAATGAATGGATTGATCTAAATGCTATTTCAACGGAGCAGTTATTAAAAACATTTAATGCTATTGGCTTAGAAGTTGATCGTCATGAGGTTATTTCTGTTCCTGCAAAAGTGGTTATTGGATACGTTGAGAGTTGTGAAAAACACCCTGATGCGGATAAACTCAATGTATGTCAGGTCAATGTGGGTTCTGATATTCGTCAAATCGTTTGCGGTGCTTCAAATGTGCGTGCTGGCATTTACGTTGCAGTGGCAACTGTTGGGGCAGAACTTCCCGGTGGATTGATTATCAAAGAAGCAAAACTTCGTGGCATGGATTCACACGGAATGATATGTTCGTCTAAAGAGATTGGATTACCCTCAATGGGCGAGGGGATTATGATTCTCGATTCCAGTATCGGTCTCCTTGAAGCGGGCAAAGAGTTGAACTCCTATCCGCTTTTTAATGATGATATTATTGAGATTGAACTGACGGCTAATCGCGGTGATTGTTTGAGTATTCATGGAGTAGCACGTGATTTAAGTGCGGCATTTAACAAAGAACTTCGTGAAAATACTCAAAAAGTTGAGCAAGAAGGGCGTTTAGGGATAGGACGTATTTTACAACTTCAACATGCTGAGACGTATGATGTTGAATTATTGTTTGGTGCTGTAGAGATCAAAGAGCTTACTATTCCCTTTTTGATCACGTTACGTATGGCAATATTAGAAGAAAATTCTCTCTGTGTTATGGATACATTATTGAAGTATACAACGCATAGCACGGGAGTTATTTTACGTGCTTATCCTTTTGAAATGTTAGAAGAAACAGGAAATGCTAAATCATTGCTTACTCTTTCCAATGATGAAAATGGGTATACCTCTTTGTATGGCAAAGAGCATCTTTCAGTTGTTGGCGTTTCACAAAATGAAGAGAGTCATTTTTCTAAAAATACTGGGTTAGCAATTATTGAAGCAAGTTACATTTCTCCTGATATTATTGCAAAAAAAATGGGTGAGAAAAAAGTCACCAGTTGCCCGCACTATTATCATACGTCTCGTGGAAGCGAACCCGAGTTACAGATGGGTATCCGTTATGTTATGGGATTGCTTGAAAAATATACCCCATCAGCAATTTATGGGGGGCAAATAGAGCTTCAATATCAGCATGAAACACGTGTAGTAACGATGGATGAAGGGGAATTTGAATCATTTATTGGGATGAAAATCGATAAAACAAGATTGACACAAATTTTGAAAAATTTAGGGATGGGAATTAGTAAGCCTAAAGCATCCACCTTCGCCATTTCTGTTCCCCGTTTTCGTCATGATATTGTGAATAAACAAGATATTGTTGAAGAGATTGTTCGTATGGTTGGGATTGATAATATCCCCTCAAAACCATTGGTTTTTGCTGAAAAGAATCAAAATACAGATGACTTAGAGACGTATCGTAAGATTCGAATGTACCGCCACCGTAGTGCCCAGAGTGGATTCTTTGAGAGCGTCCATTTTGTCTTTAATGAGCGTGCTGTATGTGAACGTTTTGGGTTTGAATGTACCCAAAGTGATAGTGAACTTCTTAATCCTATTACGGCAACCCTTGATACTTTGCGACCAACTTTGATGATTGGATTGCTCAATTCAGCGAGTGCCAATGTGAAAGTAAATCAAAAAAAGATAGCACTTTTTGAATCGGGAATGGTGTTTGACCCTAAGCGTATTGAGAGCAAACGTATTGCATTTATTATTTCAGGTGCATCTATGGGGGAAAAAATCTCTAATGCAGGGAAGCCATCTGTTGCGGATTTACCAATGTTCGCTCAGAAAATTTCAGATGTTATTGGATCGTTTGAAATGTTGGCGCACACACCAACACACACGTTAGCACACCCTTATATGTGCGCAAAAGTGATGATTACCGGAGTGGAATCAGGCGAACTTTTCCGTGTTCACCCAAATGTTGAAGCGCAATTTGATCTTTCAGCTACCTTTATATGTGAAATTGATATGGATTCACTTCCTTATGGTTTGGTTCAGGCACAACCATTTTCCAAATTTCAAGCATCGTATAGAGATTTAAGTGTTGTTATTCCAAAAGCATTACAGTATGACGTGATAAAAGAAGTTATTTCAAAATATGCTCCTATTGAGATACAACGTTTTTATCCTGTAGATCGTTATTCCTCTGAAGCGTTGGGCGATACTATCAGTCTTAGTATCCGTTTTGTTGTTCAATCTATGGATAAAACACTAGAAGAAGAGGATATTACTATGGTAATGGAGTCTATTTTGAATGGGCTTAAAGAAGAGTTAGGGATTGGTTTGCGATGATGTCGGCTAAGGTTTTTCCAGCAGTATCCTTTGATTTTAAAAGTGATGCGATTGCTCCTGATAAATCAATTTCTCATCGCTGCGCCATGTTTGCAGTTCTAGCGGAAGGTGAGAGTCGAATTGAAAATTTTTTACGTGCGGAAGACACCCTTAATACCCTTAAGATCGTAGGTCAATTGGGCGCTGATATTCACGACGACGGAAAAGTCATTACAATCACTTCACATGGAATACATGAAACATCGGAAATACTTGATTGTGGTAATTCAGGAACAGGAATGCGCCTCTTTTGTGGGCTTCTCTCTTCGGCTGAGGGACATTTTATCCTTACAGGGGATGAATATCTCAAGCGTCGTCCTATGAAGCGAGTGACACAGCCATTACGAAATATTGGGGCACAGCTAGATGGTCGAAATAATGGGGATTTAGCCCCTTTATCAATCCGTGGTGCATCTCTTAAAGCGTTTAGTTATGAATCAAAAGTAGCTTCGGCGCAGGTAAAAAGCGCGATGATCCTCGCAGCGCTTCGTTCGGATGGTATGTGTACTTTTCGTGAACCCGAATTGAGTCGAGACCATACAGAGCGAATGTTGTTGGGTATGGGTGCTCATATTGAATGTAACGCTCTTGAAACAAAAATCTGGCCCCTTGAAAAGCCTCTTACCCCTCTTTCTATTCGTGTTCCAGCTGATCCTTCCAGTGCCTTTTTCTTTGCGGTCGCAGCGGCTATTACCCCTAACTCTTCAACTGTGATTGAAGGAGTGACTTTGAATCCAACTCGTATTGAAGCGTTCAAAGTGTTGGAACGTATGGGTGCTAATATTACCTATACAGTGACAAGTGAAAAGTATGAGCCGATAGGATCTATTACCGTAAAATATGCACCCTTAAAAGCAGTTGTAGTATCCGAAAATATTGCGTGGCTGATTGATGAGCTTCCTGTACTTTCGATTGCAATGGCATGTGCTGAGGGTAAAAGCGTTATACAAAATGCCCAAGAACTTCGTGTAAAAGAGTCAGATCGTATTAAAACCGTTGTGGATAATTTGAATCTTTGCGGGATTTCTACCGAAGAATTTTCGGATGGATATGCTGTTATGGGTGGAACATTACATTCTGCTAGAGTTAATAGTCATGGTGATCACCGTATTGCGATGAGTTTTTGTATTGCAGGAATACGATGTGGGATGGAAGTTGAGGATATTGAGTGTATCAATACGTCATTTCCAAACTTTTTTGAGTTGCTTGCACAGTGTACCAAGGTTAATCGATGAAAATAGAGCTAGCTGAGAGTTACGGTTTTTGTTTTGGGGTGAAGCGTGCCATCAAGATTGCTGAAGAGAATAAAAACTCGGCTACATACGGACCATTGATTCATAATTCTAATGAAATTGAGCGGTTGAAGCGTGATTTTAATGTGGCATTGAGTGAAAATTTGCACTCATTTCAAGCAGGGGATGTTGCCGTTATTCGAACGCATGGAATTCCTAAGGACGAGTTGGCTCTTTTGCATAAACGTAATGTTGATGTTATTGATGCAACGTGCCCGTACGTTACAAAACCACAGCAAATTTGTGAAGAGATGTCCTCACAAGGATATGATGTTCTTATTTTTGGAGATGAAGCACATCCAGAGATCAAAGGGGTTAAAAGTTATGCCGTAGGGCATGCCTATGTTGTAAATTCAGCCGATGAAGTGGATGCGTTAGTACTGCGTGAGAAAGTCGCTGTTGTGGCTCAAACAACACGTCGTATTGAAGATTATCAACGTATTGTCGCAAAATTAATGATTTCGCACAAAGAAGTTCGTGTTTTTAATACAATCTGTAATGCAACATTTGATAATCAAGATGCTGTTCGGAAAATTGCAAAAGAAGCAGATGTTATGATTGTTATTGGGGGAAAGAATTCTTCTAATACGAAGCAACTGTATTCAATTGCACTGGATGAATGTTCTTCTAGTTATCACATTGAAAGTGATGAAGATTTGCAGGCAGAATGGTTTGATAAGAAAGATTTTTGTGGTATCAGTGCGGGGGCATCTACCCCTGATTGGATTATTCAAGCTGTTATTGAACGCATTAAACTTTTATCCAGCTCTTAAAATCCTCATTCTTATCCTAAAGAAAGCATTTTTACGCTACAATTAGCCAATTTTTAGTTACAAGGGAATAGGCATGGCGTTTGATAACGAAGCGTATGAAGAAGAAAATTTTGCTGAAATGCTGGAGGCATCGTTCAAAGAGCAAGAATCCACGCGCATTACAGAGGGTGAAGTTGTAGAGATCCAAGAGGATGAGAACCGTGCATTAGTGGGTGTTGGTGAAAAGCTTGAGGGGATTCTCTCTCTTGATGAGATTCGTGATGCTGAGGGAAAACTTCTTTTCAACGTCGGTGATAAAATCACTGTAATGGTTATTGGACACTATAATGAGCGTCCTAAGATTTCCTATAAAAAAGTACTTGAGCAAGAGAAAACTTTAGCATTTATTAATCTTCATAAAGAAGATTTTGAATCAGTTGTGATTGAAGCATTGGTAACAAAGAAAAATAAGGGTGGCTATCTTCTCGAAGCAGATGATGTTCACTTTTTCCTTCCACGTTCACTTGCTGCATTCAAAGAAACTGATCAAGTAGTGGGCAAAACGATTAAAGCACAAGTCGTTAAAGTTGATCCTGCTGAAGCATCAATTGTTGTATCACGTCGTAAACTTTTCAATGATGAGCGTAAACGCAAAAAAGAAGTTATTGATGCGTTGATGGAAGAAGATAAAATCATCCAAGGTACTGTCAAGAAAATTACTAGCTATGGTATGTTCGTTGATGTTGGCGGAATTGATGGGTTGGTTCATTACAATGAAATCAGCTACAAAGGTCCAGTTAATCCATCAAAACTTTACAAAGAGGGTGACATTGTAACGGTTAAAGCAATCGCTTATGACAAAGACAAGCGTCACCTTTCTCTCTCTATCAAAGCGGTACAATCGGATCCTTGGAAAGAAGTTGAAGAAGCATTGGAAGAGGGTGATACCATTACAGTAACGGTTAGTAATATTGAACCGTATGGTATCTTTGTTGACTTGGGTAATGATATTGAAGGTTTCTTGCACGTCTCTGAAATCACATGGGATAAAAATATCAAACACCCTAAAGATTATTTGACATTGGGTCAAGAAATTGATGTTGAAGTGATCGAAATTAATTCAAATACGCATAAATTACGTGTTTCTTATAAACGTCTTCAACCAAAACCGTTTGAAGAATTTTTGAAAAAATCACGTGAAGGTGATATCGTTAAGGGTACTGTAACTTCATTGACTGATTTTGGTGCATTTATCAAAATTAATGGTGTTGAAGGGTTGCTTCACAATCAAGATCTTTCATGGGACAAAAATGTTAAATGTAAAGAAACATTGAAAATCGGTGATGAAATTGAAGTGAAAATTGCAAAAATTAACACTGAAGATGAAAAAATCTCTTTGAACCGTAAATCTCTTGAAGAGAGTCCAATTGATAAATTTGCGACAACTCACAAGATGAACGAAGTCGTTAGTGCAACGGTTCGTGATGTAAAAGATTTCGGTGTATTCGTTTCATTAGAAGGGGGCGTTGACGCTCTTATTCGTAACGAAGATCTTTCACCAATGATTCCAGAAGAGCTTGAAATTGGTCAAACGATTGAAGCAGTAATTTTGGTTATTGATGCAAAACGTGATCGTATCCGTCTTTCAGTACGTAAATTAGAGCGTATTAAAGATCAAGAGATGCTCAATGAAATCAATGATGACGAGAGCAATAGCTTGGGTGATTTGATTAAAGATAAATTGAGATAGAGATTGGATGCGACGATTCGTGTATTGGCTATTTCCAACAATAGCCATTACCGTAGCGATTTTTATCGTCGTATTTATGATACAAATAAATCCAAAAGTTTCTCTTGAAGAGGAAAATCTACACTCACAAGGTTCGCCTGCGGGTGTTGAGGAACGCTCACACGGTTGGATCAATGATTTGACAGTAAGTGATGAGAAGGGATATTTATATCCCGTTAATGAGCTTACACTGCAAACCGATGACAATCTAACTAACGTGCAGCCTCCCACTCTTTCAACTGAGCAATAAAATTAAAAACCAATCAAATATTAGCGACACTTTCGCCGCTTTAAAGAGGACAACCCCATGGAAAAATTTAGAATTGTCGTTTGCGATCATATTCATGAAGAAGGGCTTAATCTCCTTCGTTCGGATGATCAGATTGAGATGATTTTTGCGGCTGATATGGATAAAACAGCATTGCTCGATGTCGTGGCAACTGCAGATGTGGCAATTACTCGAAGTTCTACAGATGTGGATGAAAAGTTTATTGCGGCGGCTAGAGGGAAGCTAAAAGCGGTTGTTCGTGCTGGTGTTGGTGTTGACAATGTCGATATTCCTGGATGTTCTAAAGAGGGGATAATCGTGATGAATGTCCCTACTGCGAACACTATTGCGGCTGTTGAACTGACGATGACCCATATCCTTTCATGTATGCGTATGTTTCCGTATTCTCATGATCATTTGAAGAATCAACGTGTATGGAAACGTGAGAAGTGGTATGGTTATGAGCTTAAGGGCAAAAAATTAGGAGTAATTGGTTTTGGTAACATTGGAAGTCGTGTTGGTATCCGTTCTAAGGCTTTTGAAATGGATGTTATTGCCTACGATCCTTATATCCATGCTTCAAAAGCAACCGATGTTGGTGCTAAGTATACGACCAATTTTGAGGATATATTAGCGTGTGATATTATCACGATTCATACTCCAAAAAACAAAGAGACAGTCGGAATGATTGGTGCGGATGAGATTGCCCGAATGAAAGACGGTGTTGTCCTTATCAACTGTGCACGCGGTGGTTTGTACGATGAAGATGCTTTGTACGACGGTCTACTATCCAAAAAAATCCGTTTTGCAGGAATTGATGTTTTTAACAAAGAACCAGCAACGGATCATAAACTTCTTGATTTGGATAACATCTGTGTTTCTCCTCACTTAGGAGCTAATACCTTTGAATCTCAATTGGGTATTGCACTTGAAGCAGCACAACAAGCGATTGAAGCGGCAAAAGGAATTGCGTATCCTCATGCCCTTAATCTCCCTATTGATGAGACGAAAATACCTTCTTTTGTAAAGCCATTTCTTGAAATGGGACAAAAAATTGGCTTCTTGGCATCTCAAATCAATAAAGCACCGATCATCTCCATCAAGGTAAGTGGACGTGGTGATATTGCCGAGTATGTTGGTTCTCTTGCTACGTTTGTAACGGTGGGTGCATTGGCGGAAACATCAGGTGAGACGATTAACTATGTCAATGCTGATTTTGTTGCAAGTGAGCGGGGGATCAAAGTTGATACGGAAGAACTCGCTGGAAGTCCTGTGTATAAAAATCTTATCACCGTACGTCTTACAACCGATAAAGATGTGATTGAAATCAGTGCGACAATGTTTGGTGATGATGTTCAACGTATTGTTGATATTAACGGCTTTGGTGTCGATGTTGAGCCAAAGGGAAATATGATTCTCTTCAAAAATACCGATATTCCAGGTGTTATTGGTCAAGTAGGAACATTGCTTGCTGCTCATGAAGTGAACATCGCCGATTTCCGTCTCGGTCGTAATAAAAGCGGTGAGGCATTGGCGGTTATTATCGTTGATTCTGCTGTTAGTGATAAAACTCTCAAAGAGCTAGCGGCTCTTAATGCGTGCATTAGCGTCTCTTACGCTCGAATTTAATTTTTCTTTTCCCTTCGGGGAACTTCTCTTTATACTTTCTTTATACCGCTCCCTATTATCTTGAGACCAAACTGATACAATAACATCTATAATAAGCCATGAAAATCCTAATTTAAAAAGGAAAATTATGACACTTAAAGAACGCATTAAAAGTGAAATGATGGTTATTAAATCGCTTGGGGTTGTCTACGGCGATATTGGAACAAGTCCTATCTATACCTTTGCGGTTATTTTATTGTTGGTTCAGCCGACACCTGAGACAATTTTTCAAATACTTTCTCTTGTATTTTGGACAATGTTGATGCTTGTAACTGTTCAATATGCATGGTTAGCAACCAGCCTCTCTAAGCGTGGAGAAGGGGGAACGGTTGTTTTGGTGCAGCTTTTGCTTCCCTATCTCAAAGGGGTACGTGTTACAGCTTTGGTAAGTGCATTAGGATTTATCGGTATTTCGTTGATGATCGGAGATGGTGTTATCACCCCCGCGATTAGTATATTAAGTTTGGTCGAGGGAATCGCTTTGATTCCTGGGTATGAAGATACGCCAAAAATAATCTTGCTTGTTATTGCTGCTGGAATTGCATTTGCATTGTTTGCTGTTCAGAAAAAGGGGGTCGAAAAAGTTGCCAGTGCATTTGGTCCTATTATGGTGGTATGGTTTTTTGCCCTCGCACTTGGCGGCGGTTATTTCTTATTTCAGTCACCGGAAGTTCTAAAGGCGATTTCACCATTATACGCGATTGATTTTATTGCGAATCATCCGTTTATTGCATTTGTTGTTTTAGCGGATGTTTTGTTATGTGCAACGGGTGGGGAAGCCCTCTATGCTGATATGGGACATTTGGGACGATTACCAATTCTCAAAGGATGGCTTTTCGCTTCAGTTGCATTGCTTCTTTCTTATTTTGGTCAGGGGGCATTTTTACTTTCCCATCCTGAGGCGGTAAAAAGTCCATTTTTTGAACTTTATCATACTCTTGTTCCTGCTTTGTATGTTCCGATGTTATTGTTAAGTGTTATGGCGACGGTAATTGCTTCACAGGCGATGATTAGCGGGATATTCTCAGTATTGTATCAGGCAATGACGACTCGTATCTTTCCCCATTTTAATGTTAATTATACCTCGAGTGAATTACGCAGTCAAATCTATGTTGGTTCAATAAATTGGTTTTTGTTCGTGTGTGTCGTTGCCATGTTATTTATTTTCGGTGAATCAGGTAAACTAGCTGCTGCTTACGGTCTCTCGGTGGCGGGTGCGATGAGTATTACAGGTGTCCTTATGAGCATGATTTTTATGTTTAAACGGAAGTATTTCAAAATGGCTATTTCCATAATTGCTGGATTAACGAGTATTGTTTTCTTTGTCTCTTGTTGGCTCAAAATTCCCCATGGTGGGTATTGGTCATTAGTGATTGCATCGGTTCCTCTCTTGATCGTAATTATTTATACCCAAGGACAAAAGCGTCTTTATAGATGCTTTGTCCCGATTGATAAAGAGCTTTTTTTGGCTGAGTACATCAAACGCTATGCTCATGGATTTCACGTAGAGGGGACAGCGTTGTTTTTTGCGCGTAATGCTGAAGCTATCCCTGCTTATATATCGAAAACGATGTTCCAAAACGGGATTATATATGAGCGAAATATTATTGTAACGGTACACCCCTCGTATGAGCCACATGGGATAACAAGTGAGCTTTCACCCTTAGGAGAAGGGCTTGATTTACTGAGTATTCGACCGGGATATATGGAGACCTTGAATGTTGAGGCAATTTTACGTGAGAAAAATATCGATGAACGTACTATCTTTTACGGGGATGAGGAGATTGTTTCGGATAATTTGATATGGAAAATATTTGCATTTATCAAAGATGTCTCTCCTAACTTCGTCAGCTTTTATCATTTTCCCCATGAAAAACTGATTGGTGTTGCACGCCGAGCTGAGATTTAACGATGGATGGTTTATAATTCAATCATGTACGCGATTGTCCCACCCTTTTTACTTTTAATCGTCCTTGATTTTGTTTCCAAACTTTTTAGTGAGGAGCTTCAGCTTGTTAATATTGGAATGATTCATCTACTTCCAATTCTCTATGCCGCGATGCGTTTGGGGCGTAGAGATACATTAATCGTATCTATCGCCTCTGTTCTATCCTTTAATTTCTTTTTCATTCCACCTACTTTGACGTTTACTGTCCATGATGTCCGTTATGTCTTTAGTTTTATTATTATGATTGCGGTTGGTCAGATTGTTGCATGGCTGAGTGCACGGGCGGTTATAGCTAAAGAATTGGAAACGTCTGAGCGGCTCCAAGAGACGCTTTTAGGGTCATTATCTCATGAGCTTCGGACACCTCTTGCAGCGATTATGGGGGCATCCTCAGGGTTATTAACACAAGAGTTAAATCTAAACAACGAGCAAAAGCAAGAACTTTATCAGACCATTGATTCGGGGGCGCAACGGATGCGTCGTTTGATTGATAATCTCCTTGATACGGCACGCCTTCAAAGCGGTGTGCTCAAAATCAAGGATCAAGAATGTGATATCCCTGAGTTATTGGGAAGCGCATTGGCAAAAGCTGAACATACTTTTTCGGCAACGTTGGTGATTGATAGTGATGTTCCACAGATACGTGGGGATGCTGTTTTGATTGAATTGGCTATTTTTAATCTTCTCGATAACGCTTTTAAATATGGTGATGCAGTTAATGTAACGGTCAGTCGTGAAACTTTTGGTGTAATGATTCGTATTTGTAATACAGGGTCAATTCCTTCTTCCCATGAAGCTTCTTTAGCGTGGAAAGCTTTTTCGAGATTGAGTAATGTTCGGGGAGAAGAGGGGATTGGTTTAGGGCTTTATGTAGCCTATCGAATTGCTAAAATGCACGGTGGAGAAGTGGAAACGATGAGTGATGATATACAATTTTGTGTGACGATGAGACTACCAGAACGGAGATATGGATGAAAGAGACGATTTTAGTTATCGATGATGATAGTGCCATACGCAAACTTCTCGAAGTGGCTCTCAGTGCTGCTGGGTATCGTCTTGTTTGTAGTGCGACGGGCAAAGAGGGATTGACTCGTGCCGCGATTGACGCGCCTGCATTAGTGTTACTTGATTTAGGATTGCCTGATATGGATGGAAAAGAGTTCCTTGCCCGATTTCGTGAATGGAGCCAATCACCCGTTATCGTCCTCTCTGCTCGCTCTGGTGAGGGTGAAAAAATAGCAGCGTTAGAGGGGGGCTGTGATGATTATCTTACCAAGCCCTTTGGTACGGGTGAATTATTGGCACGGATCAAAGCAGCTCTTCGCAGGCGTGGTATGGGTATGGGGGATGCTTCATCTGGACTGCTTAGTGATAATCTCTCGTTGGATATTGCTACGCATACCGTTATGCTCAATGATGAAGAGTTAAAACTAACGCCCAAAGAGTTTGAATTACTGAGAAAATTGATGCAAAACAGCGGTAAAGTTCTTACCCACGCATGGCTTCTCAAAGCAATATGGGGAGTCGGTTATCAGCAAGAAACCCATTATTTACGCGTTTTTATCAATCAATTGCGTCAAAAGATTGAAATAGATTCCGCCCGTCCGAAGCGAATTATCACTGAAACGGGAATTGGATATCGGTTTGTCGGGTAATGGCTCATTACTATCTTGATATTTTCCTGACACGATCTCTGCTACACTTCCCTTATGAAAAAAACACTTCTTTTATATATCGCCATTATCGTTTTATTCGGTAGTGGAATCGCCTATGTCCTTCATGAAGGAAGCACCCTAGAAAGCGCTACCCTCTTGTACACCGCTTTGCCCCATACAACACTAAGTTCAGGTTTTATTGAAAATTTCCTGAAACAATTACACCACCCTTTAGCTCTTTTGCTGATTCAAATTATTGTGATTATGATGGCTACCCGTCTTTTCGGTTTTTTAGTCTCCTTTGTCTCCCAGCCTACAGTTGTGGGGGAAATTATCGCTGGAATCGTTTTGGGACCATCGTTATTGGGGCTATTTTTTCCTGAATATTCGATCTTTTTATTCCCAAAAGAGTCTTTGGGAAATCTCAGCCTCATCAGTCAGCTCGGACTGATATTTTTTATGTTCGTTGTCGGAATGGAACTCGATTTTGAAAAGATCAAAAAACAATCGAGTTCATCGGTATTTATCAGTCATGCCAGTATCATCTTCCCTTTCTTCTTGGGAGTAGTCTTATCGTACTGGCTCTATCCGCTGTTTGCTCCTCAAAATGTTTCGTTCATGCCGTTTGCTCTCTTTATCGGTATTGCGATGAGTATTACTGCCTTTCCAGTACTAGCCCGTATTATCAAAGAAAAAAATCTCACCGATACTAGCTACGGTGCGATGGCGATTACCTGCGCCGCGACGGATGATATCACCGCATGGTATATCCTCGCTCTGATTATCGCCCTCTCCATTTCAGGAACGTTGGGGTCATCCTTATTTTTGTTGCTCTTTATCGCTGCGTATGTTGTTGTTATGTTTTATGGTATTCGCCCCCTTCTCGCAAAAATTGGGAGTACTCAAAACGAGCGACTCAGTATGAACGCCATGTCGGCCATTGTGGTTTTACTCCTCATCTCTTCACTGGTCACTGAATCAATCGGTATTCATGCCCTCTTCGGTGCTTTTATGGCAGGGACGATGATGCCTTCCTCGGCAACCTCAAGGCTTAAAGAACTGATCGCACCGCGCTTGGAATACGTCAGTCTCCTTGTATTGCTCCCCTTGTTTTTTGCCCTTACGGGGCTTCGAACGGAGATCGGATTGCTCAATACGAGCGATGGGTGGCTTATCTGCGGACTGATTATTATTATTGCCGTCACTGGAAAATTATTGGGAAGTTCGTTGGCTGCGAAATTCATGGGATTCAATTGGCGGGATTCCTTCGCTTTGGGAATTTTGATGAACACGCGGGGGCTGATGGAGTTGGTGGTTCTTAATATCGGGTATGAGATGGGGATACTCTCCGCCGAACTCTTTACGATGTTTGTTATCATGGCATTGGTAACCACCTTTATGACGGGACCGATATTAAATGCAATAACGAAAGGCTTCAAAGAAAATAAAATCGGTGAAACAATGCAAAAAAGTTTAATCGATCTCTTGTCGCATGAACTTAGAACACCTTTGACCCTGATTCGAGGTGCGGCCACCAATTTATCAAATCCCAAATTTTTACTTGAAGCTAAGGATAAAGAGGCAATGGTTCAAACCATTGTCGAGGGATCTCGTCGGATGGAAAAAGTAATCGATAATTTACTCGTTAATGCGCGGTTTCGCGAAGGGAAAACACCTCTAAATAAGACAACCCTTCGTTTGGAGGAAGTGGTCTCATCGGCATTGGCCATAGCCGAAAATGACTGGAATCGACAGGCAAAACTCTCCTTTTCACCCGATATTCCTCCCCTTTTGGCTGATATTTCCTTGCTCCAATTGGCAATCGGCAATCTGCTGGACAATGCGTTTAAATATGGTGATGAGGTGCGTGTTGAAATAACTTCGGCATTTAATGAGATCAATGTACTTATTTGTAATAACGGTGATCTTCCCTCAGCAGAGACGATAGCCACCCTCAGTAATGCACCCAGTAGACTTGATAATTCCGAGGGGAAACCAGGATCAGGGATTGGATTGCGATTATCACGAAACATTATTGAAGTTCACGGCGGAATATTAGCGATTAGTTTAGAAAATGGTTATTTTTGTGTTCGCGTGAGCCTTCGGAGCGAATCGTGAGTCAGCGCATTTTAATCGTAGATGACGATGCTTCCATACGCCGTTTGCTTGCCATGACGTTAGCCTTTGCAGGATTTATGACGGAGACAGCAGCAACTGGAAAAGAGGGGTTGAAAAAAGCGTCTAATGAACACTTTGATTTGATTTTACTTGATTTAGGACTCCCCGATATAAGCGGTGTAAAATTCTTAGAGTTCTATAGAGAAGATGAACAAACTCCAATTATCGTTGTATCAGCTATCCATAATAATTCAGACAAAATCATCGCACTAAATGCTGGGGCAGATGATTATGTTACCAAACCCTTCAATGCAGATGAACTGATCGCCCGTATAAAAGCAAATTTGCGCCGTATCCCTCCCACGCAGGAAACATCACACATTTTGGTTGTGGGAGAAATGCGTATGGATATTGCTAATCGCATCGTGAGTATAGAGGATGAACTGATTAAATTGACACCCAAAGAGTTTAAACTCCTCCGTGTTTTTATGGAAAATCAGGGAAAAGCACTGACCCACGCATGGCTACTCAAAACAATATGGGGAGTCGGTTATCAGCAAGAAACCCACTATTTACGCGTTTTTATCAATCAACTGCGTCAAAAGATTGAAATTGATTCTGCCCGACCGAAGTGGATTATCACTGAAACCGGAATCGGCTATCGGTTTGTCGGGTAAGAGAAATTCTCCTTTTAGCCCCTCTTTGCTATAATTTTAAACTTTTTAGAATGAGAGGTTTGGATGAGTACGGATGAAATAGGGGCTTTGCTAAACAACAAAAATAAGCTCCTCTCCGAAACGTATTTTGAGCTTCAAGCCGCGTGTGAGGCGAAATATGGCTCTGATACCCTCGTTATCATCGAAATCGGTTCATTTTTTGAAGTGTATGAGGTCAATAATGAGTTTATGAAAATCGGTAAGGCCAAAGAGGTTGCCGAATTTTTGAACATTCAGCTCACCCGTAAAAATAAAACTATACTCGAAAACTCTCTCCAAAATCCGCTTCTTGCCGGTGTTCCCAGTGTCTCCATCGAGCGGTATCTTAGCCGTTTGGTTCAGTCGAAAAAGTATACGATTGTTTTGGTACGTCAGCAGGGTGAACCTCCCCATATCCGCCGTTATATCTCTAATATCATCTCACCGGGGACGAATTTTGATTACATCGCCGAACCCAGTGAAAACTACATCGCCTCCTTGCTCATCGATCAGAACAATGGGGTTTATTCGGTCGGTTATTCGGCTATTGATGTAGGGACGGGGAAAACACTGATCAATGAGATTCACGGGACACGGGAAGATAAAACCTACGCATTGGATGAAGTGTTTACGCTTTTACAAAGCTATCAAACTTCTGAAGTGGTGGTGACGTTTTGTGATTCTTCAATCGATGAAGAGGAAGTCAATCGCTATTTGGAACTCAAAAGCCATCATCGCAGTATCAAAAATGAGAAACGGCTTCGGATTAATTATCAAAATGAGTTATTTGGGCGTATTTACCAAATCCGTTCACTCCTCAGTCCCATTGAGTATCTTGATTTAGAACGGTATGCGTATACGTCTGAGTCGTTGGCGGTATTAATCCATACGATTATTGATCATGACCCTGCCATTATTGAAAAAATGAACCGTCCGATCTTTTTGGGGACGGCACGCTATTTGTATATGGGAAATAATGCGTGTGAGCAATTGGGGATTATTTCACGTGATACTGATGAGATGACAGTGCTCAAACTCATTGATAAAACTTCTACAGCGATGGGAAAACGGTTACTTCGGGAACGACTTTTGAATCCCATTTGCGACGCTAAACTTCTCGAAGAGCGGTATGATCTGATCGAAAAAATGGCGGATCATATAGCCCCTTTGGAGCGCAAGCTCAAAGAAGTGTATGATTTGGAGCGAATTTTACGTCGTCTTAAATTGGGAAAATTGCATCCGTATGAGTTGGCGTATTTTTATGCATCGCTGATGGCTGCCGAGAAATTATTTGAGGATGCCAAGACTCTTGGGATTACCTATGATAAAGCTAGTGAGCAAGAGTGTGCCCATTGTGCGAATGAGCTAAATCGTATTTTTGCCATTGAATCGTGTGCGAAGTTTCGGCGCGATCAGGTGAATGAAAACTTGTTTAATGAAGGGATTGATCCCTCTATTGATGCACTGGAAAAACTCCAAACGATGAATGAGCTTAAACTGCAAACCATCATCGACCATATTGATACTTTTTTTGAAAATGGAGCTGGGTACGCCTCTATCGGATGGTTGGAGAGTGAAGGGTATCATTTATTTATGACGCGTAATCGCTATGTGAGTATCGAAGAAGCGCTTCATAATAGCTTTTTTACGCTAGAGGGGAAACACCATTTTTTTCGTGATTTTCAGATACGAAAACTCAAAACGAGCATCAAACTCTCTTCGCCACTGCTTGATGAACTCTCTATTGAAAATGCGGGGGCGAAGTCACGTATGTTGGCATTGGTACAAGAACGGTATCGGGAACACTTGGAGATGATAGAGCAAAAGTTCTCACACGCTATCGAGCATCTTATCTCCTTTTTGGCAGTAGTAGATGTATCGTTAAGTGGTGCCAAGTGTTCCACCCAGTTTCGTTATGTTCGTCCCCAAATCGTTTATGATGTTCCCAAGGCATTTATTGAAACAGTGGGATTGCGTCATCCCCTTATTGAGTCGCGTGAGGAGAATGGGATTTTCATCCCTAATGATCTTTTTTTGGGTGCGATTGAACACCGAATTTTTGAGGAGCATACCACGATTGAAGGTTCAGAGGGAAATGATGTCAAAGGGGTACTTCTTTATGGGATTAACTCCAGTGGTAAATCGTCGTTGATGAAAAGTATCGGGTTGGCAGTGGTGATGGCTCAGGCAGGATTTTTCGTCCCGTGTGCGATGATGCGCTTTTCTCCTGTCGATAAACTTCTGACTCGTATCGTTTCCAAAGATAATCTCTACAAAGGGCTTTCAACGTTTGCAGTGGAGATGTTGGAATTGCGTAATATTTTCAACCGAGCGACGGAAAATACACTGATTCTCGGAGATGAAATAAGCCACGGTACGGAGACGGAATCCGCTCTTGCCATTGTAGCCAGTGCAATTTTAAGACTCAAAGAACTTGGAAGTCTCTTTATTTTTGCCACCCATCTACATTCACTTTCGGCACTGGATGAAATCAAAAAAGCCAAAGGGATTGTACTGCTACATCTTGGTGTTTATTACGATGAAGTCTCGGATACCTTGGTTTATGATCGTAAGCTCAAAAGTGGCAGTGGTAGCACCCTCTATGGATTAGAGTTTGCCAAATCTCTCCACATGGACGAAACATTTATCCAAAAAGCGTATGAAATCCGTGGACGTATCAGTGATAATAGTCATGACGCTTCGCTTCTCAAACGGAATAAAAAGAGCCGCTATAATAGCAAGCTGTATCTGACAAAATGTGCACTGTGTGATGAAACGGTGGATGAAGTGCACCATATTATCCCTCAGGCTAATGCGGATGAGGGTGGATCATTGGGTCATTTTGGGGTGAATCACCGTTATAACCTTATTCCTCTGTGCGCAACCCATCACCGTTTAGTCCATGAGGGAAAAATTGCGATTCAGGGGTTTGTGATGAGCGAAGAGGGGCTGAAACTTAGTTATAGTGAAACGAGAAGTGATTCGTAAAGTCCTATTTTAGGGAATTTTAAAACATTCTTTCCATAACTTTTGTGTAATACTTTTCAAGAGTAACTACATAAAAAACTATATAATTTTTGGCAAAAAATAAATATACAGCTATAGTGATTCTTTATTTAGAAATATTGATTATTTAAACTTTGGATTGATATTGTTTTGGCTAGAATAGTGACTACTTATAGCAAAGTGGTGGAATCGATAATGGCACTCTCTGAATCAGACACTCGTTCAAAAATCAAAGAGAGTGAATGGAACGAATCCCATATCGTTAGGGAGTATTACTTCTCTGACGGACGTAAACTTATCGGCAACAAAAGAGGCAAACGCTATTTTGTCGATTATCTCCTCACCTATAAAAACACCAATTTAGCGATTATTGAAGCGAAAGCCCAAAACAAAGATCCTTTAGATGGATTACAACAATCCATCAACTATGCCCAAAAACTTCGTATAGGGGATGGGTATTTTGAGTTGCAAAAAGAGATATATCGATGAAAAAATTCAATGTTCTCCCCGAAAAAGTGGGGATAGTCCTGACAAGCAGAGAATTAGACCAAAATTATACTGCTACGTGTCAACTTTGCCAAGGAAGAAGTCTTTATCAGGTGGAGATAGAGAGGGAGAAAAATGATTGATTATGATTTTTCAACACTAAATGATAAAGAATTTGAGAACTTATCAATAGAGTTAATTTCTATAGATAAAAACAAAAGATTTGAAAGATTTAAAGCTGGCAAAGATGGCGGCATTGATGGACGATATTATCATGATGATGGAACACAAGAGATAATTCAATGTAAACATTATTTGAAAACAGGTTTTAGTGGACTAATTGCATCTTTAAAAAAGATAAATGACAAAGGTATTAATGAGATTGAAAAAGTTAAAAATTTAGATCCATTAAAATATATTTTTGTTACTTCTGTAGCTTTGTCTGCTGAAAATAAAAAAACTATAAAAGCACTTTTTGACCCATATATCAAGAATGATAATGATATTTACGGACAAGAGGATTTAAATGTTATTCTTGTAAACAACCCTGATATAGAAAAAAGATATTATAAACTTTGGTTAAGCAGTTCGGTTGTATTAGATAGATTACTAAATAACGCAATTGAAAGCAGAAGTGAATTTCTGCTTGAAGATATAAAAGAAAAAGCTAAATACTATGTTGTTACAGATAATCATAATAAGGCTATGCAAAAACTTGAAGAATCTCATATTATTATCATTGCAGGTGAGCCAGGAATTGGAAAAACAACACTTGCTGAACATATGGTTCTACGATATGTAGAACAAGATTTTAAACTTTATAACATAGAAAATTCTATAAATGAAGCTGAAAGTATTTATAAAAGAGATGAAAAACAGATATTCTACTTTGATGACTTTTTAGGTGCTAACTATTTAAATGCAATAGAGGATAAAAAAGATTCACACATTGTTAAATTTATGGACAGGATAAAAAAAGATAAAACAAAACGACTTATTCTTACAAGTCGAACAAATATATTTAATCAAGGGTTAGTTCTTAGTGATACTTTTAAAAGTAAAAATATTGAGAATGAAGAGTTTATAATAAAAATCGAATCTCTAAAAGATATTGATAAGGCTATGATACTCTATAACCATATTTGGCATAGTGATTTAGATGTGAAATTTATAGATGAGATTTATATTGATAAGCGATATAAAAAAATCATAAATCATAAAAATTTCAATCCACGTCTTATAGTTTTTATTACAGACATCCAAAAAATACAAAAAGAGAAGATAGAAGCTAAAGATTATTGGAGTTATATAGCTGAAAAACTTGATAATCCACAAGATATTTGGAGAAATACTTTTGATAAACAAAGTGATGAATTTGTCCGTGTAATTGTAATGCTAACTGTTTTCAATAATAATAAAATAGAAGAAAATAAGCTTAGAGTTGCGTACAACCGTCATTCCGCACATAAATTTACCATTTTTATTCATAAAATTTCCAATATCGTTTTCCAAGTAGATCAAGTAGAGTAGAGTGTCTAGTAAGGAGTCCGATAACCTGTTCGGTTGTGTCGGGTAT
>JBAZTZ010000022.1:0-43850 GCA_041661705.1 Sulfuricurvum sp.
CGTCATCTCTGCTTAGTTTTCAATGATCGCAAACTCAACTCTTCTTCCGAAGCGTCTCATCGTTTGTGGAGGGGAATTATAGGGGAATTCTGGTCAAATGTCAAGCTATTGGGGAAAGAATTGCTATTTCAAGTCCATAGTGTCTCTTTTTTTAAAAGTTGTCGATTTTTTTTGGATACCGTGTGCATATCATGGAGAATCCGCTTGAGTACATCGATGGTATCGATCGCAAACGCTCCCTTGTTGAGCATCACGCACTCTGCACGCCCTGCCATCGCTGCGTCTGTCACTTCGGCACGACTGGGAAGATTGTTTTTCATCTTGCTTTCCAACACCTGCGTTGCCCAAATAACAGGTAAATGAGCCGCATCACAAATATCGAGAAGTGCTTCTTGAATATACGCCATATTCTCAAATCCAACCTCGATTGCCAAATCCCCGCGAGCGATCATCACACCGCTTTTTTCCCACATAAGGAGTTGTTTGATAATTTCAGGTGTATTCGTGATTGCCTGTCGGGTTTCTATTTTTGCAATTATACCGACATCGGTGCGATTATTTTTACTAAGAAGCATTTGAAGATCACGAATATCCGCGCTGCTTTGGCAAAATGAGAGACTCAGACTATCGGCAAAATCGAGAACTGCAAGGGCATTGGCTCTGTCGACTTCGGTTAGTGCTGAAATTTGAATATTGGTATCCGGAAAATTAATCCCTTTTTCTTCTTTTAGCAAAGTCCCTCCCGCTTTTGAAATGTCAACACGGCAAAGTATCGCGTCACTTTGATTCTCGATAACACTTAAGCCGATTTTTCCATCATCTATGAAAACTTTTTCCTCTGCTTGGATCGTGCCGATTATCCCTTTGACGGTACAGCCGATAAGGGCTGGAATAAGATTTTTGTTTTCATCCAGTTGTGCAGATTTTCCTTCGATCTCATTTTCGGTAATGGTGAGAAAATCTCCGATAAAGAGACGTATAGGATCTTTTTGATTCTGAATATTGGACACTTTACACTCATGACCATTGCATCTGAGTTTGGTTTTTTTATCGATAAAAACTTTTTTATTAATGATTCCGCGTGCGTATGTTTCATCGATGTGAGTCAATGAAACAATCGCTTTTTTCTGGTTCACATCAACGATTTTTATTGATTTATTAAGCTTGAGTTTTTTGAAAAATTTTCCATCGACTGCTATTTGAGCGGAAATCTTTTCCATTGTAACTTCATCAGTACATTCTCTCTTTGTAGCAGCATCGCCGTGATAAATAAAAATTTCTTTTTCTTGTTTGTTGCTTCCGATTTCAAGAGGGATTTCAACGTCACTTATTTTTCCGGTTCTAATTTTTGGACCAGCGAGATCGACAAAAATTTTGATCTTTTCAGATAGCTGAAGATTCTCATTGATTGAGATGATCACATCTGCCATCGCTTTCCATACTTGAATCGAATCATGCGCCGTATTGATCCGAAATACACTCACTCCGGCTTCTGCGAGTTGATGGATTAAAAGACCGTTGTTTTCGGCCGCATTGGAGGGAAGGGTTACCATTACGGTGGTAATTTGGTGACTGAGCTTGGAGCTTGCTTTGCCTCCAAAAATGGCTTTGCTGTTTTTTGACGCGATTGTAATCGCCTCTGTGATTGAAAGATGATGAAACTCTGCCATGAGCTCTGGGCTGATTTGTTCACGTCCCAGTGAACTGCTAAGTTGATCATAAAGGCTATCAACGCTTGCGGCAACATGGGCGAACGATCTCCCAAGTGAAGAGAGTGAGAGCGAAAAAAGTTTTTCTTGGAGTGGAGTTTGATCTTTTCTTCGTAAGAGCATATACTGATTGAGATTCAATAAACTCTGTGACCTTGGGTTCTCACAATTGACTTCATCCCGTGCTGCCAGTAGATATTTTCGGAGAATTTCGATATCTCCGAGTGCAGATTCCATCACAAATTGATCCAGCATAGTTGCTCCTTGGGTATGGTATAACACCATTGACTATCATAATTATGGATGAAAACTATTACATGGCGATTACTCCACGCACAGCTTGATCCTGTGCAAAATAGGCAGCTCCCAAAAGAGCTGTTTCGGGATTTAAAGAGACCTTGACTTTCATCTTTCGAAGCATTGGTTCAAATCGCCCTTTTGCTGTAAAAGCGTTCATGAAGGTGTCGGTTTGAATAAAAGGCAAAATCTTAGGGGCAATGCCTCCTCCAATATAGACTCCTCCAAGCGACATCGTTTTTAGGGCTAAATTTCCAGCTTCAGCACCGTATATTTCGGTAAATAAACGGAGTGTTTCGATGCACAGCGGATCATGCTGTTCGAGTGCGCATTGACTGATATTTGCGCTTCGATCATCCGTTTCGCTTAGATTGGTCATCTGATGGGGAGGAGGGGCAAAATTACTCTCAAGCAAAAAGTCATACAAGGTTGCAATCCCAGGACCGGATAAAATACGCTCATAGCTTACATGATCACTGAAGTGCTGTCTCAACCATTCTAAAAGGGCATCTTGTTGAGAGGTTAAAGGGGCAAAATCACAATGTCCTCCCTCTGAACCACTGGGATGATACGACGTTCCGTCAAAAAAGAGCATTGCCTCACCTAAGCCTGTACCCGCAGCGATAACAGCGCGATTTCCATTGGATTCATGCGCATCAGGATTTAGATTGACAAATTCATCTTCATTCAAATAGAGCATTCCGTAAGCGGTGGCTTCAAGATCATTTAAAAGACGAACATGAGGGGTGTTAAGAAGCGCTCTAAGATCTGTTGCTGCGATTTCCCATGGGAGATTGGTGGTGTGACATTTTTCATCGATGATCGGTCCTGCTATGCCAAAACACGCCGCATCAATCGCAGGATTGGCATTTAATCGGATGAATTCCAACAGTACGTCGTTAAAACTATCATAATCTTTACTCGCAAACTGGTGCTTGGAGTGGAGCTTTAAGTTGTTTTCATGAATCGTAAAAAGGGCTAAAATCGTTTTTGTCCCTCCTATATCACCGGCTAGTATCATCTTTTTTCCTTTTACTGTGGAGCTAATAAATAGATAAGCGCTTCAACAAAGAGTTCCGCTGTTTTTTCGGGTGAGCACTGGTACATCCGATCCCATGCCTGAGCGCGTACTTCATCATAATTTTCTTCATAAGGATGATGCTGTTTCCATCCGATACGCACCGCATGCCCGATAAGTACATCCAAGACCAAATCATCATCAACATGCAGTTGAGGTGAGTGTTTAAAGAGATTCGAGAGGCTTTCAATCGCTTCGATATTGAGCTGGCGATATTCAGGTGCTTCAATGCTTTGTAAGAGGTCTTCAATTTTGTGAGCGAAACTTTGTTCTCCTGCGGTTGAGTCCAGTGTGAGCTCACGTCCTATTCGGCTGTTCAGGTTATATTTATCTCCTATAACGAGCCCGTTGCATTGACGTAGCAAATACCAGACATCTTTATAAAATTTTTGAGTCAATCGGCTAATCATCCCCTCATGTTGACGCCATTGTGCCCAATTATCACTTTGCTGAGGGTGTAGAGTCAAAACGTCGATAGGGATGGAATGTATGACGGGCATTCCTGTAACATTAAGATTTTCTTGGTGGTTAAACTGAGAAACTTCTTGGGAAAATGACTTCAAAATCGCTCGAATTCGCTCATAGATCTGATGGGGAGACAAACCTAACAGGTACTCGTAGGCATCTCCTATTGGGAGGCTGTTCTCACGGCTGATATGACCGACTAAAAGTTGAACGAAATACCAGGTACGCAGCGTAATCATGTTGTTAAAAAGTTCCGGTTCTGCTTGGATAAGTCCTCCGAGATGGATCATCACTTCTTGAGTCAAAACACTTTCTGCGGCATTGTTTCCGCATGATTCTCGAATAATCGTGACAATACTCGTATTTTTTAACGGTTTGGAAAAGGTAGCGCGTTCACTGTAGGCACGTCCAACAGCCAGATGTTTTTGGTGAATGATAATATCCAGTAATACATCTTCCAGACGGTCGTCGTATTTACCCATTGCTTCAGCGATTCGACGGACGCTTGCCCAATCTTGATTGAGAGCTGCCGATTCATAGTCGGTTTCTAAGGTAACAGCAGCATGGTTGTGGTTGAGAGAATTGAGCTCCAACGCGTTGAGGTCCAATGGGTTTATATTATCGATTTTTTCAACACACGCGCTTTTTAAAAGCTCTCTCAGCGGGGCTTTTGTAATGGCTATAGAATTGCAAGAGTCATTCTCCAGCTCATGGAGAAGCTCTAAAATCACCTCTTTTTGAGGGCTTATCAGCATCTCTTCACGGATTAGAAATGGCAGTATTGGTTGAGCTTGCTGATCCCAGTGGGTAGAGAGAAATTTCAAAGATGATCGAAAACGCTTCACCAAAAGAGTAGTGTCATAACTAAAATAAAACCCTTTAGGATTGAAATAATAGGGGAGAAAAATAATTTCCTGATCCATCAAAAGATGCAGTCGTGCAGTGGTAATGGTTCTTGCTGCAACGTACGGACGTCCGCTTAATCCTAATTTTTCATTTTTCCCTAAAAGAGTATGGATTTTAGAAAGTTGTGACGCGTGCATCACCTTGATGGGATACAGTTCTTCGAGAGTCTCACTGTGGATACCATGCTCAAGGAGACGCTGTTTGACAGATTCATTTTCTGCAAGGGCACAGACGAGAGGATGGATAGAGCGTTTAAGTCCGATACGTTCTCTGCGTGAAAGAGGATCAATATCCTGCGGTGTGATGAGGTCATCCATTATCATATCGCTGAGAATAAAAAGACTTTGTGCCCAGACGAGGGGTATGTTTTCGTTGGGGACGCGGGTTTGAGAATTTGGATGTTCTTTTTCGGCTTCGATAGACTCTTTGGGGACGAGATAGAGTTCAGGCAACAGTTGTTTGCCTTCTTGGTCGACAAACAGCGGTTGGAGTTTTTCTTTCCAGTGACGCACCCCCTCATGGTCTTGGCGTATCAGAGCATCGAGTAAAAGATAAGTAAAAAAGAGAGGCCATTCGGATTCGATGTGTTCAAACTCACGTAATTCAGAAGGTTCGTAGTGCAATCGTGAAGGATCTTCGTTACTGCTTTGATGCCCATCGAGAAGAAAGCGTTTGCATCCATAACGACCACCGAGTTTTTTAAGAATTTTAGTTCGTGTACGCTCTACAAGAGCTTCATCTTCGATCGCGTAAGCTGGGTATCCGATGATACTTAGCAATGCCGCATCGGTCTCTTTGGAATTCGATTCTCTTGGCAGTAACCCATGAAGGGTAAATCGTGACCTTGCAATGTCGCTTGGGATAACATGGATAACGGCTTCTTTGCTCATGACGTTTCCAAAGAGATTAAAGCCATTGAGTGCTTCCAATGCTGCTTTTGCCATCCCGACAGAACTGCAATTGATCTCGGTTGTGCCGTGATTGATTTTATTGCCTCGTTCCCAAATCCCATAATCGGCGATGCAGTAGGTGTGACTGATATAGTGAACAAGATTTTGGACGAAATCAACCTCATCGATCGTATAAATCAGCTGTAATCCCGAAGTAATCATCTGTGCGCTCATCAAAAGATATAAAGAAGTAGCGTCCAACTGCAAATGTCCCCATTCATCATCGCCAACAACCGCCAATGCCGTTGCGGTTCCATATTTGGCATGGAGTGCATCGGTAGGGTTGAGAGTTTTTTTGAAGGTTTCGACACGATTAGCTTGGCGCATCATCGCCTCTAACAGTCCGCGCATCAGTTTGACTACACTTTGACTCAAGAGATAGTTTCGATAATGATCAGGATTGTGTTTTTTGTACGCAAGGGCAAGTCCCCAGACACAAAGAATACTGTAAACGTTGTCCCGCACCCACGCATCGGTATAATCACCATGAGCTGTTATCGCAGTACTAGCAGGCAAGAGACCAGTGATAGGGTCTTGACGGGAAAGGATGATTTTATCAATAGAGCTGTAGTGTTTTTCGAGTAACACGTTGATATGATCTAAATTCATTGATGACCTAAGTAAAATAATTTTAATCTATGTCGATAAGTGCTTCGTGGCACAATTTGCTTATTGAACTAAATTCTTTATTTTTAAGTAGCATTTTTGAGACAATCCAGCTCCCTCCGACACACAAGACATTGGGGAGCTTTAGAAAATCGTTGAAATTATGGAGATTAATCCCTCCCGTCGGACAAAAACGCATAGAGGGAAACGGACCGTAAAAACCATTAAGTGTTTCGATACCTCCCACGGCAGTGGCGGGAAAAAGTTTACAATGCTCAAAGCCATTGTTCAAAGCCAGCATCACTTCCGATGCGGTGGCCACTCCCGGAATAAAGGGGATATTGAGTGATTTGGATATCTCCATCAGTTCGAGGCTGATTCCGGGGCTAAAGACAAACTGCGCACCGTGATCGACTGCTCTTTTAAAATCATCGGCATTGAGGACGGTTCCTGCACCTACCGCCATTTGAGGCAAGTTTTTGGCAATGATCTCGATTGCTTTGATCCCAGCAGGAGTTCGTAGCGTGATTTCCATAAGACCGATTCCCCCTGCAAGCAATGCTTCGGCAAGAGGTAAGGCATCCTCAGCATCCTCAATCGCAATAACGGGGACAATAGGGGATAGTTTCATAACATCATAAGCGTTCATGCGCGTTCCTTACCTGTAATATCAAAAATACTCGCACCCTCTTCAGCGCTTCCGACACTGGCTCGAACCGAGGCAAAGAGCTCTCGTCCAAAACCGTATCGGTTGTGGCTCAAATCGGGTGTATGAATCGTACGTGCGGATAATATCGCATCGTCTACCAACACGGTGACTTCCCCAGCTTTGACATCAAAACGGATTTTATCGCCATTTTGGAGTTTTGCCAATATTCCTCCATCAGCGGCTTCGGGTGTGATGTGGATCGCTGAGGGGACTTTCCCCGATGCACCCGACATTCGACCATCCGTTACAATTGCAACATTGAACCCTCGCTCTTGAAGCACGCCCAGCGGAGGCATAAGCCCATGAAGTTCAGGCATACCATTGGCACGTGGACCTTGGAATCGGACAACCGCGATAAAGTCTCTCTCCAACTCGCCTCGTTTAAAGGCACTTTGCAAGGCTTCTTGAGAATCAAATATGAGGGCTTCGGCTTCTATGATGGTATCAGGATCTTTGAGAGCGGAGGTTTTGATGATACTTCGACCGATATTTCCGCGAAGCAGTTTAAGTCCTCCCTCGTGGCTGAAGGGTGTTTCTACGCTCGCAATGACCGAAGTGTCACGAGATATCTTAGCTCCGGATTCATAACAAAATTTATTATCGCGCAAGACGGGTTCAACCACGTAGCGATCAAGCCCTTTACCCATGATGGTTTGGACATCGTTATGTGCCAGCCCTGCATTTAGAAGCTGATGGATGACGACCGACATTCCCCCTGCGTCTCGAAATGCGTTAACATCGGCACTTCCGTTAGGATACATACGGCATAAAAGCGGTGTGATTTTCGATAGAGTATCAAAATCATCCCAGGTCAGAAGTATCCCTGCGGCGCGTGCCATGGCGATGAGGTGGATCGTGTGGTTGGTCGATCCGCCGGTTGCCATCAGTCCTACGATCGCATTAACAAAACTGCGTTCATCGAGGATGTCCGCTATGGGAAGATAGTTTTCTGAAGTTTCGGTGAGTCCGAGAATGGTTTGAGATGCTTGGATTGTGAGTGCTTCTCGCAATGGGGTATTCGTGTTGACAAATGAACTGTTGGGAAGTTGCAGACCCATCATCTCCAATAGCATTTGATTGGAGTTTGCAGTACCGTAAAACGTGCATGTCCCACTGCTGTGATAGGAGGCGGCTTCAGCTTTTAAAAGCTCGGCTTCGGTGACGTTACCCTTGGCATACTCTTGTCGGATTTTACTTTTTTCCGCATTGCTGATTCCTGATGGCATGGGTCCAGCTGGGATAAAGAGCCCTGGAATATGACCAAACGCTAACGCTCCGATGACCAGACCCGGAACGATTTTATCGCATACGCCCAAATAGACAGCTCCATCATAGACATTGTGCGAGAGGGCGATGGCGGTTCCCATGGCGATGTTGTCACGGCTAAAGAGACTCAGTTCCATTCCGCTTTGCGATTGAGTCACTCCATCACACATGGCTGGAACGCCTCCTGCAACCTGACATGTAGCGCCCATATCACTGAGGGTTCGTTTGATGAGGGCAGGATAGAGTTTATAGGGTTCATGGGCGGAGAGCATATCGTTATATGCCGTAACAATGGCGATATTGGGGCTTATGAGTGCGGAAAGTGACGCTTTTTCGTGCGCATCCATCGGTGCCATCGCATGGGCTAAATTACTGCATCCGAGTTTTTGTCGGTTTACCCCATGTGTTTTTGCTTCGTTGATTCGTTGGAGATAATGTTCTCTGCTGATACGTGAACGTTCTTGTATGTTTTTAGTAACGCGAAGGAGTATTTCATTCATGCGCTGTATACCTCGATTGTTTTATCTGTCTGGTTGATGATAGCACGAATGGGCATGGCGAATGTATCCGTCCCTTGCAATGCTTCTGTATAAACATTCAGTTTGCTCTCGCCTTGAAAATGAAGATACACATGGTGAGCACTCAAAATGGCTCCAAGTGTTAGGCTAATACGTTTATGAGGCGCGTGTTGAGGCTCGATGGCGATACAAATATTTTCTCTGGTGAGATCATACGCCTCATGAAGTTTGGGATTGTTGGGAAAGAGAGAAGCGGTATGCGCATCCTCACCCATCCCTAAAACGATCACGTCGAACGGGGCAAGAGAGGATTGTATCCGTCGGGAACAGCCCGTTTCATCGACTTCGAGAGAATCACCGATCATACTAACAAAGGTTGCTTTTTCGGCGTAACTTGTCATCAATGTTTCTCGAACCAGTTTTTCATTGCTGTCAGGGTGGTTGGATTCAACGAGGCGCTCATCACACAGACCGATTTTAATTTTATCCCACTCGATATTCATCGAACTTAGAGCTTTAAAAAGCTTTTTAGGGGTGCTTCCTCCTGAGACGATCAGTGAAGCAGACCCTTTTTCGGCGATAGCATCGTTGAGATGACCTACGATGCTTTGAGCAAGAGAGAAAGCAAGCGTCTCTTCATCCTCAAAACGGTGAAAATTGAGATTATTCATCATGCCAGCTTCGACCATCGCGCGCGATCAGTTCGACTGCCGCTGTAGGACCATCCGTTCCTGCACTATAGCTTTTCATCGGAACACCGTTCTCTGCCCATCCTTGCAAAATAATATCTGCCCATTTCCACGCCGCTTCCACTTCATCCAGACGCATAAACAGTGTCGGATTACTACGGATAACATCAAGTATCAGGCGTTCGTATGCTTCAGGCTTACGTTCCTCATTGGTAGGGGAGTTGAGTTCCAAATCGACTGATTGCAGGCGCATTTGTTCACTGAGTCCAGGGATCTTATTCATGAGTTTGAGATGTATACTCTCTTTTGGCTGCAAAGTGATAACCAGCTTGTTTTGCGAAATACAGCTCCCTTTGTTGGCAAAAATAGAGTAGGGGATTGATTTGAACTGAATGATGATTTCGGAGTTTCTGTTGCGCAGACGTTTACCGCTTCGCAGATAAAACGGGACACCGTTCCAGCGCCAGTTGTCGATGTCGACACGAACGGCAGCATAAGTTTCAGTGGTGCTGTTAGCAACCCCCTCCCCCTCTTTGTATCCAGGGACGATTTGACCGTTACTAGAGCCTTTTGTGTATTGGGCACGAACGGTTTTTTGCTGGATGTCCGCAGCGCTCATAGGGCGTAGGGATTTGAGTACTTTTACTTTTTCATCCCGTACACTATCGGCATCCAAAGAACACGGAGGTTCCATAGCGATAAGGCACAGCAGCTGCATTAGGTGATTTTGAATCATGTCGCGCATCGCACCGTACTCATCGTAATAGCCCCAACGCCCTTCAACCCCAACACTCTCAGAGACGGTGATTTCAACATGGTCAATGTTACTCGCATCCCATAAAGGGGTGAAGATTCGGTTCGAAAAACGTAACGCCATGATGTTTTGTACGGTGTCTTTTCCTAAATAATGGTCGATACGATAGACTTGGGACTCTTCAAAATATTTGAGTACTTCCACATTGATGGCACGAGAAGAGACAAGGTCTCGCCCGATGGGTTTTTCGAGAACAACACGACTTTGAGGGCTGACAAGTCTCCATGTGCTTAATGCTTTACAAATCGTTCCGAAAAAGTCGGGAGAGGTAGAGAGATAACTGATGCGTTCTCGTTGGGGATTTTCTCCAAGCAGATGGCTGAGTTCTTCGTAACTTTCAACATCACCCAAATTCACTTTAACCAGATGAAGTCGTGCTTTAAAATTCTCAAATTTTGCCTCATCAAATTGCCCTTGGGCTAAAAACTCTTTTAGTTTTGTTTTGACCAGTTCAATGTGTTCTTCTTGGGTTATTGCAGCACGAGTGGTTGAAAAAATACGACTGTGCTCGTTGATGTATCCGTCATTACAAAGATGGTACAAAGCAGGCATGAGCTTTCGAAAGGCTAAATCACCATGCCCTCCGAAAATAATAATGTCACATAGATTGGCTACTTCACTCATAAAGACTCTTTAAAATTTTAATTTTTACCATTGTAGCAAGTTGCCTCTGTATTGATTGATTAAACTATAGGCACTGATCACTAATCTCCTTTATTTTATCACAAGTCTACTTTTTGTTATGGATTTATTTGGGATTATCTCCCATTAAGAAATATTCTACTACGATATAAGATCTTCTCTCAAGGATTTTTTATGAGCGATACTCAAAAATGTTATCTTCTCGATACGTCTGTTATTCTCGATGATCCCACCAATATTTTACGAATCAGTCAGGAAAACACTAATGCAGTAGTCATTAGCAATATTGTTTTAGCAGAGCTTAACGGTAAAAAAGATGATATTCGTTCAGAAGCTGGGTATATGGCTCGGGAATTTTTTCGTCTTGCCGATGTCGCTCATGGAGAGCCTATTGCGGCTATTGAACTGCCTCAGTGTATTGTAGAAAGCATTGACCTCACTTTGTGCCAAAATGACCGCTATTATCGTCTTGACCTGAAATTTGACCGCTCGCTTCAAGGTGGTGCGGAAATTATTACTCAGCTCTTCCTTATTCACCGAGAACATTATCGAGTAAGTAACTCTTTTTCGGAACCCAAAGGGCTTAATGATGCCAAAATTGGTGAGATAGCCGATGATTATGATCTCATTCTCCTTACCAATGATATGTCATTTCGTATTGCTTCAGAGATTCGAGGTATTCCTACGGAACATATTCGAAACAGCAGTGTTGAATCTCCCGATGAAATCAATTTTAACACTACCTATAGCTATACCGAAACACCCCAATTCCCTACCGATATGGAGCACCATAATTTCAACCAACTCACCTTTGTTCAAAATGCCCTAAGCACTACCAATGAGAGGTATGAAACAGGAATTCAGCGTCATGCTTTGAGTATGAATGGAAAGCTTGAGTGGTGTGATTTCGATCGCCGTTTCGGAGAGAACTTCGATGACAATCTTGTCCGTCCTATCAATTTGGAACAAAAATTTTATTTTGCAATGATAACCCACCCACAAAACTATGTCACCGTAGTTGCAGGCTCTACCGGGTCGGGTAAAACGCTTATTGCTCTCCAAGCTGGGTTAGAACTCGTCAGTGAGGGAATTGTTGATGGAATCGTTTATGCCCGTAATACTATCACGTCCAATGACCAACAAGCAGAGCTTGGATTCCGAAAAGGGGATGAAGAACAAAAATTAGGTTACTTTATGTATCCCCTTTACTCCGCCGTCAACTTCACAATCGAGCAGCAAAATAAGTATTCTATTGATGCACGAGTCGAATATACGGGAAATACCAATTCTACCAAACGAGAGAATGCAACCGAATTGTTTATGAAAAAATACAATATTGAAGCCATGGACATTGCTCATATGCGCGGAACGACTATTTCGCGTAAATTTGTCATCATTGATGAAGCTCAAAATATGACCAATGCCACGATGAAGCTTATCGGTACGCGTATGGGAGATGAAACACGGCTTGTCGTTATGGGAGATCCAGGGCAAATCGACCACCCATTTCTCTCCAAACGGCGCAATGCACTTGTGAGTCTCCTCAACAAAGCGCAACACAGTGATTTTATTGCAGGGATACAATTGCGACACACGATTCGAAGTAATATTGCCGATTGGTTTGATAAAAATTTCTAAGTAAAGAGGTGTTATGCAAGGAATAAGAGATGAATAAACCAACGCTTTCTGAGCTTAAAGATGTTACCTCATTTTTAAACGTATTGTATGTTGAAGATGAAGCAATGCTTCGAGATGGGCTCCATGGAAGCTTAAAACAACTCTTCAGAAAAGTAGCAGTAGCTGAAGATGGTGCCATCGGATTAGAGCTGTATAAAAACTCTCACTTCGATCTTGTCATCACCGACATTTCGATGCCGAATATGAATGGGATAGCGATGATTACCCATATCAAAGCCATAAATCCTTGTGCGCATATCATCGTCACATCCGCTCAAAACGATAATGAAAAACTACTCACGCTTATCAATCTTGGGATTGACCGTTTTTTGGTCAAACCTATCGATAAAGTGCATCTCATTGATGCCTTATACAGTGTCTGTTCAGGTATTACGAATACGCTTCAAGCTGAACAATATCGTCAAGAACTCGAACGCAAGGTTCGGTTGCTGAATACTCAAATGAAAAAAGAGTATGTTAAAACAGCCCAAGCCGTTAAAAATCACCCATCAGCAGACAAACAAATTCAAAACTTTTATGAGGATTATTTTCATCATTTGCTCCAAGATGAGCGGGATGAGCTACGAGAACTTAATGAAGAACTTGATTCTGATATTATTATGGCATTTCAAAATGATCGTATTGATCCGGCCTACGTTATCCGTCTCTCTCACCGCTATAGCAGATATGGGACGATTCTTACACGACATACCCCTTTTGCTAAAATCGGTATACTCCTTCAAACGATGAGTAACGATTTTGAAGCACACAAAGAGACTTTTATTGAAAAAATAAGTTCCATTCGTGAACTTTTGGAAAGTTTCAACTTCACCCTTATCACTTTTCGCCAACAAACATGGGAAAAGGAATCCCCCAATCCAACCTTCTATAATCCGTCTCTTATAAGTGATATTGAGATGATCCAAAATTTCCTCACTCAAACCGAAATCATTGGAGATATTGAATTCTTTTGATGAATAGTTTAACCCTTTTATACATCGGAACCCATAGAAAGTATCCCTCACGTTTGAGGCACTATCTTAAAAGTATTACTGTAGTTTCGAATGAATCGGAGGCACTTCGTTCCCTTTCTAGCAATTCTTACGATGCCATTCTCATTGATGACAGTATCCCTCTCGACGAAGCATTGGAAATAATCAAACGTATTAAAATGGTCAAGAAATCCATTATTACCGTTCTTATATCCATAAATCCCCCTCAATCCCATCTCATTAAAGCGATACGGTTGGGGATCAATGATGTTCTAATCCCCCCCTTGGATCCCGATGTTCTCAAGGAGACCTTTAACAAACTTCACTTTATGGTACTCACGAGTCGACAATTAATAAAAAAGAATCTTCTTCTAAACCAATACAAAAATGCTCTTGATTCGTCGCTTTATATCTCCAAAACAAATCCTCAGGGGATCATCACCTACGTTAATGAAAGATTTAGTCACCTTAGCGGATACACCGTCAATGAAATTATTGGACAAACGCATCGTCTTTTTAAACATCCAAATAGCACAAGAGAACAAATGGCGGAGCTTTGGAATACAATTTCTTCCAAAAAAGTATGGCATGGTACTATTACCAACCAAACCAAAACGGGAGAACCCTTTTATACCGATACCTTTGTCATCCCTATTTTAAATGAACGAAATGAGATTGAAGAGTATATGGATATGCGCATTGATGTTACTGAGTTGGCAAATCATTTGCGCAACCTTCAATCTAAAATCGATGAAGCCACCAAAGAGATAAGAGCACAACAAGAACGACTTATTTCGCAATCACGCTCAGTGGCGTTGGGAGAGATGTTCGATAACATTGCCCATCAGTGGAGGCAACCTATCGGAGCCATTAACAATGCCATTATTAATGCTGAATTTGCGATGGAGTTGGGAGGGATGAGTACCGATGAGATTCTGGAAACTTTTCAAAAGATTAATTCCTATACCGCTTTTTTGTCAGGGACTATTGATGATTTTCGCAATTTCTCCAATCCCGACAAAGCAAAAACTTGGTTTACACTCCATGAAACCATACAACAAACCATTGGCATACTCCAAGATTCTTTTGATTCAAATACTATTTCTATTTGCTATGGCCCTAATTCAGAAGAGCAACTTCTAAAAATATATGGACCTCAAGGGGAGCTGTCCCAAGTCATCCTAAATATTCTCAGTAATGCGCGTGATGCCCTGAAAGAAAATGCGATTCAAAATGCTCACGTCTCGATAAGCCTACATCAAAAGGATACAGAAATAACTATCACAATAGCTGATAATGGAGGGGGAATTCCAGACTCTGCCCTCCCTAAAATCTTCGATCCCTACTTCAGTACAAAAAACAAATCGCAAGGGACAGGGATAGGATTGTATATGTCAAAAACAATTATTGAAAAAAATTATACTGGAAAATTAGAAGCACGAAATGCAGAGGAAGGGGCAATCTTTACGATTACCCTACCCGCAGAATTAGATCGGTAAAACGCGGATTTTATTGGATAGTTTTTCTTTTAGAGTCGCTTCAATCGCATATAATGTACCTGTACTAGAACTCGCACATCCATTACACGCACCCAAATAGCGAATATAAATATCAATATAATCGGGTGAATCTTTGACATCAATAATCTCAACATTTCCCCCATCCATAATCAAAAACTGACGAACGCTTTCATCAATAGCTGCATCAATCGCTTTGATCTTTTGCACCAACGTCATCGTCTCAAAATCACCGTGGCTTCCTGCATCAGCAGATGCTTGCATTTTCTCAACATCCATCTCACGACGAACATCTGCCAAAATATCGACAAGGTAATATTCACGTGCTTCGTGACCACCAGGTTTGATACATGATTTACAAAAACCGCCTGCTTTGGTGTAGTCGGTAATTTGCTCGATGCTTTTGAGGTCATTAAGCTTGATCACTTCACGAAGTGTTCCGAGACTCACACGGGCACATTCACACACAATGATCTCATCTTCGAAACTCGCTTCATCAACACCGAGATACAAACCTGCCGCTTTTTTGATAACATCATACGCCATAACGGAACAGTGCATTTTTTGAGGTGGAACGGCTGGTGTTTCTGGAGTATCACGAAGGGACATCTCTACATCGATATTTGTAATCTTAACCGCTTGTTGAACCGTTTTACCAATACACAACTCTGCCATCATATCCGAAGAAGCGATAGCCGTTCCACACCCAAAACTTTTAAATTTTGAGTTAACGATGGTGTCACTTGCAGGATCAACTTCCCAATACAAACGAACCGCATCTCCACAGCTCTCTGCCCCGAAATCAGCAACGATCAGGGTATGTCCTGCCGCGTCGCACTCTTCTTGGGTAATTTCCCCTTGATTGTGAGGATTGTTCATCAATGTTGTTACTTTGTTTGAGTATTGATCCCAAAGAGATCCGCCCAATAGATCATTTTTTGCCATAATTATTTCCTTTAATGGTGTATGTGACACGCGAGCGTAGCACCGCCAGCGGTTGGTTGTACGATTGCGTACGAACTTGAAATGGCACGTAAACGTTTCACGGCACTCTCAAATCGTTCGATAACATAGTCAATCTCTTCATCGGTCGTAAAACGGCTCAGACTCAAACGGATACCCGTATGGGCAAGTTCATTGTCCGCACCAATCGCAAGCATTACCGTATTGGCTTCGAGTGACTCCGATGCACACGCTGATCCTGTCGAAGCTCCGATAAGGGCGTTGTTGAGATCCCACAACATCCCCTCACCTTCAACCCCGCGAATGGAGATCAAAATCGTATTAGGTGTACGGTTAGCACGATCACCTACGACCATGACATCTTCAAGTGTTCCCAGCAACGCATCTTCCAAACGATTTCGTTTAGCCGCAATCATCGAAATTTTCTCTTCCATATTAGTCGTAGCCATCTCCAACGCTTGACCCATCCCTACGATATAGGGAACATTGAGGGTTCCTGAACGGCGACCGCCCATGTGTTCTCCACCGTGTAACAACGGCGTAAGGTGTTGGGAGTTTTTGATATACAATGCACCAATCCCTTTGGGTCCATGGAACTTATGCGCTGACATCGACATAAAATCAACATGAACGTCTTGCATATTTACAGGGATTTTACCAACAGCTTGAACGCCATCCGTATGGAAAAGCACCCCTTTCTCTCGGCAAATCTCACCTATCTCTTTGATAGGGAAAATCATCCCTGTTTCGTTGTTCGCCCACATAATAGAGACCAACGCCGTTTTTTCAGTGATAAACGCTTTTACGGTATGTGCCTCTACAATCCCTTGATCGTTCACGGGCAAATAAGTTACTTTGACCCCTTGATCTTCGAGGAATCTACACGTAGAGAGAACCGAAGGGTGTTCAATCTCAGTCGTAACAATATGGTTTTTATCACTGTGGAGAATTTTATCAATCCATACCGATTTAAGAACCCAGTTGTTCGCTTCCGTCGCACACGAGGTGAAGATAATATCATCTTTATCGCTCGCACCAATCCCCTTGTACATTTGATTAATCGCTTTGGTAATGGCAGGGTGAGATGCCGTACCAAACTTGTGAAGCGAATTGGGATTTCCGTAAATTTCACTAAAATACGGGATCATAGCCTCAGTTACCGCGGGATCAACCATAGTCGTCGCGTTGTTGTCTAAATAGACTTGCATTATGACTCTCCTGTGAATAGAATTTAATATCAGACAATTTTTATCTTATTTAAGTTTTGGGATAATAATACAACCGACGTTATAGATACCTTAAGGTTTTTTTCATTCGATGGTGACTTAAGGATAAACCCTATTTCGCCACTTCGACGATCAGTGGAGATTCATTCTCAAACTTCAAATAGACAAGCCGATTTTTAGAGGAATCGTAGAGACGAAAGAGTTCACAATGCACCCCAATCACATCACTATGCGTCAAATAAAGGGCTTCTGGACGAATGGGTAATGTGATCGGTATCGCTGATTCTAATCGAACTAATGTGTTATCGGCTTTGAGAATAAGCCATACGACATTGGGGCGATCGATTCCATACAACGAGTGATTTGACCCATTGACACTTACCATCGTAAAATCTTTTCTCCCCGTATCGGATACCGTTAATGTTTGAGGTCGATCGAAATCACTGCGCATCAGAGAAAGAACTCTATTTTTTTGGGAAACTATTTTTGCTTTTTCTTTGTAAAAAGCTTGCTGTTGTCGTAACCCCCCTATCGTTCCAAATAAAAACACTGCAATAAGTCCGAAAAGAGCAATGGAGACCAACAGCTCAACAAGGGTAAAAGCGCGTCGATTCATAATGTACCCGAGGTGAGTCGAAAAAAAGTTTTGCTCTCACGATTGTTTTTTAGAACCACTTTTTGAATTCCTATTGGAGAGGTTTTACCCATATTTAGCCCATTTATACGGATGGAACCCAGAGGGTCAATGATCTCTTTGGGGGAAAGTCGTATCTGATACGTAGGTGTTTGAAGGGATTCTCGTATGGCAGAGTGATCGATAACATAGCGCATTTTGAGAATCTCATCGACACTCATCACCCTCCCCTCTATGCTATCATTGACCTCTCCTGCCACCAGCCCCATCATCATTGAGGTCTCAAAATGGCTCAGAAGATTTTGGGATGCCTTTGAAATATTGGAGACCACTTGCATCAATGCCAATGTTGCCACCGAAGCGATCATCACCGCCACGAGCGTTTCGATAAGGGAAAATCCTTTAGTGTGTCCCATAATAACTGTCCGTTTTGAGAGGGGTGGTAGATTCATTGAAGAGAAAACGCCGAAGGGCATCTTCATTTTGGGTGACAAAAGGCTTATCCCCCCCTAGAGGTGTATAAGCATAAAATGTAAACTTACTTTTGAGAATCAATGGGGTGAAGGTTCCATCGGGATAGAGGGAAAGTTCAAAACATCCCTGTTGTACTACGCCGCCGCTACGTGTGACGATGGAACCGAGCGCTTTTAGTTCTCCATAACGGTCGAATCCATAGCGTATAGGGGTCGCTTCTGATTGCAAATGAGAGGTTGATATAAGCTTCTTATCCGCAGTGAAAACACGGCACTCTTGACACGATTTGTCACACACCATCCGAATTTCGCCGCTGTGCTCCAACGCTTTCATACTGCTTTTAAGGGTACTTAGAGAGAGCGTCGTCGAGGTGATTTTCTCTTTTTTGAGGGTAAACATCCCAATCGAATAAACAATACCCACCACAATCATAACAATCAGTAGTTCAAAAAGGGTCATACCACCACGAGAGAGTTTCACTTATTTACACTCGGAAAGTTTTTGATCCCTATTTTCATTTTTACCACCCTCTTTACCATCCGCACCCAAAGAGACAAGATCAACGGTATCATCCATATTGAGATAGATATAGGGCTTATTCCACGGATCTTTGGGGAGATTTTTTCCCTCGATATAGGCATTGGACGAATAGGAAGTATACTCACTAGGACGAGGGTTAGTGAGCAATGCTTTGAGCCCCTCTTCGCTTGTCGGATACCCCCCATTATCCACTTTGAACATCTTAAGAGACTCATTTAAACTTTTCATCTGAATACAAACCAGTTTCTGCTTCGCCTCTTCACTTTTTCCCGTAATATTAGGGATAACAAACGCCGCCAAAAGTCCAAGGATGATAATCACAACCATAATCTCAATAAGGGTAAACGCTTTTCTTTTAGAATTAGATTTCATTTTATAACTCCTATAATATGAAACAGTATATCATTAAATTGTTGTGGATAAAATATTAAGTAAATAATAAATTTGAGAGAAATTTGAAAGAGTAGAGAAGAAATAAATTTAAAGGTGGTGCGGATGAGAAGACTTGAACTTCCACGCCGTGAGGCACCAGATCCTAAGTCTGGCGTGTCTACCATTCCACCACATCCGCATAAAATCTAAGGTTGGTACGCCCTAGAGGATTCGAACCTCTGACCGATGCCTTAGAAGGGCATTGCTCTATCCAACTGAGCTAAGGACGCAAGAGTTACTATGGTGCGCCCGATAGGGTTCGAACCTATAACCTACGGATCCGAAGTCCGTTACTCTATCCAGTTGAGCTACGAACGCACAATCGCCTTCTAAAACATCGAATGTCAAAAGGAATTCAAATAAACTGTATGGGGTGGAATACGGGGCTCGAACCCGTGACCCCCGGCACCACAAACCAGTGCTCTAACCAACTGAGCTAATTCCACCATACGAAAAAATATTTATTTAAAATTACCGTTGAAATAAAAAATGGTCGGGGCGAGAGGACTCGAACCTCCGGCCCCTTGCTCCCAAAGCAAGTACTCTAACCATACTGAGCTACGCCCCGACCTGTCAGCTAATAAAGTCTAAACTAAATTAGTGAGGTGGAATTATAGTGTACTTTTTACAAAATGTCAAGAAGAATTTTTAAAACTGTATCATTCCATCAACAGGAGAGCTTGCAGTCGCATACGGACGCTTAGGAATTCGCCCTGCGAGATAGCTCAAGCGCCCTGCAATAACGGCATTTCTCATAGCCTCAGCCATCATCATTGGGTTTTGGGCTTGGGCGATTGCGGTGTTGGTTAGAACACCATCCGCTCCCAGTTCCATTGCTATGGCAGCATCGCTTGCGCACCCTATTCCTGCATCGACGATGATAGGAACTTTGACCGCTTCACGGACGAAGACGATGTTATAGCGATTTTGAACCCCGAGACCACTTCCGATAGGGGCAGCGAGAGGCATGATAGCGTGTGCTCCTGCATCTTCAAGACGACGTGCCATAATCGGATCATCACTCGTATACGCCATAATCGTAAAGCCATCTTTCGCCAACACTTCACACGCTTTAATCGTCTCTAGTACATCGGGATAGAGAGTTTTGAGCGTGTCTCCGATTACTTCAAGCTTGATAAGATCAATTCCCGTAGCTTCCCGAGTAAGACGAAAAAGGGTAATTGCCTCTTCAGCAGTCGTACATCCTGCTGAGTTTGGGAGAAACTTAACGTTCGTTCCGGCAAAGGTATCGCGTAAGTTTGCCTCATTAGGGTTGGTAATATTGAGACGACGGACAGCTACTGTGATCAGCTCTGAACCGCTGGCTAAGGTTGCCGCTTTGGTCGTTTCAAAGGAGTCGTATTTTCCGCTTCCCACGATAAGACGGCTTCCGAGGGTGTATTTTCCGATTTTTAATGTATGCATTTTTTAAAGTTCCTTATAATTTAAGTTTATACGCCATCGGAGTAAAACCCCGATAGCTACGCTAACGCTTAGTTTACCTCGGCGGTAAGCCCATTTTTTAAAATACTAATGATCCCTTGAGGTAAAATTTCATACTCAATTTCGTGAATTTTAGCCGAAAATTCTTCTAATGTATCGGAAGAATTTTTAGTAAAACTTTTTTGCAAGATTATGGCACCTCCATCAAGCTCATCACTCACCCAATGGACACTCACTCCGCCTAATGGTTCATCGCTCTCAAAACATCGTTCAATGGCACGAGAGCCTTTGAAAGCGGGAAGTAACGAGGGATGAAGATTAATAGCACGGATGTTGGTTGTAAAAACAGGGGTAAGGATGCGCATAAAACCGCATAGCACGACGAGATCGGGAGTGTACTGACCTATGGCTTCGACCAGTGCTGTGTCATACGCTTCACGGCTATCATACGCGTGATGGTCAAGAATTTCAACGGGGATTCCTGCATTACGTGCTTTGGCAATCCCTCCTGCATTGGGATTGTTGGTAATGGCACAGGTAATGAGGGCGTGTTTGGTGTGAATTTTTTCGATTAGGTTGGCGAGGTTCGTCCCCTCACCGCTGAATAAGGCTACAATTTTTTTCATAGGGTTGTGATACTTTCAATGAGATCAAATGGGGTGAGGGCATAATTATTTTTTGTAAATTTTTGAGACGCTATTGCGTGAGCAAGAGAACCTTGGACAGCGGATTCAAGAGGATCATATCCTTGCGCGAGCAATGCTCCAATAAGCCCTGAGAGAACATCACCGCTTCCCCCTTTTGCCAATGCTACCGTGCCGTGTGGGTTTATGAAAAATTCATCTTTGTGCCCGATGATAACATTGGAACCTTTGAGAACCAATACGGCATTAGGATATTTGTTACAAAACTGCTCAACGTATTCAAAGCGGTTATTCTGAAGCGTCGCGACATCAATATCAGCAATGCCACATATACGGAGAACTTGGGTGAACTCTTTGGGATGGGGGGTGAGGACAACATTGGATCGTTGCAGTAACTCCAAAAACATCGGATGGGCAAAAATATCGGCATCCAAAACTATCGGGCAATCGTTCTCTAACAGTGCAGAGAGTTCTTTATCGCAAAACTCAACGCCTAGCCCCATCCCTAATGCAATGGCGGTCGTGGTTTTGGGAAGGGAATGACTTTGCATGAGGTCGTAGGGAATATGAACATTTTCATTACTAATAAGCGTTACCAGCCCTGCCCCAAAACGGTGCGCTGCCGAACCTGCAATAACGGCAGCACCGATTTTCTCTCCGCATACAACCGAAAGATGTCCATACGTCCCTTTGTGCGCGGAGGTCACGGTTCGCACGGGGAGATGCAGATCACTTTGTTCAAGGAGATGCCACGCGGATGGAAGCTCATAATGGGTGCGGTGAATTCCCAAATCAGCGACGATAATCTCTCCGACAACTTCTTTGGCAGCATCGCTAAACATCCCTTGCTTGAGGGCTCCCATCGTCACCGTCAAATCAGCTTTAAACGTATGCGAATCCACTTTTCCATCCGAATGTAAACCGCTGGGAATATCACACGCGATTTTAAACCCCTTGAGCACGTTAAGAGACTCTACTATTTTTTGCGCTTCAATGTTCAGAGGGCGACTCAGACCGCTTCCGAAAAGAGCATCCACGATCACATCAGCAGAGGTTGGAAGTTCACGGGGAAACAGAGCTAGTTTTGTGAGGCGATTGTATTGAAGTTGACAAAGGGGTGAACGTGCACCGAAAGGGAGATGAACACTCACGTGATAATCACGCTCTAAAAGACGAGCAAGAGCCAGTCCATCTGCTCCGTTATTGCCACTGCCACAGACGATGAGAAGTGATGAATGGAAAGCAAAACGATCACGAATGATTTTCTCCATACCCATAGAGGCATGTTCCATCATCACCTCTTCGGTGAGGGCATACTGTTCTACACTGTATCTATCAAGGGAGGAGACTTCAACGTAAAGGTTTTGCATAGAGTAAGTCCATTTCGGCTATAATCGCATTTATGAACAACGATTATATCGCAATAGCCTGCAAGACACTTGAAATCGAAGCGAATGCGTTACGTGACGCAACCAAAACCATTGGTGATGAGATACCCAATGCTGTTGATATTATTCTTTCCTGTAAGGGGAAGCTTATCATTACAGGAGTAGGAAAATCGGGACTGATCGGTGCCAAAATCGCTGCGACGTTTGCTTCGACAGGGACACCGAGTTTTTTTCTCCACCCTACCGAAGCACTCCATGGAGATTTGGGGATGATGGGAAAGGATGATGTCGTACTCGCTATCAGTTACAGCGGTGAGTCTCCGGAGCTTAGCTCTATCCTCCCTCATATCAAGCGATTTAATATCCCCCTTATCGGGATGACCCGAAATGCTCAATCGACATTGGGACGTTTTAGTGATGTCGTGATTAATATCAATGTGGCGATAGAGGCGTGTCCTCTCAATATTGCTCCAACTTCTTCAACGACGTTGACATTGGCGATGGGAGATGCCCTTGCGGTGTGTTTGATGGAAGCACGCGGATTTAAAAAAGAAGATTTTGCCTCGTTTCATCCCGGTGGAGCGTTGGGAAGACAGCTTTTTGTCAAAGTAAGCGATTTAATGCGGTCAGAAAATCTTCCGATAGTTGATGAAAACACTCCCTTGAAAGAAGCTATTTTACGACTGAGCGAAGGACGATTAGGGACAGTATTTCTCACGGATGCGCAAGGAAAACTATCAGGGCTTCTTAGTGATGGAGATATTCGTCGGGCATTGTTAGGGGATTCTTTTTCACTCGATGCCCCCGCTCAAGAGTTTGCCACCAAAAATCCGATGGTGATTACGGACGGCTCTATGCTTGCCAGTGATGCGTTGGTTCTTATCGAAAAACAAAAAATTCAACTGTTGGTCGTCACTGACAAAGACGGCATTATACAAGGTGCATTGCACCTTCATACACTCGTGGAAGCAGGTATCTCATGATGAGACTCAATAAATATATAGCCCACTACTCGACCTATTCTCGCCGTGAAGCGGATCAGGCGATTTTGGATGGGTATGTCCGTATCGATGGTGAAATCGAAAAAAACCCCGCCGTTTCGGTCGATGAACGCAGTGCCAATGTTATGGTTAGCGGAAACAAAATCACCGCAACCGATCAGTTTACGGTCATCGTCTACAACAAACCGCGCGGTGAGCTAGTGACGAAAAAAGATCCTCAAAAGCGTCGAACGATCTATGATTCTCTCTCTAGTAATTATAAACATTTTATCCCTGTTGGACGGCTTGACTATGCGTCGGAGGGGCTATTGCTCCTCACTGATGCCTCACGTGTTGCTACGGCATTGATGACCTCTAAAATGGAGCGTGTGTATCGAATCAAAATCAAAGGAGCCGTCACTGAGGGGATGAAAATCGCTATGGGTGAGGGACTGGAACTTGATGATGCGAGTGCAGGTGCGCATGAGTATGCCGAGGAAGGGCCGATGAGCTTTGCCCCTTTTTATGCCTATCAAATACAAAAAGACCAGGGCGATTATTCGATCCTCAAAGTCGCTATCGGTGAGGGACAAAACCGTGAACTTCGCCGCTTTTTCGCCCATTTCGGTGCTGAAATTGTCGATCTCAAACGCCTTAGCTTCGGAGGGATTGAACTGAACAATCTTCCTACGGGAAAAGTGCGCTTTTTGGAGCGTAGCGAATACGCATCATTGCGTGACTTTTTGGAAACGGCCGAAAAAGCACAAGTCATGAAGCAAAAAGATATGCAAGGCAAGGCAAGAGCTTTGGGTAAACCTGCCGTACGCAAACCAATTGTAGAAGTGAAAAAAGCAACCAAACGTGAATTTATCAAAGATAAAAAAGAAAAACCTCAAAACGAGGTGTTTGGAACCAATAAATACAAACCAAAAAGTGAAAATAAGTTTAAAAAATAATGGCTGATTTTACCTATCTCCTTCGTCCAAAAACGTTCGATGAAGTGGTGGGGCAAAATCATCTTTGCGCTGTCGATGCTCCTCTACGCTCCCTCTGTGAGAGCAATAATTTACCCCACTCTTTTTTTTATGGCCCTCCCGGATCTGGCAAAACAACACTAGCACGAATTATTGCCTCCAAATTGGAAATGCCCTTTTACGAATTTAACGCCACCTCTCTCAAGATCGAAAACTTACGTAAGATTTTTGATCAATATGAAAATTCTCTCACGAAACCTCTCATTTTTATCGATGAAGTACACCGTCTAGCAAAAAATCAGCAAGAGGTGTTATTGCCCGTTATGGAGAAAAACAGTGTGTTAGTCATGGGTGCATCGACGGAGAACCCCTATTTTAGCCTAACAGCAGCGATGCGATCACGTTCATTACTCTTTGAACTCCAAACCATCGGTTATGATGCGTTAGAGGATTTGTTAGTGCGAACGTCTGTCTCGGTAGAAGACGATGCACGTGAGTATCTCATAGCAAGTTCAGGGGGTGATGCTAGGGCGATGCTCAAACTTCTCGAAGTTGCCTCTGCTTTAAAAAAACCCATAACGTTGGCGTTGCTTAAATCACTCCGTCCTGCGGCACAGAGTTTAGGGAGTTCGGAAGCGGGAGTTCATTATGATCTGGCTTCGGCGATGATTAAAAGCATCCGTGGAAGTGATGCCGATGCGGCAATTTATTATTTGGCACGGCTCATTGAGGGGGGAGAACCGCCTGAGTTTATTGCCCGTCGTCTCGTCATCCTCTCCAGTGAAGATGTGGGAAATGCCAATCCTCAAGCTCTTACCCTCTGTACCTCTGCCATGACGAGTGTAAAGATGATCGGGTATCCCGAATCACGGATTATTTTGGCACAAGCCGTCATCTACCTCTGCGCTTCCCCCAAAAGTAATACAGCCTATAATGCGATCAATGCGGCGCAACAAGCAGTTAAAAATGGGGTGATTTTGGAGATCCCCGAACCGATTCGTCAACAACATAAAGGGTATTTGTATCCCCACGATTTCGGTGGATGGGTAAAGCAAAAATATCTATCCAAGCCATTGAAATTTGTTGAGTTTAAAAACAGTGGATATGAGGGGAAAATGGGGGAGTGGATGGAAAAGGTGGGGGGGAAGTAGGAGTAAGCCTCTTGACAGTCTCAGTTCAATTGGAACTTTCTTGTTTTGTTTTCTTTTGCTATAATGACACATGGCAAAAATAGATGAAGTAAAAGAGCATATTGGTGCTCTAAAAACATATTTGAGTATTATCGTTGCTATCGTTTTGGCAAGTGGTGCTGGTGTAGCAAAGTTGTATGATGATAAGGATATTACTCTTTTGTTTTGGTTGGGTATTACTGTAATATTGATTGCTATCTTAGTTTTTATGTTGATATCCAAATCAATGCATACCAATATTAAGAAATTAAAGGATTTATAATGACTTTAGCAACTATTGCTGTAATTACTGTTACTGTTGCTTTTTTGGGTGCACTTTTGTATGGTGCTTATCAGCTAACGGCTTCTGATCTCTAATTTCTTCGAGCGGAAAAGTAAGCTGGTGCTGGGATAAAAGCCCCTTACTATTTCGTCACCTTACGTTATAATCCCTTCACCTAAAAACAAGAAGTCCCCAATGCAATTCGCTGACCCCAAAAATGATGTTGCTTTTAAAAAGATATTCGGTGATGAACAGCATAAAGAGATTTTGATCTCTTTTCTAAATGCCATTTTAGACTTCAAAGAGGATAAAGTGATCGCTTCACTGGATATTGTAAGCTCCTCACAAGTACCAAAAATAGAAGAGATGAAGCTCACTATCTTGGATATAAAAGCGAAGAACAAAGCAGGTGAAGAGTTTATTGTTGAAATGCAAAAAAGAGATTTATATGACTTCACAAAACGAAGCTTGTATTACACCTCAAAAGCGTATGTTGAACAATTGGATATTAGTCAAAACTACAATACCTTAAAAAAAGTCTATTTTATTGGAATATTGAATTTTAATATGTTGGAAAATAAAGAGTATATCTCCCGACATCTTATTCTAAATAAAGATACCCTCTCTCATGATTTAAAAGATTTTGAATTTACCTTTATAGAACTCAATAAGTTTACCAAAGGATTAGACGATCTTGAAACGATTTTAGATAAATGGATGTTCTTTCTCAAAAATGCCACAACATTGGATTTTATCCCCAAACAATACGAAGAGATACCCGAATTTAACGAAGCGTTTTTAATAGCGACACGATATAAATGGAATAAAGAAGATATGAGAGTCTATGATTGGGTCGCTATGAAAGAGAGAGATGAAGAGAATGCTTTACGAAAAGCTAGGGATACGGCTCTTGCTAAGGGGATGGCTAAGGGGATGGCTGAGGGGATGGCTGAGGGGAGAGAAGAAGGACTGGCAGAGGGGCTAGCAGAAGGAAGAGAAGAGGGAAGAGAGGAAGGACTGGCTCAGGGCATTGAGAAAGGCGAACAACAAGCCAAAATCCAAATAGCAAAAAACCTTCTCGATATATTAGACAATACTACAATCTCACTAAAAACAGGACTTAGTATCAAGGATATTGAAAACCTAAGACACTGATCCCCTTACACACTGTAATACGTCGCCTCTTTATGATGAACAACGAGTGCCGTCGTACTTTGTTCGGGATGGATTTGAAAGGTCTCTGAGAGGACGATTCCAAACTCTTCGGGTCGTAACAAATCAAAAATGATTTTGCTTTGTTCCAAATCAGGACAGGCAGGATAACCGAAACTATAGCGTGCTCCGGCATAACGGTTGAGCCGTACATCTCGTAGACTAAACCCTTCATCGTCACTGGCAATACCCAAGTCCAAGCGGATTTGTTTGTGGGCTACTTCGGCGAGCGCTTCGGCAAGTTCGACCCCAAAACCGTGTACCATGTTGTACTCTAAATATTGGTTAGCAGCATAGAGCTCTTTTTCGTACTCGCTAAATTTATCCCCAACACTGACACAAGTGAGAGGGAGCACGTCATCACGCGTATGGGTGAAAAAATCGCTCAATGCGCGATGGGGTGCTTTACGTTGGCGTGGAAATTCAAAAACATATTTGGCGTTTCCTATGACCATTTCTAACGGTTGACGATTGGCATTTGCATCCACGTTCCAGCCACACGTTTCGTCGAAAATGAGGAGTTCTCGGTCATTACTGCGCACTGGATAGTATCCATAAATGATTGTTGGATCAAAAAGACCTCGTTGGACAATCTCCCGTTTGATCCGTTCGTAGGCGGGATAGACTTTGGTTTCCAACAGTTTTTTATACGCATCAACCTCCATCCCTGCACGTTTGTAACCCCAGTGCATTTTGAAAAGAGTTCGCTTGTTGACCCACTCGCATACCATATCAAAATCAAGTTGTTCTTTACGTAATACTCGTCGCCCCCAAAACGGAGGGGTAGGAATTTTCACGTCACGAGAGGGCATTTTTAGCTCTTCAAACGGAGGGATAATGATCTCTTTGACCTCTTTGACCTGACGCTCTACCATATCGCCGTTTAGTCTCGTATCCAATCCACCGCTTGGGTCTGCATTGTATTTTTCGATACGACTCATAGCGATCACCCCATCAAAGGCATCACGACAATAAAAGATTGCCCCCCCATAGATAGGACGACAAAAATCATCGACGAAGCTGCGTGTTAGTGCCGCACCCCCCAGTAAAATAGGAATTGTAATCCCTTTTGCACTCAATATTTCAAGATTATCTTTCATAACTTGGGTCGATTTAACGAGTAATCCTGACATTCCAATGGCGTGAATCTCGTTGGATTTCATGACGCCCAGATACTCTTCGAGTTCGGTTTTGATTCCGATATTGATCACCTTAAACCCATTGTTGGAGAGAATAATATCGACGAGATTTTTCCCCACATCGTGAACATCCCCTTTGACCGTTCCAATGACTAAGGTGGTGTCGGTATCTTTTTCTTGCTTGGTGAGGTAGGGATTGAGATAATCGACCGTTGTTTTCATCGTCTCTGCACTTTGCAATACAAACGGCAACTGCATTTTTCCGCTTCCGAAAAGCTCCCCGACGACTTTCATCGCATCAATGAGAATTTCATTCACGATTGTATCAGGCTGTATCGTTTGACGCGCTTTTTCCACCAGTGGGATCATCCGTTCTTTATCCCCATCCAACAAAAGACGTCCGATTTTTTCTTCATCGCTCATTGCCTCATACTCTTCATCGTTTCGGCTGTTATCAATCGTCTTATCACTAAAATGGTCGATAAATTTGAAGAGCGATTGATCGTCCGCCGCAAACAGAAGCTCTTCACAAATCGCCTTATCCTCTTGCGACATTTTGGCTAAAGGGACGATGTGTTTAACGTTGATAATGACGGAGGTCATCCCTGCTTGGATACAGTAGTGCAAAAATACACTGTTGAGATAGACCCGTGCGTTTATATTGAGACCAAAAGAGATATTAGATAGCCCAAGCGTTGAGCCAACATTGGGATATTTTTGGTGGAGTTGACGAATCGCCTCAAGGGTTTGGACGGCGGCATCACGATACTCTACATCCCCGCTTCCTACGGTAAAGGTGAGCATATCAAACATAAGATTGCGAGGATCAATACCATGGCGGTTGACACATAAATCGTAGATACGATCAGCGATGCGCATTTTCTCTTCGGTGGTTTTTGCCATCCCCTTTTCATCAATGACGAGACACACCAACGCTGTTCCGAACTTTTTCGCCAGAGAACAAATCGCATCCAATCGCTCTTCACCGTCTTCAAGGTTAACCGAGTTGATGATGGGTTTACCACCAATACACTTGAGTGCTTCTTCCATCGTGTTGACTCTCGTCGCATCGGGCATAAGAGGAATAGAGATTTTTTGGTTATAGATTTTCATAACGTGCATCATATCGATGGCACCGTCACGTCCGGCAAATTCGACGTTGACATCCAGACAATGGGCACCATCACGTACTTGCGCTTGTCCGACACTTAGCGTCCCCTCATAATCACCGGCGATAATGAGTTCACGAAACGCTTTGGAGCCTGTGGAGTTGGAACGCTCCCCTATCAGTAGCGGTGAGGGGGTTTGGATGAGTTCAACGGTATTAAAAAGGGACGCGATAGAGGGTGGTGTTACCCCACTTGGTTTCTTTGGGGTGATCGTGGAGACTTTATTCACCAATGCACGGATATGTTGAGGGGTTGTACCGCAACATCCGCCCAAGAAACTCACCCCTGCATAGTTCAAAAAATCGCATTGAAGCTGTGCAAACTCATCGGGTCCCATTGGATAATATGAGTAACCGCCACGATTTTGAGGCAATCCTGCATTGGCATGAACGGAGATAGGTTTACCCCACACTTCACTTAAGGTTCGAACGTGTTTACTGTATTGTTCTGGGCCTGTCCCGCAGTTAAATCCAAGACTGAGAATATCAAACGGTTCCATAATCGTGGCAATCGTTTGGGCATCCGTTCCGATAAGCATACTTCCTGCTAATTCGATAGTAACGGAGACCATAATGGGCAAATCGGTTCTCCGCTCTTTATTCGCCGCTTCACACGCATGAAGTGCCGCTTTGATTTGCAATGGATCTTGACACGTCTCAAGGAGGAAGATATCAGCTCCTCCATCGATCAGACCCAAACAACATTCGGTGTATCCCAAAAGCATTTCATCGTAATGAATGTGTCCGAGGGAGGGGAGTTTCGTCCCCGGTCCAATGGAGCCAAGAACGAAACGTGGATAGTGCGCGGTTGAAAATTTATCGCATTCATCCCTACAAACTTGCGCCCCTGCACGGGAGAGTTCGTAGGCACGATGACCGATTTGGTACTCATCCAAAACCCAGTTAAACGAACCAAAGGTGTTGGTGGTGAGTAAATCTGCCCCTGCCGTGAGGTAAGCGTGAAAAATATCGCTCATGACTTCGGGGCACGTGACATTGAGAAGCTCATTGCACCCCTCGTTACCTTCCCATGCGCTTGCGGGAATCATCGCATCACGCTCTTGAAGCTGTGTCCCCATAGCACCATCAATGATAAGCGGGCGTTTTTGGAGTATTTCAAGGAGTTGTGTTTTTACCGACATGGATGCTCTTTTAAAAGAAATTAGTTTTTTATTTTATCCTAATGGAGCATAAGTGGTTCTAAGGGGCAAAATATAATTCTTTTGATACACTCTTAGTTATGAAAAAGCTACTTCTTTTATCCCTCCTTTTAGTCACCACCCTTTGGTCAAATGAGTCCATTACCCTCCAATTGTCATGGCTTCATCAGTTTCAGTTTGCTGGATTTTATATTGCCAAGGAAAAAGGGTATTATCGTGATGCTGGCTTAGATGTTACGATAAAAGATGCCCAAAATAAAAGAGACCCTTTAACAGCGGTAATGGAGGGGAAAGCTCAATATGCCGTCGGTCATACATCACTAATTGTGAACAGCATGCAGGGAACACCCATTATTTTGATGGCAGCGATGTTTCAGTCCTCCCCTATGATGTTGTTGGTACGAGCAGATTCTGGAATTCAACACGCTGAAGATTTACGCGGTAAGCGGATCATGTTTACGGATGATGCTGTCAATGGTGTCGAGATTCAAGCCATGCTTCGTAGTGTGGGACTTACCCCTAAAGATTATATTTTGCAGCCCCATTCCTATACTCCACGGTCATTGGAGCGCAATGAGACCGATGCTATGGCGGCGTATCTCTCTAATGAGCCTTTTATCTTAGACAAAATGGGGATTAAAACGCGAGCTATCCATCCCAAAGAATACGGATTCGATTTTTACAGCGATATATTGTTTTCGAGCCACAAAGAGTATCAAGAACACCCAGAGAGAATGGCTCAATTTTACACTGCGAGTATGCGTGGGTGGCAATATGCGTTTAGCCATATTGACGAGACGGCGGAACTGATTTACCGCCATTACAATCCTCAGCATAAATCTCTTCAAAGTCTTCTCTATGAAGCAAAAGCGCTCAAAGAACTTGCCTATCGTCCTAATATTTCATTTGGAGAAATCAATCCCGTTCGTTTAGAGATGATGGCGCAAGGGTATCGTTTGATGGGAATAGCAAATGCCCCTTTTTCCTCAGAAGTATTGATCTATAAAAATACAACACTGCAATTAACTCAAATCGAAAAAAAGTGGCTTCGCGACCATCCCATTATACGTGTTGGTATTGATAAAAATCGACCACCGATTGAGTTTGTTGATAGCGATGGTAAATATTTAGGAGTGAGCGCATCGTATTTAAAGCTTCTTGCTAAACGGCTAGGAGTTACTTTTGAAATTGATTACAGCCATTCTACATGGAGCGATTCCCTAAAGGGTATTAATAAACGGGAGCTGGATATGCTTTCGTACGCTACTATCATAAAAAAACAAAACACTACTCTTCATTTGAGTCGTCCTTATATGAAAGAATCAATTGTTATCGTCTCCAAATCGAACGTGGGATATGTGAATGATCTCAAGGATCTTCAAGGGAAAAAGATTGCTGTTGTCCAATCCTATGCAACCCAAGAGCTTCTCAAAAAAGAGTACCCTCATATAAAAATCGTCCTTGCTCAAACACCCTTGGAGGCATTGAAAAAAGTGGCTTCAGGCGAAGCGGATGCGTGTATCGAGGGGTTAAATGTTGTCAGCTATTTAATGGATTTGTATGATGTAAAAGGGCTAAAAGTCGTTGGTGAAACATCGTACCAATACGAGTTGACCTTTGCATTTCGGGAGGATTGGGAAATACTTGCCAGAATTACCGATAAAGTTCTGACATCCGTTACCCCAAAAGAGTACGAAGAAATTCACGGGCACTGGTTGATTATGAAACATCAAGCCCCCATCAATTATTTTTATGTATGGATAGCAACTTTTACCGTTATGATTATTTTTCTACTCATTACTTATAAAAATAGACGGCTTGATGAATTGGTACATCGTCGTACAAAAGAGCTTGAAGGTTTGAATCAGCATCTGCAAGAGGAGATAGAGAAAGCGGTTCTTAAAAACCGCGCTCAAGAGAAGATGTTAATGCAACAAACCAAAATGGCAGAAATCGGTTCTATGTTAGAGTCTATCGCGCACCAGTGGCGGCAACCTCTCAATATTTTGGGATTATCGATGAGCAATCTAAGTTTAGGTTTCGCATTAGGTAAGCCTGAAAACATACAAAATAAGATCGAAATCATGGAACAGCAAATTCAGTATATGTCTCAAACCATTGATGATTTTAGGAATTTTTTCAAACAAGATCATGCTCAAAAACGTATCAATATTAACGATACCCTCAACGAAATAGAAACGTTACTTGAGCCTTTATTGAAACGAAGTAATATTACTCTTGTACGAAACGTTGATCCATTAATAACGGTTTTAGTCTATCCCAATGAGCTAAAACAAGTTCTCCTCAATATTATTAACAATGGACGTGAAGTAATAGAACAAAGCAAGAATAAAGATCGAGAGATTATAATTGGTTGCGAAAACAATACTAGCTTTTGTACCATCTCTATCGAAGATACAGGGGGAGGCGTTCCCTTGGATATTATAGACAAACTCTTTGATCCTTACTTTACCACTAAATTTGAATCTCAGGGGACGGGAATTGGATTGTATATGGCGAAGGTGATTATCGAGAAACATTTTCGTGGGAAGATTAGGGTTTACAATAAAGAGAGAGGGGCGTGTTTTGAGATACGACTCAATCACTCAGAGGATACAGTGGATTAAACCATCCACGATGCACGTTTTGAACGACGCAATTTTTTTAACATTGCTTTTTCCAATGAACTTATTTTTTTCATAACATTCCTCCTTGCTTGATTTTCGAAAGTATAGGTTGGAAGGATTACTGTATCGTTACGATAAAAAAGGATCTGACGATGGTCACATTTCAAAAAGCTTTTTTAGGCGGTGGATGTTTTTGGTGTATTGAAGCGGTCTATAATCGTGTTATCGGTGTTCACAGTGCCATAAGCGGCTATGCAGGGGGAAAACGATCCAATCCCACCTATGAGCAAGTATGTACAGGCGTAAGCGGTCATGCGGAGGTGGTAGAGGTTACCTTTGACCCCTCTATCATTAGCTACGAAGAAATTTTAGAGATTTTTTGGGAAGTTCATAATCCTACCACCCTCAATGCGCAAGGTGCTGATAAAGGGACTCAGTACCGTTCTGTCATTTACTATACGAATGAGGAGCAAAAAGAGCAAGCGTTAGCTTCTATCGTAAACGCTCAAAAATCGTTCAAGGATATTATCGTAACGGAACTCTCCCCTCTCCCCGAATTTTTTACAGCAGAACACTATCATCAAAATTATTACAGTGAACATCCAACGCAAGGGTATTGCCATGCAGTGATTGCACCGAAGCTAGAAAAATTTATGAAAAAATTTGGGGAAAAAGTGAAGAAGTAAGAGCTTCCCCGTGTGGGGAAGAGAGAAGTTGAACTTATTTAGTAAGTTCTACTTCGATACGGCGATTTTCTGCACGTCCTTCTTTGGTTGCATTAGTAGCGACAGGAGCAGTTGCACCTTTACCTTTTGCAATTAGACGTTTCGCAACAACACCTTGCTTGACAAGCATTGCTTTAACTTGTTCTGCTCGTTTTACAGAGAGTTTTTGGTTAGCAGCTTTTGCCCCTACAGAATCGGTATGACCTGTGATAACTGCTTTATAGATTGGAGAAGCTTTCATAAACGTTGCAAATTCAGCAATTTTCGCAGTTCCCTCAGCATCAATTTTGTTAGAACCCGTCACAAAGTTCAAGTGAAGTGTAGCGGCAACAGGACAACCATCAGCATCTACTTTGTAACCTGCTGGAGTATTAGCACATTTGTCTGCTGGATCGAACACGCCGTCTTTATCACTGTCAACTGCTACAACCACTGGAGCCACAACAACAGGAACAACTACTGGAGCTACAACAACTGGTGCTGGTTTAGGTGCTGCAACTACTGGTGCTGGCTTAGGTACTACAACAGCAACTGGAGCGGGCTTAGGTGCTACAACAACTGGTGCTGGCTTAGCTGTTTCGCCAAACGCGTATGACAAACCTGCGAGAAGAGTACTGTTTTGAACACTCCCTGACACATATCGGTTATCTTTTAGAAAATAAAGCCACTCAGCTTTGAGTGCCATATTCTTGGTTAATGCGTATTTAGCACCAACGCCTGCATCAACTAGTAATCCATCATAACCATGCTTTGCTACTTCATAACCAACACCCGCTTTCACGTATGGAGATATCTGAGCAAAAGCTGGTAGATCCACGACACCACTTGCCATAGCTGTAGTAGTATGACCTTTAACGTCTTGACCAATAGGGTTTGTTTGACCATAGAGCAATGAAAGCTCAGGCTTGATAAGAGGAAATAAATCGTTAAACTGCATTTGAGCACCATAAACATAATGGTTATCAACGCCTCCTGTAGTTATATAACTATTATCAGACCCTTTGTTCCACAAATAACCCACAACTGGGGTTACTTCGTACTTATAATCACTTGCAGCGAACAATGTAGCGGCAAGCAATGTTGAAAGAATTACTTTTTTCATCTATGTTTCCTTTTTTTGTTTTTATTTGAATATTAAAATATATGAAGCTAAATGAGCCTCATATATCACTAAAATTACTTGGTTACAGTTAATTTACCTGTAAACGTAGTACCGAAAGTCGATTTCGTGCTTGTTGTTGTAAGGACATTGATAGTACTTACAGGTGCTGATAGTGCCTTAGCAGCAGTATTATCAACATAATAACCAAGAGTTACACCACCAATAAGGAAAGAGATGTTGTATGTTCCCTCTTTCGTAATGTTTGCAAATGGAGATGTTGAAGAAACTTTTCCTTCAATTTGTCTCATGATATTTGAAAGGTTAAAGGTATTTGGAGCTGTATAAATATTTGCAGCTTCATTAGTAAGTTGGACAAGAATAGGGGTAGTACTTCCGGTGCTGTCTTTACCCTCTACGTATAAAACAGCATTTGCAGGTACGTTGATAGTTGAAGTAGTGCCATCGCTTGTAACAGTTGCTCCTTGAAGGATTGCTTTGAGTTCACGATTCCCAACAACATCTTTAATATCAATTGCGAGATTGATAGTTTTCGCAGTTGTATTGAGTTCACCGCCAATATTTGTAAGAGCAAATTGGAGAACAACATCATTTGCAGTTGATACTGTCTGATCATTAAACGTACCATCTTGATGTAAAGTAGCTGTAGCTCCAATAGTAAAGTTATTTGCTGTCAAAGTAACTGCTTTAGTTAGAGCTAGGCTTTGGACTGCTATTGTCGTATTACTTACAACAGTAGCTGTAGCAGCTTTTACCTCAGTGAGCGTCGTAGTCGTTGTAATAACGGGCGTGGCTGCAATAGAAGTTGCAAGACTATTAGCAGCTGTAGTTACACTAATAGTATTTGTAGTCGGAATAGCAGCAGTTACAGCTGTCATAACTGACGTTAAATCCAAGGCAGTTGTCCCCGTTAATGTAGTTGTAGTCGTAGTATTAGCCTTTAATGCAGTTACAGCAACTTTCATAATTTCAGCAGGGGACTTCGTTGTTCCTGCTGCTGAAACTAAAGCAGTTATTTGAGTAAGAATAGCTTGTACTTGAAGAGCAGCAGTAGAAAGTTTTGCATCTGTTGCACTAAATGCTCCACCCGCTTCCACAACAGCCCGATAATCTTTTGAAAGATCTGCAACACTTATACCAAATAAACTAGCGATTAAAGTTGCATCCATTCCATCAGCTAATAAAGTCGTTAATGGTGTTGCCATCGTTGACCCTTTAGGGGCTTTTAGCACGCCTGTAAATGCCAACCCAGTATCTTTATCTGTTCCACCTGTAATGATTACTTTACCAGTGTTATTAGCTGCTGGAATAGTATAGCCACCATCTGTACCATTTGTTTTAAATGTATATTCACCTACATCACAGGCATCATTGTTATTTGCATCAACACAGCCGTTTGCATTTAAAATATACCCATCAAGAGCCTTTGCAACAACTGCTACTTCCGCTGCAGTTGGTGCATTTTCTGTCCAACACCCCGTCATTCCTACTGCCAATATGGCACTCGCTGCCAATAAACTTAGCTTCATTTTCATGATTGCTCCCCTTTTGTTTACGTAATTGTGCACATTATAGACAATAAACCCTTAATCTGTTATGAAATGTTCATTTTAACTAATTTAGTTTTTAAATGTATAATTGATACCCACTTGACACCATCCGAAGGGGTGGTCAAATGAGGTTTGGCTGTATTGATTGTAAAGGAAGGGGATATTTCCATTAAATTGGCGATACAGATACATTCCCCCTACATGGACTCCAAGTTCGGGAGTAACCGCATAGGATAAAAGCATTTCGAGGGTATGATTCGTATTCAAAAAGTTTAGCCCATTTTCTCGAAATAATTTTTTGTATTCATAGTTGGTGGTTAAAGTTGTATTAAAAGGGGTATTTATCGCTAAGTTAAAACCTGCGCTTGCATAGTTTTCATTTCGATTTAATGATATTGGAAAATTCGTATACGTTGTAAATAAGTCTCTAAAACTATTACCTGCAATATCATCCATATTCGTATCAATGGTCGTTGAGATAGCGGTATGCCCCATCTCAATATAAAATGATGGAGAAAAAGTTTCAAACGCCATGGCAATACTAGTACGCCCATAAAATGTTTGATCGCTCATGTTGTCGATAGAAATTTCAGGATTCTTGTTTTTTGGGAATCCTGCTGAAAGAGAGAGATTGTCATAATTCTTTGTAAGCCAAAGATAATCATTTGTTTCACTAGCAGTTATATTTTTTCCGAGATTATTGAGATAGTATTGTATATCGGTTGCAGAGGACATACTGACTTTTTTCCCTTTGTTTCCTCTAACTCCAACATCAACCCCGACTGTAACCAAAGAAGAGGGTTTGAAAATATACCTTCCATACCCCCCATACGATAGAACATCAAGAGTAGATGACCCATAGCCGATGGCTTGGGAGGAGAGGTTAAAATTGATCAAACTATTGGCAGTTGGGGAGTAATTGGTCACTATTTTATGCGCAGTATAGTCCCCTAGTCCATTTGTTTGTAGGGTATTGGATGAACCAAACTCCGACTGTTTGACATTGAAAACATCCAGCGTATTGTTCATAGCTTTGTATTGGTAAGAGACTTCAATCGCCTGAGAGGGTAAGACGAGAGGGGCTTTTGACTCCCCTATATAGTCAGCACTAAGGGTACTTTGAGCACCAACTAGTAAACAAAAACATACGAGGGAAGTCTGTGATTTCATTTCAATTCCATGTGTTTAGATAGATTGGGCAACGCTTAGCCCCATTTTTTGAAGCATCTCCAAATCGGTATGAACCTCTCGTCCTGCCGTTGTGAGATAATTTCCCAATACGATGCTGTTTGCCCCCGCTTCAAAAATCTCATTTTGTCGTTCACGGAAGGTGATCTCACGCCCCCCTGCAATCATAATCCGATCCGCTTTATCCAAAATAGCCCGTGAAAGACGGATAAGATTCAGCGATTCATCTACCGTAAGAGCACTTGGAGCCAGAGGTAAGGCAGCGTTATGGTGATAAAAGTTTAACGGCACAGAGACGGGATTGAGCGATTTGAGGGATTGGAGCATACTGAGGCGATCTTCGTGCGTTTCCCCCATCCCGAAAATTCCGCCACTGATGAGTTTTAGCCCCACCGTATTGACATTTTCACACGTTTCATACCGTTCATCCCATGGGTGGGTAGTACAGACGGAGGGATAAAATTCTCGGCTTGTTTCAAGGTTATGGTTATACGCACCGATTCCTGCTTTTTGAAGTTCACGGAGCTGTTCGACGCTGGCGGTTCCGTTGCAGGCGATCAGACGTAAACGCGGTACTTCACGCTTCAACGTCGTCGCGATGGTACAGACAAAATCGAGGGTTTTATCGTCCAACCCTTTTTGGGCAGTGACGAGACAAAATCCGAGTGCTCCAAGGGATTCCATCCGACGTGCTTCATCGAGGATTTGATCCATCGGTTTTTGTTTGTAACGCTCTATATCCGCTTTGTATTTAACGCTTTGAGAGCAAAATTTACAATCTTCATTGCACGTGCCACTGTTGATATTACAGATAGAACAGAGAAATATTTTTTTCATTTTTTGGATCTTTCAAAAGTATAATGGGTCTCTTCGAATATTATATCGCCAATAGGACGAGTGTATCGTGTGACCTTGAATAGGGTATCGGTAATCTCTAGCATGGCACATGAGGAGATAGGCTCATCGCGCGCACACGCTTCCCCTGGATTGAGAAAAAGGGTACGGTTTTTAAAATCACACTCAAAGACATGGGTATGTCCGAAAAGAATCACTTCTGCATCGGCATTCATATAAAAGGGGAGGTGCATAAGCTTACATTTCGTCCCTGATAACGTAAAATAATGGGGTTCTTGGACGAGGTTGTATTTATTGTGAAACTCTACCAGTCGGGCATCATTATTTCCATACACGGCGATGTATTTTAAACCGCTATTTTTGAGCTGTTCGAGCATTTCAGGTTTGACGATATCCCCTGCGTGAATGAGAAATTCGGCTCCACACCCTTTGAGATGGTCGATTACTTTTTGAGAACGCCCCACTTTGGAATGGGTGTCGGATAAAAGACCGATTTTCATGGGTAACTCAAGTTATAGGCCGTTCGTGGTGAGCCTGTCGAACCATGAACGCACCCTTCGACAAGCTCAGGGCGAACGGAAATTATATTATTCACTTGCTGTTTCATTAGGTGTTCTATTTTTACATTTTGTACACTCATATACTTCTTTGTTACGGTAGGTACGAGGCGCTAATGCACCACCACACCCTTCCACTTCACATTTATGCAAGCTAGGTTCGAATTTGGAGATAAAGGTACATTTAGGATAATGTTCACATCCCCAAAATGCTCCACGACGTGATTGTCTCCACATGAGTTTTCCGCCACAATCGGGACACGGAACGTCGGAAAATTTGGTCTCTTGATTGAGGGTTTTCGTATTTTTACACTCAGGATAAGCACTGCATGCCAAAAATTGACCATTGCGACCACTTTTGACCACCATGGCACTACCACATTTTTCGCACACTTCAGAACTGGCTTCATCCCCACTGACAGGATTGGCTTTTTGAGCTTCTTCGGTTTGTTCCGTATATTTGCATTTCGGGAAACCGCTACACGCGATAAATTCACCGAAACGTCCTGAACGCAAGAGGAGTTCACTGCCGCATTGAGGACAGTTTCGCCCCAATGGTGTTGCTACTTTTAAGCTGACAATCTCCGCTTTTCCGACTTCGATTTTCGCCATAAAAGGGTGATAGAAATCGAGAAGTATTTTCTGCCACGATTTCCCCTCTTCACCGATCTCATCAAGCGTCTCTTCCATCGTAGCGGTAAAGCTCGCATCAACAATCTCTTCGAAATGTTTTTCCAACAGTTCCGTCACCGTAAAGGCGATCTCCGTTGGGACAATGGCACGCTTTTCGATTTCGATATAGTTACGCGCTTGGAGGGTGGAGACGGTAGGGGCGTAGGTGGATGGTCGCCCGATCCCTTCGGACTCCAGTTTTTTGATAAGGCTTGCTTCTGAGTAGCGTGAGGGTGCTTCGGTGAAATGCTGCTCCGTGCTGATACTTTGAATATCAATCGCATCTCCCGTTGTCAAAGCAGGGAGAAGTTTATCTTTGTCATCGGTTCCCATAACACGGTAAAATCCGTCAAACAAGAGCTTACGTCCCGTCGCCCGAAACTCTGCTTTTTCACTTTCAAAAATGATACTTTGTTGTTCAAATCGTGCATCGTTCATTTGACAGGCGATAAAGCGATTGTAGATCAGTTTATAGAGTTTGATCTCATCGGGCTTGAGGTACGTTGCTGCGATTTCGGGGGTGAAGGAGAGCATTGTTGGACGAATTGCTTCGTGTGCTTCTTGCGCCCCTTTGGATTTTTTCGTATAGACTTTGGGCTTTTCAGGGAGGTATGCTTTCCCATAACGGCTCTCGATGAGTTCACGTGCAGATTCCACCGCTTCGTGAGCTAAATTGAGAGAATCGGTACGCATATAGGTGATTACCCCCGATGTCCCCTCAGGCGTTTTGACTCCTTCATAAAGGGATTGAGCAACCATCATTGTCTTTTTGGGAGAGAAACTTAGCTGTGATGATGCCGTTTGCTGAATTGTGGAGGTCATAAAGGGGGGAGGAGTAGAGGATTTGCGCTCTTTGGTCTCAATAGCCCCTACTTTAAAATCCTCTTGTTTGAGAACCGTGACTACGCGTGTGGCTTCATCCCCTGTTTTAATGGAGAGTTTATCCATCTTCTCATTTTCAAACAACGTCAATGTCGCATCAATATCAGGTTTGAAAAGGGTATCAATCGTCCAATACTCTTCAGGGACAAAGGCACGAATTTCTCGTTCTTTGTCAATAACGATTTTCAGTGTTGAGGATTGGACGCGCCCTGCGGAGAGCCCTTTTTGGATTTTGCTTGCCAATAAAGGAGAGAGTTTATACCCCACGATACGATCAAGAAGTCGGCGTGCTTGTTGCGCATTAACGCGATCCATATCGATCACACGAGGGGATTCTAGCGCGTGAATGATAGCATTTTTCGTAATCTCGTGAAACACAATACGGGGCAACGATTCGGGATCTTTGCCAATGGCGTGGGCAATGTGCCAACCAATAGCTTCTCCTTCGCGGTCTTCATCGGTCGCGAGATACACAGTATCCGCTTTTTTCGCCAGATCTTGGATCTGCTTGACAATAGCAGTACTGTCCTCGCTGATTTTATAATCAGGAACAATGGTTTCGTTGTCGATTTTTATCCCAAAACGGGCTTTTGGCAAATCGCGAATATGCCCTTTGGAGGCAATGACCTCATATTCATTGGAAAGGAAGTTTTTTATAGTCTTAGCTTTTGCCGGTGACTCTACGATGATTAATTTCAATGGTGTGAATCCTATATATATGGATGAATATCGAAAGTGTAACAAAAAAAATTGCAAAACTGTTAAAGTTTCTTTTTTATTCTCCGATATAGTTAGTAACAGCAAGGATGCTGAAACTTTAGAGCGTAAGCTCAACCATAAAAGGATTTACCATGGGATTTAAAATTAACACTAACATCGCAGCGATGAATGCACATTCGAACGCATTGATGAACAATCGTAATATTGATAGTTCACTTTCCAAGCTCTCTTCAGGGTTACGTATCAATTCAGCGGCAGATGATGCATCTGGATTGGCAATTGCGGATTCTCTCCGTTCTCAATCAAGTTCATTGGGACAAGCAATCTCAAATGCAAATGACGGTATTGGAATTGTTCAAATCGCTGATAAAGCAATGGATGAGCAAACAAAAATTCTTGATACGATTAAAACCAAAGCAACTCAAGCAGCACAAGATGGTCAAACAGTTGGTTCACGTAAATCACTTCAAGCAGACATCACCAAATTGATGGGAGAGCTAGATAACATTGCAGGAACTACTTCATTCAATGGTCAACAGCTTCTTTCAGGTCAATTTACCAATAAATCATTCCAAGTAGGGGCTTACAGTAATCAAACTGTTGGTCTTTCTATCGGAGCGACAAGTTCGGATAAAATCGGACAAACTCGTTTTGAGACAGGATCAAAAATTACGGGTGCATCCAATGTCAAATTGACATTTTCAGCTGTTGATGGAAAAAATGATATTACTATTGAAGCGGTAACGATTTCATCCAGCGCAGGGACAGGATTAGGGGTATTGGCAGAAGCAATCAATAAATCTTCTGATAAAACAGGGGTACGTGCATCATTTCAAGTGGTTACCACGGGAAGTGCAGCTGTCGCATCGGGTACCATTAGTGGACTCACCATTAATGGTGTAACCATTGGAAGAGTTGATGTTCAAGCCAATGATAAAAATGGTTCTCTCGTTGCTGCAATCAATGCGGTCAAAGATACCACAGGAGTAGCCGCATCCATTGATAGCCGTGGTCGTCTCAATCTTACAAGCCAAGATGGTCGTGGTATCGTTGTTTCTGCAGCAACTGTCAGTGCTGCTGGTATGGCGGCTACAGGTGTATCAAACTTTGGTCGTCTCAGTCTTACTCGTCTTGATGGTAAAGATATTCGTGGTCTCTCAGCTGCAGGTGTTGGAATGTCAGCAGCAGCGCAAGCTACTGTAAACCTTCGCAGTGTTGGTGGTGCTATTAGTGCCAATGTGGCTAGTGCAATGGGTTTCAATGCTAATTCTAATGGCGAGAATATGACCGTTGATAAAACAGCAGGTGTTACAACCCTAAAAGGGGCAATGGCGGTAATGAATATCGCGGAAACGTCTCAAAAAATGTTGGATAGCGTCCGTTCGGATCTTGGATCCGTACAAAATCAGCTAGTTTCAACGGTCAATAATATCTCTATAACTCAAGTAAACGTGAAAGCGGCTGAGTCACAAATCCGTGACGTTGATTTCGCGGCAGAGTCAGCAAATTTCTCTAAATTCAATATCCTCTCCCAAGCGGGAAGTTACGCTATGAGTCAGGCAAATGCGACTCAACAAAACGTACTTCGTTTGTTACAATAGTTTTTCCTCAAATACTCGCTTCCTGCGAGTATCCTTCTTGCTTCTTTTTTAGCTCCCTTCTTTTTTTATATTCATACCTTTTTTCATACTCATCATTGTTTACTTCTTTTTGGAATAGATTTTGCTTTTTAGTATTCTTGAAATATGCAAGGATGCAAAAAATATTAAATAGGGATCAATTATGGGCTTTAGAATTAACACCAACATGGCAGCTTTGAATGCGCACACGAATGCATTGGTGAACAATCGTAATATTGATAGTTCACTTTCCAAACTCTCTTCAGGGTTACGTATCAATTCAGCGGCAGACGATGCGTCTGGATTGGCAATTGCGGATTCTCTCCGTTCTCAGTCAAGTTCATTAGGACAAGCCATTTCAAATGCAAATGATGGAATTAGTATCGTTCAAATCGCTGATAAAGCAATGGATGAGCAAACAAAAATTCTTGATACGATTAAAACCAAAGCAACTCAAGCAGCACAAGATGGTCAAACATCAAATTCACGTAAAGCACTTCAAGCAGACATCACCAAATTGATGGGAGAGCTAGATAACATTGCAGGAACTACTTCGTTCAATGGTCAACAGCTTCTTTCAGGTCAATTTACCAATAAATCATTCCAAGTAGGGGCTTACAGTAATCAAACTGTTGGTCTTTCTATCGGAGCGACAAGTTCGGATAAAATCG
>JBAZTZ010000023.1:0-41745 GCA_041661705.1 Sulfuricurvum sp.
ACGACATGGATTTACTAATATTAAGCAAGCTATTCGACTTATCGCTTTCGACGTTAAGCAGCTTTATAAAATGTTAGCATGAAACAACCGTGGATGGTTTGTGAGGTTTCAATGGTGTTGTAAAAAATAAGGTACATTAAAAAGACATTCTGTATTGAATTGTATTAGAGGTTATATTGGTGGGGCGTCCTCAACTGACAAACCCCTATTTTGTGAGGTTTTATAGGTGTTGTAAAAAATAAACTACATTAAAAACTACATTAGGGAGAAAGTGACTCATTATTTTAAGATGATAGTGAGGGGGTAACTACTCCCCCCTTTTTGATTAATGCAATATTGGAACGAATACCAACACGATTAAAAACACTATCAAAATTGTATATTTCAAAAAGAATAACCTCCTTTCAAAGAATACCCACCCATCCTACCTGCTAAAAATTAGCCAAAAAAAAAGGCGGGGTATCTATACCACCGCCATCTCTTCTATCCGTTAGTTAATCGGAAAGGGTCACTCTTTTGAAATACAATAAAAGTATACCATATTATTTTTGAATTGTATTGCTTTCTTTGGGATGACGTGAGAGGATATAAAGCGTCAAAGGGTGGGAATGTTCGCCCCGTCACCCGTTCGGGCTTTGTATGGGCTGTGAGGGAGGTTATTTTAGCTTTTCTGCTCTTTAATCTTTGTAATGATTGCATCAAACCGATTTTTAAACTTGATCGTGTTCTCTTGGCTCTTTTTGATCGCTTCTGATGGTGTCATTTTGAAACCCCCTTTTCAGCTTCAGTTAATCGCCCCTGTTTATATAGGGTAAGAATAAACCCCTCCATTTCGTCAACTGCATCGCATAAATTCATTGCCATCTCAGTAATCACCATTTCAACACCGCTATTTATATCATCGTCATAACGGTTAATCCGTCGCAAACGCAAATTTTCCCACCCTACAATAAGCTCAAATAGCCCACGCAACTTAATCGCTGTGAATTCGTGATCTATTGGGCTTTTTTCTTCTTTCTTCATTTTGGTTCCTTTTGTTAATATTTGTAATCGTTTGCCGATTTAAATTGCAGAATACTATCATCATTTGATTATTAAAGTCAATACCAAGTTATAATCTTATGATAGTGTTTATGGTATTATTCACCATCATTTGAGTATAAAAAGGAAAAATCAATGGATCGTCAAGAATTTAACGAGGCTTTGAAAAAAGCGAAACTATCAAAAAAAGTTTTCGCTGAATTGGTAGGTGCTGAATATGGCACGGTCAATAATTGGGGAACTGAGGGGCGCGGTGTCCCCTATTGGGTTTCCTCATGGATAGAGAACTATTTGAAGCGTGAAGCCTTTGATACCATCGCCCAACGAGTGGACGAGGTGAGAGGGCTGTGATTAGTTCGGCGCAATTTTGCGCTTACCTAAAACCTCACGGCTGAAAATTCAGACTATCCCGTAAAATTCTCGGACTCTATCGGGGGTCGAAATCCATTTATCTAAAAACTCCACAATTCTTAACTCTGCTTTTGAGCTTCGGAAACTTCCGCCTGACATTTCATCGAGTAGATTAAGGAGCTCACCCGTTAGGTCTCTTATCAATCCATTCTCTCCATTCATCTCTTTTATATCATCATCGAACGTTTCCGCTTCGTTAGGTTCGAGTTTCGAACGGTCGAACATTTCGGGGTGTAGTGATTCAAATTGATAAATCTTTGTCAAAATCTCGGTGATCTGTTGCGGTGTTGTGTCTTCTTTGATCGGTTCGGGTTTACGCTTCCGCTCGTTTGCCTCACGCTGTGGTTCTCGGCTTGGGTCTTCCATATCTTTTAGTGCTTGCTTCGCTTCCTCATACCGATACCATCGTTTTGATGAATTCGGTTTAGGGTGATAAGGGATAAAGCCACCGTTAGCCAGTTGGATGAAGTAGGGGAGCTTCCCTTTGAATATCCCCGCTTGTCTTAGTCGGTTGACACATTCTGTAGCTGTGATAAGTTGCATTTTTAACCTTTGGGTGAAATTTTACTAAACTTTTGAAATACTTTACTTTTCCGTGATTATTTTATATACGTAGTATATAACTTCGAAACTCACTAAAGTTAAGCAAGTTCACGGGGTGAAAATTAGGCGTTTTGCGGGAGTCTTAAGCCCCTTGCTAGGTCAACCCCTTAGGAGTACCTTTTCGTTTTTTGGTGCTTCATTTTGCATACTGTACCCCTACACTGTAACCCGTCCATTTTTCTGAGTGCCTGAAACCCTTAGTACGTGGGGGTTTCAGGCACTTTTCTGTGTATCACTTAGAGCCATACACAATGGTAACCTCTAGGCTATCCCATTATCCCCCCCTCGCTTGGTTTCATCGGTTCCGTATATCACCTCTTTAACTGCTTGCTCTATGAGAGGTTGTACCCGCTCCATTGATAGGTATTGCTGTACCGTTACGGGGTTCGTGTGACCTAACACGCTACTAATGTAACTCGTACTTACTCCGCGACTGTGTAGCATTGACGCTAAAAGGTTACGCATTGCGTGAAAGGTGAAACGCTCCCACCCTGACGCTTTGCGTATTTGCTCAATCTGTGGGTGTATGTTGCTGTACTCTTTCCCTGTGCGGGGATTTTTAAATATCATCCCCCGTCGTTTGCCTCTGATCTTTCGCATCGTGTCGGCGATTTCATCGGGGAGAGCAAACACAAAATCAATTCTCACCTTTGAATGATCGGCGGGGATCATGTATTGCATTGTTTTAAAGTCAATATGTTCCCAACGCATCCGCAACACTTCCGCCTTACGCCGTCCGTATAGCCCAAATAGGAACACACAACACATAGTCGTATCGTGTAGAAACTCCGTGACGATTGCATCATGTACCGCTCTAAATTTCCCTATCGCATCCGTTACAATGGTTTTCTGCTGTGCTGATACCACTTTAATATCGTGCCTCGGTTCTAGTGGTAATGTCTTAATCTTTTTATCTTCGAGAGCATGGCGTAACGTAGCCTTTACAATATCCATAATGCCTTTTATCGTGGCGGGAGCGTTCCTGATTACTGCCACTTTTACTTCGTCAATGTGATGAGGTCGTATATCTTGGAGGTTAACATCTCCTAAATATTTGGCTATGTGATTATTGTATGTTGCTTCTTGCATACTACGCCATCGCTTCGTTATATTTTTAACTGCCATCATTCGGGCGAACATTTCGCCAAACGTCGCTGAATCAATAAAATACCCTGCTTTAATATCTGATCTAAACTCTGCGTATTGGTCTAGTGCCGTGCGGTATCGCTGTGCTCCTTGCTCCTCTATTTCTGTAAACATTCGACGACGTATCTTCTTAATGTTCACCTCAAACATGAACCTCTTTGGATTTTCTTTGTGTTGCTTTATGCCTATGAGGTAGCCGTCACGATACTTTACCCGTTGCCATTGTTTTGAATCAAACGGCATTTCTATCCTTTGCTATCGGATTATTGGGGTAGTATCTAATTTCATCTATCCCCCTTTAACTGTCCGCTCTCTTGTAAATGAAATGCTAAATGTTCCACTAAATCATAAAGGACACTGTAGGCAAGTTCAGGGCGGTATCCTCTCGCCATTACTTCGTTATCAAGCCTCTCAATTAGCTCACACGCTATTTCTGCGCTCAAACACTCTGACCCCTTGATCTCATTGATAATATCGCTTATAGCCTCGTTAGCGGTCGTTTGGTGTGTATACTCTTTCATCCATTGCCTCCATTTTCTAAAAATTCCTCTAAACCAGTAATATTGTGAAACCAATATGATCTAGTTTTGTCCTCGTCTGTGTCTCTGAGCTGTATTGACGGTTTACCGTCTTCGTTAATCTCAACCCTCAAAAGCTCTCCCCTAAAACGCTCATTATTTGATACGGCTTCAAAATAGTTACTGCCGTGTCTCTCTTGGAGTTCTTCGCACTGATACGTTGGTAGCCACGATTCAAATTCAATTCTTGTCGCCTCATCTCCTTTGATGAATTGTTTAATCATCGTTTTACGATATGCCACCTCATTATGAATATTCCCGCTATTGTCTATCACGTTTTGAATGTGTCTATCAATTGCCTTTTTATGCAGTCGATAAAATTCCCCCTTATCTCTCTCTTTTTCTTTCTCTTTTCTTTCTTTTTCTTTCTTTTTCTTTATATATAGAAGAACTGGTGCGGTTTTCGTCACTGGTACTGGTGCGGTTTTCGTCACTGGTACTGGTGCGCTTTCCGTCACTGGTACCAGTGACGTTTTCCGCACTAGTGTTTTCTATGTCACTGGTGCGCTTTTCGTCACTGGTTTCTAAGTTTTGGTTAAGCTGATAACAAAATCCGTAAACGGTCGTTTTTCCTGCGGTCTTGGTCGCTTTGATGATCCCTTTATCTGCCAAAGAGTTAAGCGCATCTAAAACCGTATGCCGTCTAGTAATCCCCGTTATCTTGCTGATTTCATCAACTGACACTGGAGCGGTCTTCTTCCCCCATCCACTCGTCTTTCTAAATATCGCCATACAACACGCCAATTCACTACTTTTTAGCGTTGGCATTACCTCATCCATAAAGCGGTTGTCTATTTTGGTATAAGTCTCACCCATTTTATACTTGACCTCTTTTTACATTTGGGAGTTTTGCCAATTGCATTTGGGAGTTTTGCCAATTGCATTTGGGGATTTACCACCATTGCATTTGGGAAGTTCACCCCAATAGCATCCTTGATTTACAATCCTGATGTTTAAATCGTTGTTGATCGTGAAGCGACAAAAGCGTCTAAATCGGCTTTAGCCCATACGGTGACACGAGGTGAGAGTCTGATAGGGGTAATTTTCCCCTGCTTGCTGTATTGCCAAATTGTTGAAACGGCAACGCACAGGTATTTTGAGGCTTCTTTTTCTCTGAGGTATTGATTTTCCATTTTTAAGTAATCCTATGGATTGAATTACTAAGCACTTAGTTGAATGGTATTGTAGGGGAATAGAGGGTGGTGGTAACACCCTATTTGGAAGTTTCAAAACAGTACGATTTCGATATTTTCAAAATCGCACAAATCATAGAATGATTGTATCCATTACCTCATCGGCTTTTTTGAGATATTTTCTTATTGTGTCGTGAGTTAATGCCGTATTATTATCGTTAATTTTGCTTCTATGGTTAAATGATTCGTTAATGATGTATTGCCGTTTATAGCCAGCATTGGTACAGTCATAAACAAAAAGAAGATCCCCAAATTGTCTTTTAATAGCTTTTGAAAATGTCAAAGGGTTTAACCCCTCTCCTATCCACTCTTTTGATGCTTCTCTAATTCTTGCTTTATCGTTGAAAGCAAAAATCGTCCTTTTATTCTCATCGTGCGCGTCTTTAAGTTCCCCTATTTGCATTAATAGTTCTTCTTTACTGAGGGAAAGATCAAGCTTAAGCCATATTTGTTGATTTGGATCATTATAAAAATCGTAACTGGTAATAAAAATATTTGTTTTTCCGGAAAACTGCTCAAATAATAGCTCTTGGAAATCTTCGTCTTCGTGGAAGTATGCCATTATCGTATATAAATCCATTAGATCGGCGATATCGCTTTTTATGTTTCCTTTGACCGTTTGTACCATTTCTTCATTTTTACAGTGTTCCGCGATAAATTCAATAATAGTTTCTTTTACTCTTTGGCTTATCTTGTACTCAATTTCAAACTCTATTTTATGTTCATCGTCTCCGTATTTCTTCCCAAATACTTGTTCTATTTTCCGAGTGTGTAAATAATTTCGTAATGCGTAATACTGTTTTACTTGGCTTTCCATTACATCAAGTTCAACATAGATTGCATCGCTTCTCTTAATTACTTTTTGCATTGTTTTTCACCCCATCCAAATAATCCGCCCACCATTGCAATAATTCCCTCATTTGTTCGGTGTAATCGGCTTTGTGTGTGTAGGCTCTCACTACTTTATTGCCCTCTTGATGATCGAGTACCGCCTCCATTGTTTCAAAGGTTGCGCTATGCTCTTTGTGGTGAGTGCGTATCAAACTTGCAAAAGTCCCCCTAAAACTATGGAGCGTTTGTTTACGTCCGTTTACCTCATCATTGAAACCCATCCGCCCTAATGCCCTGCTAGCACTTACTTTGTTGACGTGGTTTTTCATATTCCTTGAACCGTGGAATACCCATTGCCCCCATCCTGTAACCTCTTGGATTTCTTTTAGAATTGATACTGCTTGATGAGGAAGAGGGAGGGTGAAATCGGATAGGTTTTTGTTTTTCACTTTCATTTCTGATCGTGGTATCGTGATAATAGCTTTCTCAAAGTCCACACTTTCCCATTTCAATTTACAAAGGTTATCAGCACGTAAAGGTAGCAGTGAAACGAAACGTAAAACATTTTTGACAATTACCCCACCGTCTCCTTTGTACACGTCAATGGCTCTCAAAAGTTCCCCTAATATTTTCTCATCGGTGATTTTTGCATAGTTTGTTTTTTCTCCCTTAGGTATAACGCTCTTATCAATCCGTAACGTGATATTTAGGTCGGTGTATTCGTGGCTCACGGCATACGTCCACAAACGGTTACAATCAACAAAGAGACGGTTCGCGGTTTCAGCAGTGTTCTTTCCCTTTTCGGTGATGATCTTCAATAGTTCGCCGTGTTTGATTTCGCTAAACTGTTTTGATGAGGTGATAATGTGGTTTTCGTCATACGTGCAAAAGTGAGGGAAAATATCACGCTCAAAGGCACGCTTTCTTTTTGTGGCGGTTACTTCGGCACTTTTGAGCGTTGATAACCACTCATAGACAATCTTATGAAACTGCATATTTTCTAACGCTTCGATTTTCTCCTCTTCAAGTTTGATAATTGCCTTGATCTCTTTTTTCTCTTGGATGGGGTCTATACCGTTTAAAACCTTGCTTTTGATTTCGTCACGTTTAGCTCTTGCATCGGCTAAAGATGTACCCACCTGTTTTTCTTTTTTAGTGTCTTGATCTTTTACGATTTTATAAAATCCTGCTGTGGTAGTTTTGGGTTTCCCGTCAATGGTGTAGCGTATCTCCCATATCTTCTTACCGTCGGGTTTAATAAGGAGCTGTAGCCCGTTCCCATCGCTTAAAGTATACTTTTTATCTTTTGGTTGAGCTTTCTTTATTTCAGTATCGGTTAACGGTGAAACTTTCTTATTCGCCATAATGTCCCCTTGGTATTGTAGGTTTTTTTAACTACATTAGAGGGCATTATCTCAAAACTACATAAAAAACTACATTAAGAAAGTGGATTGTATTAAACGGGATTAGACGCTATTAGAGGCTAAATAGTGGTTAAAGTGCCTATTTAAGGGAGTTTTGAGAGGTTATTTAGACGGTATTAAAGGGTACTGTGGTGGAGGCGTCCGGGATTGAACCGGAGTCCTAAACCAAGATTGTAAAGGCGTCTACATGCTTAGTTTCGTTGTTTTTGTTTCGGACACTTTCACACACCGAGCAAAGCTACAGCATCCAATTCTCTAAGTTCATTCCCGTCCGAGACATTCCGAGAGTATAGCTATCACAGGGGTTATACGCCAAGCCCTTCTCGTTATAGCATAAGAAGGTAGCGCAGTCCTAAAGTTTAGTTAAACTTACGCTACAGCGTAAGCAGGACGGTAATTAGTGTTGTTTGCGTTTAAGCAAGTGTGAGCCGTATAACGGAATTGCTCAGTCCGACGATGCAACCTAAACCTTCTTGATCCAGTCGAAGCCATGTCGCCCCCACAAGAAAAGAACGTGATATTATAGCACTATTAATGGTTAATCCGTAAAAATAAAAAATAGATTTTACTTACTCCCATTCCCTTCATCATTCATAAAGACAGAAGGGTCTGCTTTCTCTTCATCTGAAGTATCGCCATTTTCCACGGCAGCATCACTTGTCTGGGCTTCAAATAGATCACTGACACTTTCATTACTCTCCTCTATGTGTGTTCCTTCTTTTTTAGCAGGGGTCATCACCTCTTTGTAAATCGACTGTATTACCCCTCGTCGTTTCATTGTTTTATAGATAATACGGGCGCGGTTGACGACGTATTTTTGTGTTCCGATGGCGTTATATCGGATAGGGTTAGGGAGAACAGCGGCGAGTCGTGAGGCTTCACGTGCTGTCAGATTCTTGGCACTTTTATGGTAATAGTGACGTGATGCCGCTTCGATACCGAAAATTCCATCGCCCCATTCGGCAACGTTGAGATAGATCTCTAAAATTTGACGTTTGGAGAGGGTTCTTTCAATACGCCATGTGAGGATTGCCTCTTTGAGTTTACGTACAGGATTTTTGCTCGGTGAGAGGTAGAGATTTTTGGAGAGCTGTTGACTGATGGTACTTCCCCCTGCTAATGTCCCTTTTTCAATACTTCGTTCGATTGCATTTTCCATCCCCTTAACATCAAACCCATCATGATTCCAAAATCCATCGTCTTCTCCTATGAGAACTGCCTTGATAATGTTGGGAGAGATATTTTTCATCGTGACCCATTTTTGGGTGATTGTCATATCGCGATTCTCCTCTTTCCATTGCTCCTCTTTGTATTGCATAAAAGCAGTGGGGATAGGGTGGATAGTTTGAAGATCGTCAACGTTGGGGTAGAGCAAATAGCGACCGATATCGAGCGTGCCTAGAATGAGGAGAGCGAGGGTGATTTTCCAAAAAAGTTTCATTGATTTTCCATTATGAGTTTAGGTAGGTGCCATTGTTTCGTATAGGCTACAAGGCGCAAAGTGACAGCAAGGGCAGCGATGAGGGTAACGCTTAGTGTATTGAGATCCCAGAGGGTATTTGAGATGATAAGTAGTATAGCAACGATGAGGGCAATGGAGCCGTAAAAATCACTGATAAGGACAGCAGGGACTTGGTTGATCATCGTATCGCGAAGAACTCCACCACCGACTGCCGTAAGGAAGCTAAGGATGATAACACCAAAAAAGTTAAAATCATGTTCAATCGCGAGGAGGGCTCCCGTAATACTAAAGGCAACCAAGCCGATCGTATCGCTGAGGACAAAAAGCCACTTTTGCTCCAGTTCGTGACGTAGATGGCGACGAAACAAAAGGGCGATAAAGATCGTAACAAAAACGGTAAGAGCGGGATAATATTCATTAAAAGCAAAAGGGGTACGGGTGAGAATAACATCTCGAACGATTCCGCCCCCTAACGCTGTAATAGAAGCAGAGATAAGAATTCCTAGAATATCAAGTTTATGACGGACCCCAATCAAAAATCCACTGAGGGTAAAAGCGATGATACCTAGAATGTCGGCAGCGACGACGATATCAAACATTGGGTGCGCGGTAATTCTCTTTAAAGCTCACATAACGAAGTGCTGAAGCATACAGTTCAGCCACTTCTTCGTCAGTGAGTTGACGTACCACTTTGGCAGGGCTTCCCATAATGAGAGAACGAGGAGGGAAGATTTTATTTTTCGTCACCAACGATCCCGCTCCGACGATGGACTCTTTGCCGATAACTGCACCGTCGAGAATGGTAGCCGACATTCCGATGAGACACGCATCTTCGATAGTACAGCCGTGTAACATAACACGATGCCCTACGGTGACATCATTCCCGATAATAGTGGGGTGACCGTCGCTCATATCGTCACGTTTGTGGTGGGTAACGTGTACCATACTCAAATCTTGAATATTGCTACGATCTCCGATAGAGATAAAATGAACATCGCCACGGACAACGCACCCGAACCAAATACTCACATCCTCCCCCATTGATACCCGTCCGATTACATCGGCAGAGGGGGCAATCCATACTCGTTCATCGAGTGTAGGGGTATAGTTGAGGTAGTTACTAATCATCTCCGTCCTTTAATTAACTCTCTTTAAACAAACGTGATGTGAGTTGCTGCACGTAGTTTGGAGTCTGTTTTTTGGCAGAATTATATACTTTATTAGTGGTGGTTTCAACAATCTTGTGGGAATTAATGATATTCCCTTTCTCAGGCTTCACTTTGAGATAGCTTCCATCGCTTTGAAGTTCATAGGAGAGGTCATTATCAGAAATTTGCAATTGCAAGACTTGGATCAGTTTATTGGAACTCTCTTCCCCTGCGATGGGGGTTAGTAGCTCAATACGACGCAACAAATTACGAGGCATCCAGTCGGCACTGGAGATATACGTTTGAGGCGTTGAGTGTTTAAAATAAAAAATACGGGCATGTTCAAGATATTTACCGATGAGAGAGATGACACGAATATTTTCACTAATCCCCTCAACTCCTGGGCGTAAACAGCATACACCACGAATGATGAGTTGGATTTGTACCCCCGCTTGAGACGCTTTATACAGCGCTCGGATAATATCTTCATCGACGAGAGCATTCATTTTGGCGATAATTACCCCTTCCGTCTTTTTATTCGTTTCGTTGTGGATAAGGGAGAGGATTTTGGGTTTGATCTGCGTTGGAGCCATATAAAGCTCGTTTAGCTTCCCTTTTTTGCTAAAGCCTGTGAGAAAGTGGAAAAAACGGGTCATATCGTAGGTGATCGCATCGTTGGAGGTCATATAGCTAATATCCGTATAAACGGTTGCAGTAGAAGGGTTATAATTTCCCGTCCCAAGATGGGCGTATTGTTTGAGTTTTCCACCCACGCGACGGGTGATAAGAGCGGCTTTAGCGTGAACTTTGAATCCTGCAATACCATAGATGACGTGAGCACCCGCATTTTCTAACGCTTTTGCCCAGATGAGGTTGTTCTCTTCATCAAAACGGGCTTTAAGTTCCACCATAACCGTTACCTGTTTCCCCGATTCTGCCGCAGCAATGAGAGATTGAACAATGACCGATTTGGAACCTGAACGGTAAAGAGTCATTCGAATGGAGACAACATCGGGATCTTTTGCCGCAATTTGGATGAGGCGCACGACAGGTTCAAAACTTTCAAAGGGATGATAAATAACGAGATCTTGTTTATCAAGAATAGCGTACAAATTTTCATCCGAATCCAATGGCGGAAGATTGCGAGGTTTGAAACTTGGACTTGTAAGATGGGCGAAATCTTTGTTCCCGACAACTTGCCACAGTGCTCCGAGGTTGAGATACGTTTGGAAACGGTAAATATCATCTTTGAAAACATTGGCATGACGGTTGAAAAAGTTCAAAAGATCATCATCGGCATGATTACTAAGCTCAAGCCGAACAATCTCCCCTTTTTTACGAAGCTTCAGACCTTCTTCTAAAATCTCCATAAAATCATCGGCTTCTTCCTCTTCGATCGCAATATCAGCATTACGAGTAACACGAAATGCGGAGAATTTGAGCAGTTCATATCCAGGGAATAGATCTTGAATATGCTCGGCAACGATACTTCCGATAGGGATATAAATATGGTTGTCAATATCAACAAATCGGGGAAGTACACGGGGAATACGAATAAGCCCATAACGCTCTACTGATGGATCCTCTTGATCGCGGAGTTTGACAATTTGTCCAAATCCAAGATTATTGAGGTGAGGGAAAGGGTGCGTTGCATCAATCGCAATAGGGACAATAACAGGATAAATATTTTCTTTAAAATATCTGTCAAGAGTGAGACGTTGAGCATCGGTTACTTCATCGTATGATTTAAAAAATATACCTTCCTCCTCAAGTGCCTCCATGATTCCTAGTAAACATCCCTCAACAACTTGCTGCTCTTCGTGCAAATAGCGACGTATCTCACGAAGCTGGTGCAAAGGGGTAAATCGATCTGCTCCCGAAACATTCACACCAGCACTGAAGAGTTTTTTTAACCCTGCAACACGAATCATGTAAAATTCATCGAGATTGGTTCCATAAATAGCAAGAAATTTAAGTCGCTCCAAAAGGGGAAGCGCTTTGTCCTGCGCTTGTGCTAAAACACGGGTATTGAACTGGAGCCATGAGAGCTCACGATTGATATAAAGGGCTGGATCTTTGAGATTAGTTTGCATGTTAAATACCTATTGGTTGTTATGTTAAAGTGATTATATTATACTTTGATTACAAAAAGGAGTACTATGAGTACATTTGCCATTATTATGCTTGCCGCAACGGCATTTTTTGCCTATAAAATTTATGAGCACGTCAATACATTGGAAGATAAGGGGGGGGGCGAGGCTGAGGCTGTTGCTCCTATTGTAGAGGTTAAGTCCTCTATAAATGTTGCTGATTTGATGGAAGAAGCGGATGAAGCTTACGGCGAAGGAGACTTGGAGCGTGCATTGGATAAATTGATGAAAGCTAATATTCTGTTTCCTAATACAGCTGAAATAGTGAATAAGCTTGCCTTTGTCAATGGTAAAGTGGGGAACACTCAAAAAGCCATCGAACTTTATCAACACTCACTTCAATTGGACAGTAACGACGATTTGACTCACAATGCTATTGCTTCAATGTATAAAATTGAAGGGTCACTTCTCCTTGCAAAGGAACATTACGAAAAAGCACTTCAAATTGATGATGGTTATGCGATAACCTATTATAATTATGGAAACTTGTTGGCAGAACTTGGAAAGATTCAAGAGGCTAGAAAGATGTATGAACATGCCCTAGGTTTAGAAGAAGAGTTCCCCGAAGCACTTGAGGCGTTGGAAAATCTAAAGGGTCGTGAATGAATCAAAATCAAGCACGACTTGCGGTACTCATTGATGCGGATAACTCTCAGCCCTCCATTATCGCAGGATTACTCGATGAGATTGCGGGTCATGGAATAGCAAGTGTTAAACGAATTTACGGAGATTGGACCGATACCAAACTCAAAGGGTGGAAAAACGTATTGCTGGAACACGGGCTTCATCCGATGCAGCAGTTTGCCTACACGACAGGTAAAAACGCAACCGACAGTGCCATGATTATTGATGCGATGGATTTGCTCTACACGAAAAATTTTGATGGATTTTGTATCGTCTCCAGTGACAGTGATTTTACCCGTTTAGCCAGTCGCATTCGTGAATCAGGGACGCAAGTATTTGGATTTGGAGAGCAGAAGACACCCAAATCGTTTATTGGGGCGTGTGATAAATTTATCTATACGGAAAATTTACGGCGTACGGCTACCGCTGAAATTGTCACAACCCATAAAATAAAACACGATGAAAAAGCACTGCTAGCACTCGTGCGCAACGCCGTTGAAGATACTACCAACGAAGCAGGGTGGTCCTATATGGGAGCTATTGGTCAAAATTTGATTAACAAATCTCCCGAATTTGACCCCCGCAGTTATGGATATAAAAAATTGGTTGATTTGATTGAAGGGTTAGGGGAATTTGAGTTCAAATATTCCGATCCTCTATCGGGTTCTCAATCCATACATGTTCGCCTTAAACGAAAGAAAAGGAGTTATGAAAAATGACTGTTCATGATATTTACACCTTTTTGGATGAACTTTCCCCTTTTGCACTTCAGGAAAAATGGGATAATTCAGGTCTTCTAGTAGGTGATTTTACTCAAAAAATTTCTACCGTAGTTTTGTCGATAGATGTGGACGAAGCACTGCTTGAATCCATTCCCGATAATGCTTTGCTCATCACTCACCACCCGATTATTTTCGGAGGGTTGAAGCAGTTGCAGTTCAACCAATACCCAGCCAAACTGCTTGCCCTGATGATTCGCAAAAATATTTCCAATATCGCCATGCACACGAATTTTGATCAAACCCATCTAAACGACTATGTTGCCACCAAAATTTTAGGATATGAACTCGTTGCAAAAGAGGGATTTATCGCCTACTTTGGTGTAGATGAATCATTTGACGTTTTTGCGCAAAAAATCAAAAATGCTTTTGGATTGAAACATATTCGAGCAGTACAATCTCATGATCATATTCGCACGTGCGCATTAGTAACAGGCTCAGGTGCATCCCTTATGAAAAATATTGAAGCCGATTGTTTTCTCACCGGAGACATCAAATATCACGATGCAATGGAGGCAAAAGCGATAGGATTATCGATGTTAGACATTGGTCATTATGAAAGTGAGTGCTATTTTGGAGTAATATTAGCAGAACACTTGGAAAAATTAGGTTTGAGTGTTATAATTTCATCATCAACAAACCCCTTCACTTACCATTGAGATGAAGCACCCCCTAAAAGGCAACTTATGAACAAACATCTAAAACAGCTAATTGACTTATCGTTGATTGACAAAGAGATCGATGCGTTCGAACCGCAAATCGACGAAGCAAACCTTCAATATGATGCGCTTTTGGCAGCCAAAAATTCTATTGCAAATGAAATTGCAACCCTCTCATTAGAGATCAAAGATGAGCAAGTTAAAAAGCAAAAGAATGAGCTTCATCTTTCAGAGTTGTCTGACAAGTTGGAAAGCAATACTAAAAAGAGTGGTGAAATCAAAACTGAACGTGAGATGAAATCACTTCAATTGGAAGAAGAAATTGCAAAAGAGCAAGTAAATTTTGCGAATGAAGAGATTGCCCGTTTGGAAAAACTAATCGAGCACAAGAAAGCAAAAACTTCTGATTTGGAAACAAAAGCAACTGAAATTGAAGATAAGCTTGTCGGCGTTAAAGCGGATGTAGATGTGAAATTAGCAAAAATTGATGAAGATCGTAAAGTTATTTTTGTGAAAAAAGAGATTCTTGTGGGTGAAATGAACCAAAAAGGGCTTTCATTTTACCAAAAAATTCGTCGTTGGGCGAAAAATACAACAGCTGTACCTCTTCGTAACCAAGCATGTATGGGATGTTATATGGCAATTAGTGACAAAGTCTACTCCGACATCATCAAAGGTGAAGAAATTGTAACTTGTCCTCATTGTGGACGATTACTCTATCTTGAGCCTTCTGATGAAGCAATGGGCGCATAACTCTTTTTTGTGAGAGTATTCGATCTTTTTTACACGCTTTTAGCCACCATTCTTTTTGTGGTGGCGCTTCCTTTTATCCTCTTCCTCTCCTTCAAAAAGAAATATCGTGATTCGATACCAGCACGTTTTTTCCTAAAAAATAATCCTCCGTTTGAACCTCATGATATTTGGTTCCATGTTTGTTCGTTGGGTGAAGCCAAAGCAATTGCCCCGATATTAGAGCGTTTACAAGGGCTCAAAATTGCCATTAGTGTAATCACCCACACAGGACATGAATCCGCATCAAAATACGCCGCTGAGGTGCGTTATCTCCCTTTTGAGCCATGGTTATGGTTTTGGATACGTGCCCCCAAAACGGTAGTAATCTTAGAAGCAGAATTTTGGTATCTGTTGTTTAGCATTGCTACCTTACGTGGTGCGCGCGTGATTGCCCTGAATGCACGTATTAGTGATCGAAGTTTCCCGAAATATTATAAAATGAGATGGTTTTATACGAGATTGTTTGAAAAATGTGACCGTATTTTATGCCAAAGCAGTGAGGATATGGCTCGTTTCATTGCCCTTGGCGCACGAAATATTGAAGTAGTCGGAAACATCAAGCTGGCGCAAAAGATCGAAGCAACAAAAGCGTATCTCAAACCTGATGGAGTATTGATTGTTGCAGGAAGTACCCACGAGGGGGAAGAGGAGGGGATATTGCGAGGATTTATGGAATATCGCGTAACAAATCCTCGAGCAAAACTTCTAATAGTTCCCCGCCATCCCGAACGCTTTGCCAAAGTAGCACAACTCATTGAGCGTACTGCATCTGACTATAATTTTTCACGTTGGAGCCAAACTCAAACGATAGATGCGGATATTATTCTCATAGATGCCATGGGAGAACTTAACAATCTCTACGCCATCAGTGACATAGCGATTTTGGGAGGGGCATTTTCTCCCATCGGAGGACACAACCCCCTAGAACCAGCTCATTTTGGATGCAAGATTATTACAGGAAAACAAATATTTTTGCAGAGAGAACTCTTTAAATACGTTTCTCATGTGCAGTTTGTAGAGCTTGACGGGATTGCTTCAGCTCTACATATTGCCGAAAGATTACCCCCGTCACAGCTAAATGCGACGATTGACCTAGATAGAGTGATGGTGCGTTTGGGGATGATAAGTACTCAATTATAGTTGATATTTTATGTGTTGGATCATTGCCGTAGCTGTTCAATATCCTTGACGCTAAGCCCTGTTTTTAGGGATATTGTAGCATTGTCTAATATATCGAGAAGGTTTTTTGCTATTTGGATTTTGGCTTGTTGTTCGCCTTTCTCCATCCCCTTTTCAATCCCCTTTTCAATCCCTTTTTCAATCCCTTTTTCCATCCCTTCTTCCATCCCTTCTTCTCGACCTTTTGCTATCCCCTTAGCAAGAGCCGTATCCCTAGCTTTTCGTAACGCATTCTCTTCATCTCTCTCTTTCATAGCGACCCAGTCATAGACTCTCATATCTTCTTTGTTCCATTTGTATCGTGTCGCTATTAAAAACGCTTCGTTAAATTCGGGTATCTCTTCGTATTGTTTGGGGATAAAATCCAATGTTGTGGCATTTTTGAGAAAGAACATCCATTTATCTAAAATCGTTTCAAGATCGTCTAATCCTTTGGTAAACTTATTGAGTTCTATAAAGGTAAATTCAAAATCTTTTAAATCATGAGAGAGGGTATCTTTATTTAGAATAAGATGTCGGGAGATATACTCTTTATTTTCCAACATATTAAAATTCAATATTCCAATAAAATAGACTTTTTTTAAGGTATTGTAGTTTTGACTAATATCCAATTGTTCAACATACGCTTTTGAGGTGTAATACAAACTTCGTTTCGTAAAATCGTACAGATCTCTTTTTTGCATCTCTACAATAAACTCTTCACCAGCTTTATTTTTCGCTTTTATATCCAAAATAGTGAGTTTCATCTCTTCTATTTTGGGTACTTGTGAGGAGCTTACAATATCAAGTGAAGCGATCACTTTATCGTCTTTGAAATCCAAAATGGCATTTAGAAAAGAGATAAGAATCTCTTTATGCTGTTCATCACCGAATATCTTTTTAAAAGCAACATCATTTTTGGGGTCAGCAAATTGCATGGGTTTCTTCTTCTATTTAAGCTATGGATATTATAACATAAAGTAATGAGAAATCGGCTCAAATATAAGATTGTCACAACTCTGTCACACTTGTACGCTATGATTCTCGAAGTATCGCTCTTGAGTTGGTATAAATCTAAACGCACAAGGTCAATTATGAAAAAAGTAGTTTTATCAACAGTAGTCGCAATGGCACTAGCCACGTCAAGTTTCGCATGGGGTTTACCAAGTGTTCCAAGTTTGGGGGCTGATTCTTCTAAATCATCGGGTACGGCATTAACGGCTGCTGATATAGATGTTATTTTGGTAAGCGTAAAAAATGCAACTGCTTTGCTTGATGGCTCCGTCTCTAAATTGTCTTCAGCACTTCTTGATAAAGATGCCAAAGCAAAAATTGATGCGGAGATGGAGAAAGCTCAAAAAATCACCGACACAAAAGAACGAGATGCAAAAATAGCGGAAGCTCGTACCAGTCAAATTGCTGAACTTAAAAAAGCAACGGAAAGTGTAGAAGGTAAAGAAAAGATTTCCAAGCTGAACAAAACGCAACTTAAAAGCTTTGCTTCCGCAACGTTCAATTTCTCACTTGCAGGCTTAATGGATTTAGATGCGGTTTCTTTGGCATCAGCTGCTCTTCAAAAAGCATTAGCAAATCCGATGGCAGTTATGAGCTTTTCATCTAAAGTTGATGATCTCAAAAGTGTCGTAGCAACACTCCCCGTACAAGCAGGACATATTGGAACAATTGGTAGCAAGATTGTTGATTTGGCTAAGTCAAATAAAATACAAATCAAACTTCCAACAAGTAATAAACAAAAACCAGAGGCTGTTGAAGGCTGATGCAACTTTGCTTCCACGAGTATGTGGGGGCAATTCATTTGGGTAACGACTTAGATGTCTTTCAAACTCAAAAAGCAATGGGTGTCTATGTGGTTACCTATCAAAATCAAAATAATACATTGGAGATTAACATGTTTCAAAAAAAGATATTATCTATTATTACTGCCACTTTATTGTGTGGCTCATTGGCTTTTGCGGATACGGAGGCAAATGGTAAAGGAGAAGCGGGTGCGAGTGAGCCCGATGCCGTAGCAATAGCGGAGGATAAAGCACTACATAAAGCGGTTGAAAATCTTGTTGAACTTATTATGGGGCCTGAAGCTCTTCAGCAAGAGTCTATTACCAGTAAAATGGATGATATTGTTGAGCAAGTTGATGTTTTTAAGAAAAAAGGGGAACCAAAAGTTTCTGAAAAGCAAGGGAAAGTAATTGTCAATTACAAACTTGTTGTTGATGATGAGAAATTTCGTAAAGTGCTCAAAAATAAAGGAATCAGCCTCTCTTTAACGACAAGCCTAAAGCAAGCTCGAATTATGGTCATTATGGATGAAGTGTTTACGATACCTACCGATCAAAACAAACCTCTCGAAGTAACAAAGAAGTCATTTAAAGATAAAAGTAAAAGTTACGATGAAAGAGAAAATCTTGATGTTAAGCAAAAAGAAAGAGATATGGCTTCCTCTGATAGTAGGACGCAGCTTGATGCTTCCTCAAAAAGTCGCAGTGCTGGCGTGGTAGGATATGACAATTATTATGGAAGTGGCGGAGCAGCGTATGCTTCGAAGAATTCAGCCAGTTCAGGGTACAAAAATAGTGAATCAGCGCAAGCTGCGTCTTCCAAAGATAACTCCCTGAATTATGGTAAATCCGTGAATGCAAGAGCCAATGATGTTGAAATAACCGAAGAAACGGTTAAGTATCAACAACGCAATACGGCTGCTGATACGGACGTAAGTGCTGCTATGCAGAAAATGATTGACTCTTTACTGAAATATTCGGTTACAACGGTTAATAGTGATAGTTTGGTCGGAGATTTCTTTGGTGATAAGTTCGATACCTCAATGCTCACAGGTTCTAATCTCGGTAGATTTCTTGAAAAAGCACAAAGATCGACTGAAAAAGCAGGTTTTATTGCTATTGGTCGTACGACAATTCGAGATAAAGGGATCCAAGAAAATAATATGTATTTATGTGAAGGAGATTCCAATGTTAAAATTTATTCACTTCCAGAAAAAACAAATTTAGCAAGTCCCAATATATCCGCTCGAGGAACTGGGACAACGGCGGATGAGTGTCGTTCAAAACTCAGTGGTAATCTAGGAACACTAGTAGGTTTGGAAGTAGGAAAAACCATCCAAGATAATTTCAGAGATAACGCTCATGAGGGTAAAGTGTATACCGTACAACTTGTAGGTGATTACGATCAATCGAGCGTGTATGAGTTTAAGGATATTGTAGAAAGAGCGGCTAATGTTAAAGAAATTAATGATGAAGGGGGAGATATCCCTAGTTACAGTGTTACGTTTCGTGGTGGTGATTTAGGGGAAGTGATTTTTAAGGCACTTATAGGTGCTGACACATTTAAAGGGATTAAGATTGCCCGAGATAAAGGGAGTTCAACTATCAAATTCTGTCAAAATAAAGGGTGTAAATAGTGGGTGTGTTAAAGCTATCATTGATTGCAGCATTGGTTACAACTAGCTTATTTGGTGCAAAAATCAATTATTATCCTATTAAAGGTGTTTTTGTTTCGGATAAAGCAAAAGGGGCTATGGGCGGTATTTTAGGATGGGATGCCAATAAAAGTACCTCTTTTTCAGAGTGGCAGAAAAGTGCTGTCGGAATGTTTGATACGAGTTTTCGTCAAAAGTTTTCATCTGTTGAAAGTTTAGAAAATCACAAGAATGTATCAGAAATAATAACGGCGTACATAAAAATAACCCGTTTTTCCGAGTATCAAGTTCCTAAGAGTGAATCTCGTATGGATTACTATTTCCCCCTTACAGCGAGTGTGAGTTTTGTAAACACCGCTACGGGCGAAGTTTTGTATACCAACCAATTTACCGATTATATGGTTTATGAGGGGATGAAGAGTGATATGGGGAGTGTGGCATTTGCACAAGAGAAAGAAAAAATATTCAAAAACTCATTTGCCAATCTCTCTGAAAATTTACTCAAAGGGGCAGCTGAAAAGTTCAAACCCTCCGAAATTGGAACAAAAGTAGTAAAAGAAGTTGGCGGGTTGCTTGTTCTTGATAAAGGGAGTGATGCGGGGATGGCTGTAGGTGAGCAATTGGCGCAAAATAAGTCACGAGTAACCGTTGTTCACGTAGATAGAAATTACAGTGTAGCAAAGCCTCTGTTAAAATCTTTGATTCCAATGGGAACGGTATTCCAGAAGTTTGTAACAGAAGGGGGGGATGCTTCAAGTATCAAAAAACCAAAAGTAGCACTCTATATTGATACTGAGCTTAACGTTGGCTACAAAGATCAGATGAAGCAATTTTTTACCGATAAAATAGCCCAAGCAGGGACATTTAATGTTATTCCTATTGATAAAATGTTTACCACTATTTACAACAATACGATCAAAAGCACTATTAGTGTCGCTCAACAGCAAGAGGTTGAAAAACGACAAGCCCCTGACTATGCGGTGAGATTGTCTATCAATGGGCAATATTTTGTAAAAGAACCTTCGGATAAAGATTGGGCTTCCTTTGACAATTATGGTGCATTGGTCTGTGGTGATTGGGTGGATATGAAAAGCTCTAAAGTCGTCTATTCCACGTGCAAATATGAAACAATTCGTGATGAAGTTGTGGGCAATATCCGTTTTGAAAACAGTGCTCGGCAGGAAATAGTTTTAAAGAATGCAGTGCAAGCAATAGCGGAAGATTTTGCTCAAAAAATAAAATTTACGCCAACGGTTGTCAATGTTCAAGAGGTTGAGGGAAAATTAGCTGTACTTGAAAATAAACAAGGAATTGTTGAGAATTCTGACAATTTAGAAGGATATAAAAATATCGGACATATTGATGGAATCGAAGGAGATGTTCGTATCCCTGTTGGAACACTCAGCGTAAGGCTAGATGGGAAATCGTCTATTATCAAAAATCTAAAAAAGCAGGCAACATTCTCCCTTGAAAAAGGGGATACTGCCTACAGTCAAAAAGTTGATTTTCCAAAAGAAGCTAAACTCTTAATTCTCAGTGAACCGATAGTTGTTGGTGATTATACGCTTGACAATGTACGGAATCTAGCCCTTTCCGTTGCATCGGCTATGAGTTCCTACCCCGTATTTGGAGATCAATCTTTTGCAGATAAGAATATAGAACTCATGAGTCTTGATGGTTTTGATGTTGATGAGAAAGAGATTAAAAGTATTGATAGCAATTATTTTCTCGTCCCTCGCTATGGGATTACAACCATTTCTGAGAAATGTGAGGATACGGGAATATGTGAGGGAAGCTATTCGGTAAGTGCGGGAGTTAGAGTATATAATGGAGCTCTAGCAGATGAAAATATTGTATTTAAAACGGCATTAAAAGAAAATCGGACTATCTTCTATCCAAAAGAATATAAAAAAGATAAGCTTGATGGTGAATTTCTTGGGATGATTCGTTCACTGCTGGAACAAACAGCAGAAAAAATTAAACTTTAAAGGCTAGTTATGAAAAAAACCATCCTCTACCTAAGTACCCTGTCCGTTGCATTTGCTTCCACGCCTACGTGGTATCTAGCACCTCCTCCTGATGACACGACCGCCTTTTATGCGGCGGCTTCGGGTACAACAGCAAAAGAGGCAAAAAATGAAGCTCTCAGTCAGATTGCTTCACAGCTCAATGTCTCTGTAAGCTCATCGTTTTATAAAGATGCAAGTCAAATGACCAATGGTGACAAAGAATATTATGAAAAGTTTGTCAAATCAACCGTTAAAACAGAGACCAAAAATATCCGTTTCAATAATTATCAAATCATTAAAAGCGATTCCGATGATGGGCAAACGTATATTTTGATCAAAATTGATAAAAAAGTCTTTTTGACCGAAAATATGGATAAATTCAAAGAGCTTAACAGCAAAATTGAATCCCTGTATCAAGAGTTGGAATCACAACCATTGGGGAAACGGCTTGGTGACAGTAAGAAAATTATCGATTATATTGCCAACGCAAAATATTTGATTGATATTATCTCTTCTGTGGACAGTACAGCCCTTAATCGTTCTAATTATTGGACAAAATACACGATTTACGCCCAAGAGATTGCGGACTTAAACCAGAATGTTTCATTTTATTTTGATTATAAGGGGAGCGATTACGCTTTTGTTGCCGACGCATTTCGTAATGTTTTGGGGAAAAATAAAATCAAAATTGCCAATCAATTAGAAGAAGATCCCTCTATACTTGTTTTGAAAATCGGGGGAAATGTCCAAATAGAAAAAAATTATGGTAATTTCACCGTTGATGCTAAGTTGTTATTTTCAACGTATGACTCTACAGGAAAAACAATGAGCACTGCCAAGAAAGATTTAAAAGCTCTTTCAACCAAAGATTACAAAACTGCATTTTACAATGCGCAAGAACAACTGGAAAAACTTCTTGAAGAGGATGGACTTTTTACGTTTATTGGACTTTATTAAGTAGTGAAATCGAAAACAAAACATTCAAAAGGAAAAAGATGAAACGTAATATGATATGGATAAGTATGGTGACAGCAGGATTACTAATGAGCGGATGTGCCCAAAAAACAGAATCAGTAGTAGCCCAAGGGGCTCCAGTACAAATTTCACTGGAATTTGATGGTGCGCCTGCGTGGGTTATGGAGCCAAATATTGAGGGAGCTATGTGTGCCCTAGGTTCTGCAAAAGTAGGACCAGCAGGTATCGGATTTGCTATGACTGAAGCCACTGGAAACGGACGCGATGATCTTGCACGTCAGGCTCTCGTCAATGTTAGTAATATGCTCAAAAACTTCACCCAACAAACAGGAGTCGGCGATCAAGCAGCGGTGGACAAAGTAGTAACTCAAGTTTCCAAACAATTGGCAAAACAAGATTTAAGTGGCTCCAAAGCAACGAAGAAATGGATTTCCAAAACAGGAACTCTTTGGGTATTAGTTGCAATGCAAGATCCAACCAAAGCAACCGCGGCGATAAAAGAAACGGTAAAAACCAGTTTCAAAAATGACCAAGCACTTTGGCAACAGTTTCAAGCCAAAAAGGCTCAGGATGAGCTTGATGCTTCTCTCGATAAATTAGATGCGAAAGCGGCACTCTAAGGGGAATAGATGAAATTTAGTAAAATAGTACTCGCGCTTTTAGCGACTTCATCAATTTACGCAACAGAACCATCGCTACTTTTGGGTGGAAGTACGCATCTTCATCAGGGTGCGGTGTTGGATTTGGCAAAGGAAGGTAATCTACTCGTAAGTGGTGGAGCGGATCGTATAGCTAACATTATCAAGATCAATTATGAGTTATCAACGCTTTCAAAACAAAAAGAAATTCTTGGTAAATCAGGAAGCATTGCTCAGGTTGGTTTGATTTCCAATCATCTGATGATGCGAGACAGTGATAAGAATATCATTTTTTGGAATATGGCTGAAAGTCGTCAAGAATTTAAGCTTCAAGATAAAGATGTTGTCGAAGCACATGCTGGTAAAAGTAGTTTTGATTTTATTAAAAATGACGGTTCTGTTATTACGCTACAAGAAAAAAATTTAGATCGTAATGTTTTTAATCTAGTGGCTTACGGCTATTACCAAACAATACACAGTGGGCAATTATTTTGGCGTGTTGACTATAACGCATTAGTAACATACAATGATAAAACACTGAAAGAAGTGAAAAGGTACAATGGACAAAAAGGTACAATAAATTCTATCATCAGCAATGATTCCATAATTATCACACCATCAAATGATGGCACGATTGGGCTATGGGATGAAGAAAGTGGCTATATTACAGCACTTGAAGGTCATACTCGTGTCGTTGGGGATATTGTTACCAAAGGTGATTATATTGTTTCTCTCAGTGAGCCAGAGGTTGCAACAGATAGTAATGGAAACGTTACTGACTCAACGGAACTTATTATTTGGCAACTTCGACGTGATGGAATACTTATCGGTCAGATGATGTCCAAGTTTAATTTGAACGTCAGTGCCAATGCCGTGGAATTTGATCCCGAAAATAATGTTATTTTTGTCGGAACGACTACGGGTGATGTATTAACGTACCATTACACATTTGGCACCAAAACACCTACTGAAGACAAAGCTATAGTGGCTCAACCTATTGCGCCTGTTATTGCACCGATTGTTGAGGAAATCAAAGTTATTCCTGTAGTAGTGCCCGTTGTAGAGGTTCAAAAAGTAGTAGAAGTGATAGTGCCACCCGTAATTATTACTATTATTCAAGAGAAAGAACCTCTTCCCGTTAAAGTACCAGTTATTACGTCTGAAACATTTCAAAGCTATAAAGATCATACGAACGAAGCGTTTGAAGTGTTTAAAAAATAAGCGTGGTCACGCTCATGTGGGGCTATCAGGTTTTGATTCTATAACCCAACCCATGATGTGTTTCTATGGAAATATAACTAAGTTTTTCTCGAATTCTTGAGATAAGTTGACGTATTGCAGAGGGGGAAATGTGTTCATCGCCCCATACGAATTTGGCTATATCATCATTACCGACAATTTGATTTTTCCTATTACTCAACAAAGTGATAAGCAAGCTTTCATTAGTAGTCAATCGTATCTCTTTATCACCTTCATAGAGTAATTTATTGTTAACGTCATAGATCGTATTATTGCTTAGAGTGGCTTTTATCTCATTTCTTAGGTTATATTTGTATAGCGTAAGCTTTACGACTTTTAGCAATTCATCTGTGTCGTAGGGCTTGCTTAGGTAGTAGGAATGATCTGTCATGGCAATATTTTCAAGTAGCTCATCATCTCCGTATGCAGTGACAAAGATAACAGGTGTGTTTTTGATTTGATTGAGTGTTTCTACTAGATCTATGCCGTTTATAAGTGAATCACCCAAATTTATATCGGTAATCATCAAATCAAATGAATGGCTTTTAACATAGTTTAAAGCAGTAACTGCAGAAGTTGCGAGTAAAACATCATAACCAGCCATATTTAAATCATGTTTCAGGGCTTGTGCTGTGATGGAATTGTCTTCTACTACTAAAATATTTGTTAAACTCAATGACTACCCCATTCACTTTGATTGCTTTTATTTAAAGAAAGGTATTATGGCTAAAATTATATATATTTCTCATCTAAAGGCTATTTTTTGCAAAAAAAATTGGATAATTTCTACACAAGTGGCTGGGAATTTTCTCTTACTGAACTTAATTTAAAAAATAGATACCAGATGGTAAATATTGGTATATTCTTGTCTACACTTGTCCTTATTTATGCAATCATCGGAAACTATGTTCGGCATATTGAAGGCTTTATCCCCATTGAAGCTCCAATAATCATCATAAATATAATGATGATTATAGCGCTAAGAAAATCTAAAAAAGTATTCGAATATGTCGCTACGATAATGACGGCACAATATACGTTTTTATTTTTAGTGATAATTTATAAGGGTGATCCTGTCGATGTGAAACATACTTGGTTTTTTACCTACTCAATTATTTTGCTCTATTTTCAAGGTTCAAAGAAAGGATTATACTGGTTTACTTTTCTTGTCACGATGTTGTTAATCGCTCCGATTCAAAGGTTTGTGGAAATCAAATACACCTTTTACCAAGTCTCATATATCTCTTTTGTATTAATCATTATCTACATTATTATCCATTTTTACCAAGTTAAGATGGATGAAGCGAACGCTTTGATTAAAGAACAGCAAAAGAGGCTCCTTGAAGCAGAAAATATTTTAAGACGAGAACTGCATCATAGAACCAAAAATAATATGCAATTTATCCTCTCGTTGTTTAAACTAAAATTAGCCGCTTTTATGCGTCCTGATATTCAAAGAGTGCTAAAAGAGATAACGTTTAAGATTAAAAGTATGGCAAGAGCGCATGATATGCTATACGCTCAAAAATCACTAAACGATGTTAATACAAGTCAATATTTTACGCAATTAATTGATGAGTTAAAAAATGGTTATGAAACGGATCATATTAGATTTGATATTAGAGTAGAATCCCAACTAAACGGTGACCAGATTCTTTATTGCGGTTTGATAGTCAATGAAATTGTTATCAATGCTCTAAAATATGCGTTTGATGATGAGCAAGAGGGAATCATATCTTTACATCTCACTAAAAATCAAAATCAAATTATTTTAGAACTCTCCGATAACGGAAAAGGGATGGATGAATCCAAAAAAGACTCTTTTGGCTCCATGATGATTAAAAGTCTAATCGAACATGAGTTGAAGGGTAGCATGAAATTAGAAACAATCAATGGTGTTCGATATACTGTTACTATGCCGTTTTTATGAAAAAGAGGGGATGAAGCGATTGTTTAATCATCGACCAATTCTATTTCACATCATTTCCAATTCGATTGGGAATCCAGCTCTATTTAATTTCTTCCCCATCCTGAATAAAATCACACAAATCAATTTCTAATACTTTTGCAATTTTATACAGATGCTCAAGATTAAAATGTTTATTTTCTACCCCGATTTCGGCTTTTGCAATGCTAGATACTGAGTTAAATCCCATTGCAAGTGCTAACAGCGGATGTAGTAGTGTGGGTTGAAAAATGTGACATTGGAAAAGGTGATGGAACTAAGTATGCGACAAGTTCTGTAAGTGCAATTTCTTCTAACTCTGATATCGAAAATGAGCTAACTACAAATGAAAATAAAAAAGTACTGACTTCTCGTAAAGGAGAAAATGGTAAAAAAATATATGCATTTGCTTAAGCCAAAAAAGGTTCAAGTGAAAAAATGGCACCAATTGCTTATCAAAAATACAAAAATATTGTTGATGGCATAAATATTACGGGCTAAAACGGTAAGGAAATATTTTATCATGCTGATCTTAAATCAGTATGGATTAAACACAAAAAAGGATAAAAAATGGATTCATACAGCAAAGATTACAATGATGCTTTACGCTCACAACAGCTTGAAGATAAAATGAGAGAACAACAACGTCGTGAAGAGCAAGCTCGCATGAGAGCTGATGAAGAAGAAGAAAAACGGCAGGAAACGCTTGCGTATGCAAGAAAAATGGGTACATTAAAAAAATAAAGGATTAATATGCCACTTAACGCATTGATGAAATGGTTAGAAGGTAAAGGTACTGGACCTGAACGCAAAAATAAAGGTACGGAAGGATCTTCTTTAGCTGATACAGCACATAGAAAACTTAAGGTATTAGACGATTTAAAATATAAATCTGATGATGAACTCAAAAAGTATCTTAAAAATGGAACACCTAATGAAAGAGATGCAGCGCGAGCAATCCTGCAAACTAGAAAATAGAAGTTTTTAAGCTAGATGTCCCGCTTTTGCGGGAATGCCTAAAAAAAGTTAATGTCGAATATGTTTTCGTCCAGCATCAATACCACTATAAATTAGAACAGCAAAGAAAAAGCATACCGCCCCTAAAAAGAAATATTCTACCATTTTAAAGTTCCTCCGTTTCATCAATTTTTGCAATAATTTTACGATGTGAGAAGAAAATAGCAATACTTAATCCGATAAGAATACTGATTGCTAAATAGCTTCGTATATCATTAGCTAGATGCTCGCTAATCCACGAAATAATAGAGACAGCAATAACGATAAAAACTCCAAGCCATACTTTCAAGTAGTTGAGCTCTTCTTTGACTTTATCGAGCTTGCCCATATTTTTTACTCCTAACCTACAAAATAATGTAAAGGTATTATAGCAAAAAATCAACCATCTTATCTAAAGCCCATTAACGCTATAATACCAAAAATTAACGGATTGAAAAATCAACCTGAGGACGATAAAATGGAAAAACCAAAAGCATACAAGCTCTTAGCAGCACAAGAGGGAATTAGTAATTCCGAAGCAAAATCGCTGATTGACCGTGGATTGGTCTATGTTGGTAACTCAAAGGTGCTAATTGCACGCGGTGAAATCAGTGGTAAAACCAGTTTTATCGTTCAAAAGGTAGAAAAAGCGCACCCTATATATGAAGATGACAACCTAATTGTTATAGATAAACCAGCCTTTGTGAACTCCGATGAGATTGAACGACAGTTCAAAGGGGCACAGCTCCTTCACCGACTCGACCGTGAAACAAGCGGTGTATTGATGTTGGTTAAAAATGAGGAGTATCGCCTCAAAGCCATTGGTGAGTTTAAAAAAGATAACGTTTATAAGGAGTATGTTGCGTGGGTAGATGGAATCATAAGCGAGCCGTTTGTCATCGATCAACCTCTTGTTACAGAGAAAAAAGGGAACAAGGCGTATACGAAAGTTTCCAAAGGGGGCAAGCCCGCCATTACCGAAGTAACCCCTCTGGAAGTATCAGGGAAGAAGACAAAAGTTCAATTGATTATTCATCACGGACGAACGCACCAAATCCGTGCACACATGAAATACGCACTTCATCCGATTGTTGGTGATGAAAGCTACGGCGGTCGAAGTGCGAAGCGTGTTATGTTACATGCGAAAAAGGTAACTATTTTAGGGCTAACGTTTATCGCATCAGAACCCAAAATATTTGGTCACTTTGGAAGTTAAAAAAGCATAGTTGAAGCAATCTTTAAGTACAATGCGAAACTTTTTAAACCTTACCAACTGTACCATTTAGGAGTTCACGTGTTTGATACACTCACAGAGTCATTTACATCCGCAATACGTAAGATTCGTTTTCATGACGATGAAAAAGCGTTAACCAAGGCATTGAGCGAGCTAAAAAAAGCATTGCTCAAAGCGGATGTTCACCACAAAGTGGTCAAAGATCTTATTGATTCGGTTGAACTCCAAGTTAAACAAAATGGTATTGGTAAAGACCAATTCCTTGATGCCCTTCGCCACTCTCTTTATGAGTTGTTGAAAGTCAAGGGTAATTCAGGTTTCGTTTATGCACCTCAATCTCCTACCGTTATTCTAATGACGGGTTTGCAAGGTTCAGGAAAAACAACTACTACAGGTAAGCTTGCTAATTATCTAAAAATCCGTCAGAAAAAACGTGTTTTGGTTGTTGCAGCAGATTTACAGCGTCTTGCAGCAGTTGAACAACTCCGTCAAGTGTGTGCGGGGATCGATGTTGAGCTTTACAGTGATGAAGTGACTAAAAATCCTGTTGATGTTGTCAAAGGGGCGTTAGAATACGCGAAAAAGGTTCTTGTTGATGTCGTATTGATTGATACAGCAGGACGTTTGGCTATTGATGATGAGCTTATGAATGAGTTGGCTGAGGTTAAGCGTGCAGCTAATCCGCATGAGATTTTTTATGTTGCTGATTCATTAGCGGGTCAAGATGCCGTACGCACTGCGGATAGTTTTAATACAAAAATCGGTATTGATGGGGTAATTCTTACCAAATACGATGGAGATTCTCGTGGTGGTGTCGCCCTTGGTATTGCCTCTCAGATTCAAGTACCATTGCGTTTTATCGGTGCTGGTGAAAAGATGGAAGATTTAGAAATCTTCTTGCCTGATCGTATCGTTAACCGTCTGATGGGGCTTGGGGATATTGAGGGATTAGCTGAGCGAACTGCATCAATAATTGATGAAAAAACAGCCAAAAAACTCAATAAAAAAATCCGTAAAGGGGAGTTTAACTTTAATGACTTCCTAGAACAAATGGAGAGCCTCAAAAAAATGGGGAGTATGAAATCCATTATGGGGATGATTCCTGGAATGGGTGGGATGGCATCGGCACTCAAAGATTTTGATTTAGAAAATTCAGGTGAATTGAAAAAAATCAAAGCGCTTGTGGCATCCATGACGATGAAAGAACGTGAAGATCCAGAACTTCTCAATAATAGTCGTAAAGCACGTCTTGCGAAAGGGTGTGGCTTGGATGTTGTGGACGTTAACCGTATTTTGAAGCAGTTTAAAAATGCTTCAAAAATGGCAAAACGTTTTTCAGGAAAAAAAGGGATGCAAGATCTTCAAAATATGATGGGTCAAATGCAAGGGTCAAAAATTCCACGTTAATCACGAACGTTAAGCAGGAGATTTATTTAAATCTCTGACTTAGCGTTCGAGCAGTTTAGAGGTCTTTCTTTTGCTTTTGTGGGCAAAACATTCGTCTAAGGTACTCGGCGCAAAAACATTTTTAAAAGGATCTACAATGGCAACAGTCATTCGCTTAACCCGTATGGGTCGTAAAAAACAACCTTTCTACCGTATCGCAGTTACGGATAGCCGTAAACGTCGTGATGGTGGTTGGATCGAATTGATCGGATATTACAATCCAATGACAGAGCCTGCAACGGTAAAAGTTGATGATGAGCGTTTGGCATATTGGTTGAGTGTTGGTGCTCAAATGTCTGATCGTATCAAAAAAATTACAGGTAAATAATCATGATAGCAGACTTCGTCGCTGGTTTCGCCAAGTTGATTGCTACGTATCCTGAAGATATTCAGGTAGAGTCGTATGATGGCGATGAAGTTATCGAGATTGTTTTGCATGCTAACCAAGCTGATGTGGGTAAACTCATCGGTAAGGAAGGTAAAATGATCGGTGCGATCAAAACTGTCATCTCAGGTTGCAAGGCCAAAGATGGAAAGAGTTACCGAATCAATGTCGAACCGCTTTCGTAAATCTTTGAACCCTGATCTCCTTCATGTCGCCACATTGGGGCGTGTTGTTGGACTCAAGGGGGATATAAAGCTTAATCTCCATACCGATTTCCCTGAGCAATTTGTTAAGGGGAGCACTTTTCAAAAAGAAGATGGCTCTTTGATAACGCTTCAAAGTTATAATCCTGACCGTGAGCTTGCTCGTATTGTCGGATTTGAGTCTCCAGAAGCCGTTAAAGTTCTTACGAATGCGAAACTTTTCACAACTCACGAAGCAACTCGTGAACGATGTAAGCTAGGCAAGGATGAGTTCTTTTGGTTTGATTTACCAGGGCTTGATGTTTTTGAGGGGGAGATTCTTTTGGGTAGTGTTCAAGAAGTTGAACGTATCGGTGCTCAAGATTATCTTGCAATCAAAACAGAGAACTCTTTGGTAGAAAAAGGGTCGGCGGAAACTTTTTTAATTCCTTATATCGATCATTTTGTTGTGAAGGTCGATTTGGAGATGAAAAAGATACTCGTCATTGGCGGCGTTGATTTACTCGAGGCATCGTAATGCGTTTCACCTACGTTACTCTTTTCTCTAATTTGATTGAAGGGTATTTTCAAGATTCGATTTTGAAGCGAGCTATTGAATCCAATAAGTTCGAAGTGGCGTATCTTAATCCAAGAGATTTTAGTGCCTCAAAGCATTTCAAAGTGGATGATACGGCAGTTGGAGGAGGAGCAGGAATGGTTATGACCCCTCAGCCCCTTTTTGATACGTTATCAACATTAGGGGATGAGACTCATGTCATTTTTGTGGCACCCGTAGGGAAACAATTTACCCAAAACGATGCTAAGCGTCTCGCTTTAAAGCCTCATATTGCTTTCGTAAGTGGGCGATATGAGGGGATTGATGAGCGTGTGTTGGAAGCATTTGCCGATGAAGTTTTCAGCATTGGTGATTATGTCCTTACGGGTGGTGAACTCCCCTCGTTGGTGATGACCGATGCTATCGTTCGCAATATCGACGGCGTACTAGGTAATAGTGAATCTCTCGAAATGGAGAGTTTCGAAACGCCACTTTTAGAAGCACCTTCTTTTGGAAAACCGCCTATTTATGAGAAAATAGGTGTCCCATCAGAATATCTAAAGGGTAATCACAGTAAAATTCTAGCACTAAAATTAGCCTTGTCTGAGTGCAAAACAAAATACTTCAGACCAGAACAGCTATTAAAGCATAAAATAAGGATTTCTTATGAAAAATAAATACATCGCTAGCTTTGAGCAAGCACAAATGGCTGGGAAAGACATTCCTTTATTCCGTGCAGGCGATACGCTTCGTCTTGCGGTTACCATTACTGAGGGTGAAAAAACACGTACTCAAAATTATGAGGGTGTATGTATCTCTATTCGTGGAGAAGGTACAGGTCGTACTATTACAGTTCGTAAAATCGGAGCTAACGCTATCGGTATCGAGCGTGTATTCCCAATCTACAGCGATAGCTTAGAGAAAATTGAAGTACTTCGTCGTGGTCGCGTTCGTCGTGCTAAATTGTTCTATCTTCGTGATCTTGCTGGTAAAAAAGCACGTATCAAAGAAATTCGTCGCCCAAAAGCGAGTAACGTTTAAGCCTAAAACGAATATCTTCTACAAACTCTCTTGTATCTTTTGGATACGAGAGAAAACTCTCCTCACTCACCTTTAAGAGCTCGTTGCATATCACGCTTAATATCTTTTTCTTTGAGATCACTACGTTTGTCGTAGAGTTTTTTCCCTTTTGCGATGGCAATTTGCATCTTAAATATATTACGGTCATTAAGATAGATGCTTAGGGGAATAAGTGTAAATCCCTCCTTTTCAACTGCCTTAAACATTTTATCAATTTGTTTTTTGTGAAGTAAAAGCTTGCGACTTCCTCGCTCTTCGTGCGCATAAAAATGGTGAGTTGTTGCGAGAACACCGATATGAACATTGAACAAAAATGCTTCACCACGAACGATTTTGATAAAGCCATCTTTGAGATTAACTCTTTTGTCTCGTAATGCTTTAACTTCGGAACCGTGAAGAATCAATCCTGCTTCAAACTTCTCTTCGATGTGAAAATCGAAATATGCTTTTTTATTGGTTGCGATATTTTCGCCCATTAGTGCTCCTTTATTTTAAAAAAACTGCTACCGCTACCCGAGAAAAACCATCCTTCTTTTGCGCTAAGCTCTTTGTAGCATCCAAGTGCAGCAGGATAGAGGTCGTTTGCCTCTTTGGGGTGCATTGACGCTAAAATATCACGTGAGAGAGTTGCCTCAAGGTTACAAACCTCTTCGGAAGCGATGGGTGCGTAAAGGTGGTTACGGTAGTAACTGTACACAGCAGGGGTGCTGATTTGTAGAGGAGGGGTTGTGATCTCAAAATTCATCAATGGCTCATTAAAGGGTTCGACGATTTCACCGATACCACTCACATTGGCACTTTCGTAGCCGTAAAGGAAGAAGGGGACATCTGCACCAACATTCGCTCCTATCTCGGCAAGCTCTTCAACACTAAGAGTCAGGTGGAGTCTTTCATTGCATATCTTTAGAAATGTTGCCGCATCGGAGCTTCCACCGCCAAGCCCAGCAAAAGAGGGGATCTGTTTGTCAACGCATACAGCATACTCTTCCATTAGGGTTGAGAGGGCGCGTGAATGGGTATAGGAGAGGAGGTATTTATAAGCTTTATAAATGGTATTGGAAGCGATATCGCAATCAAAATTACCTCTAATTTCAAATTCTGGGGTTGATTTAGGTTCCAGCCAAAGGGTGTCAAAGAGATTGTTTACTCGCATAAAGCGTGAGGTGATCGTGTGGTAATTTCCCCGTTTTCCTGTAATTTTGAGAAAAATATTCACTTTTGCATAAGCGCGGTGTCGTATCATAGCTTGAACTTTTGAGCGAGTTGGCGCAAGAGTGATGCATCATTACCTTTGGAAGCCGCTTTATTGGAGTCTTCAACGGCACGAATGAGTTCACTACGTAATACTCGAATATGAATAGGGGCATCAATGCCTAGTTTTATGACCCCTTTATCGATTGCGACAACTTTGATGATAATGGAATCGCCTATTACGATCGATTCATTGAGTTTACGTGAAAGTATTAGCATGCCTCAACCTTATTGAGAATATAGTGGATTTTATCATCGGCAATTTCAATAATAGAAATGGTTTCATCGTTATCGATCCAATAGGTGCCGTTGTCTTGAATATCAAAAAGTTCACGTTCCAGTGGTTGTCCCATAAGAATTGTTTCTTTTGTGCCATTATATCGATTTTTTGGGAGGGCAAGTCCCGTTTTAATATCAATCGCTTTTTCATGGTCATAGAAAAATTGTCCCTCATTTAGCCGTTCTAAAGCACTAAGACAACCTGAACACTCCAAAGAATCGGCAATCATTTCACCCAATGAACGAATATAGCTCCCCTCGGAGACACTAGCCTCAAAGGTGACAAATGGGTGGCAATAATGGAGCATCTTGATCTCGTGGACGGTTGTAGTGATCGTTTTGAGGTCCACTTCGATACCTGCACGGGCGAACTCGTAGGCTCGTTTGCCATTGAGCCGTTTGGCACTAAACTTGGGGGGAAGATAGGTCAGTTCTCCTTGGAGAGAGGTGATAACGTCAGCTACTTTTTCATGGGTAAAAGGTGCTAAGGTATCGATTTGCTCCACTCCTTCAATATCCAACGTTGGAGAGTAGGCACCCAACCACAGTGTCGCGCGGTAACGCTTGGGTGTTTTATTCAGAAAACGAAAGAGTCGTCCGTGGTTCCCAAATGCGACAATTAATACACCCTTGGCGAAAGGATCAAGGGTTCCTGAAAATCCTGCTTTTTTAACCCCATAACGACGTTTTATCCGCCCTAGATAATGGTTTGAACTGATTCCTGCTGGTTTATAGACGACAAAAAGACGATTCTTCATTTATAATTTCTCCACAAATGAGGCTAAAATATCCCGTTTATTGCCCCCAAAATTGATAAGAAGCTTGAACTCACGTCCCGACTTACTCACCCCCTCAACTCGTCCTGCTCCAAAAATTTTGTGTCGTACCAAGTCCCCTTTTTTGTAGCCCGTATGTTTTTCCAAGATTAAAGAGCCCTCACATAATCCCGCTTCGTTCACAAAACGGCTTTTTTGCAATTCAGTACGGCGACCTTTATAAAAACGGCTGTTGACGCTGGAGAGGGTAAGATTGCTTTTGGCACGGGTAATGGCGACATAGCCTAATCGTCTCTCCTCCTCAATGTCACTTCCATCGCCGATAAGGGGTAAAAATCCTTCTTCCATACCGATCACAAATAGATGCTCGAATTCTAGCCCTTTGGAGGCATGGATAGACATGATATAGATACTCTCACCCTCGACTTGATCTTGATCGCTTTGAAGGGTAATGTCATTGAGAAATTCAGGGAGGGTTGCATCGGGATTTTGTTTGACATAATCGCGAAAAAGACCATAAAATTCATCCACATTTGAAATTTTATCCGCTTCATCGGGAAGCCCTTTGAGGGTCTCCTTGAGTTTGAAACGCTCTTCCAATTGATCGATAAAATAATACATTTGTTCATCGGCAATCGTCCGTAATTCATTGATTTCACGGATGAAATGACGCAGTTCAAGGACACTTTTTTTCCGTGCCAACCCTTCGAGTTCACTATCGCTTAGGGTGTCAATAAATTCAAAAACAGATTTTTCTGCCTCCATTGCGGAGAGCTCAAGTTTTTCGACGGTTGCTTTTCCCAGTCCCCGTTTGGGCTTGTTGATAATCCGTTTGAGGGAAAAATTATCATGAACATTGGTGATAACTCGTAAATAACTGATAAGATCTTTCACCTCGGCACGATCATAGAAGCGTAACCCTCCGACAAGTTTATAGGCAACTCCTTCACGATTGAGCCCCTCTTCCAACGAGCGGCTGAGGGCATTGATTCGATACAAGACAGCAATTTCACTGGCACGCACTCCTGAACGTAAGAGTTTGGAAATAGCAGTAGCAACTTTCTTGGACTCTTCATTTTCATCGTGTGAGGTGAACGTCTCTACGTCATCACCGCCACTTTTCGTGGCAATAAGTGTTTTACCAAGACGGGAACGATTGTGTTCGATAAGGGCATTAGCAACGGTAAGAATGGGCTGTGTAGAGCGGTAATTGTGTTCAAGCTTGACAACTGTTGCGCTGGGAAAATCTTGATCAAATTCCAAAATATTGCGAACATGCGCCCCTCTCCATCCATAAATACTTTGGTCATCATCGCCGACAACACAAAGATTATTATGAGTAGAGCACAGTTTTTGTAGAAGACGTAGTTGTAATTCGTTCGTGTCTTGATACTCGTCGATCATAATATACTGGTACTTTTGGGATGTTTGGGTACATAAATCGCTGTTTTCATCGAGAAGTTTGTACGTAAGGCACAGAAGATCATCAAAATCGACCAAATTGTTATCAGCTAAGTAAACTTGATACTCTTCATAGATTTTAGCAATTTGTTTGTAGTTGGTTAGTTCGGCTTGCGCATAGGCTTCTTGCGGACCAATCAAAGAATTTTTATAACGAGAAATTTCACTTGCAACAAGGGCAGTGGGGAGATCGGCATTGATTTTCTTAATGATCTTTTTTTTATCATCGGTGTCGATTACGACAAAAGAGTTGCTTCGTCCAAGTAGATGAATATGAAATTTCAGGAAAAGTAATCCAAATTTATGAAACGTACACAAAAGTGGTGGATAGGAGTTTTGGGTAATAAGCCCCATCGCACGCTCCCGCATCTCTTTGGCAGCTTTATTGGTGAACGTGAGGGTAAGAGTAGCAGCAGCGGGGACACCGACTGAATCCAGTAAATATGCCAATCGTGAGATAATCGTTTTGGTTTTTCCGCTCCCCGCCCCTGCTAATATAAGAACAGGACCATCAATTTGCTCAACTGCCAATCGTTGGGCATCATTGAGACCGTCAAATAATTTATCCATACTTGTATCACCTCGTCGCATTAGTTCTTTTATTATAGCTCAATTTTCATTCAACAAAGGACGCGAAAGAAGTGCCTCCTTGCATTGATCATAATAATGGGTTATAATACTACTATATATTTTGCTTATAGGAATTATTATGTTAAAAGACTTTGCTAAACTCTTGACGTTTCTAACGGTTGTTAAAGAAAAAAGCTTTTCAAAAGCGTCTGCAAAACTCGGAATATCCCAGCCAGCAGTCACGCAACAGATTAAATACATCGAAGATTATTTAGATACGCGTGTTGTTGAGCGGAAAAAAAATGGGATCAAACTTACTAAGGAGGGTGAAGATCTTTATCGTATTGCAACAAAACTTGAAAAAGCAATCTTGACCAGTGAAAAAGATCTGCTTAAAATTATCAATAAAGAGTTTACCTTTGTTGTGGGTGCATCGTATGCTATTGGAAACTATGTGCTTCCTACATATCTCGCTCAACTGAAAGATAAAATCAATAATGAAGTGCACATTCGTGTTGGGCTCTCCCAAGATATTATCGATCAATTGGTGGATAAAAAAATCGACATTGCTCTTATTGAATCACCTGTAATTCAGGAGGGGCTTATTTATCGTGAATGGGAAGAGGATGAGCTAGTTATTTTTTCCAATCAACCGATTCCCAAACAGCTTCGTAAAGAGGATTTGTATAAGTTTGATTGGATTTGTCGAGATGAGAATTCACATACCCGCAAGCTTACATCGGAAGTATTCGAAGAGATTGGAGTTGAGTGCTCAACTTTTAATGTTATCGGAGTTGTTGCAAGTTCAACAGCGATTAAAGAGACAATTATGCGCTCTCCTAAAAATGCTGAACGCCCTGTCGTATCCGTTATTTCTCGTCACGTTGTCCAAGATGAAGTGGAAGATGGACGATTGTTTGAAGCACGGATTAAAAATTATAAAATCAAACGTAAATTCTACATAGTCTACAGTAAAGAACGAAAGCACGACGCCTTCATTGATAATGTCGTCACATTTTTACTGGGATTAAAATTATAATCGAAGAGAGTTATTTCTTTCTAAACTTTTGATTTTCAGGATTAGAAAGAAAGGCACTCATCGAATTTTGTACCCCTTCATTTTTCTCGATACTAATCGGTGCCATTTGCTCACGTGGCAGGGCAAGATTGACGAATATAGGGGTATCATCGACAATTAACTGTACAACAGCTAGCAATGGAACACTTACGAAGCTACCGATATTTTCTTGACCAAATCCCGCTTCAAAAATTAAAAAATCACTCTCAATTCGCGCACTTTCAAAGGTGTAACCCGCAAGAAAAAATAAAGTCATTGCTCTAAATTCATCCGAGATATGTTTTGGGAGGGGAGGGTCGAATGTGACCGATTCTATTTTGCATAAAATACTAAAATTTTGGTCATTTTCAAAGAGACAAATGAGTAAGTCACGAACATTTGTTTCCATTAGTTTAGTAAAAGAAGGATTTTTAATAATATCGTACAACATGGATTACATCGCCTATTTTTTAGTTAAACAATTATACCATTTTCCATCTCAACCCACCCTATCATTGCATTCATAAGGGCAATTTTCGAACTATTATTGATATCAGACGGCCTTAAATGGGCTATTTTAATTTTTCCCTCGTCGATCAGACGTGCTCGTGTTGTTCCCTTTAAGAGAGGACTTTTTGGGGTAAACCATCGACCGTCCAAAAGAAAGGCGATATTGGCGATTGACGTATCCGTGATAAGATTATTTTTGACAATAAGAATATCATCACAGCCGTTTCGTTGTTCGAATAAGGTGTTTAGGGAGTCCCGATGCGCATATTTAAAAGAATAATTGAGCGTATCGGTATGAATCAAGCGGAGCGTTGATATTTTTTTCGGGGTATAAGGGTGAAACTCAATACTAAATGAGATTGGTGTGTAAAGAAAACGACATCGGTACAAACCATCATCGGGCGGAGTAATTAGTTTAGAGAGGTTGTAAGACGCATTACTTCCCATTCGCTGAAGTGATAGTTCAAGACGTCTTTGATGATACGGGAGATAATGCGCTCTCCCCCCCTCACATCGGATAGTCTCTAAAAGGATGTCAAGCTTCAAAGAGGGCAGTGCTCAAATAGCGTTCAGCTGTATCGCATAAAATAGTAACGATTGTTTTTCCTTGATTTTCAGGACGTGCGGCAACTTGCATGGCGGCATAAACATTTGCTCCTGCTGAGATACCTACTAATATTCCCTCTTCACGAGCCAGTTTTTTAGCGGTAGCAATGGCATCTTCATTACTGACCGTAAGAACTTCATTATAAAGAGTAGTGTTAAGAATATCAGGGATAAAACCTGCCCCTATCCCTTGAATTTTGTGAGGACCTGCTTGACCGCCTGAGAGGATAGGAGAGTCTTTGGGCTCAACGGCGATGATTTGGATGTTGGGGAGTACGGCACGTAAAGCCTCTCCTGTACCAGTAATCGTCCCACCTGTTCCTACAGCGGCTACAAATATATCTACCTTGTTCTCAGTATCTCGTAAAATCTCTGGGGCGGTTGTCTCACGGTGGATTTGAGGATTGGCTGGATTGGAAAACTGTTGCAATACAAGTGCATTGGGTGTTGAAGCTGCTAGAGCATTAGCTTCGTCAATGGCTCCTTTCATCCCCTTTGCTGCTGGTGTAAGGACGAGGGTAGCTCCAAGTGCCTGAAGAATATTACGTCGTTCGATACTCATTGATTCGGGCATAGTAAGGGTAAGCTTTAATCCAAGTGCGGCACACACGGAAGCGAGGGCGATTCCTGTATTACCACTGGTTGGTTCTATGATTAAGGTATCCGAGGTTATTTTCCCTTCATTCATAGCACTTTTAATCATATTAAATCCGATTCGATCTTTAACGGAACTGGTTGGATTCATAAATTCACATTTACCGAGAATAGTGGTTCCTGTCATTTTTGAGGGGACATTCAACCGTACAAGAGGTGTATTTCCGATAAGTTCCGTAATATTGCTAGCGATATTCATAATATAATCCTATTTTTTCTCCTTATTATAACGGGTAAAACAAAAAATAAAAAAGAAAATACTTTTAATCTTAGGTTGGCTATAATTTACGCATATAAAATTCACTATTTACGAGGTACATGATGGAGCACAAAAAAATCAATAAAATTTTGATTGCTAACCGCGGTGAGATTGCATTACGTATTATACGAGCGTGTAAAGAGCTTGAAATTAAAAGTGTTGTTGTTTTTTCGGAAGCAGACGTAAATGGCGTTTGGGTTCGTAAAGCGGATGAGTGCTATCCAATTATGGGTGATCCGATTCAAGCTTATTTGGATTATGATCGTATTATCTCATTGGCAAAGAAAGCTGACTGTGATGCGATCCATCCAGGATATGGATTCCTCTCTGAAAGTGCTGAGTTCGCTCAGGCGTGTTTGGATAATGGTATTATTTTTATTGGTCCAAAACCAGAACACGTTGCTCTCTTCGGTGACAAAATGGCATCAAAAGTTGCAATGCGAGCGGTAGGTGTTCCAATGCTTCCCGGTACGGATGAGCCAATTGATAATATTTTTGAAGCAGAAAGAATTGCGAGTGAAATCGGATTCCCTGTTATTATTAAAGCGGCTTTCGGTGGAGGCGGACGCGGTATGCGTATCGTTCATAAAGCGGAAGATTTCAAAGAGATGTACGAATCAGCAACAGCTGAAGCGTTACGTTTCTTTAGCCGTGGTGAGACATTTATCGAAAAATATCTTAAAAATCCTCGCCATATCGAGATTCAAATTATTGCGGATAAATACGGCAACGTCGTTCACTTAGGTGATCGTGACTGTTCTATTCAACGTCGTCACCAAAAAGTAATCGAAATTGCTCCGTCACCATTGCTCAATGAAGCGGTACGTCGTGAACTCTATCGTGTTTCAACCAAAGCAATGTTCAAACTAGGATATGAGAGTGTCGGTACAATCGAATATCTTGTCGATGCAGATGATAATTTCTATTTCATCGAAATGAATACCCGTGTTCAAGTGGAACACCCTGTTACGGAAGCTATTTCAGGTATTGATTTGATTCAACGGATGATCGCTATTGCAGAGGGGGATAAACTTAAATTTTTGCAAGAAGAGATTAAATTCCGTGGATATGCGATTGAGTTTCGTATCAATGCGGAAAATCCAAAATTGGGTTTTGTCCCTTCACCAGGGCTTATTACTAACTATTTGGCACCAGGTGGTCCAGGGGTTCGATTGGACAGTATGGCGTATACCAACTATACGATCCCTTCCAATTATGACTCTATGATAGGGAAATTAATTGTTTGGGGATTAACATGGGAAGATGCTGTTCGTAAAGCGAAACGTGCCTTGGATGAATTTATTATCGAAGGTATCCCCACGAATATTGCTCTTCATCGCCAAATCGTCCGTGACCATGACTTTATTGCGGGTCAATTGGATACAGGTTATTTGGATACAAAACTACAACACTTCAATCTTGATGCTATCCATAATATGGAAGACGAAGAGGCGAAAATGAAGCATATTGCGCATGTTATTGCTGCGATTAATGCTAAGAATTTGACGGTACGTCACTAAAATTCTCCTCATAATCCCCGATTTTATCGGGGGATTCATTTCCCATAGCTCTCTTTGATAGTATAGAATTAGATAGCTGTAATAATTTTCAACACAACATTTGTAAATCCAATCATTTTTTGCTATAATCCTTTAATTACGTTAAACATTGCAAAGTAGGAAGAATGAGTATTAGAATAATTAATCAATTCCCACTTTTTGCGTTTACGCTCTTCGAGAGAGAGAGAGAGAGAGAGAGAGTAAACACGGCATTTGCGTCTATAATCCTTATTTTTTACGCTACTTTTTTATCGCATTTTTAATGATATTCTCTACTGTTTTTTTTATCATTTCCACCGCTCCCTCATAAATGCCTCTTTCCATCTAAATCAACCGATATATTTCACACATTATGATACAGGAATTCAATATGATCAAACGTAATCATACCATCGACGATAAAGTTGCTCCCCATGGAGTTCATAATACACTTACCTCTTTTGTAAAAGGGAAAAAAGAGATTCATAAAAAAGGGATCGACGAGAAAGTAATAGATGAGTCCATACCTTTCTACACAACTCAATAAACCTCACAACCTAAACCCCAAAATATCTTGAAGCTCCTCTTTCATCCTCAGTAGATCCTCATAGCTATGAACACTAATCGTTTCAATGATAGTCAAAAATGT
>JBAZTZ010000024.1:0-39225 GCA_041661705.1 Sulfuricurvum sp.
CCAAAGATGTACAAAAAAGAATAAGTGAACCTTTTACACCGATTAGAGTTTCACTTGATGACTTATGATTTAGAATTTCACCCTGCCGCACTCAAAGAGTGGAATGACCTGGGGGCGATCATCAAAGAACAATTCAAAAAAAAGCTCAAACAACGTCTCGATAATCCAAAAGTTCCTAAAGATAAACTAAGTGGATTTGAATCCGTCTATAAAATCAAACTCAAAACGGCAGGTTATAGACTTGCCTATGAAGTTAAAGACGACATAATCGTTGTACTTGTTCTGGCTATCGGGAAAAGAGAAAATAACAAAGTGTATAATTTATTACACTCTCGCACGTGATGTATACCCATTTTGGCTATAATCACGATTATTAAATCTATGAAAACTTAGAAAAACCTAGTCGGAAATGGGACTTTAGTCCCGTAAAAACAATAGAATAATGGTAATAAGATTATTTCTCTCGTTCCCAACGTCCTCGTTGGGAATGCAGACTGCAGTATACACCCCCAAGCTGGAGCTTGGGAGCGAGAGAATAATTTGACATCAGTAATGAAATTTAAGAGGGGATTTTTTAAGTGATTTTAATGTTTGATTGAAGTTTAGGAAAGTTTAATAATTACGGTGTTTGTAAGTGGTGCGCCCGAAGGAATTCGAATCCCTGACCGCCGGTACCGCAAACCGGTGCTCTATCCAGCTGAGCTACGGACGCATATCTCTGTTAAGAGACCGAAATTATAGCTGATAAAGCTTAAGATTAACTTAAGCTATACTCTTTCGTGAAGCAACATCTTTCAAGAAGCTCTCCAAGTCGTATTTGAGACGGTATTGTGGGGTAAGAATGTGAATAAGGATGTCGCCCAAATCGATAGCAACCCAATCGCCACTTTCATCGACATACAAAAACTGCTCTTCAGGCTTTAGACCTCTTTTGAGGTGATCGAGGAGGGCGATAGTGTGACGTTCACCCAATGAAGAGGCTAGGACAACGTAATCGGCGAAATAATCACTTCCGATAAGTTCAAATGTTTCAATGTTTTCCGCTTTGTTCATATCCAAGATAGAGCAGATTTTTTCAATTCGTGGGTTCATAGTGTTCCTTATAATATGATGTAATTTCATTTTCGATACTCTCAGGCAACCCAAGAGAGCTAAAAGAGGTTCGAAAATCGGTTGAGCTAATAGGCTCGTTGACCACAAGGGCAATCATCCCATGAGGGATAGGAATAGCATTTCGAGTAGCCACTACAAAGGTGACGATTGTTTTTAGAGTTTCGTACTCGTGCCACAAATGGAGACTCTCAAAATTATCGGCTCCGATGATCAGATAGAGCTTTTCACACTGTGTGGCATAGTGACACACTGTTTCGATGGTATAAACGCTTCGATGTTGTCTTATTTCGAAATCACTAACGGTGATACGAGGATAGGGCGCAAAGATTTTTTTGAGCCAGCGCAGTCGTGATTCGCCATCCGCAACGATAGAATTTTTAAAAGGGTTGCGAAAAGCGGGGACAATAATAAGCTGATCACAGTCCAAACACTCAAGTGCTTTGAGCGCTACAAAAAGGTGTCCTCTATGAGGAGGATCAAAACTACCGCCATAAAGTGCTAATTTCATCACCGTCAACTTTATTTTAAACGAAATTATAACCGATTTTTGGTAAAATCATCTTATTGTCAAATTAGGAGAAAAGGTTTAATGGCGTTAAAAATCGCTATCAACGGATTTGGGCGTATCGGACGCTCAGTAACTCGTCTAATATCAAGGCGAGATGACGTGGAACTTGTAGCGATCAACGATATGGCATCCATAGAGATGATGTGCTATCTTTTGCAAAATGATTCGGTTCACGGGCAGTTTGACGATGTGTCGGTTGTGGATCAAGCAACGCTTCAAATTGGTTCCAATAGGGTGAAAGTTTTTTGTGAAAAAGATCCTTCAAAGTTAAATTTCGGGGCTTTAGGAGCAGAAGTAGTATTTGAATGCAGTGGATTGTTTTTGAGTACAGCAGTCACGAAGCATCATTTACGCAATGGTGTCAAAAATGTTATTTTGTCGGCTCCAAAAAATGATGAGGAGACACCAACATACGTATTGGGGGTAAATCATCATCATTACAGAGGGGAAGCGATATTTTCCAATGCGTCGTGTACCACGAATTGCTTGGGTCCTATTGCCCGAATACTTGATGAAGAGTTCGGCATTGAAAAAGGGTTGATGACAACCATTCATGCCTACACGAATGGACAGGCAATCATCGACACAGCGCATGGAAATGATAAGCGTCGTTCACGTGCAGCAGGGCTAAATATGGTTCCTACGACGACGGGTGCTGCCAAGGCTCTTTCGTTGGTACTTCCCAATTTAGAGGGAAAACTACATGGTCAGAGTGTCCGTGTTCCCACGCCTGATGTTTCGATGGTTGATTTGAATGTCGTAGTATCGAAAAAAACGACAAAAGAGGCGCTAAGTGCATTATTCAAACAGTATGCGATGGGGGAAATGCACGGTATCTTGGACGTAGATGAGCGTTACCGTGTATCACAAGATTTCGTTGGGTCGTCTTTTAGCGCTACGGTTGCGGACGATCTTATTCAAGTTATTGATGGAAATTTGATTAAAATTATGGCGTGGTACGATAACGAATGGGGTTATTCGAATCGTCTTATAGAAATGGCATTGTATGTCACCAATACTAAAGGAGTAAAATGAAACTGTTAAGCATAAAAGAGTGTGATCTATTTCAAAAAAAAGTATTTATTCGATGTGATTTCAATGTTCCAATGGATGATTTTGGAAATATTACGGATGATCGTCGTATCCGTTCGGCTCTTGCTACGATTAAGTATTGTCTTGACCAAAAATGTGCCATTATCTTGGCATCGCATTTCGGTCGTCCAAAAGCAGGTGTGTTTAGTGAAGAAGATTCTTTGGCTCATGTCGCGCGACGACTTCATCAACTTCTTAAAGTCGATATTCTCCTTGCATCCGATGTCGTCGGTGAAGATGCAAAGGCTCGTGCTGCTAATCTTGCATCTGGTGAGATATTATTGCTTGAGAATCTACGCTTTGAAGCCGGGGAAACGAAAAATGACCCAGAATTTTGTGCGCAGTTGGCGGCACTTGCTGAAGTGTATATCAATGATGCCTTTGGAGTGAGTCACCGCGCGCACGCGTCCGTTGCAGGGATAACAGAACATTTTGATACAGCACATAAAGCGGCAGGATTTTTGCTTCTTAAAGAGATAGAATTTTTTGACATCTTATTAGAGCATCCTGTTCGTCCTTTTGTGGCGATTGTTGGAGGGTCTAAAGTATCAGGGAAGCTTGAAGCGTTGATTAACTTGTTACCGAAAGTTGATAAAGTATTGATTGGTGGTGGGATGGCATTTACGTTTCTCAAAGCGATGGGATATGATATTGGGAAATCCCTTGTTGAAGATGATTTGATACCTGAAGCGATAAAAGTAATGGAAGAAGCCAAACGGTTGGGAGTTAAATTTTATCTTCCCGTTGATGTCGTTGCGGCTGAGAAATTTGCGCCTGATTCAATGAGCCGTTTGGTAAGTGCGCAAGAGATTCCTGCTGGATGGATGGGATTGGATATCGGACCTGCAACGGTGCGCCTTTACCGTCAAGTTCTAGCGGATGTACAGACGATTTTATGGAATGGCCCAATGGGTGTTTATGAAATGGAACGTTTTGCCCGTGGTTCGAATAAGATTGCCCACTTTGTTGCCGATTCGTATGCAACTACGGTAGTGGGTGGTGGTGATACTGCGGATTTGGTTCAACGTATCGGCTTGGATGAAGAGATGAGTTTTATCTCCACTGGGGGTGGCGCATCGCTAGAACTATTAGAAGGCAAAGTGCTTCCCGGTGTTAAACCTTTGATGGTATAAAAGGAAAATTCGATGATATTAGCTGCCAATTTTAAAGCCAACAAGACTCGTCAAGAGACGCAAGCCTATATGGCAGTCGTGGAATCGTTCGTCTCTGCCAATGAGATCGAGGATACAATTATTGTATTTCCCCCTTTTACGGCATTGGAACATACCTCTCGTAATGTATTGATCGGGGTTCAAAACGCTTATCCTGTTCAAAATGGAGCGTTTACGGGTGAAATTGCTCTTGAACAGCTTGAAGAATTTGGGATTAAAACGATTTTGATAGGTCACAGTGAACGTCGTCATATTTTGGGTGAAACTCAAGATCAAATTACGGCAAAATATCGTTTTTTTGCGGAGCAAGGCTTTGCGATTATTTATTGTGTCGGTGAACCTTTGAGCGTGCGTGAGCAGGGGGATGAAGTATTACTCTCCTATATTGATGCACAGTTTGAGGGGATTGATTTGGGGTATCCTGATCTTATCATCGCGTATGAGCCTGTGTGGGCTATTGGTACAGGTTTGACTCCAACGAATGAGCAAATCGAAGCGGTGCACAGTGCCTTGCGTCTTAAAACAACGGCTCCGTTGCTCTATGGCGGAAGTGTCAAAGTGAACAATGCCGGAGAGATAATGGCTCTTGAAAATGTGGATGGAGTATTGGTTGGTTCAGCCGCTCTTAGTGCCCATGATTTTTGTGAGATGATTGCTCAAGCAGCGGAATTGAAAAAATAAATATTTCTCTCGTTCCCAACGTCCTCGTTGGGAATGCAGATTGCAGTATACACTCCCAAGCTGGAGCTTGGGAGCGAGAGAACGGAAATATAGCTTAAATACAAAAGGAAAACAAACAATGATAATGCAAGGTAAAAAAGGGCTCATCGTAGGATTAGCAAATGATAAATCAATCGCATACGGTATCGCACAAGCATTACACGCTCAAGGGGCGCAAATGGCGTTTACCTACCTCAATGATGCGCTGAAAAAACGTGTAGATCCAATTGCGCAAGGGTTTAATAACTCACCTGTTTACAAGCTTGATGTTTCGGATGAAACGGATATGGAAGCGATTGCGGCTCTTGTTGCGGCGGATTTTGGTCAAATTGATTTTCTCGTCCACTCAGTGGCGTTTGCTCCTAAAGATGCACTAACGGAAGGGTTTATGAAAACCTCTAAAGCTGCTTTTCAAATCGCAATGGATGTTTCAGTCTATTCATTTATTGATTTGACGAACCGCCTTGAGTCTGTTTTGGCACCGGGGGCTTCGATCATTACTCTTAGTTACTTAGGAGGACCGAAATATATCCCGAACTACAATGTGATGGGAGTTGCAAAAGCGGCACTTGAATCCAGCGTTCGTTATATGGCAGTAGAACTTGGAGTAAAAGGGCAACGAGTGAATGCCATCAGTGCAGGCCCTATCAAAACACTTGCCGCAAGTGGTATCGGCGATTTCAAACAGATTCTTAACTGGAATGAGTGTAACGCACCATTGCGCAAAAACGTCACCATCGAAGAGGTGGGTAACTCTGCAATGTATCTATTGAGTGATTTAGCCAGCGGCGTAAGCGGTGAAGTTCATTATGTCGATGGAGGGTATAACATTATGGCAATGCCTGCCGTTGAGAAAAATGATGAGGGTAAAACGGTTTTTGTGTGGGAGAATAGAGGGTAACGTTACCAAACGTTACTTTCCTACCACTGGCAATTTTTCCATATTTTCAATATTGGAGGGCTCTTTCCCCTCTCCTTCCTTCAGCTTTTCTTTGTTTTCATGATATTTTTTCCATTTGTCGGCATAGTGTTGCAAGGTGAAGGATGTGTTCTCTTCTTCTTCAACGGTTGGCTTGGTAATAACCGTTGAGGGAACTTTTGTCTCCTCTTGGGAAACACTTGTTGTGAGCGGTGTCCACTCTTCCTTTAGCCAGCTATCTAGCCCCCGTTGCATCGCACCGTCTTTGGATGCGGACGTGGTGCTTGGCGATACGGCACGCAATGAGCTATTTTGAGAAGGAGTGACTCCAACGGTGTTGGCAGCACAACCGCCCAATACTAGAAATGAGAGTGAGAAAATAAGTGAACGTCGCATAAATTTTCCTAACGGTTATTGATTTTTTGATCCAATGGGTACTATACCACACTATCGCGTTATTGTTACATATTTGTTACATTCCTATTTTAGGGCGTTTGCGTAGGGTAAATGGTTCGCAAACAAGCTTTCAAGATTACAGCATTGTTTAAGAAAGCTGTAGTTACAATTAACGTCGACGAAACAACTGAGGAGTAATCCTCTAAATCAAGTTTTATTTAAGGAGAATCAATGAAATTAGTTAAAATGAGTATTGCAGCAGCAGTATTACTAGGTGCAAGTGCATTCGCAATCGACAATGTAAAAGTAGACGGTGACGCTAAACTTTACTATATTACAAACAACGCTGGTACAGGTAGTCTTGCTAAAAAAGATTCAAGTTTTGCTGATACAGCAATTCGTCTTGGTGTAACAGGCGATTTGATGAAAGGTGTTTCTTTCGGTCTTACTGGATATGCAGTTAGTACGCTTGGTCTTGAAAACAATCTTGTTAGTGGCACGTTCACTGGTGCACATGGTGTAACTGGTGGTAATGGTGCAGCATTTTTGCACGGATTAAATGGTGGTACACAAGTTAATGATACTTCATGGATGGGTGAAGCATGGTTGGCAGCATCTATGGGTAAATCTACAGCAAAATTGGGTCGTATGGCACTTGATACTCCATTAGCATTCTCTGAAACATGGTCAGTTGTTCCAAATACATTTGAAGCAGCAGTTCTGATTAATCAAGATCTTCCTGATACAACATTAGTTGGTGCATGGGTTGGTAAAGGGAATGGTAGTAATGCTCTAAATGGTGCAACTATATCAACATTGAATGCACTTGGTGCAGCAGCAGATGGTGGTGTTGTAGGTGCAGATGCTAAATTTAATACATTTATGAATGGTGGTGCATACGCAGTAGCAGCAGTTAATAATTCATTGAAATTTTTGACAGCACAAGCATGGTACTACAATGTTGTAAACGTTGCAGATGCATACTGGTTGCAAGCGGATTGGGATTGTCAATTGGTGAAAGGTGCAAAATTGGGTGTTCAATATGCGAACATGAATCCTAAGGGAGTTCTTGGAACTACTATGAAAGATTCATCAGCGTATGCGGTTAAAGCAGCGTATAACGGCGTACAAAACCTAAAACTATCAGCTGCTTACTCTGAAGCAGATAAAGATGGTACATTGAAAATTGCAAACGTTGCAACAAATAACCTTGCTGGAGCACAATCAAAATTGTACACAGAAGCATACTGGGCGTATGGCTATGTAGGTGCTGCAGGTGCTAAAACGGTAACTGTTGCAGGTGAATACGATGCAGGTGTTGCACAATTGGGCGCATACTTTACGAATGTAGTTAATAAAAATACGAATGTTGCTGATCTACAAGAAATTACATTGTCAGCAGCTAAAGATGTCGGACCATTGAATGCAACTTTGGCATATATCAGTACAGACACTTCAACTGGTGTCATTGGTGTTCAAAATGCAGGCAAACGTTATGATAGCGTTCTTGCAATGTTGAAACTTAAGTTCTAATTTTTCTTTCTTCTTTTCGCCCCTTTTTTGGGGTGAAAGCTCTCTTTCTTGACTCCCATACTTCCTTCGGTTATAATATCAGCAAGTTATATAAAAAGAATTTTTACTCTAAAAAAGGAGTTATTAAATGGCATACGGAATAGCATTTGATATGGATACAAATTGTTACAAAGATTACATAAAAGCTCTTTCTGAAGATATAGACGAAGTAGTAGCAGAAAGTAAAGCTAAAAGTCGTTTAGCTAAAGTCTACAAAGAAATCGAACAAGCAATGTCTAATGCAGGATTTATTCGATTACAAGGAAGTGTATATCGAAGTGATAAAGACGATATTGATGCTGTCTTTGACGCAGTAGAGGAGTTGTCAAAAATTGATGGCTTCAATGATTGTGTCAGCAGTGTTCACGGTTTCAGAATGGATGGCTGGAGTGATCTTAAACGTCGATTGCGTTAAAACCCTAAAATCTGCATTCCCATACTCCCTCAAAACTCAACACAAAAAGTGTGAATCCCTTCTTCGTAACGGTATGTCAATTGAAAATTATGCAGTTCACACACCGATTGGGCGATGTAAAGACCCAATCCTAATCCCCCTTCACCGCGCTCTGTAACAAATGCTTGGAGTGCTTCTTCGACAGGACGCTTAAGCGGTTCACCACTATTTTGGATACAAATGTTTTTATTCGACCACGTAACTAATACGGGCAAGGTTGTCGCATGACGTACAGCGTTGTCGAGGAGGTTTTGGAGTGCGCTGGTGAAGAGATTGGGATCGACGTTGATGGGGGTATTGCATCCGCTGAAGTTCACATGAGTATGCTCTTCTAATAGCAGATTTTCCATAGCAGTTGTGAGGAGGGTGTTTAGATTTACTTCTTGACGTTGCAACGCAAAGGCGTGCATTTTCTCAACGTGTGCCATTTGATGGACGAGGTGATCGAGGCGTGAAAAGAGTTTCCCAAGCAAGAGAATATTGGGGCGTTCTTCTTCGAGTTCGACGATGAGCTTCCCTTTGGTAATCGGGGTTTTAAGCTCGTGCATGATATTGCGCAAAAAAAGTTCGCGTGAAGTTTTAAGACGACGCTGCTTTTCGAGGGCATCGAAGAGGGCATTGGAAATGAGGGCAATTTCGTCTTTGCCTGTGTTAGGAGAAGGGTGTATCTCTTTTCCTTCCCCATACAGTGTTATTTGCTCATAGAGCTGTTTTAGAGGGAGGAGGTTTCGCCATAGTAAAAGATACATACTAACCAAGCCACCAAAGAGGGTGAAAAATAGGAGCCATACGAAATAGTACGTGTTTTTTTCGCTCATATCACGATAAAACATGGTGCAATGGTCGCGAATCAACGCATAGCTAATCCCCTCTTCGTCTTGATAAATAATGACGTGCAGTTGTGTCCGTTGCAGTGTCTGTTTCATCTGAAGTGGAAGCGTCACTTCTTTGGCATGGCGATTGAGCGCTTTTATCTCTTTGAAACCTGCAATCATTAGGGAACTATTTTGACTTTCACACGTATGATTTTTAAGGGATGTGAGTGTTTGAGAAAGTTCCATAGAACGATGGACTAAGCGACGGTATTTTTGATGCTCTTGTTCCGCTAAGGCAGAGAAAAAGAGTAGAGTCAGAATAATTAAGGCTAAAGCAAAAAAAATGTGAAGTTTAAAAAAAACCGAATGACGACGTGAAATCATAGGGTGAACTGATACCCCATCCCACGAATGGAGCGGATTAAGGTAGGGTGCTTGGGATTGGGTTCTATTTTCTGGCGGATACGGCTGATAAGAACATCAATACTTCGCTCCGAACTCTCCCAGCCGATTGATTCGACGTTATTGGCGATAAAGTCACGGGAAATAATTTGTCGTCGGTGTTTGATAAGAAGGGAGAGTAACTCAAATTCGGCACGCGTCAGGGAAAGAAGCTCACCTTCTTTGTAAATACCGTTTTCATCAATACGAAAAGGTTCATTGGACGTTTGGGCTATTTTACCAGTAACACGTCGCAGAAGGCTTTGGATACGGGCAACCAGTTCACGAGGTTCGTACGGTTTGGGGAGATAATCATCAGCTCCCAATTCAAGTGCAATGACCTTGTCTCCCAAATCACTTCGTGCAGAGGAGATAATAATGGGAATATCACTATATTTACGAAGCTCTTTACAGACATCCAGCCCATCCATATCGGGGAGGGTAAGGTCAAGCAATACAAGATCATACGATTCAATAGAGAGAGAGCTTAAGGCGGCTTTAGGGTGGGTGTAGGCTATCACCTCCATTTGATAACGACCTAAATATTGCGTCAAAAGATCGGCAATTTCTACGTCATCTTCGATTAGGAGGATCTTCACCATTTTAAACCTTATTCTTTATCGCAGTTTTTGCATCCCATGCCACCCTCAGGCATTTTCATAGTGCCTTTCATCCCTTTTTTAGGGCACATTTTAGGAGCGTTCGCTTCGAATGCTTTACGTTGCTCAGGGGTAAGTACTGCCATCATTTTTTCGTGTAGTTGGTTATGGAATGCTTTTCCCTCTTCACGAATTTTTTGAATTTGAGCTTTTTGATCATCATTTAAAGCCAATTTTTCAAATGGTTTTGGAAGTTTAGAGGTCTCACATTCACATTTTTGCATCATCATTCCACCATTTTGCATGGGACATGCCATTAACGCTGTTGCACCGAGGATAAGTGCTATACTAAGAATCTTTTTCATGATTTTCTCCGTTTGATAATTTTGATAGTAACATTATAAGCATCAATGGTCAACACTCCATCAATGCAATATTAACAATATTAATGAAGGTGCTCTTGATTTTGCCCTTCTGTTATTTTCATCAACGTTAAGAAGAGGACGGTGATGGCAGGCCCTATAATCATTCCCCAAAATCCAAAGGTAGCAAGCCCCGCGATAATGGCGAAGAAAATAATCAATTCATTGATTTTCTCTTGAGGTTTAATAAGTTTTTGGTTGATAATTTTGATAATCATTGGTTTGATGAACGTATCTGCTATCACAGAAATGATGATGATAGTATAAAGGGCGATGAATAGGGCGCTTTGCGTATTTCCCAATGAGAGTTCAAAGAGACTAAACGGGAGCCACATAACAACCCCTCCGATGACAGGAATGAGAGAAGCAAATCCGTACATGATGCCAAACAGTAAACCATTGTATCCCATATATTCAATAGCAAGTCCAAAAAGTGCCCCCTCCAATACCGCCGTCGCTAAGATCGAATAGAAAACGACACTCATTGAAGAACGCATTTCAAATATAATAAGGGTGCTTTCTTGCTGTGGAAAATGGGCAGAGCGTTTGAAAAATTCAAAAATATCTTTTCCATAATAGTTAGCAATAAAATAAAAGATCAAAATGAAGAGAGTTCCCGAGAAAAACGACATCGTAAAACTGCCGATTTGGGAGGCGTAGGCGATGATATGTTGACTCAGTGCTGTTGGGTCAAATCCTACCATGGATGCTTCAATCTTCGCTTCGATGCGTGAGAGTGAAGGGGGGAGATGGATTAGCCAGCTTCTCAGTTTGAGTTCCATGGTTCGCATAATAGTGGGATCGATATTTTGCAGCATCGTCGAGAAATGAAACAAAAAATAGCCCAAAGGTGCGAAGAAGAGGAGCCCTAGCATAAGCGTTGATAGTGCGGATGCCCAAAAACGGTTATGAGTAAGATGAAAAAATCCCATTTGAATATGGTGTGTCGAAATTGCCAAGAGGGAAGCCACGATGATGCTCATCCAAAAGGGTTCGTACAGACAGTACATACCATACGAGACAAGGCTCAGAAGTATGAGGGTAAAGTACTCTTTTTTCATAATTTAAGCAACTCATACGTTTTGGCTGTTGCCACACGACCGCGCGCTGTTCGCTCTAAATAGCCATTGGCAAGGAGATACGGTTCCAATACATCTTCAATCGTCCCCTCATCTTCACTTAGTGCGGCGGCGATGGTACTTAGCCCCATCGCCCGACCTTTGGCTACCATGAGAAAAGTTAGTAGTCGTATGTCCATTTCATCAAAGCCGTGGGCGTTTATCCCTAGCTGGTCGAGGGCATATTGAGAACGTGCGTGCAAAATATTTTCTTCATTGGCAACATCAGCGAAATCACGTACCCGTTTTAGAAGTCGTAGGGCGATACGGGGGGTTCCACGAGAACGTTTGGCTATCTCATGTGCCGCTTTTTGATCGATATTTTTCCCCAGTTTGAGTGAGGCTTTCGTGACAATAGTACATAGTTCTTCAGTGCTATAAAACTGCATCCGAAAATTCATCCCAAAACGGTCACGTAGCGGATTCGAAAGCATCCCTGCTCGGGTTGTTGCACCGATAAGAGTAAAACGGGGGAGGTCAATTTTGACCGTTTGCGCTGCAGGCCCTGAACCTATGATAATATCCAGACGGAAATCTTCCATCGAGGGGTAAAGAATCTCTTCAACTGCAGGTGATAAGCGGTGAATTTCGTCGATAAAGAGAATATCCCCCTCTTCAAGGTTGGTAAGAATGGCAGCAAGATCCCCACTTTTTTCGATCATGGGGGCAGCGGTTACTTTGATGTTACTTCCCATCTCGTTGGCGATAATGAGAGCGAGAGTTGTTTTTCCCAATCCGGGAGGGCCATAAAAGAGAACATGATCAAGTGCTTCGCGACGCTTGGAGCTGGCTTCGATAAAAACACCTAGATTCTTTTTGATTTGTTCTTGTCCGATATAATCATCCCATGCACTTGGGCGTAACGATGTCTCGGTTGGCTCTTCGTTAGTGAATTTCTCGATCTCTACAACCCGTTCCACGATGTTACTCATTTAATAGATGTAATTTTCATCAGGAAAAGCTCTATTTTGTACTTCATCGGCATACGTAGCTACTGCCTCTTTGACCGTTGTTGCACCTTTTATATATTGCTTGACAAATTTAGGGACAAATGGCTCATAAAGTCCTAGCATATCAGAGAAAACAAGAACCTGCCCATCTACCCCGTTGCCTGCGCCGATTCCAATGACAGGAACGGATACGCTTTGGGCAACACGGGTTGCAACGTCGGCTTTGACCCCCTCGATAACGAGTATAAAGGCTCCTGCTTTTTCAATGGCTTGCGCATCGGCGATCAGGGACAATGCTTCCTCTTCGCTTTTTCCTTTGACTTTGTATCCTCCCTCGGCTCGGACACTTTGAGGGAGTAGTCCGATATGACCGCAGACAGCAATACCGTTATCGACTAGATATTTTACAAGGTAGGCTTTGTTGGCTCCTCCTTCGATTTTGACGGCATCGGCAGAGGTCTCTTGGTAGACACGTAGCGCATTATGAAGAGCTGTTTTCTCCTCAATATAGGTTCCAAAAGGCATATCTGTAATGACAAAAGTATTGGGAGCACCCTTACACACGGCATGAGTATGATAGATCATTTGATCCATTGTTGCACTTAGTGTATCAGAATTACCACCGAAACTCATATTGAGACTGTCCCCCACAAGGAGGATATCGGCACTCTCTTGGAAAAGTCGGGCAAAGAGGGCATCATACGCCGTAATCATGACCAACGGTACATTGTTTTTACGTTTTAAAATTGAAGTTATTGTTAGCTTTTTCATAAGACGTATCTTACCCAAAAAAAATGTTTGGTTCTTACAATATGTCATTTTGTCAGATTAAACGCGCTATAATCGCTTCAAATAGGGAGACCGTATATGGGCGTTCGAACAGAGCTAGAAAGTAATTTCGATTTTGAAATCATTGATGAGTTTTTAGATCATTATGCCATGATGGTGGAGCTTATGGAATCGCTTATGATAAATTTGGGGGTTGAAGAGCGCTATTCTCACAGCGTTGAAGAGCTGTTTCGGATTTTCCATAATATTAAATCCGCTTCAGGTTATTTGCAACTCAAGCCCATGATCCGTCTCTCTACGTTTGTCGAAGATGCTCTTGAGTTTTTACGAGGACGCAGTGGTGTGGCAAATGAAGAGACGATTACATGGCTTATTCATGTGGCGGATTTATTTATGCAGTGGCACGAAGATTTCAAAATGGACAATGAACTTTCAAAAATCCCTTTTTCCCTTTTAATTTTACCCGATATGGAGAGCGTATGAAACAACTAGTAGCGTATATTACAGCAGGTTATCCTGATAAAAATTTTACGATTGATTTGGCTTTGGCATTGGGTGAAAACGGGGTAGATACCCTCGAACTTGGGGTTCCCTTTTCAGATCCTGTAGCGGATGGCCCCGTCATTGAAGCCGCGAATCAAAGAGCATTGGCAAATGGATTTCGTTTCGCGGATATTTTGGATATTTCGGAAGCCATTGCCCCTAAAATTGATACGTTATGGATGGGATACTTCAATCCATTTTATCAATACGGGATGGAAAAACTCCTTGATCGTGCTAAAGCTATCGGAGTCAATGGATTGATTATCCCTGATTTCCCCTACGAAGAGGCAAAAACGTATCATAGTCTTTTTGAAGATCGTGGATTGGCGAATATCACATTTGTAGCCCCAACGGATGGGGAAGAACGAATTGCTTTGATTACCGCACAAGCTCGTAAGTTTATCTATCTTGTAGCCTACGCAGGAATTACAGGGAGTGGTAAAAGTGAAGACTTGGCTCCAGTGCTTGAGATGATAAAACGCCATTCAAAGACCCCCGTGTATGTTGGCTTTGGGGTGAATGAACAAACGGCGCGTGAAAAAGTACAAGGGGCAGATGGGGTAATAGTAGGTTCTGCAATTGTAAATGTTCTTTTGGATGATACCTTGAACAATGCCCAAAAAATTACCAAATGCTGTGAGATTACCCGAGTGATTAAATCACTTATTAATCAATAGCATTTATCGAATTAGTTGAGGAATCTCTATGTTATTAAGTGATCTTGTCGCTGTTTGTAGTGATGAAGTGAGTATTGATATAACGTTGGGCAATGCTATTGAGCGTATGGAACACGAAGGCTTGAGCCAAATTATTTTTGTTAAGAATAAAATAGCTGTTGGTATGTTGACGCTTAAGAATATCATAGAGCTGTATGCCTCAGGTATCCAACGAGAAAATATGGCGATAGATTTTATTACGCATACGATTATCTCAATTCATAATGATCGCCCTATTGATATGGCAGTAGAGATGATGATTGACTATGAGATACGTCGGATTGTATTAATTGATGACCATGGTTATTATATTGCTACCCTTAATCAAAGCGATGTCCTGCGCTATTATGAAAATAATATTTATACTACCGATGAAATTTTTCAATGTCTTCACAAACGAAATCGTGCAATATTCATAGAGTGTAGTGCAACAGTAAAAGAAGCCGTTCAATTAATGCGAGATGAACATCGTGATGCACTTGTTGTGATGAGAGAAAACGACGCTATTGGAATAGTGAGCGAAAATGATATTGTTGAATTGGTATATCAAAAGACTTCGAGTGATACTCCCATTTCGAGTTGCATTGGTGCTTCTATTGTTACTGTTGGGATGGATGGGAAGATCCATAATGCAATTGAAACGATGAAGGAAATGAATATTCATCATTTAATGGTACGTGGGAATGATGAGATTTATCTTTTAAATGAAAAAGACTTAGTTCTAAGCTACAACACGACACTTGAGGTAAAATTGGAAGGAAAACTTCGTGATGCCAAAGCTACCTATAACCTTTTGGGGATTGCCTTTTGTGAAATTATTGATTTAGGGGCTATTCAGATCATAAAATGGCTCAATGCTGAAGCGATGTTAACCTTTCAGGTAAAAATAGATGATCCTGTCTCTGCCATGCTCGGGTTGGATAATTGGACTCGGATAATGGAATCGTTCAAAGTGTATCGTGGCGTTGAACATGAACGTATTGAGGTTCATGGCCGTATTTATGAGTTAACACTTATGGAAGCTGAGGTTAATAATCAACCTGTTATGAAACTTTTCTTAAATGATGTGAGCGATTTAGTACGGTTAAGTGAAGAGCTTTCTTCGTCATTAAAACATGCAATAGAGTTGGAAAAAGAAAAAAGTAGACTCTATTTGGATGTTGCATCGGTAATGTGTTTGGCGTTGGATTGTGAAGGTCATGTTGTTCTTCTTAATCCTAAGGGGTGTGAGATACTCGGGATAACGAAAGAAGAGGCAATTGGCAAAAATTGGTTCGATATATTTGTTGTAAAGGAACATATTTTACAAACGAAAATACTTTTTACAAGCATCATCGAGGAACAGCAAGAGATGGTAGAGTATTATGAAAATAGCATCCAAACCAAGAGTGGTGAAGAGCGAATCATTGCTTGGCATAACGCATTATTAAGAGATCCAAATGGAACGATAACTGGAACTTTTTCATCAGGAGAAGATATTACTAAAATTAAAAAATCAGAATGGGAAATCGAACGAATGACCCATTATGATACGTTAACCAATCTGCCCAATCGGCTCCTCTTGAATGCTCGGCTTGAACATTCTATTCAGAAAGCACAGCGTGAAAAAACAAAAATTGTTGTGTTGTATGTGGATATTGATAATTTTAAAGACATTAATGAATCGTATGGGTATAGCGTAGGAGATTTCATTATCAAGCAAGTGGCTTTTAAGATGGAAGGGGTGATTCGTCATGAAGATACGATCAGCCGTGTTGGCGGTGATGAGTTTATTATTCTCATTGAAAAGATTCAAGAATTTAGTGAATGCGAACATACTCTACAGCAGATTATGAATCTATTTAAGGAACTATTTAATACCCCTGATGGAGTTTTGAAATTAAGTGTCAGTATAGGAATTAGCTTTTATCCTGATGATGGTGAAAGTTCTGAAACATTGTTGAAAAATGCGGATATTGCACTACGTCGAGCAAAAGAAACAAGTGAGAGTAATTACTGCTTTTTTACACAGGAGATGAGTGTTCGGTTGTTAGAACGGGTATTGATGGAAAGGGAGCTTCATCGTGCGATAGAGGAAAAAGAGTTCGTTGTGTATTATCAGCCTCAGGTTGACCTTTTAACGGGTGCACTTATTGGAGCGGAGGCATTGGTACGGTGGCAACATCCGACATTGGGGGTCGTCCGTCCCGATTTGTTTATCCCCCTTGCTGAGAGGAATAATCTCATTATCCCCATAGGCGAAGAGGTGTTGGCTCAATCGTGTAAGTCGATAAAACGATGGAAAGAAATGGGGCTGTTTTCGGGGAGAATATCGGTCAATGTCTCAGGTAAACAGTTCGAACGTTCCGATGTAGTAGAGACTCTTTGTCGTATTATTACGGAGAGTACATTGGAGCTTCAGTATGTAGAATTGGAGATTACCGAAAGTGTCTTGATGAGTAATCCAGTCGAGTTTGGGAAGAAACTTATCGCTTTCAAAGAACTGGGGATAGAAGTTGCCATTGATGACTTTGGAACAGGATATTCGAGTCTGAGTTATCTTAAATCTTTTCCCATAGATAAGCTTAAAATTGACCAGTCGTTTGTCCGGGAGCTTCCTCATAGTGATTCAGATGTTGCCATTGTCAAGGCAATTATTGCCATGGCAGATGCTCTTGGATTTAAAACCATCGCCGAGGGGATAGAAGAAGAGGCGCAGGCAAAATTCTTAAAAGAATTCGGATGTATGCAAGGGCAGGGGTATATGTATGCTCGACCACTCGATGAAAAGGCATTTGAAGCATTTTTGATCTCTTACAAACCGTTTGTTTTATAATAGATGTTGTAATTAATTTGTTTACTGCTTTTTATCTTGTGTCTTTAAGGTACTTGTTATCTAAGCCTGACTATAATTACGCCCTCTTCAATATATACGGACGAGTAGGAAAGCGGCTGAATCCACCTCCCTGCTAAGGAGACGTACTGGTAACGGTACCGAGAGTTCGAATCTCTCCTCGTCCGCCACAAACCCCTATTTTACGGACTTTCAAAGCCTTTTAACCTCAAACTAAAAAACTCTTACCTACCCCGACTCACTTATAAATCTCAATCGTTCTATCAAAAGTTTTATAGTTTTGGTCAAGATACGCCACATACACATTAAAAACCATTTCAGTATTAGAGTGTCCCAAGAGTTGAGAAAGTTCGACAGGTGTTACCAAATTTCTATACAGCATATTTGTAGCGTAAGTGTGACGGGTATTATACGGACGGCGATATTCAAGATTAAGCGATTTAAGAGAGGGTTTCCAATACCGATCAACAAAAACATTCGTATCTCTATACGGTTCATTGTATTGAGTTTTGAAAAGGTAATCATGATCATGGAGATTATAAAGGGACTCAATAAGAGGGAAAAGTGAATCAAGTATCGGAATGTCACGCGATGAACCCCTAGTTTTGGGCGTTGTTTCCCCAAATCGAGACCTGGTGCGACGAATTTTTATCATTTTGTTTTTAAGATCAATATCCTCTTTTTTCAAACCAATAATCTCACCCGAGCGCATCCCCGTAAAAAAAGCAATATTCAAATAGTTCTTATAATTGACCATTTGGGCGGTTTGAAGAATGCTATTAACCTCGTCAGGAGTGAAAGGGTGGATAATTGGTTTAATGATTTTTGGCAATCGTATCCTAGAGACAGGATTTCTTTCAATCAGCTCATCAAAAAACGCCTCATCAAATATCCCTTTGACCACACTAATATACGTTCGAATGGATTTACCGCCAACATCATCAATATCAAGAAGCCAAAGTTTAATATCAGAGGTTTTTATCTCCGTAATGGGGGTATCTTTGAAAAAAGGAAGTAAACGTAATTCGATAATACGTTGATACTTCTCAAAAGTTGAGGGTTTTAAGTCGTTTTTCTTGAATTTTAGGAAAAGATTGGCGTAATGGTCAAAGGTCATAATCTTCTTCTCGGAAAAAAGGATCAAAATTATCAAGAGCCTCTTTAGCTTCAATGAGCATATTTTTTAAAGGACAAATTTCAAAATAACAATTACCTTCACAAGAAACAGGATTATTAGAATGAGAACAAAAAACCAAACCTTCATCATGTTTATGAAGAAAATCACATCCAAGATAATCGATTAAATATTTAAAATCTTCAGAATTCATAATCATACCCCCACAATTCAGATTCAAGATTCGCATTAAGTGGAATGATTTCACCTGTAATTAAATCACGTTCTATCATTTGATTGTGCGTGTGTGCATAATGGTGGGCGTTAACGGTATCCATATCTATTTCATCATGATAATAGTTCCATAGCTCAAAATCGCTCATTTTGATAGGTTGAGGAGTGAGATTTATTAACGTTTTAGGACGATAGAAATAGTACTTTTGATTTATGTAATTTGATTCAATCGGTTTTAAATCAAATTCAAATTTCAATGATTCATTTTTATAAAGAAAATGAGTGCCGTCAATGTAGGCATCAATGATTTTATTGGGAGGTGGGGGAACTTTCCAAGTGGAGGGGACGGGTTCATATTTGACAGAGGAAATCGAAGTTCTTTCTTTTGGTGTTCCAATTTGTCGAAGTATGGAATCACTTCCAAGAGACTTGACGGTAAGAACACCATTATCATATTCAAGGACACGCCCACACTCTTCAATGACCATTATTTGATTCTCTTTTTTATTCCACTCACACAGCATTGGGTGACGCACTAAAGAATCAGTAAGGTGAAACCAATCTGCTTCCACCGCAAAGAGCTTTTGATAGACCCACTGGGGAATCGTTGAGTGAGAGGTGGTAATGCGTCGGATTTTATGTTTGACGTACCACGCTTGAAGATAATCAAGCTCATCATCATTTTTGATATTCATAAAGGATTTAGTGGCATATTTCATAATGTAGCCGACAGGGTTATTGATTGCAGTTTGAAAGCCTACTGTGTCACCCTCTTTGCTATCTTTATCCACTTCATGATTACGTGGTGCAGGAAAATAACGTTTGAAGTCATTTTTAAAGTTATCAAAGTAATCAGGTGAGACCCATAGAAGAACATGGAAATGAGGGACACCGTCTTTATGCGGTTCAGCAGCTTTGAGATAAATAAATTCTTGATCTTCTTTTCGGAGCTTTTTGAAAGCGTACCCGGCAGAAAATCGGTACCATTGGAAAGAGAGGACGTTATAACAATCTTTGACAGTAAATCTCTTTTTCTCTTTTATCTTTTGACGAAGGAACCCATAAACGTCATTATTAGGAATATGGCGAAGATACTCTTCACGCTCTAGATCTGTTTTTTTAGTCCAACGTGTAAAATCACCTTTTATGAAGTCCCGAAAGAATCCATCAATCGTGATTGTGAGGAACGTTGGTTTGAGATCATAGGACATTGCCAAAGAGTGCATGGTGTTAATTTTATTGGAAAGTTGTGCGTAATATCGTTCTGAGATGTTCGCAGAAAAACTTACATCGAGAAGACTTTTCACCTGGCCCGTAGAGGTATGAAAATGGTTATTAGCAAGGTAGGATTTTTGACCGTCGATTTTATCTCGACAGTATTTCAAATCGTCAGGGGTTAATCCGTAGGTGTTTTTCATGGCTATCACTCCAATTTTAAATTAGTTAAAGGGTTGAATTAACACTAAACTCATACTCAAGCAAAGCCCGAATAATTGCCGTATGGAAAAATTGATCTCTCGGAACTTCAATCAAATGACAAAAACGGTCTATTCGATCAAGCATAAGCGTTGACATAGTGAGCGCAATATCAACGTATTGAAGCTCTTCATCGGTAGGATCATATTCTTGAGAACAAGGTTTCGACATTGGTATCTCCTAAAATTTCGATGGATACGTTGAACGTTTCATCAATATTGGAATCACTCTTTTGAGTGAAAATGTCTCTTAAAATCGGAATGCTCTCTAACAATGGGCTTCCTGCAGTAGTATTAATAAGTGAACTTTTCGAGATACCTGCAAGAAGTACAATGTCACCTTTTTTGACGGAGAATTTATTTGTGATTGAATTCTCCGACGTGGTAGGAAGTTCGCCTGATGTTACAACATTACCAACGGTGAGATTGAAATCAAGATAAACAATATCACCGACAATGGTAGGCGTTACAAGGACTTTAAAACCAATCTCTTTATATTTGTACTTTTTAGATTGGTTAGTGCTTCCTGTGGTGTTACTGACCACATAGTTTTCATCAAGAAACGGAATTGAGACAACTTTTTTAAAATCAAGTTGTTCTGCATCTGAAATTAAATAAGAAGTGGATTGATCTACTTTAGTCGCACCCGAGGTTTGAAGAAATTTCAATGATCCTTTAAATGTGTTCACAGCTGAACCCGTAATCAATGCACCAGCCCTAGTGAGCACATCAAAATCAAAGTTTAGATTTGGATTGATACCGATTTCACGAAGCTTATTTAAGTTAGTATCAAAGATGGTGATTTTAAGGGTGACTTGATCTTTTTTAACATCGATCGTCTTGATCTCTTCAATAAGTTTATGAATAAGTTTTTTGTTGAGTTTATTTTCTTTGAAAGAACTAAATCTTAATTTCGCTGCAATAGCCAATTCATCTTTAAAGTGATTAAATTTTAATCACTTATTTGAGTACAACACTTCTCTTTCCCGTGTAGAATGGTGGTTAAGATTTGAATCACACATTAAAAGGGGATAAGATGAAAAAATGGCTTTTAGCTTTAATGCTATTAGGTGTTAGTGCATTTGGTGAAGATGCGGCAGCAGTGGCAGCACCTGTACTCAACTCAGGAGATACTGCATGGATGATGATGTCAACGGCACTGGTAATGCTTATGACACCCGTAGGATTGGCACTCTTTTACGGCGGTATGACGAGAGCGAAAAATGTTCTTAATACGTATGCTATGGTTTTCGGTGCGTTTACGGTTGGATTTATCGTATGGATTATCGCAGGATATTCATTGGCATTTGGAACGATGGACGGCTCGTTAAATCAAGTAATCGGTGGTTTTAGCAATGTGATGCTCAATGGCATTGTTTGGACAGATTTAACAAATGTTGAGTTAGGACAACTCTATCCTAAATATGTCTTTGTTGTGTTCCAAGGGACATTTGCCGCAATTACTGTTGCAATTGCATCGGGTTCCATTATTGAGCGATTGAAGTTTTCCACATGGATGGTGTTTGTTGCGATTTGGGTTCTAGTTGTTTATGCACCTATCGCACATATGGTATGGGGTGGTGGTTACCTTTTCAACGAAGGTGCTCTTGACTTCGCTGGTGGTACAGTTGTTCATATGAATGGTGGTTTAGCTGGTTTGGTATTGGCTCTTTTAGTTGGCAAGCGTACTGGGTACCCAAAAACAGCAATGAAACCTGCAAGTGTTATTTTGACAGCACTTGGTGCAGGATTGCTATGGTTTGGTTGGTACGGTTTTAATGGCGGATCTGCATTTGGTGCAAATGCTATCGCTGGTGTTGCGTATTTGACAACAACAATTGCTGCATCGGTTGCAACAATCACATGGATTACCTTAGAATATATGGTCTTTAAGAAAGCAACACTACTAGGTGCGGCTACAGGTGCTATTGCTGGACTTGTTGCGATTACACCTGCTGCAGGATTCGTTTTGGTTCCTGGAGCCTTTATTATCGGGATTACAGGTGCAATCGTTGCATTCTTTGGTGTTATGGTACTGAAAAAGAAATTGGGTTACGATGACTCTTTGGATGCATTTGGTGTTCACTTCCTTGCAGGTGTTTGGGGAGCAATTGCAACGGGTATCTTTGCTGTCAATGATAAAGCATTATTATGGGATGGTCCTTTGAAAGCGTCAGGCGATCGCATGGGACAAATCATAGTTCAGCTTGAATCAGTCGCAATTGTTGGTGCATTTACCTTGATTGGAACGGTTGTAGTGTATTATATCGCTATGGCAATTACAGGTGGATCACGTGTTACCGAAGAAGAAGAGAGCATGGGTCTTGACGAATCAGTACACGGTGAGCGTGGATTTAATATTTGATTTGAACGCTATCGGAACTCGTCCCGATGGCTACGCTAGCCGCTATGGCACTAAAGCTTGCCTCTGATGAGGCAGATTTTCAAAGTATTTGATAAATAAAATAGGACTAAGGAGTTTGTAATGAAAAAAATTGAAGCGGTTATTAAACCATTTAAACTTGAAGATGTAAAAGACGCTCTTGCTGAAATTGGTATTACCGGTATGACAGTAAGTGAAGTCAAAGGGTATGGTCGTCAAAAAGGGCACAGTGAACTCTATCGCGGTGCAGAATATGTTGTTGATTTTCTTCCAAAGATCAAAATGGAAATGGTCGTTGATGGTTCTATGGTAGATCAAGTGGTCAATACTATCGTCGAAGCAGCCCGTACAGGTAAAATCGGAGATGGTAAAATCTTCGTCAGCGATATTAATCAAATCATTCGTATCCGTACGGGTGAGACCGATAGCGAAGCTATTTAACCCTTATTGATTAAATTTTAATCAGTTTCTCTCCCCCAATCTTTAGGATTGGATCTATAATGTACACCTTTGATTTTAAATAAAGGTGTTACATGGATACAGCCTACGTTATTGATACCCTCTTTACCCTTTTCTCTATTACTCTTATCATTTTAATGGTTCCTGGTTTCGCGATGCTTGAAGCAGGTTTGGTTCGGACAAAAAATGTCTCCAGTGTTTTGACTGTCAACGTTATGATTTATGCGGTTGCATCGATGGCGTTTATATTGATCGGTTATTCGCTAGCCTTTGGTGAATTGCAAAGTGTGACGATGAGCAAATGGGCTTTTTATATGTTTCAGATGGCTTTTGTTGGAAAAGCGATTAATATTATGAGTGGTGGAGTCGGAGAGCGGGCGAAATTGTTGCCGTTGACCCTTTTTACAATCATTATGGGAGCCTTTATTTATCCTACTGCAGTGAATATCAGTTGGGGAAGCGATTGGGTTAAAGATACTCTATTGGATCTCAACATGGTTGATTTGGCAGGCTCTACGGTTATCCATTCTACGGGTGGATGGGCGTTACTTGCGGCGATCTTAGTCATAGGAGCGAGAAAAGGGCGTTATGTAGGAAAGAGTATGCGCGTTATTCCTGCTTCCAATATTCCTCTTGTTGTACTTGGGGCGATGTTGCTGTGGATTGGTTGGTTCGGATTTAATGGCGGTTCAGTGGGGGGTATTTCGACCAAAGAACTAGCTGACAGTGTTGCATTGACTATTTTTAATACCAATGTAGCAGGTCTCGCGGGGGCAATTATCGCAGGGATTATTATCTATGCACGGTATAAACTTTTTGATATTACTATGATTCTCAATGGTGCTCTTGGTGGATTGGTTGCAATTACCGCAGGCGCTCATTTGTTTACCCTTTATGATGCACTTATCGTGGGGACCATTGGGGGAGCTTTAGTTGTTTTTGCGGTTCCACTTTTCGATAAAGTTCGTCTTGATGATCCTGTTGGAGCATTATCGGTTCATCTTGTCAATGGTATTTGGGGGACGCTTGCAGTAGGAATTTTTGCAAGTGATGCAGCAAAAAATATTACGTTTCTAAATCAGCTCAAAGGGGTCGTTGAGATTGGCGTATTTGTTTTTACGGTTTCATATACGGTTATTTATATAATTAATAAAGTTTTTCCTTTCCGTGCTACCGATGAAGAGCAAATGCAAGGATTGGATGTAAGCGAATGTGGATTGGAAGCGTATCCAGAATTTAAACGGGCGATATAATCAACGCGTGAAGAGAATTTCTCTACGCGTTGGCTTTTTTATTCTCCCAAAGAGAGTGTAAGAATGCGATACTGATAAGCCCGATACCGATTGTCCCTGTCACCATTTCACTCACGTGCATTGTGATTTTCATCAGCATAATGATGGCTAAAATCCCGATGGCGTAGTGGGCACCGTGTTCGAGATAACGAAATTCGGAGAGCGTTTTGTGTTCAACAAAATAGAGTGTGATACTTCGTACAAACATAGCCCCAACACCCAAACCTATCATAATGATGAAGATATTACTCGTCAACGCAAATGCTCCGATAACACCATCAAAACTGAAACTCGCATCTAGAACTTCAAGATAAATAAATCCTGCTATTCCGCTTTTAACTGTATCGGAAGAGAGAAAGTGATCGACCATTCCCAACAGTGAGTGAAGTAATACCCCGTACATAAATGCCAGTCCAACATTGAAATCATGGGTAATATGCCCAAGTCCAATCCCGACCATAATAGCGATGATAAGCTCAATATTCGCTACACCTGAAAAGGTTTCCATCGTTTTGGAACCTTCTACAAAGGTCACCCATTTGACTTCATGATCGCCAAAGAAGAAGTCCAAAAAGACCATTAGTAAAAATGCTCCCCCGAATGCGAAAATGGTTGACTCTGTTGTTTTAAGTATTGCTTCATACTTAGCTGGTTGATCCATTGCCACTTGCAATGTCTCCATGAGTCCCATCCCCGTTACAATTGAAACAATAGCAAGAGGAAAGACAAGACGCATACCGAATACGGCAATGGGCATACCAAAAAGGATAAACCGTTTTTGCCAAACAGGATCCATCGTCTCAAGCACTTTCGCGTTGACCACAGCATTATCGAATGAAAGGGATATTTCAAGGACAATTAAAAGTGTGGTGATATAAATAGCGGAGAGTCCACCAAGAAAAAAAGCCGCAATCAGACCGATAGCCATGATTACGAACGAACTGATAAAGTAGCGCATTGGCATCCTTACAAAGAGATGCGCAATTATAACTTAGATGTGAGCATTATGCCATTGAACGAGACTGAGTCGGAATCCGCTTTGGACGGGGAGTACTTCATGGGAGAAATAAGGGTTACTCAAAAATACCACCATATCTCCCGCTTCTGGGCGTACTGTAATGGTATTTCCTTCCTCATCATACAGATAGTTAAAGAGAAGCTCACCACCGCTAAAATGCTTATTATCACTCGAATCAGCCATGTACGAAGTGGCAAATAATACACTTGTGAGTTTACGTTCGGGAGCGACGACTTTGAACCCAATCGTCACCCCTTGCGAATTACGAAGCTCACTTGAATCGTCACTGTGCTTGAGGTAAAATCCCCCTTGCTCATATCCTAATACCTGAACATTGGTGGAGTTGCTCAACGAGAGGGCAAAGAACTGCTCTATCTCTGCACGTTTTTGGGAAAATCGGCTCTCATATAGGGTGCGGTGTTGCTCATTAAGGGTATGAATATCGGTTTTACGAATAGCCGTATCAAGTGCACGCCCACGAAGTTTGGCTTTTACTGCCTCTTGATCGGAACGGGTTGCTGTTGTAATAGCATGGCACTCTTCTGAGGTAAGAAAATTCTTGATAAGCATATACGGTAAATCTGCATAAGGATTAGGGAGGCGCTTGGACGGAATATCCATCCCCAATAACGCATCATCAGCATAAATAGAGTTACTGATTTGGTGCATGTATTACTTTTTATCCGTCACAATATAAAGTTGCTCATGATTGAGACGCTTCAAAACATCCATAACCCCGACAAAATTTTGAAACGCTGCCTCTTTGTCGCTGTAGAGAACGACACTCATCTCTTTGCCACCCTCAACAACTTTTTGTTCAAACTGCTCTAATGTTACGTTTGTTTTTTCATCAATCCACAATGTGCCGTCTTTTTTGATCGTTAGCTTGAGTTCTTGTGGCTTATGTTCTGCCGCTGATCCTTTGGCATCAGGGAGATCAACGGGGATAACGCCTGTCTTGATAAACGTTGCGGTGGTTAACACCATCACGAGCAAAACAAGCATAATATCAATGAAAGGGATAACGTTAATCGTATCCATTCGCTTCATTTTCATAGGTTATCCTTGATTTTTGTGAGAACGTATTTCCCACATCGTCAAAAGGCGTTCCATTTTACGAAGCAAAATATTGTAAAAGACGATAGCTGGGATAGCAACGACAAGCCCCATTGCAGTAGCTTTTAACGCCAATGCCAGTCCAGTCATAATTTTTTTAGGATCAACAGCCCCCACATCTCCTAGGGAGTAAAAAGTGATCATAATTCCCAGAACCGTTCCAAGAAGTCCTACATAAGGCGCATTTGAAGCAATGGTGGCAATCGTTGAAACATTATTACCCAAATCGAGTTCAAGCTCCTCTTTGGACGCATATTCTTCAATACGAATCGAACCATAACTCATAAGGCGTTCTACAAAGAGGGTCAATGACGCAACACTCATTAGTATCAAAATACCGATAATCCCATAATCAACACCTAAGTGAGCCCATTCAAGCATACTGCTATTTTCCATTTTTCTTTTCCTTTAAAAGTGGTGAAACGATTTTAATTTTATTATTATACTTATTTAGAGTGACAATCGATAGTCATGGCACTATCAAATCCGTTTCACTCCATAAAAGAAGGCCCCTTTAATGATCTCATCACTAATATAAACGACTTGAAAAGAGATTTCTCTTATTCCATCTAAAGCGGTATCAAGAATTATTTTTCCTCTGCTATTTTGTAATAAATGCTCTGAATTCTCACCTGTAATATAAAAAGAAATTCCACTGGAAGAATTATCAAATAAATAGGCATCAAGTTCTTTTTTTGCCAGGTGAATACGCCCATGAATAGGTGGTGTGATGATGGTTCTGGGTGCCGTTCGATTATTTTTAAGGAGAACTTCGAAACCATCAGCCAGTGTTTTAAGTTCTCCTCCACGATTGACTAATTCGCTCATAATCGCTTTAGAACGATCTGCATTATCGACTAAAATACTACTAGCTTCTCGTACGTTGGTTAGTCCTTTACTTGCATCTATTAGAGCTACCGTCTCCTGTGCAAAATCATTTTTAAAATGGTTCAATACATTAGTGATCACATCGATACCATTATGTATTTCTTGAAATTGACCATGAAGTGTTTCGGAACTTTTATTTAAGACGGTTATAACACCTTTTGCATCTGCGGCATTTCTAGTTACTAAATTAACGTGTTCATGAATTTTGGTTAAAGACGCTGTAATCGTGCGGGCATTATCTAAGGAAATTTCAGCAAGCTCACGAATTTTATCCGCCACTACGGCAAAGCCTCGACCATGTTCTCCTGCTCTAGCTGCTTCGATTGCAGCATTGAGGGCTATGAGATTTGTTTCGTCCGCAATATCAGTAATGATTTCCATTGTTGAAGAAATATGATTAGAAAATTTACGCAGTTCTTGAATTGCGAGGATGGTAGTGTCCATAGCTTTTGCTGCTTCGCTACTTTCTTCCATATTGGACTGAACCACATTCTGACCCGTGCTAATCTGTTTTAAGGATTGGGAAGAACTCTCAAATAGCTCCTCAAGTTTTTGCCCTACAGCATCATTAAGACGTAATACGTTGTCAATATGTTCTTGTGAATGTCCCAAAGCAATATTTTGTATATTGACATAATTGTTTATTTGATCGATTTGGACGTATCCGTAACTTGCTTCAAATGCAATTTGCTTGCTTTCAGTGACAACATTAGCGATAACGGGTCTAAGAGTGTTAACCATACTGTCCAAGTGGCGGAAAAGGCGATCAATCTCATTTTGGGTACTTTCATCTTGAATTGGTTCACCTTCTAGCAAATCGTTAATGATAAACTTCCCTTTTTCAACCCGAAAAATAACTTGCAGTACTTTATTAATTCGTGTGGCAACATAGCGGTTAAATAAGAAATGGGTTAGTGCTAGAATAATGATGATATTAATAAGTGCTGTGGTGAATGTAATCCAAAAATTTTCCAAAAGAGCAGCATTAAAATCAGAAGTATCAATACGTACATTTTCGATTGCAACAACATTGTTCGCTTGCCACGTTGGATGACATTGTATGCAGCGAGCTTCACTTAGAATAGGGCGTGAAAGTATAAAATACTCTTTTTTTTCATCTATAATAAAACGTTCACTCTCTTTTAGTGCACGGTTTGCCTGAAATTCTTTAATCGTAGCACTTTCATATTCTTTAGCTTGGTTCGTGGGGAGGACAGGATGATTAGATGCCTCTTTAAAAAAAACTTTTCCATCGGATATTTTTGTAAACTTTGCAAAAACTTCATTTTGGATTATTTGAGGTGTTTCTGGTGATTCACCGCTAAAAAATTTTTCATTACGTGATTCAAGTAAAACATCCGCAAAATCAAGAATAGAAGATGCTTTAGATTTTAAATTATGGAGTAAAGCATTTTTTTGAGATTGGTAGCTGTAAAAACTAAAGAACAGCGATACCGCGATAAAAGCACCTGCAAACATAACTGAAAACATCGTCGCTAATTTCATTTTCTTAGGGTCAAAATTCATATTTCCTCATAACTTTGTGTATGTATTTTATAGAATAGGCTTACCGTGTTGATTTTATCGAATATGCGGTAAATAGTCTATTAAAGAATCGAGGAAGATAAACTCTGTCAAAATATTAAGCCTCTCTTAGCTATAATAAACGACCTAATCTTCACTAATTTCGAGGGCTCAATGAACGATCTGCTAGATAACAGCGAAATCAACGACATCAATATAGAAGATACCCTCAAGAGCAGTTATCTTGACTACTCTATGAGCGTTATTATCGGACGGGCACTTCCCGACGTTCGAGACGGACTTAAACCCGTTCACCGTCGTATTTTATACGCAATGGACAAGCTCAGCCTTTCCGCAGGGGCTAAATACAAAAAATCAGCCCGTATCGTCGGGGATGTTATCGGTCAGTATCACCCTCATGGAGATACTTCAGTCTATGATGCACTTGTTCGTATGGCACAGCCGTTTGCTATGCGTGCGCCTCTTGTCGATGGTCAAGGAAACTTCGGTTCCGTCGATGGAGACAATGCAGCAGCAATGCGTTATACGGAAGCACGTATGACCCGCTATGCAGGAGAGCTACTCAAAGATCTTGAAAAAGATACCGTTGATATGATCGAGAACTATGACGGCACAACCTATGAGCCTGTTGTTCTTCCTACACGTGTTCCTAATCTTTTGATTAATGGTTCAAGCGGTATCGCGGTTGGTATGGCGACCAATATTCCTCCCCATAATCCAAAAGAAGTTTTAAGCGCCCTTGTTCATCTGATGGACAACCCTAATGCTTCACTCATCGAGATTATGCAGTTTATCAAAGCCCCTGATTTTCCTACGGGCGGAACCATTTACGGTAAAAAAGGGATTTTGGACGCATACGAAACAGGACGCGGACGTATCCGTGTTCGTGCTAAAACCCATATCGAGAAAAAAGCAAATAGAGATGTTATTGTTATTGATGAACTTCCTTACCAAGTTAACAAAGCACGTTTGATCGAGACGATTGCTGATTTGGTGAAAGATAAATTTCTTGAGGGGATTAGTGAGATTCGTGATGAATCGGATCGTGAAGGTATCCGCGTCGTAATCGAACTCAAACGCGATGCGATGAGCGAAATCGTCCTTAACAACCTCTATAAATCGACCAATATGGAGACAACGTTCGGGATCATTATGCTTTCGGTATTTAACCAAGAGCCACGTATTTTCTCTCTTCTTGAGATGTTGGGTCATTTCATCAATCACCGTAAAACGGTTATTATCCGTCGTACTATTTTTGATCTCGAAAAAGCGAAAGCACGTGCCCATATCTTGGAAGGGTTGAAAAAAGCACTCGATCATATCGAAGCGATTATCAAGCTCATTCGTGCGAGTGCAAACGGTGAAGCAGCCAAAGAAGGACTTATCTCCGAATTTGCTTTTTCCCCTATCCAAGCTCAAGCCATTCTCGATATGCGACTTCAACGTCTTACAGGACTAGAGCGTGATAAAATTGAAAATGAACTTCGAGAAATTTTGGCACACGTTGAATATTTAGAATCCATACTCCGCAGTGAAGAGGTTCTAAAAGGAATCATCAAGGGTGAGTTTATCGAACTTGTTGAGCAATTCGATATTGATCGTGTCACTGACATTGAAGACAACTACGATGATATTAATATCGAAGATTTGATCCCGAATGAACCAATGGTAGTTACTATCAGTCACCGTGGATATATCAAACGTGTTCCTCTTGTCGCCTATGAAAAACAACGTCGTGGTGGTAAGGGCAAAATTGCCGTCACCACCTATGATGATGACTTTATCGAAAAATTCTTTACCTGTAATACCCATGATACTTTGATGTTCGTCACCGATCGCGGACAGCTTCACTGGCTCAAAGTGTACAAAATTCCAGAGGGGTCGCGTACCGCTAAAGGTAAGGCAGTCGTTAATCTTATCAACCTCGAAGCCGATGAGAAAATCCGTTCTATCATTCCTACGAGCGATTTTGATGAAAACAAATCTCTCGTATTCTTCACCCAAAACGGGATTGTCAAACGTACTGCCCTCAATGAATTTTCCAATGTCCGTAGCAACGGGGTGAGAGCTATCGTTCTTGATGATGATGATGCCCTTATCACCGCGTATATTGCAACAGAAGAGACTAAATATCTCTTTATTGTTACTAAGTTCGCGCAGTGTATTAAATTTGAAATAGAGAAAACTCGTGACCAAGGACGAAGTACTCGCGGTGTTCGTGGTATCAAGTTTAAAATCGAAGGGGACGTTGTTGTTGATGCCAATATCATCAAGAATGACGAGCAAGAGATCCTCATGGTGAGTGAAAAAGGGATCGGTAAACGAACTACCGCTGAAGAGTATCGTCTTACCAATCGTGCAGGAAGCGGTGTTATTGCTATGAAACTCAATAACAAAACAGGAACCACCGTTGTAGGCTGTCTCATGGTCGATGAGACTATGGATATGATGGCACTCACGAAAGCTGGCAAAATGATCCGTGTTGATATGCAAACCATTGCTAAATCGGGTCGTAATACAAGTGGTGTTTATATTATCAAAGGGGATGATGTAAAAAGTATCTCTCGTTGTCCGAAAAAAGATGAAGACGAAGAGGATGAGGCGCAAGAGAATGACGTAATATTGGATTTGGAATAGTATTTGCTTGAGTTAGTTACTATTCTATCTTACTGAAGGAAATATATTTTAATGAAATATTCTCTATTTTTAGCTTTTATACTAAGTGTATCTTCTTTGTATGCTGGGGTTTTGTCCTCGGATACTCCTACTGTTCGTTGTGTTTACAGTGGAACGGATGGCAATTGTGTTCAGCCTTCCTTGAGTGCATCTCAAAAACTAATAGTTGTCACTGTATTCGGGCAAGGGGTTGCTCCAACCGTAACAGCTTCCCCTGCTCAAGCGTATGCTCTTGCAAAACGGGCTGCTCTTGCCGATGGATACCGACAGATTGCCGAACGAATCATGGGCGTTCATGTTGAAGGACAAGATACAGTTAAGAATATGATGCTACAACGCTCAACCGTTAGTACCTCAGTTGATGCCATGGTGCGTGGTGCAAACGTGTTGGATACGACTTTTAAAGATGGTTTGTGCGAAGTAGAACTCGAAATTGTCCTCTCTTACTCACAGTTTTAATCCTTTTTAGTGCATCTGCGCTAGTTGGGGATGATTACTATATCGGTTACCGATTCTCATCCAAAAATGCTCAAGCTTTTCACGAAACACTCTCCGTTTCCAAATCTATGACCGCTTGTGCTGGTGTCAAAACAAATAATTTCGTATTTTTCTCCCGTGAGCCATCTGAGCCACTTGAAACGACGCTACATTACCATGAAGAAGAATTTTTTACTTTTGCATCCCAACAAGTGGTTAATATCCAAAGTCGTCAAACGGTAGATACAAAAATGCAAAATTCCATTGATACTCTTACCCTTCCTACCCACTGCTATGCAGTCGAGTTTAATGATGAGAATGCTAAAATCACTTTATTAAAATAAGGGGGTTTGTTAATGAAAATCGCGATAGTTGAAGACGATATCAATATGCGCAAATCGCTTGAAATAGCGATGGGTGATTATCCTCAATATGAAATTCATACCTTTAAAAGTCCCAAGGATGCTCTCAAAAAACTTGATGAAACTTTTGACCTTGTTATCAGTGATATCAATATGCCGGGGATGGATGGAATCGAGTTCGCTAAAACTCTCAATGGCAACTATGAGATTATTTTTATCACAGGCAATGCCACCCTTACGCGTGCCATCGAATCAATACAGCTTGGGGTCAAAGATTTTCTCCTTAAACCATTCGAAATTGAAACCCTAGTCGCTGCTATCGAGCGCAGTGCTACAGTACAAAAAAAAGCAATAAAAATTTCTCCCATTTCAACTCTCAAAACAACGTCATTTTCAGGTACTTCCGCCGCTTTAGAAAAAATTCTTTCCTATGTGGATAAAGCAGCGCGTACGGATGCCAGTATCATGCTCTTGGGTGAAAGTGGTGTCGGCAAGGAGGTATTTGCTTCTTATATTCACGGAAAATCGGCACGTTTTAATAAACCTTTTATCGCTATCAATATGGCGGCTATTCCTGAGAATTTGATTGAGAGTGAACTTTTTGGTTTTGAAAAAGGGGCTTTTACCGATGCAACGGAAGCTAAAATGGGGCAATTTGAGCTAGCGCATGGGGGAACCCTTTTTCTCGATGAGATTGCCGAGATGCCGTATCCTCTCCAAGCGAAACTTTTGCGAGTATTGCAAGAGAGGGAAATACGGCGATTGGGGTCACCCAAAAATATAAAAATTGATGTTCGTATTATTACTGCTACCAATGCCAATCTTCAATCTAATATTCAAGAGGGGAAATTCAGAGAAGATCTCTATTATCGCCTTAATACTATTCCCCTCTTTATTCCCCCTTTGCGTGAACGACGTGAAGAGATTCTCTCCATCGCTAACGCTGTTTTAGAACAAAACTGCATTCAGTATAACTTCGCCACTAAAATTTTTGATGAGGATGCCAAAGCAGCGTTACAGCTTTATCAATGGCCGGGAAATATTCGTGAACTTATCTCCGTCGTTGAACGTGCAGCAATTCTCAGCGATGGATCATCTATTGGGGTTGAGGATCTTTTCTTAGAGGCACGAGGATTTGGGAGGGTATAAGACAATCTTTCAATCCTCTCCAAGTCTTAAGACGCTATAATCGCCAAATTATTATCCACTTTTAGGAAATGTCTATGAAACAATATAATGTTGCGATTGTTGGTGCTAGCGGTGCTGTTGGTGAAGAAATTTTACGTGTGTTGGAGGAAATTGATTTTCCTCTTGCGAAGCTGATCCCATTGGCAAGTGCACGAAGTATTGGTAAAACGGTCACTTTTCATGATAAAGAGATCCCTATTCAAGAGCTTACTGCGACGATCTTTGACGAAGAGCATATCGAAATTGCCCTCTTTAGTGCAGGTGGAAACATATCAGCAGAGTTTGCTCCGTATGCAGCAGCAGCGGGTGCTGTGGTAATTGACAATACAAGTCACTTCCGAATGTTTGAGGATGTTCCTCTTGTTGTCCCTGAAGTCAATCCTGAAGATATTGCTCAATGGCGTAATCGTGGCATCATTGCCAATCCAAACTGCTCTACGATCCAAATGGTACAAGCGATCAAACCTCTTGATGATGCTTACGACTTGCAACGTATTGATGTTAGTACTTATCAAGCAACTTCGGGTGCAGGAAAATCGGCAATGGAAGAACTTGTTGAGCAAATGCAAGCCTTTTTTGCATTCAAACTTGATGATATTGAACCCAAAAAATTCCCTCACCGTATCGCTCTCAATGCTATTCCCCAAATCGACTCCTTTACCGATACGGGCTATACCAAAGAAGAGCTCAAGATGGTGAATGAGACTCAAAAAATCATGCACAAAGATATTGAAGTGAGCGCCACGTGTGTTCGTATCCCAACGTTACGCGGTCATGCTGAAACTCTTACTCTCACCTTTGATGGTGCTGTTGATGCTCATGAAGCACGTGAACTTTTGCGCAATGCTCCGAATATCGTCATTTTGGATACCCCTGAAGAGAGTATCTACCCGATGCCATCGTTGTGTATGGATCAAAATGAAACGTTTGTTGGGCGTATCCGCAATGATTTATATCGTGAAAATGTCCTTCATTTATGGGTTGTTGCCGATAACCTTCGCGTAGGTGCAGCTACAAATGCCGTTCGTATTGCTCAAAAATGGGTAGAAATGCAAGGAAACTAAGATGGATCGCATCGAAAAATGGTTTGAACACGGATTGTGGAGTTCAAGATTTATTATTATCTTGGCCGTAATTTTTGGTCTAGTAGGGGCAATTTTGCTCTTTGCCGTTGCAAGTTTTGATGTCTACAGCACGGCTTCTTATGTGATAAATAGCTACGCTACCCATGCACACCCGCAAGGGTTCCACGAACAAGTAGTCGGCGGTATCATCGGTGCAGTCGATTTGTACCTCATTGGTGTCGTTATGATTATCTTCTCGTTTGGTCTGTATGAACTGTTTATCTCTGACATTGACCCTGCAAAAGATGAACATGGAAAAGAGAACCAGCTTTTAGCCGTCCACTCACTCGATCAGCTAAAAGATAAAATTTCCAAAGTTATTGTGATGGTTTTGGTCGTTGGTTTTTTCCAAAAAGTGGGACACACCGAGTTTAATGGTGCGTTAGAATTGTTCTATCTCGCCCTCTCTATTACCGCCGTTTCGGTAGGTCTTTATTTCTTAAGTAAAGTAGGTCATCATGAGTAAATTATTTGTCGATGCGTGTTTCGGAAAAGAGACACCCCATACTCCTGTTTGGATGATGCGTCAAGCAGGGCGTTATCTTCCTGAATATATGAAAGTACGTGCGCGTGCGGGTAATTTTCTCAATCTTTGTCACGCGCCTGATATGGCAGCGGAAGTTACCATTCAGCCACTTGATATTGTAGGCGTTGATGCCGCAATCTTGTTTAGTGATATTTTGGTCGTTCCCAATGAAATGGGGATGCAACTCGATTTCATCAAAGGGGAAGGTCCTGTTTTTGAAAGTCCTATTGCAACCGAAGAGGATTTAAACGCATTAGTCGGCGGAGATGAAGCGGCTTCAAAACTTACCTACGTTTATGAAACAATCAAGATTTTAAGAACACAGCTCGACGGACGCGGTGATGAAAAAGCATTGATTGGTTTTACAGGTGCACCGTGGACACTTGCGACGTATATGATCGAAGGGCAGGGGACTAAGACGTACAATATTTGTAAAAAAATGATGTATTCTAATCCCGAACTTCTTCATAAAATACTCCGTAAAGTGACCGAAGTAGTCAAGCTTTATATGGAAAAACAAATCCAATCGGGTATTGATGTCGTCCAAATCTTTGACAGTTGGGCAGCAGCGATTGAGCCTAGTAAATATGATGAATTTTCATGGAGCTATATGGTGGAGATTGCGGAGTATTTAAAAGCAAAATATCCTCATATTCCTGTTATTATGTTCCCGAAAGGGGTTCCAGCATTTTTGGATCACGTTTATGGAAATTTCGATGTTTTCGGTGTTGATTGGAGTACCCCAATGTCGATGGCAAAAGAAAAACTTGGGGATCGTTATGTTCTTCAGGGTAACATGGAGCCATGTCGCTTGTATTCCAAAGAGCAAACGACAGCCTCAGTAGAAGCTCTCCAAGAAATCATGGGTGGGAAACGACATATTTTCAATCTAGGGCATGGGATTCTTCCTGATGTGAGCGTTGAAAATGCACAACATTTTGTCCGTGAGTGTCAACGAGTCAGTAAAAAAGGGTAATTCATGAATACCATTTTTGGTCCCATCCATTCACGTCGTTTTGGCGTGTCCCTTGGGGTTGATCTCTCTTCCTCGGGTAAACAGTGCAATTTTGACTGTCTCTACTGTGAACTCACACCCATGAAAGCTATTTCTCATCAACAAACAGTGACACCCATACATGAGATTATTCATGACTTGAGCGAAGCTTTACTCAATCATCCCGCCATTGATGTTATCACTCTAACTGCCAACGGCGAGCCAACAATGTATCCATATCTTGATGAACTCGTAGAAGCTATCAATAGTATTAAAGGTTCTGTTCACTCTCTCATCCTTTCTAATAGTGCCTCTTTAAGTGATGAACACATTTTTACGACTCTTCTAAAACTTGACCAAGTCAAACTCTCTTTGGATGCTGCAACTCCTGAAATTTTTAAGAAAATCGACCGTCCTGCCCAAGGGATAGAAATTGGAACCATTATCAATGCGTGCCAACGTTTTTCACACGCTTATCACGGCCAGCTTTTTATAGAGGTACTTTTCGTACGAGGAGTCAATGATACGCTAGAAGAAGTAGCAGCCCTCAACCATGCTTTGATGGATATTCAGTCTGAACGGATTGATATTGGTACTATTGATCGTCCGCCCGCTTATCCAGTGCAGGGGTTAGAGTTTCAGGAGCTTTACACTCTTTCACAGCAGTTTGATCCAAGCCTTCCGATTCATATTGTTTCTCGTACCCATGCAACCGCTACTCCCTCACGCTACACAAGTGATGAAATTCTCACAACACTTGATAAACGTCCTCTAACTATTGATGATATTGACGCTCTTTTCGACAATGAATCCAAAAAAGAGTTTCATAATCTGTTAAATGAGGGGAAAATTACGCAAATTGAACGCTCAAATATCATTTTTTATCTCCCTTTTGAAAATTCTGAAAGAAAACGTTCTAAAAGAGCACTAAAATCTTGACAATTCACAGAAAGAATACTATAATCACGCCCTCATAAGTATTCCGGATTAGCTCAGCGGTAGAGTAGGTGACTGTTAATCACTTGGTCACTGGTTCGAATCCAGTATCCGGAGCCACACTTTTTGAAACCTTCTTTTTTATTCCGGATTAGCTCAGCGGTAGAGTAGGTGACTGTTAATCACTTGGTCACTGGTTCGAATCCAGTATCCGGAGCCACACACATTAAAATCATATAGCTAGACATCTTAAAATAATAATCCTTGAAAATTTCATAACTCTTCCTGTTTTAATAGCATAGTTTTATTTTTTTTATTCTAAAGAATACTCGATTGTGTTAATATATTTGTATAATATGCTAACTTAATGAAGTATTCCTTTGGAGGTTATACAAAATGCAACAATTTTTATCTAACGCAAATTTAAATGCTAGAGCTGAACCAACTCTTACAAGTAAAATCGTAGGTTGGCATGGCAAAGGTGAAACACTCACCATTAGTGAGTCCAAGGGTAATTGGGTTAAAACTTCTAAGGGATGGATTGATAAATCGAGTCTTACCCCTGTAGCGGTTCAAAAAGTAGCACAAACGTTAGTTACTCCAGAAGTACAAGTAACGCCCAATGCAGATGCAGAATCGAAAAAGAAACTCATAAAAAAATCAGAGCAAGTTGTGAAAAGCGTAGAAGAAGACGCAGTCGTAACGGCGACAGTTGCTGAGGAGCAAACTCCAGTTGCGTTAGCGTCTACTGTTTCCGTAATTACTGAATCAAGTGTTAGTTCAGTGGAGGATACATCTCTCTCTTCTAAATTCGTAGGATCAGTAGAAGCACCAGTAAGTTCTGTACCTCCTCAAGCAAGTTGGTTATCAAGTAATTGGGGATGGTTGGCTGTAGGTGTTGGTGCTGTTGGCGGTGGTATTGCGTTGGCAGGTGGCGGTAGCGGTGATACGACACCTCCGTTAATAGGAATTTTCACGGATAGTGCGGTTGGTGGAGTTGACTATTATATCAATGGTGTCAAAGTAGGTACGACAGATGCCAGTGGAAAATTTAGTTATAAAGCTGGTGATACGATTACCTTCAAAGTCGGGAATGTCACTATAGGAGATATTACATCCACCCAAATAAATGCTGACGGTAAAGTTCTTCCACAAGATTTGGTGGGTGTAGCGAGAACGGAGATTACTAATGCTACCGTTGTTAAAATAGCGCAATTTTTGCAAACACTTGATAGTAATTCAAGTGATACTGTTATTACGGTAGATACTTCAAAATTAGCAACTACTGCATCGGGTGATGTATCAAGTGCTACACTTGATTCATCTCTTTTTGCAGCAGCGGTCACTGTAGTAACGACGAATGAAGCACTAGCTCATCTTGGAACGAATACTGCCATTACAGTGCCAATACTTACTTCTATTAATATTGTTTCTGCGACAGGTGTTTTAAATAGTATCTTAAATACGGGTGATAATGTTAGTGTTAAAGCAACAATGAATGAAATTGTCACTGTATCAGGAACACCTCAAATAGCATTGAATATTGGTGGTGTAATAGTAAAAGCTGATTATGTAAGCGGTAGTGGGACTAAAGAACTGACGTTCACGTATACAATACTATCAGGACAAACTGATGCAAATGGTATCAGTATAGATGTGAACGCATTAACGTTAAATGGGGGGACGATAAATAATACTTCTAGTACTTCTGCTATTTTGAATTATCTCGTAGTGGCAGATAATGGAAGTTATATAGTTGATACTACTCCTCCAAGTACACCAACTATCAGTCCTATCATTAATACACAAAATAGCTCTTTCGATTCAGGCTTTAGCGTTGATGCAGGTGCAAATGTGACTGTTACTATTGATGGCGTAATATTAGCGGATTTAAATAGTAAATTTACAAAAATAATGGTAGATGGTAAAGATATTTACACAGCAAAAAGTAATATTTTTGTTGGTTCTGAAATCATTAAAATTGATGCTACTATTGCGGATAGTGCTGGGAATGTAAGCCCTTTAGCTGGTCAGGTAGTGTTAAATTATATTGATAATGTTTCACCAACAACTCCAACAGTCAACGCCATTGCTACGGACGACGTGATCAATATCACCGAACAAGCGGCAACCGTTACCGTAACAGGGACGAATGAACTAGGATCAAGTGTGACCGTTAATGGAAA
>JBAZTZ010000025.1:0-36145 GCA_041661705.1 Sulfuricurvum sp.
TTGGGGCGCATCACTGAGGTTTGCCATATCACCTGCGTAGGTGAGAAGATCAAGATTGATAAGACGAACATCAGGGTATTTGTTTAAAAAATAAGGGACGAAATTGCTCCCGATAAATCCGGCGCATCCGGTGACTAAAATGGTTTTACGATTTGACATTTAGTGCCTCGCTGTAGTGAATTTTAATTCTTATCATACTTCTACTCCTGAGTACAAATTCTCACTAAAATCGAAGTGATCGGCATTGGCAAACAATGGTTGTTTCGTATCTTTGGCAGAGAGTTGGAGCATTTCATTGGGAATAATCCAGTCGATAGCTAAAGCCGAATCATCAAACGCTATACCTCGATCACACTCAGGGCTGTAATAATTATCCACTTTGTAGGAAAAGGTGCAGGTTTCACTCAACACCACAAACCCATGCGCAAATCCGCGTGGGATAAGTAACTGACGTTTGTTTTCACCTGAAAGGCGAACGGCTGCGTGTTGACCAAAGGTGGGTGAACCCTCACGAATATCAACGGCAACATCAAGCACTTCTCCTTCGATAACCCGAACCAGTTTTGTTTGAGCGAATGGGGGAAGCTGATAGTGCAATCCTCGTAAAACGCCATACGAACTTTTAGACTCATTATCTTGGCAAAAAGGGATATTGAATCCTAAAAACTCAGAGAGTTTATCCGTACGAAACGTTTCTACGAAATACCCCCGTTCATCACCGTGAACTTTGGGATCTATGATTATCACATCAGGCAGTGCAGTACGTGTAAATGTCACTGAATCACCCCTTCATTGGCACGACGAATCAAATATTGACCGTATTGGTTTTTAGAGAGAGGTTGAGCCAACTCTAATAATTTCTCTTTGGTAATATATCCCATCTCAAAAGCTATCTCTTCGAGACAGGCGACTTTGAGTCCTTGACGGTTTTCGATGGTTTGGATGAACATACTGGCTTCTAACAAACTTTCATGGGTTCCTGTATCCAGCCATGCGTAACCGCGTCCCATCAGTTCTACTTTGAGAGCATTTTGCGCCAAATATTCTTGATTGACGGTGGTAATCTCTAGTTCACCTCTATCAGAGGGTTTGATATTCTTTGCGATTTTAACAACACTGTTGGGATAAAAATACAATCCGATAACGGCATATGAGCTTTTAGGTTCTACAGGTTTTTCTTCGATAGAGAGGACATTTCCCTCTTTATCAAACTCTGCCACCCCATAACGTTCTGGATCTTTGACCCAATAGCCAAATACCGTTGCCTTTTTTGCTTCGGTGACATTACGAACCGATTGTGCCAGTAGTTTGGTGAGACCACTACCGTAAAAGATATTATCACCCAAGACAAGACACACATCATCATTTCCGATAAAATCAGCCCCTAGGATAAACGCTTGTGCTAATCCGTCAGGAGAAGGTTGTACACAGTATTCAAAACGCATTCCGATGTCACTACCATCACCTAACAGCTCTTCAAAACGAGGCAAATCGGTAGGAGTAGAGATGATAAGAACTTCCGTAATTCCAGCAAGCATAAGGACAGAGAGAGGGTAATAGACCATTGGTTTATCGTAGATGGGGACAAGCTGCTTGCTCACCCCTTTGGTGATGGGGTAGAGGCGCGTTCCACTGCCTCCTGCTAGGATGATGCCTTTCATTGATTAGCCTTTGATATGTATTTCAGATATAGTGCATTAATAATTGTTTTTACTCTTAATACTGATCGTCTTCTTTGTCAATATCGAATTCATCGTAATCGTCCTCATCTTCCTCTTCCTCATCGTCGTATCCGAGGTCATCCTCATCTTCGTCGCCACCTTCACGCATTGCGGTTAGTTCGGTATAAAGTTGCTCCGCCTCTTCTTCGTCAATATCACCACTTTGAAGCTCTTTTAAAAGCTCTTTGTACTCATCACGTAATGCTTGCATATCTTCAAGATCAGCACGCTCTTCTGGTGTTGCATCTTTTGCGGAGGCAATCCCCTCGAAAAGCTCATCAATATGATCCTCCACGTCTGGAATCAATTCGCTTTCAATCAAATGTTTCAGTTGCATAATATAAGCCATAATAATCCCTTGGTATGTAATGTCGTAATTGTAGCAAAAGAAAAGAAAATTGGGAGTAAAAGTATGTGCATCAAGCTGTAATGATATTAAAAAATGTTTACTGTGAATTTAAAGGGTAAGGGGATTTTAAAAGTGGTGGTGGCTAATCTCGGAATCGAACCAAGGACACGCAGATTTTCAGTCTACTGCTCTACCGACTGAGCTAATTAGCCACATATTTGTTAGACGGGAATTATAGCCATAGAAACTTAAAATTAAGCTTAAACGGCAGAAACAAGTTCTTTAAAGAGGTTCCCCCGTTGAGCGTACGATGTAAACTGATCCAAGCTTGCCGCCGCAGGGGAGAGCATAGCAATGCTGCGGAGGTTGTGTTTATGATTGATTTGTTCTACAGCGACATCAAGAGTATGGCATAGAGTGCAGGGAATGTTGTATTGTTGACAGAGTGCTTCGAGGCGCAATGCATTGCTTCCGATAGCATAAACACTTACATCATACTGCTTAAGAGGGATAAAAAGTTCTTCAAGCTCCACCCCTTTATCGTCTCCTCCTAATACCAAATGGATAGGATGATCGCTGTAAGTACGCAAGCACGCGAGGGTGGCATCGATATTGGTAGCTTTTGAGTCATTGATCCAAAGACGCTCATGTGCATCTCTAAACTCTTCTTGACGGTGTGGATCAAGGATAAAAGCATTGATTCTGTCGTAATCGATACGATCATAGAGAATTTTATCAATCCCCATCGCAATCATCGCATCCATCAAAAAAGCCCCTTTAAATTTGATCTTACTCGTATCAAATCCAAAATATTCCGCTAAATCATTTTCATTCTCATAGAGAATTTTAAAACCATTGGTTGGGACATCGGCAAACATTTTGGGCAAAATAATGGCTTCACCCTCTTTCATCATGCTAAGTGGTTTGAGTTTAGCGTCAAAATAGGCTTCCATACTCCCATGCCAGCTGACATGATCGGGGGTGATGGGAAGCAGTGCGTAGATATTTGGTTTGGCAATTTGATTGTAGTGCATACTAAAAGAACTGGTTTCTAAAATCCAGATAGGAGCATCACTTGACATATCGGCAAGGGGTGTACCAATATTTCCGCCACTGATCGCCCCTTTGTCGCTTAAGAGGTGCTCCATCATTTGGGTTGTCGTTGTTTTACCATTCGTTCCGCTGATCCAAATCGAAAAAGGCATTTGAGGGGCAAAAAAATCGTATTCACTAATAAGATGGGTTGCCTTTTGAATAAGCGGATGTGAGGGAGGAAATCCAGGGGAAGGGATTTCATGGGTAAAGTTGCGGCTGTCAAATTCACTGATTGGTTGAAGGGTATTCCCTTCTTCATCTACAAATGGCTTGGTGACTTTGTCATCAAAAAAGGTACAAGAACCTAAACGTTTAGCAATTGCACGGGTGGTTTTTCCGTAGCCGAAACAGGCGATATTCATTGTAAATCCTTTTTAAATACTATATTAAATCTCTTTTGGAAAAGCTTTTTTAGCTCTTCGCAATCTTCCGTAAAAATATCTTTTACAAATTGTGGTCTTAAATCTTCTAAACCAAATTCTATATTTCGTTGGCTTGAACTATCAAAATCATTTAGTAGTTCATCTTCAAAGCTTGTTTTTTGTTCTTTATTATAAGTAATAAAATAAAATTTATCATAATCTTTATAATTGCAACTTTTCTCACAAAAAAGTTCATACGTCAAAAAAAGCCCTGCAAAAATCTTTTTTCTTAATTTCACTTTTTCTTTTGTAGCGTCTAAAGATTTTTGGTTACTAGACTTAAATTCTACAAACCACATCTCTTTTTTCTCATCATTAATATAAAGCATATCAGGTGAATTTGGTGATTGAGCTTTTTGTAAAATACCTTTACTATCATCCAAATCTATAAAAACGTTATCATAATTACACACAATGAATTTATTACTTTTATCATAACTTAATTTAGATAAAGATTTTTCAATCATTTAAATATCGATCCATTTTAAGTTTTTTTAATTCTCTCATAGGCAAAGCCAATTTTTCAAAGATGTTTTCAAGACTCTCTTGCTCGGTAATATATCCCTCTTCCGCCAAATAAAAGTTCGTTTTATTCTCAATTTCTTCCACTTCGCTATAGCGTTTGAGTGCTTCTATCATATAGGGACTATGCGAATTGACCAAAACTTTCACCCCACTTTTCACCAATTCAACGATGATTTCCGCCATTTTAAGTTGCCATTTTGGGTGTAGATGCACTTCGGGTTCATCTAAAATTAGGATTTGTCCATCGTAAAAATGCCCATTCTTTTCTAAAACTTGAAATAATCCAAAGTATTTTATCCCCATTGCAACGTTTGTAAGCTTGTACTCTTTATCATCTCGTTCAAAATAAAAATCACCGAATTCTCTTTTATTGAATTTACCATTAATGATATTTTGAATGTTTAGATTTAACTCTACTTTACTTTTTGTTTCTGTATTCAGTGCGGAAAATAAATTTTCCATCATGAATGGTATTTTAAAATCTATATCTGAGAACAGGTTATGATTTGAATTAATCGTTGTTAATGTTCTGCTTAAATTCCAAACAAAGGGTGTTTCTATAAAAAGTGGACTATATAATTTTGACAATTCATTTTGAAATTCAGAAGACTTTGTAAATTTTGTACAAGTGTCATGTCCAATTTTATATTTAAATGTTATATTATTATCATAATAAAATTTAATATCTCCATTCATTGAAATCTGATTTTCAAACAACTTGTTTTTATAATTATTAAATTGAGATACATAATTTTTATCATCTGTTGGATGAATATTACTAGCCCAACGAATACTTTGAATAAGTGTATATAAAACCTTAGATAAACTACTCTTTCCTGTATCATTTTCCCCAGCGATTACCGTAAGTCCATCAATCTTAACGATAGCCTCTTTTATCATTCCGATGTTATTAAGTTCAATGGTCATAATCCTTCTTTTCTATCGAATTTTGAGGGTAATAAGTGCAAGGATATTAGACAGCAACGCGATAATCCAAAATCGGACGATAATTTTGTTCTCTGCCCATTGCTTCATCTCAAAGTGGTGGTGGATGGGTGCCATTAAGAAAACCCTTTTTTTACGGAGTTTGTAGCTTCCTACTTGCAAGATGACCGAGACGGTTTCAATGACGAAAATAAATCCTATAAGGATAAGCAAAATTTCGCTTTTACCGATGATTGCCATATAAGCGATAAATGCTCCGAGGGTGAGGGAACCGCTGTCTCCCATAAAGACTTGGGCAGGATGGCAGTTAAACCATAAAAAGCCTACAAGGGAACCGACAAGAGCACTGGCAATAACGACGACTTCCCCAGCAGGAATTTTGGGCATAATGAGATAGTGGGCGAGAGAAGCATTCCCGACGATATAGACAATGACACTTAGCGATAGTAGAGCAAAAATAGAGGGGACAGTTGCCAAACCATCAAGCCCATCCGTGAGATTGACAGCATTGGAAGTGGCAATGATCACAAGAACCCAAAACCCAATGCTAAAAAGTCCCATATCAAAAAGGCTGGATTTGACGAAAGGGAGGTAAAACCCTGTATCAAGTTTCGCTACATAAATCAGAAAAATACCAATTGCAAGCCCAAATACAAGTTGAAGAGTAAGTTTGGCACGTGCACTAAGCCCTGCTAGATTGTCACCGCCACGGATTTTACCCCAGTCATCGGTAAAGCCAATATAGCCATAAAAAACGAGTGTCAGTAAACCGCCGATGGCAAATGGGTTCATAATATTGACCGTAAGAAGTGAGGAAAGTATCGTGGAGGTTATAAAAACGATTCCCCCCATCGTTGGTGTTTTAGCTTTGCCTTGATGGGCACTGACATATTCATTGATGGGTTGGACTTTGGCAGAGCGTTGAGCCCATGCGATAAAACGGGGCATAAGAAAAAGGGTGAAAAGTAACCCGATAAAAAAAGCGAGCCCTGCACGAACCGTGATGTATTGAAGAATATTAATACCGAAGGAGTGATGAAACCAATATAACATTAAAAGACTCTTTTGACGACAAAATTGTAAAGCAAGTGACATTTTAATATAATCCTCCAAAAGTTTGGTTAATCAGGAGACAAAATGAATCAAAAAACTGTTTTGGTCATTACGGATGGAATTGGATATTCACCAAAGCATACGTTTAACGCATTTCATGCCGCACATAAACCGACGTACGATCATCTATTTGCGACAGTTCCACACTCCCTTATTGATACCTTTGGTCTAAGTGTAGGATTGCCTGAGGGGCAAATGGGGAATTCTGAAGTAGGACATATGTCTATCGGAAGTGGTCGTGTGTTGTATCAAGATTTGGTCAAAATATCACTTGCCTTAGAGGATGGAAGTTTTGAACGCAATGAAATATTTGCATCTTTATTAAAAACAAGTAATAGGCTTCATTTGATAGCTCTTCTCAGTGATGGAGGTGTTCATTCTCATATTGATCATTTGATAGGTGTTTCAGAGATTGCAGCGGATGAGGGGAAGGAAGTATGGCTTCATCTTATTACTGATGGACGGGATGTCTCTCCTACGTCAGCAATCCATTTTTTGAATACAATTAAAGCACACGGACGTTCTAATATTAAAATAGGCTCGTTGGGTGGACGTTTTTACGCGATGGATAGAGATAATCGTTGGGATCGAGTTCAAAAAGGGTACGAGGCTATTGTATGCGCTCATCCAAAAAGTGATCAAAGTGTTGCTGATTATATTGAAAATTCGTATGCAAAAGGGGAAAAGGATGAATTTATCCTCCCAAGTGCCTTTAATGGTTACGAAGGATTCCAAGAGGGAGATGCTGTTTTAACCCTCAATTTCCGAAGTGATCGAATGCGCGAACTTGCAGCAGCGTTGGGTGATTCACAATTTCAAGGATTTGAGAGAGCCTTTATTCCTACTCATTTGGCAACGATAACGCAGTACGATAAAAACTTTCCTTATCCTGTTTTGTTTCCCAAAGATGCCCCTGCTAATACCCTTTCAGAAGTAATATCGCGTGTAGGTAAGCGACAGCTTCATACAGCAGAGACGGAAAAATATGCCCACGTCACTTTTTTCTTTAATGGTGGTATTGAAGAACCCTATCAAAACGAAACGCGAGTGATGATCCCAAGTCCTCAAGTGAAAACGTACGATATGCAGCCTCAAATGTCTGCTCCCCAAGTAGGTGATGTCGTCGTAACAGCAATGGAGGAGGGACTCGATTTTATCGTAGTCAACTTCGCCAATGGTGATATGGTAGGACATACGGGTAATTTTGAAGCAGCAACGAAAGCAGTTGAAGCGGTGGATGAGCAATTGGGACGTATTGTTGAAGCGGCTCAACAAAATGGTTATGCGCTGGTTATTACCTCTGATCATGGTAATTGTGAAGAGATGCGTGATGATGCGGGGAATGTACTTACTAATCATACGGTTGGTAAAGTATGGTGTTTTGTGATGGCGGATGGAGTTGATGCGGTGCACGTTGGTGCGCTGAATAATATTGCACCTACTGTTTTACAACTTATGGGAATTGAAATCCCTTCTGAGATGGATTTACCACTTATTTAAAGGAGAAAGCATGAAATTTACAGGTAAAAATGTATTAGTAACCGGTTCAAGCCGAGGAATCGGGGCGGAAGTAGCAAAAGTATTGGCGGGGTATGGTCTCAAAGTATGGATCAACTATCGCAGTGGTGCAGAGGCTGCTGATGCGGTTAAAGCACAAATTGAAGCGGCGGGCGGAAATGCAGCGGTAATCGGGTTTGATGTGAGTGATGAAGCAGCGTTTATAGATGCGATTAAAACGATTGTTGATTCCGATGGGGCATTGTCGTATTTGGTCAATAATGCAGGGATCACGAACGATAAGTTGGCAATGCGCATGAAAGTCGAAGAGTTTACGAGTGTACTGGATGCAAATCTAACGTCAGCATTTATCGGGTGTCGTGAGGCGATGAAAGCGATGCGCAAACAAAAATTTGGAAGCGTTGTTAATATGGCATCCATCGTTGGTGAAACAGGAAATGCAGGTCAAACCAATTATGCAGCCTCTAAGGGGGGGATGATTGCGATGACAAAAAGTTTCGCCATCGAAGCAGCAACCAGCGGTATTCGCTATAACTGTATTACCCCCGGTTTCATAGCGACCGATATGACTGATGAACTCAAAGAGGAAGTAAAAGCAGCCTTTACCGCTAAAATTCCAATGGCTCGTTTTGGTAACGCTACAGAAGTAGCGGAAGCAACTGCATTCTTATTGAGCGATCATGCCAGCTATATCACGGGTGAAACGCTCAAAGTTAACGGTGGAATGTCCATGTAACCGTATTTTAAGAGGGTTATTTCCCCTCTTAAGTTAAATGTGTTATAATTTTACGATTTTATTCATATGAACAGGAGCTATTATGGCACTTTTAGAAGACATTAAAGAAGTAGTGGTTGAGCAACTCAGCGTAAACCCAGATGAAGTAAAAGCGGATTCTAAATTCGTAGAAGATCTTGGTGCTGACAGCCTTGATGTTGTTGAATTGGTAATGGCTCTTGAAGAGAAATTCGATATCGAAATTCCTGATGATGAAGCAGAAAAAATCCAAACGGTTCAAGATGTAATCAATTACATCGAAGGCAAAAAGTAATCATTCATGTTTCGAGGCAGTTGCCTTGGAGCGATGATTTTAAGTGTTGGCTTTGCGGAGCCTACTATTAAGACCATTGAGATGCAGGAGAAAATGTGAAAAGAGTAGTAGTAACCGGTATGGGGATGATTAACGCATTAGGACACGATAAAGAGAGTTCGTTTAAAGCGATTTGCGATGGCGAATGTGGTATTGATATGATTACTATCTTCGACGCATCACTGCAAAGTGTACAGATTGCAGGAGAAGTCAAAGGATTTGATCCCGCAACAGTAATGCACCCAAAAGAGGTCAAAAAAGCGGATCGTTTCATTCACTTCGGGCTCAAAGCAGCGCAAGAAGCGATGGCAGATGCCAACCTTAATGACGACATAGACAAAGATCGTTTTGGTATCAGTGCCGCAGCTGGTATTGGTGGACTAGCTGCTATTGAAGCAAGTTCGATTATATTGGAAACAAAGGGACCTCGCCGTATCTCTCCTTTCTTTATCCCCTCAGCACTGGTCAATATGTTGGGTGGTTTCGTCTCTATCGAACACGGACTCAAAGGTCCAAACCTTTCAAGTGTAACCGCATGTGCTGCGGGAACTCACGGGATTAATGAAGCAGCGAAAACAATTATGATTGGTGGTGCAGATCAGATGCTTGTTGTTGCTGCAGAATCAGCAATTTGTGGTGTTGGTATCGGTGGATTTGCCGCAATGAAAGCCCTCTCTACTCGTAATGATGAACCTAAAAAAGCGTCTCGTCCTTTTGATGCGGATCGTACTGGATTTGTTATGGGTGAGGGTGCTGCTGCATTGGTACTTGAAGAGTATGAGAGCGCAATAGCACGTGGTGCACGTATTTATGCAGAACTTATAGGATTTGGAGAGAGTGGTGATGCGAACCATATCACAACGCCAGCTCCCGGTGGTGAGGGTGCGGCGCGCGCGATGAAAGCGGCAATGAAGATGGCAGGTCAGCCAAAAGTTGATTATATCAATGCTCACGGCACGAGTACGAAATACAATGACTGGTATGAGACAATGGCAACCAAAGCAACATTTGGATCAGCTGAGAATTGTCCTCCGATTAGTTCAACAAAAGGGCAAACAGGTCACTGTCTAGGTGCTGCGGGTGGTATTGAAGCGATTATCAGTATTATGGCAATGCGTGATGGTATTATTCCTCCAACGATCAACTACGACACCCCTGATCCTGATTGTGATTTGGATGTTGTCCCTAATGTTGCGAGAGCGGCAGAATTGAATGTAGTTATGAGCAACTCTTTTGGATTTGGCGGCACCAATGGTGTTGTTATTTTCAGAAAGATCTAAGGCTTACCTTTGGCTACTTATCTTGATTTTGAACAAAAAATTTGCCAAATCCAAGAGGAGATTATTGCAGCGGAGATTCGCTACGATCATCATGCCGTTACAATCCTCAAGAAGGATTTAGACAAAGAAGTTCATCAGACCTACACAAACCTTTCTCCCTACCAAGAGCTTCAACTTGCGCGTCACCAAGACCGTCCGTATGCCCTTGATTACGTTAATCTTCTTTTTGATAAAAAATATGAGCTTCATGGCGATCGCCATTTTCGGGATGATCTTGCTATTATTTGTTACCTTGGAACCATCGGGACTGAGAGAGTAATGATTATTGGTGAACAAAAAGGGCGAGGTACTAAGAATAAGCTAAAGCGTAATTTTGGTATGCCCAATCCTGAGGGGTATCGTAAAGCATTGCGTATGGCAAAAATGGCGGAAAAATTTCAGATTCCTCTCTTGATGCTTATTGATACTCCGGGTGCTTATCCAGGTCTGGGTGCTGAAGAACGCAATCAAAGTGAAGCAATCGCCCGTAATTTACTTGAGCTTTCGACTCTTAACACCATTAGTATTTCTGTTGTTATTGGCGAGGGTGGAAGTGGTGGAGCATTGGCAATCGGTGTTGCTGATCGTCTTGCTATGATGCGTTATTCTGTTTTTAGTGTTATTTCTCCTGAGGGGTGTTCGGCGATTTTGTGGAATGATCCTAGTAAAGTAGAAGCGGCAACGAAAGCATTAAAAATTACGAGTGCGGATCTCAAAGAGTTGGATTTGATTGATGATATAATCGACGAACCACTGATTGGAGCCCATCGTGATAAAGTAGGGGCTGCTAATGCAGTCAAAGAGTACTTTCTCTCACAAGTAGCGTCTTTACGAAAGCTTAGTGATAGTGAGCGTCTTGAACAACGCTACAATCGCCTTATTGGGGTGGGTAAATTTAGCGAATAAATTCGTTCGTGGTGAGCCCTGTCGAACCATGAATAGACCCTTCGACACCCTTGCGGGCGAACGGTAAATTAACTCATAACTTCTTTTGTCGGTTTTAACCGCTTCATTCGTGTAGCCTCTTTTGAAAAGGCAATCAGTTCTTCGGCTGTTTTAATAGTATTTGGAATCATTGGGAGCACTTGCTCTAAAAGCTTTGTTGTCGTAATAGCATCGGAGAGGGCGCGATGATGGGTTGCGTCGGTGTGTAGGTCATACATATCATTAAGATAGGCCAACCCATACCGTTCAGACTCAAATGTTCGCTCTGCCAAATCAATAGTACACAACTGTCGATTCAAAAGTCCCCCTAACCCAACACGCTCCATCATGGCAGAGACAAAGTTGTAATCAAATTTTGCGGCATGACCCACGAAAATAGCATCACCCAAGAAAAGACGAACTTCAGACATTACGTGTGAAAGATGGGGAGCATCAAGGGTTTGTTCGACGCTGATTCCTGTAATCTCAGCAATCGCATCGGATATTTCGGTGCAATGGACGAGACTTTCGTAGGTGTCAATAATTTTGCCATTTTGAAACTTTACCGCACCAATTTCAATGATTTGATGATGATCTGTTTTGGAGCCGTTGGTTTCAACATCAATGATGCAAAAGAGGGTATCGTCGATAGAGCTTAGTGCAGTCTGGAATTTATAGCTTTTATTATGAAGAATAAGATTCATCCCCTGTGCACGAAGTATCTCCAAATCCAGATCGTCATCGATTAATCGTTCAAACTCTTCTTTGGGGATACCGTGCTTGGATAGACGATTGAGTATTTTTTGATCCAATGGATTCATCTGTGTGCACTTTGAATAAAATTTTTAACTTTTTGAGGATCTTTTTTCCCTTTTGACACTTCTACACCACTGCTAACATCGACCCCATAAAAACCATACGGTTGCAGTGTTGCGACATTTTGAGGATCAAGTCCCCCTGCCAAAATAATTTTTGAACAATCAATTCCCTCAAACCATTCAATATTGAGCCTTTTTCCAGCTCCGCCAAAAACATCACAATAGGCATCAACGAGACGGTACTCATTGGAGTATTTCAGAACATCTTCTTTATTTTTGGCACGAATGACTTTGAGGGCGGGGAAATGTAAAGTGTCATAAAAATCATCCGTTACCTCAAAATGAATCTGGGCAAGGGTACATCCTGTCTCTAAGCAAATTTGACGAATAGTTTCGGGGGTTTCATGGACGAAAAGGGCAACTTTTTCAATAAAAGGGGGAAGTTTAGCAATGATTTTTTTGGCATCTTCGGGAGCGATATAACGGGGAGAGTCAGGATAAAAGACAAATCCCAAGGCATCAGCTCCCGCTTCTATAGCATGGAGGGCATCTTCAAGATTGGTGATACCGCAGATTTTGACCCTCATACGTGAAGGCTGTCAATCGCGGTTTTATAATCGTCAGCTGTAAAAACGTAGCTCCCCGCCACGCACACATCGACCCCTGCGCTGGCTAGCATTTGGATATTAGAACTTCCTACACCACCATCAATTTCGATGAGACAGTTGGGGTTGATTCGATCACGCAATACTTTGAGACGTTGGATTTTTTCGACCACGGTTGGGATGAATTTTTGACCCCCAAATCCAGGATTAACAGACATAACGAGTACCATATCCAAATCCTCTAAAAGATATTCGATTGCTTCCGCTGGAGTGTGGGGATTGAGAACAACGGCAGGTTTAATCCCCAATGATCGGATATATTGCACTAAGCGGTGTGGATTTTTTTCCTCTTCGATGTGAAAGGAGATAAATTCAGGTTTTAGTGGAGCGAAGAGATCAACAAAAAAAGTATTGTTTTGAACCATAAGATGAATATCAAGGGGTTTTGTAGCCGCTTTAGCAATAGCCGATACCACAACAGGCCCTAGTGTCATATTGGGGACAAAATGCCCATCCATTACATCCACATGGACAAAATCACACCCCGCATCACAAATGGCACGGACATCACGTTCTAAATTACCGAAATCGGCTGAGAGGATACTGGGAGCGACGAGCATAAGTGACACCTTGTGAAATATTTTTTGTATTTTAGCGAAAAAGGTTTTGGACTAGCCTTTGATGGGGTGTTGTCGAGTTAATAGATTTCTCATGGCATATAAAGTAAAATGCGCATTATAAAGTTGTCTAAGGGTGGGTATGAAAATTGTAATACGATTGTTCCTTCTCTCGATAGTGATTTCATCATCAATTTGGGCAGAATCATCGACAGAAAAAATACGGCTTCAACTCAAATGGTTTAGCTCTTTTCAATTTGCAGGCTACTATATGGCATTGGAAAAAGGGTTTTATAAGGAAGTGGGGCTGGATGTAACAATCATTGAGCGTGACCCTCAAAAAAATAACATTGAACAAGTTGTTAAAGGTAATGCAGAATATGGTATTGCTGATTCTGCCTTGCTCCTTTATCGTGCTGAGGGCAAACCCGTTCAAATTATGGCTTCTATTTTTCAGCATAGTCCCCTTATATTTATTGCGCATAAAGATTCTGGAATTGTAAGTCCGTTTGAGATGAAAGGGAAAAAAATCTCTTATCAAAAAGGGGTTGATGACGCTCCCTTGCTTGCTATGTTAGAAGATTCCAATATAGCCGCTTCGGAATATACATATGTGCCACTTGATTTTAGCAATGGAGCATTTATTCGTCATGAAGTAGATGTTATGAGTGCCTATTCGAGTGATCAGCCTTTTTTGATGAAAGAGAAAAATATTCCTATTACGATTATCAATCCTCTTAACTATGGTATTGATTTTTACGGTGACAACTTATTTTCTACGGAAAAAGAGCTTGCAGAGCACCCTGATCGCGCCAAACGATTTTTAGAAGCATCCATTCGAGGTTGGAGGTATGCTTTAGCCAATCGAGATGAGACCATTGCGGTACTACGTCAAAAATATAATGCAAAAAGCTCCGTGGACCATTTGAAATATGAAGCACAAATCAGTGAAAATATGATGATGCCCTCCATGGTCGATATTGGTTATACCAATCCTCAACGTTTTTACCGCATTGCCGAAATTTATCGAGCGATGAATAAAGCCAATAAATCGGATATCGATCGAGCTATTGAAGGGTTGATTTGGAATCCTTATGAAAAACATCAAATTGATGTTCGATATTTTTATATAACATTAGTTTTACTTGCTTTTATCATAATCGTGGCGATTATTTTTATTATTATTAGCCGTAAACTCAAACTAATGGTAGTTAAGCGTACGCGTGCGTTGGAAGAGCAACAAATGATGACGGATAAGTATGTCATTATTTCAGCGACTGATTTAAAGGGTGTTATTACCTATGTGAGTAAAGCATTTTGTGAAATTTCAGGGTATACGAAAGAAGAGCTGATTGGAAAAGATCATAATATCGTTCGCCACCCCGATACACCATCTTCCATCTTACAAGAGTTTTGGAAATATCTTCATACGGGTAAAGTCTGGTCGGGGGAGATTAAAAACAAAGCCAAAGATGGAAGTATTTATTGGGTGCTTATGAATGTTGAAGCTATTCTCAATGAAGAGGGAACTACAGTAGGCTATCGTAGTATTCAACAAAATATTACCAATAAAAAATATGCAGAAGAGCTTTCGATAACGGATCAATTAACACAACTCTATAATCGAGGATATCTTGATAAAATTTTAGACAAAGAGCTGAACCGTTTTGGGCGTTATGGAACACCTATGAGTGTAATTATGATTGATATTGATTATTTCAAAGAGGTGAATGATCTATATGGACATTTAACTGGGGATATGGTTCTTATTGAGTTGGCGCAGATTTTAAAATCTAATATTAGGTCAACCGATACCCTTGGACGCTGGGGTGGTGAAGAATTTATGATTATTTGCACGCAGAATACTCTTAGTGAAGCTGCCCAATTAGCTGAAAAATTGCGTTTGGCTATTGCTTCGTACTCATTTCCTCGAATTGGGAGAAAAACAGCCAGTTTTGGAGTAGCTTGCGTTCGTAGTAATGAAAATGGGCTGGGATTGATTCAGCGGGTAGACAATGCTTTGTACAAAGCCAAAGAATTAGGTCGTAATAGTGTAATAGAGGGTTAAGGATATAGGTTTGCAGTGTAAAATTCGGTATCTTTTTATGAATAGGGGTGTGAAATGGGGATTATGTTAACGCTTTTTTTACTTCCAATTATTGCTTCCGTTTTTACGTTATTACTTCCATTTGAACGGGTGCACTATTTTATCAGCGCTTCTGTTTTGGTGATACTCTCTGCGAGTGCTTTTTTGCTTTATAGTTCTCCTGAAATAGTGACATTTCAGCTTTCCCACATTATGAATCTTTTGGTTGTTGTTGCGGATATTATTTTGTTGCTTTATTTTCTCTATCAAGGGATAAAGTTTAAAAGTGGTAACGTAATCCTCCTCTCCGTGGTGCAACTGCTTTTATATGGATATGTAGAATCTATTGCCCCAATAGCAGGATCAGCGGAGATCGTCGTCGATAACCTCTCTAAATTTATGTTTTTGATTATCAATGGTGTGGGGGGAATTATCGTCCTTTATGCGGTTCGTTATATGCGCGATGAGGCTGTATCTGCGACTAAAAAAAGTCTGTTCATCGCGGGACTTCTCCTTTTTATCTCCATTATGAACCTTATTGTTTGTGCCAATTCGATTCTCCTTTTCTTTCTCCTTTTTGAAATGACAACATTGGCATCGTATCTGTTGATCTCCTTTCGTAATGATCCGCTTAGTCGCGCTAACGGACTTAAAGCATTGTGGATGAATCAAATCGGTGGCGTTGTAATTTTAGTCGCAGCATTGGTCGCGATTGAAGGGTTTGGAACCGTAATGTTTGATACCTTGCTGAAGAGTTCGGGGGGGATGGTTCTTTTTACGGTGGCGTTGCTTGCTATGTCGGCACTGGTGAAAGGGGCATCATTACCTTTTGAAGGGTGGTTATTGGGGGCGATGGTTGCCCCTACGCCTGTGAGTGCGATGCTTCATTCAGCGACGATGGTGAAGATCGCTCCGTATCTTATTTTGAAATTAGCACCTGTATTGGGGGCTACACTTTTAGGAAATTTCTTTAGCGTGATGGGGGCTCTTGTGTTTGTAGCAGCGTCGTATCTAGCATTGTCACGTTTTGTTTTTAAAGAGATATTGGGGTATTCCACTGTGGCACTGTTGGGTCTGATGATGGCATTGGCAGCGATAGGAACGAAAGAGAGTATGACGCTTGCGATGGTACTAATGGTGTTTCATGCCCTCTCAAAAGCGTTGCTGTTTCTTAGTGCGGGGGTATTGGAAAAACAGTATCATGTTAAAAGTATCGAGGAGATGAAAGGACTGGTGCATAGAGCTCCTAAAACAGTGGGCTTTATCCTCTTTGGATTTGTCTCATTGACGTTGCCCCCTTTTGGTCTTTTTATGGGAAAACTTTTGGCGATAACGTCGATTTCCTCGCTTCTTCGGGAACGTCCTATTTTGTTGATTGTGGTGTTATCTCTTGTCATTGGGAGTGCCTTGCTGGTATTACTGTATTTCAAAGTTGCCTCCGCGATTCTCTCGTCCCCTTGCGATATTCACCCCTCTGAGAAAGAATATTTACCGTATGGTTTTAGTATCCCATTGTGGTTGCTTACTCTGTACAGTATTGCGGTAAGTCTTGGATTTATACTACTCCAAAAGAATCTCTTTATCGCGTGGCTGGCACTGCCTCTTTTAGTGGTGATTCTCTTGCCCTCTATGGTGACAAGGATGGAACAGTATGATCGTATTCAACCCTACCATTGCGGTGAGAAAGAGCTTTTCGATGCGGCATTGGTCTATTATGAACCGTCGATACGAGTACGGCAAATGATTTACTGGAGTTTTGGAATGTTATTTGTCGCAGTAGCCTTTATTGGAGTTTTATCATGACGTGGATATGGATACTACTAGCACCGTTGTTGGGTGGATTGATTTACGGAGGGGAGCGAGTATTGAGAGCACGGATGCAACGTCGTCAAGGACCCCCTTTGTTACAACCTTTTTATGATATGTTTAAGCTTCTCGATAAGCGAACATTGATAATACACGCTCCCCATGCCTTGTTGGCGGTTGCCCATTTCTTGGTATTGTGGTTTACCATCGCGGCGATCTTTTTGGGGTGGAATCTCCTCACTATCATCTTCTTACACCTCTTTGCCCAAATCCTCCTTATCCTTGCGGGGTATAGTGTTCTCTCAGTTTATTCCCATTTGGGTTCGAATCGTGAATTGTTGATGGTGGTGGCGTATGAGCCTATATTGATCGTGGTGGCGGTTGGCTTTTATCTAATTTCGGGGAGTTTTGAAATATCGACGATTCTTCAAGGGGGCGGTTACTGGCATCAATTACCACTGCTTTTTGTCGCACTGTTGATTATCGTCCCTATTAAAGTGAAAAAATCTCCTTTCGATGTAGGAGAAGCGCATCAGGAGATTGTTGGGGGGATCGAGATTGAGTACAGTGGCGTTTTTTACGAATTTCTCTATATGTCCCGTTTTCTTGAATATATCTTCATCTATAGTTTTGTTTTCCTTTTTGGTGGTGAGTCGTACTGGCTTGGGGCTGTTTTGGTAGCAGGAACATTTTTAGTGGTAAATCTTGTCGATAATGCGACCGCCCGTGTCCATACGGCGGATATGCTCAAAATCGTTTATGGTGTGGCGATGAGTTTAGCCATTATCAATCTTGTGGGGGTTCTGTTATGAAATTCTTTACCACGTTTCGTAAAAAATCACCGTGGATTTTGCACTATAACGCAGGAAGTTGTAACGGGTGCGACATTGAAATTCTGGCATCATTGGCACCGAAGTTTGATTTAGAACGGTTTGGGGTGATTAATACGGGAAATCCGAAGCAGTCCGATATATTTTTGGTGACGGGTCCTGTTACGTATCGTTCTCGTGAACGTCTTGTTGAGCTTTATACTCAAATCCCTGAACCCAAGGTTGTTGTAGCCGTGGGATCGTGTACGGCAACGGGGGGAGTATTTCGGGGGATGGTCAATACAGAAGATGGGATTGACCGCTATATCCCCGTTGATGTCTATGTCCCTGGATGTGCCTCCTCGCCTCAACTTATCATTGATGGATTGGTGAAAGCGTTAGAAATTCTCGAAGCTAAGAGTAAAGAGATCGAAAAACCATTCAAACTTTTCGGTGCAATCGAGACAATTGGTAACAAACTCAGTCGCCTTAATATGGCAAAAAAGGTACATAATGACGAAAATTGAAACCACACTCCCCACGCTCCTCTCGGATATAGAGGCTTTTTATAAACCCAAAGAATGGCATTTCTTGAGTGTCAACGGTATTGATTTAGGGGAGGGAAAAATTGAACTACAATGGATTTTTTCCAAATACGGGGTCAAAGATGAGGTTGTCATCTATTATGCCCTTAGTGATTATGAGATACCTATCCCCTCTCTCGTGGCCCTTATCCCCTCTAGTATTATGGGGGAACGGGAGATTGTCGATATGTTCGGATTAACAGTGGAGGGGACGCAAAAAGGGCTTTATCTCGATGAGGACTCTCTCCAACATCCTTTAAGGGGTGAAGCGTGAAAAAGACGATTCATATCCCTCTAGGTTCTCAACATATTTCATTACTTGAACCGATTCGATTCAAGTTTGAGTGCGAAAATGAAAAAATTATCGGGGTTGATGCTGATGTAGGATTTGTTCACCGTGGGGTTGAGCTGGCGTGTACCCGCAGTTTTGAGTTCAAACAAGTGGGGTATGTTGTTGCGCGCGTTTGTGGACTTTGCGCCATTACCCACTCCCTCTCGTATACGTTGGCGGTTGAAAAACTGTTGGGATATGTGGCGAATGATCGGATCAAATACTTACGGATGTTGATGGTGGAGCTTGACCGCATCCATTCCCATATGCTTTGCCTCGCCCACACAGCGGAGAATGCTGGATTTGAAGCCCTTTTTATGCAGATTATGGGGGATCGGGAATTGGTGATGGAGGTTCAAGAGGCGATTAGCGGTAACCGTGTTCAGTTTGATTATATCTCTATTGGGGGGGTGAACCGTGATTTGACCTCGGATCTTTGTGATTTGGTACGCAAAAACCTCACGATTCTCTCCGAAAAGATGGAGATATTAACGGGATTATTCGATAATAACTGGTCGCTTTCTCTCAAATACAAAGGGGTAGGGGTGTTGAGTTTAGAAGATGCCTATACGTATAATGCCCTTGGACCGTTGGCTCGTGCATCGGGTTTGGCGACCGATGTTCGCGCTGAGACGAGTGATTTCCCTTACGAAGCATTGGGATATACGATGATTTTGGAGTCGACGGGGGATATTCATGCTCGTAACTTTGTCCGACTTCGGGAGATTGTTAACTCCATTACTATGTGCCAAAATATTGTCGATAATCTTCCCGTAGGAGAGATCCAAGAGAAAGTAAAAGGCAAGCCCAAGGGAGAAGATATTATCCGTATTGAGGCACCTCGGGGGGAACTTTTTTATCTCGTGCGGGGGAATGGGACGAATATTCTTGAACGAGTTCGCATTAAGACTCCCACCTTTTCAGGGATTCCAGCGATGATGGAGGTGTTTAAGGGGTCGCAATATGCCGATGCCCCTGCCATCCTTGCCTCGTTTGATCCGTGTATGTCGTGTACGGCAAAATAGGGGGCAAAGATGTTTAAAGCAATCCTCGAAGCATTTAAAAATCTTTTTAAACCCGTTCGTACGATCAACTACCCTGCTCAAGAGATTACCTTGCCAAGTGGGTATCGTGGATTGATCGAACACGACCATGAAGCATGTATCTATTGCGATAAATGTGAGAAGGTGTGTCCTCCCGGAGCGATACTTTTCTTTCAAAAAGAGAGCGGAGAAAAAGAGTACCGCTACAATCCGTGGTTATGTATTTATTGCGGTGAATGTATTCGTGCGTGTCCTAAACCCGATGAAGCATTGTGGCAAAGTGAAACGAAACAGCGATGGGCGGTCAAAGAGGATGGTGCGAATGAAGGGTGGTTTGTATGGGAAGAGGCGTGCAAAAAAAGCCGTGAGACCTATGCAGCAGCGAAAAAAACACCCAAACCAAAGATAAAAAGTGAGGAACCCCTATGCGTATCGTAATTGTTGGCGGTGGCATTGCCGCTGTCTATTTGGCAAATACCCTCTTAGAACAAGCTCCCGACTTGGAACTTCTTATCGTCTCCGAAGAGCAACATCCTCCCTACGATCGCATCCATTTATGTAAGCTAGTAGAGGATTGTAACTGTGTCGATTCCATTACCCTTGAGCTTCACCCCAACGTGCGATTGGAGCTAAATCAAAAAATTACGGCGATTGACTCGGAATCAAAGAGAGTTTTTTCACAACATTCTGCATTTCATTACGACAAACTTATCATTGCAACAGGCTCACTTCCTAAAACCTTGTTTAATATCGCAGATATTGAAAATGCAGCAACGTTTCGCTCACAGAGAGATTGTGAAGTCATTGCGCAGGGGATGATAGGGAAAAATGTCATTATCGTGGGGGCTGGCCCTATCGCATTGGAGTTGCTTGATACGTTGATGCGTAGCGATGCCCCTAAAAATATTACGCTACTGGTGCGAAAAAACTATCTCTACTCCGAGGTGATTAGTCGTGAGGCGCTGGAGTTGATAAGGAGTATTTTCGAAGCGGACAGCCGAGTGCATATCCGATTTAACGATCAGATTGTTGACAAAGAGGTTGAGGGCAATACGATTACCAGAGTTTTGACCAAGCAAGGGGTGATTGATAATCCGTTTATTATTTTCGGTGTTGGGATTGATCCTAATATTGCTTTTGCGCGTGAATCTCTCGAATGTGATAAGGGGATTTTGGTCGATGAGACGATGCAAACCTCCAATCCTGATATTTATTGTGTCGGTGAAGCGGCACAGTTACGAGAGGGTGGATTTATTGCAGGACGGGTCAAAGAGTGTAGTATTCAAGCTGACGTAGCCATTGCCAATGTGTTGGGAAAAGAAGCCAACTTTACCGAAGAGGTCTCTATTGATGGGCTCAAAGTGGGGTCATTTTTATTTGCCGATGTCAGTTCTCCCGATTTTAATCCCAAAGATAGTGAAAATGAGACGATTCTTATCTCTCATGAAAATCGAATCGATCAGTATATTGTCAATGGTGATCGGCTGAAGCGGTTTATCGGGATTAATACGAATATTGATCTTCTTGCATTGAAAAAACTGATTGAAAATGATTCTCCCATTGATGCGGCATATCTCTACTCAAATCGTTTGATGTCTGAAAAGGGGCGATTAATATGCAGCTGTGAAGGGGTGCATGAGCAGGAGTTGGTGGAGATTATCCAAGAAAATTCGGTCACTTCATTCGCTGAGTTGAAAGCGTACTCCAAAGCAGGGCGAACGTGCGGACGGTGCAAGCAGGATATTTGCTCCATTATCACAGCTACCCCCGTTGATCCCATCGAAGCAGCACGACTGAAACAAGAACGAGAAGCAGCGGCAAAAGAGGCGAAACTTGCCACCATCCGTGCCCGAATCGAGAAATACAACCGACTTCATGCGAAGAATCAACTCAGTACAGAAAACTTTGAGGAGGCAATCACTTCGTTTGATTTGAACCATGAGTTTAATCATTGGGTGTCGATGATTACCGCCTCCATGCACTTGCATCCCGATTTCGAAGAGGTAGTGAAAGAGGGGGTGACACAACTCAATAAAATTCCCATTATTTGGCTTGAGCTCTCTGATTGCAGTGGAAATTCGGAAGCGTTTATCAAATCGGCTCACCCAAGTGTCGATGATCTGATTCTCAAATACATCTCATTGGATTATCACGAATTGCTCATGGCAGCTTCAGGAGATCAATCTGAGATGGCATTGGATTCTATCATCGCCAACGATGCGGGGAAATATCTTCTGATCGTTGAGGGAGCTGTGCCGTTGGGTCTGGATGGGAAATTTCTACGCATCGGAGCCAAAGGGGAAACGGGATTGGAACTGCTTCGTCGTGTTTCTGCCAATGCGTTGGCGGTGATGGCGGTGGGCTCATGCGCATACGATGGCGGTGTTGTTGCTGCCGCGCCCAATCCGACGGGTGCAGTGGGAGTTGCTGAAGCGTTGGGCAGATCTGATATTGTTAACCTCCCTGGATGCCCCACGAATCCGATCAATATTGTGGGGACACTCTTGCACTATATTATGTTCGATGAGTTCCCCAAACTGGACGCGAAAAATCGTCCCGAATGGGCGTATGGATTTCGGGTACATGATAACTGCGAACGTAGAGGGCATTATGACGCCGATGAATTTGTTCTCGAATGGGGCGACGATGGGGCAAAAAAAGGGTGGTGTCTCTTTCAAATGGGGTGCAAAGGCCCGCATGCCGATCTCAATTGTTCTCTCGTGAAGTTCAATGAGGGGACGAGTTGGCCCGTACAAGCAGGACACGGATGTTTTGGGTGTGGTCAGGGAAAAATCGCATTTGATGAGTATGCCAATCAACGACCATTACAGGAGAAGCCAAATGAGTAATCGAAAAATTGTAATTGATCCTATCACCCGCATCGAGGGGCACTTGCGAATCGAAGTGGAGATAGACGAGGAGAATATCATTCGTGAAGCATGGGCATCGGGGCAACTGTTTCGAGGGATTGAGACGATTCTAAAAGGGCGTGACCCTAGAGATGTGGGGCTGATTGCCCAACGGATATGCGGAGTGTGTACGAATGTCCATTATCGCGCCTCCATTAGTGCGGTGGAAGATGCGTACGGTATTACGATTCCAAAAAATGCCGAGATTATCCGAAATCTAGTGACCTTATCGCTATTCGTCCAAGATCATATTGTCCACTATTATCATCTCCATTCTCTTGATTTTGTGGATATTACCAGTGCATTGAATGCCGATTGTATCAAAGCATCGGCGGAAGCCAAACAGTGGTGTGACCATCCGTACCGAAATTCACCAGAGCACTTACAGAGTGTTCAAGAGAAGCTAGGCAGTTTTGTCAAAGCGGGGCGATTGGGACTTTTTGCGAACGGATATTGGGGGCACAGTGCCTATAAATTGACTCCTGAGCAAAATCTTGTCCATATGAACCACTATCTTGAAGCGTTGACCCTTCAGCGCAACCTTTCCAAAGCCGTTGCACTTTTCGCAGGCAAAACCCCTCATCCTCAAAACCTTGTTGTTGGAGGGGTGACGAGCGTTGCGGATATGCTCAACCCTCAACGGTTGAATGATTTTCTCTTTATTATCAAAGAAGTTCGAGAGTTTATCGAGCGTGCGTATATCCCCGATATGATGATGATCGTTGATGGGTATCGCGAATCGATTGATGTGGGCGAAGGGCGTGCAAGCGGAAACTTTATGGGATGTGGTGGATACCGTTTTGGTGATGGGCATGAACTTTTTGAAAGCGGTATTGTGAGAGGGCACGACTTTGAGAACATCGAGCCCTTTGATGAATCGAAAATTACCGAAGAGGCATCGCGTTCATGGTATGAGAATGATGTACCACTCTCACCGTACGAGGGGGAGACGACCCCCTTCTACACCGACCTCAATGATGATGGAACGCTCAAAAGTGAGGGAAAATATACGTGGGTAAAAGCACCCCGTTACGATGGTGCCGTGATGGAGGTAGGGCCATTGGCACGGATGTGTATCGGAGTTGCCAAAAAGTCTCCTATCATACTCCCTTATATGGAGCGGTTTATGACCAAAACGGGGATGGAACTGATTGATTTTTCCACCACAGTAGGGCGAAATGCCGCACGAGCCGTTGAAGCGCAAATTTGTTGCGACTATTTGTTCGATATGATGAGTGATTTGATCGAAAATATCAAATACTACGATGAGACAACATGGACGAAGTATATTTTTGAAGAGCTGCCACAAGAGGCAAGGGGGAGAGGACTTTTCGAAGTACCGCGCGGGGTATTGGGTCATTTTGTCCGAATTGAAGACGCAAAAGTCGCCAACTATCAAGCGGTCGTCCCCACAACGTGGAACGCTTCTCCCAAAGATACCAGAAACAGTCGAGGTGCGTATGAAGAGTCATTAATCGGTCTCAAACTCTCCGATCCCTCTGCTCCATTAGAAGTGCTTCGCGTTATCCATTCCTTCGACCCGTGTTTGGCGTGCGCTGTTCATGTAATGGATGTGAGAGGGATGGAGCTTTCGCAGTATAAAATTGGGGGTGGGTGTCCAAGCGGACTCTAAAACTTAAAGGGCTTTAAGAGACAATTTTTCCCTTATTGTAATTATAAAACAGGCTCCCTCTTTTTCATTGTGCCACGTGAGTGTTCCTGCAAAATATTTTTCTAGGATAGTCCTACCTATATAGAGTCCTAAGCCCGTCCCATTGAGCTCTTTGGTTGTAAAATAGGGTTCCCCAAGATGAGCTAGACTTTTTTTGGAAATCCCTCCGCCATTATCGCAAATACTAATCGTTACCTCCTCTTCGGTTTCATAAACAGTTATGGAAATAGCAGCATCTTTGATTTTTTTTGAAATTAAGATGTATCTAGCATTATTTAAAAGATTGAGTATTACCTGTATCAATTTGTTCTTGTAAAGCAGTAAAGAGCGATGCGTGTTATTGTGTACCGTTATGGTGATATTCTCATTCTTAAATGCTTTACCAACAATATCCAACGCACTTGTGATAACATCCTCTATCGTTATCTGCTCTTTGGATTGATCTGGCTTGAAAAAATCTCTAAAATCATCAATCGTGTTTGACATATAGGAAATATTACTGGAAATAATATCAAACTTATCCTCAAGCTCCGTGGGGGAGAGGAGGTTAAGTGCTTGCTTTGTTTGGACATTGGCAATTGCTAGTCCCATAACATTGAGCGGTTGCCGCCATTGGTGCGCAATCATTGAGATCATCTCTCCCATTGCGGCTTGGCGTGAGTTGATCATTAGCATCTTCTCACTTTGCAGTAGAGCCTCTTCCATTTTTTTACGCTGAGTGATGTCCCTTAGAAATGCGAAAAACCGCCCGCCTGAAATATCAAAGATTGTGATACTAATTTCAACATCCCAAATTGATCCGTCTTTACGACGATGTTTGGTTTCAAATTGAGTGTGTTTTTGCTCAATGATCATTTTCATATTTTCTTCAATCTTTAAGGGACTATGAATTGCATCCAGTTGAGATATTTGCAGTGCAAGAAGCTCTTCTTTTGTATACCCTGACTGCTGGCAATACGTCGAATTAACATCTACCAAATTTCCTTGATAGTCAACACTCCAGAATCCATCAAGGGTAGTTTCAAGAATGCTTTGAAGGATTTTGGCACTCTCACGGAGCTTCTCTTCCGATTTTAGTCTATCCGTAATATCGTGCGCAACGCCTAGAACACCTATTAATTTCTTTTTGTCATTATATACAGCTGTTTTGATTGTCTCTACAAGTTCACGATGATTGTCATGGGTAAAAGTAATCCATTCATCATTGACGGATGGTGTATTTTTGTGCATTGCCATTTTGTCATGTTCTCGGAAAGAATCTGCCAGTTTGCTATCGACAAAATCATAATCAGTTTTACCGATGATTTTTGCCTCTGAAGCACCAAAAAAATCTTCGAAGCGGTTATTACAAAAAAGGTAAACACCCTCACAATCTTTTAACCAAACGAGATCAGGCAAAGCTTGAATAATACTTTCCCGTAATCCAACTTCATTTTCGAGTGCACGATAGGTTCTTTTGAGCTTTTGCTGGACTAGCCCAAGTGCGTATCCCAACATGATAAACACAAATACTGACATATACGCAGAAAAATTATCTTTATCAAAACTATGCGTCGGAGGCATAAAAAACCACAAGACAATAGAAGCACTAATAACTGATGAAATCAATGCCCCACGCATTCCTCCAATCCATGCCATAAAAAATACCGTTGGATAAAAGAGAAACCATACGTAAGGCTGAAAATATTGCCAAAAAAAAGTCTGAATAAGAAGAGTAACAAATGGAGCTAATACAGGTAAAACTATGCTCAGAAGAAGCCCTTCTTCATGTGATGAGAGTTTCATTATGAGACCTTTGATAGATTATATAGAATTAGATTATACCACTAAAAGTGTTACTTTATTTTGCTTGAATAAAACATTTATAGTTATTGGTTTGATTTGGCTAGGTAGTAATTTACGAAATGGAGTGATATTTAATAGAAATATAGGTATAGTATTTCGGAAATAAGAAGATTTTAATTTTATTATAAGGTGCAAGTATGAGTAAAGAGCTGGTTTTAAAAGACACTGATTTTTTGGTATCGCAAACGGACGAAAAAGGAAATATTCTTTTTGCAAATGAAGATTTTTGCAAAATTGCAGGTTACACTCTCGAAGAATTGGTTGGAAAACAGCATAATATTGTCCGTCATCCAGATATGCCAAAAGCCGCTTTTAAAGATCTTTGGACTACTGCCAAAAGTGGACAAATATGGACAGGGTATGTGAAGAATTCGACGAAAAGTGGTGGGTATTATTGGGTATATGCGATGGTTTATCCTAATATTGCGTGTGGAGATGGGCAGGGTGGTTTTATGTCATGTCGTCGAAAAGCATCAACAGATGAGATAGAAGAAGCACAACGCCTTTACAAAACAATGCGATAAGGAGGATAGAATGAATAACACAATAAAAATAATGGTTTTAGCAGGGGTAGCATTGAGCGGTATTCTCGTGGGAATGCTCACTCAAAGTATGGGTGTTTTAGTAGCGGCGTTGGTCGTGATGCTATTTGTCTCAATATGGACAGCAACAAGTGCGCCAGAGGGAGAATCAGCACTCAACAAACAACTGGATGATTTTTTGCAGCTTATGCAATTTAAACGCAACCGTTTGTCACCTATGCAAGCCAAATACGGAAGTTCAGAAGAGAAAATTAATGCACTGGCAAAAGCGCACGAAACCATGTTATTGCAGGATACTTTAGTCGCAGGAGAAATGGTACTTTTAGCTGACAAGGTTCGTCAAGGACATTATATGTGCCGTGTAGGGAGTGATTCGAAAACGCCTCATGTCCATTTGCTTCGTAAAACCATGAATCATATGTTGGATTCTACGGAGAAGAATATTGATAGTGCAATCCATGTATTAGAGGCATTAGGGAAGGGGGCTTTTTCAACTCGATTGGATGTCAAAATCGAGGGTAAAATGGGACAAATGTTAGATAGGATCAATGATCTTGCCGCCGCATTGCAATCAATGGAATATCAAAATAACGAAGCCAAAGAAATTCTTAACAACAATACAAAAAGGCTCAAAGCTACGATTGAGGAGATTCGATCCACTAAATTTGTGGAACTTAATGAAATGATTACCATTACCGTTGACCGCATTCAAAACGTTGCCGACAAAGAGCACGACCTTTCCATAAATCTTCGATCTTTGGTTGGAAATGCGCAGGATACCAAAACTATTTTGGTAGCGATTGGTGATATAGCCGATCAAACCAATCTTCTCGCCTTGAATGCAGCCATCGAAGCTGCTCGAGCAGGTGAGCATGGACGTGGATTCGCGGTTGTAGCGGATGAGGTGCGTAAACTTGCGGAACGAACGCAAAAAAGCCTTGCAGAAATATCGGCAACAATTAATATTTTGATTCAAGCTATCAACGATAATAGCGAAGCACTCAATCAAAATATGGATGAAATGGTGGATCTTACTAGCTATGTTGGTACGGTTGATTCCAAAATGGATGATTTATTGGTTAGTATGGATTCTATGAGTTAATATTTTTTGCTGATGTTTATAGATAAAGTTAAGAATTATTAGAGTAGTATTGTCGATACAGATAGTTAAGGGATATGGGAATGGAGAGCAGTTTAATAACTTTTTTTGTGGGTATTATTGCCGTGTGTATGGTTATTATTACGATTGTAGTGGTTCATGTGAGTTTTGAAGTACGTAAAAGCATTAATCAGTTTAATGAGTGTATGGCGTACGTGCAAGCTGAGCTTAAATTTCTCTCCGTCAAGATGGCGTTAACGCTCAATGAAGTGCATGATGTGGTCTTGAAAATATCCAGTGGCATTGCCAAAGTGACATTGGGTTCTTGGCTTATCGGTACCGTGTCGAAAATTTTCAAAAAAGAATCAAACTAATCACAGGAGAAATACCATGAATCAAAACAATGCACTAAGCCTTTTGTTAGGAGCTGTCGTTGGAGGTGTAGCAACATACTTTGCTATCAAACATCAAGATGAAATTATTGATAAAATTCATGATCTTGAAGACAATATTCATTTTGATCACCATGCCCTTATTGATGGTGCTAAAGGGAAACTTGATGAGTTAGCTAATACGCTTCAATCAACGATTAACCGTTACACTCATAGTGGCGATAATACGACCGAGAAGTCGAATGAGATTGAATCTATTATGGAAGAGCTCAACCGTTTGCGTGATGAGGTACAAGCCCTCAAAGCATAATCATCTTCTTAGTGCCCTCAATGTTGTAATCGTAAAAGCAACAATAGCAGGGCCTAGGATAATTCCCCAAAATCCGAATGTCGCCAATCCCCCTACAATAGCAAAAAAGATAACAAACTCATTGATACGGTTCTCACCGTTGCCGATAGTACGATTAACAAAGTTTAAAATAATCAGCTTTACAATATTATCAATAAAAAATGCCATCATCGCCCATGAATAAAGGGAAATCAAAACAGCGTTAAAAATATGTCCTTGCAAGTATTCATCTAGTGCGACGGGAACCCAAACCAGTGCCGTCCCCACAATAGGGATAATAGCCGAGAAAGCCGTCAAAAACCCAAGCAAGAGAGGATTATACCCTTGAAAAAAAGCGATAAAAATTCCGAACGCCAACCCTTGAGCGATCATCACTCCGACCAATGTGTAAAATACGACGGCTGTTATTTGGGTCATATCTTTCAAGAAGCCTCGTTTTATATCGCGAGCGAGTGGGACGATAGGGAGTAAAAATAGATTTAAAGTGCGACCATACCAGAGTAGAAAGAAGAAAAAAATGATAATCATCACCATTTCCCCAAGCATAGAGAGAAACATGGTCAGCCCATTTTGAATCCATCCCACCAAAAAAGCGATGATTTCAGTATTGTGCAATTTTGCTTGTAGAATAAGGGAATCAAGCGGATCTTTGAGCCATTGAATATACGACGGTAAATGAGCACTTAGGGTATTGATACCCCCTCCTATTTGTCGAATTTCATTAATGATAGCCGTAGGATGGTCAAGTAGACGATACACAAATAGGGTAATCGGCAAAAAGATAATCACAGATAGCCCAAGGGTGATAAGTGCTGCGGATAGTATCGACGCTATTTTTTCGAGGCGATTGTGTTGCTTGAGCTGTAATTGCAGTATCTCATGGATAGGATAAAACGCCATTGCCAACAGCAACGCAACCGTAAAGCTTTTTAGAAAGGGGAGGAAGAGCCACGTACTCAAAGCCAGTGAAACGACAGCTACCCATCGTAGAAAATACGTGTGTTTTATGATTTTATCGTTGGTGGTGGGCAAAGGCATGGAAACTTCCTTCCAACAATTCAAGCTCTTCACGCGTCCCATGTTCCACAATACGTCCATTGGCAAGAACATACATATAATCGGCGCGGGTAACGGTGCTTAGACGATGGGCGATGATAATGACGGTTTTTTCATTTAAAAACGTACGAAGTGCTTCAAACAAGGCACTCTCAGTATGAACATCCAGTGCAGAGGTGGATTCATCGAAGATAACGACTTTGGGATTAGCAAGGACCATACGGGCTATTGAGAGACGTTGGCGTTGACCTCCTGAGAGGCGGATACCGAATTTCCCCACTTGTGTCTCAAGAGCTAGTGGCAAGGTTTGTACAAAATCTTCAAGCTGGGCAATCCGTAATGCTTCAAATATTTTTTCATCGCTGATTTCATCCCCCATCGTTAGATTAAAACGCAAGGTTTCATTGAACATAAGGGGTTGTTGCAAGACGACAAACACTTCATTGCGGATAGAAGCAAATCCGATTTTGTGAACCTCCACCCCGTTATACTCAATCGTCCCTGACGTAGGGGGATAAAATCCGACTAGTAGTTGAGAAAGGGTACTTTTGCCGCTTCCGCTTGCTCCGATGATAGCAACTTTGGCTCCTGCTTTGATGGAGATATTGACCCCTTTGAGGACAGGTTCGTTTTCATCGTATCCAAACACCAAATCTTTTGTTTCGATAGAGAGAGCCGTTGAGTCACAAAGAACGGCAGGTTGCTCAGGGCTTTTGGGCTCCAACGGAAGGGATAGAAGTTCATTGAGCCGTGAAAGGGCATTTTTTGCATTAGCGTAGGCATATTGAAGTGAGAGCAACTCTTGGACAGGGGTCATCATAAACCATAAATAGCCGAAAATTCCAAACATCAGCCCAATAGAGAGATCGGAATAAAGAACCATTACCAGTCCCAGTGCACGAAAAATCTCAAATCCACTGAGAAAAAGGGTATAAGAATATTTCTCACCAAAGAGTGCTTTGATCCCATACTCGCTAGCACTTTGTTTGAGACGTTGTGATTGGGTGATTGCATTTCCTACAAAACGATCTTCTTTATTGCTAGCACGGATTTGTCCGAACAAGTCACACATTTGTGTCAACGTATCCGAGAGTTCACCGATAGTACGATTTTGCTCTTTTTTGAGAAGTCCTACCCGTCCTGAGATTTTCCGTGTTACGATCATAACCATCGGCTGAAAGATCAAAATCAAAATACCAAAGAGGGGATTGATCCAAATGAGCACGACAGCCACTCCGATAAGCGTTGCTACAGAGACGACGAGTTTGGAAAGGGCGCTTCCTATGAACTGTTCAATGGTATCAATATCGGTGATGAGGTGGGTGATAACCTTCCCACTTCCTAGTCGTTCGTATGCGCTCATAGAGACATGCTTGAGATGCTCCAATGCTTGAACACGAATAGCAAAACTGAGTTCTTGAGAAAGGGTGATAAAAAAACGCTGTGATACGACGCTCAGGAGAAAAAAGAAAAATCGCAATCCAATCGTCACCGCAAGAACAATTCCGATATAGAGCAATGGTTCATGAAAAGGGGTCAGCCAATCAATCGTTCGTGTGACAATTCCTCCTTTTTTGAGAAGCACTTCATCGACCATAAGAGGGATAAGCAAAGGAACGGGAATCGAGATCAGCGTCGCGAGGATGGCAATGAGATTTCCCCATAAAAGCTGGCGTTTGTAGCGGAGCATCATCTGAAAAAGGGTTTTAAAAGTAAGCATAGTGCGATTATATCAATTTTTAGCCCAAACACTAAACGAAATTCTGATCACTAAAAGCCGATCCAAAGTCTGAATTAGGCAAAATACACCATCAATGTTTATTAACATCATGAAACAAAGTTGGAGAGTGAGGGGAAGACCGAATGCAAAAATCAAATATACTTATCACAGGTGGTGCTGGATACATAGGTTCGCATACTCTTATTGCGCTGGATGAAGCAGGGTATACTTTTGTGGTGTATGATAACCTATGCAACTCCTCATTAGAAGCTCTCAAGCGTGTTGAAGCGATTATCGGTAAAAGTATACAATTTGAAGAGGGTGACATTCGAGACAAAGTTGCGTTAAAAAAACTATTTGCCTCTTATCTCATAGACTCAGTGATACATTTTGCAGGGTTGAAAGCGGTGGGTGAATCAGTAAATGAGCCTCTCAAATATTATGATAACAACGTAAACGGTACGCTAGTGCTTCTCGACGTTATGAAAGAATATAACTGCAAAAAAATCGTCTTTAGCTCATCGGCAACGGTTTATGGCGATCCCCATACGACACCGATTCAAGAAGACTTCCCCCTTAGTGCCACCAACCCATACGGAAGAAGTAAACTTTTTATCGAAGAGATACTAAGAGACGTATATATCAGTGATAATGAGTTCAAAATAGTACTTCTACGATATTTCAATCCAGTAGGGGCTCATAAGTCTGGAACCATAGGTGAAGATCCCAATGGGATCCCCAACAATCTTATGCCATTTATAGCGCAAACAGCTGTCGGAAAGCGTGACGTTTTAAGTGTGTTTGGTGGAGATTATGATACCGAAGATGGTACAGGCGTGAGAGACTACATACACGTTGTTGATTTGGCTCAAGGACATGTAAAAGCGCTTCAAAAGATAGCAGATATACACGATGTTCTCACCGTAAATCTTGGAACAGGTAAGGGCTACTCAGTATTAGAAATGGTAGCAGCTTTTGAAAAAGCATCGGGCAAAAAAGTTCCTTATAAAATAGTGGAAAGACGAGCAGGAGATATAGCAAAATGTTTTGCAGATCCTAGCTATGCAGAAAAAACACTGGGTTGGAGTGCCACCCGAACTATTGATGAGATGTGTGAAGATAGTTGGAGATGGCAATCGTCAAATCCTAATGGATATGAACTATAGAGGAACACTAAATGAAAAGTAATAAAATCAAAAAATGTCTATTCCCAGCAGCCGGTTACGGAACACGATTCCTCCCAGCGACCAAAGCAATCCCAAAAGAGATGCTCCCTGTACTGACCAAGCCTTTGCTTCAGTATGGTGTAGAAGAAGCTATATCCGCCGGTATGAATACCATGGCGATTGTAACAGGGCGTGGTAAACGATCAATCGAAGATCACTTTGATGTGAGTTATGAATTAGAACATCAAATCAAGGGGACAAGCAAAGAAAAAATGCTTGCCGATATTCGTGATATTATTGATCGTTGCACGTTTTCTTACACACGACAAGTAGAGATGAAGGGATTGGGACATGCTATCCTCACAGGAGAAACACTCATAGGGGATGAACCTTTTGCCGTTGTATTGGCAGATGATTTGTGTGACAATAATAGTGGTAAATCCGTCCTCACCCAAATGATAGAGATCCATGGCAACTATCCCGATTGCTGTATCGTTGCCATCGAAGAAGTCCCTCAAGAGGATACCAACAAATACGGTGTCATAGCCGGAGAACTTGTTGAGCACAATTTGTACAAAGTATATGACATGGTAGAAAAACCAGATCCCAAAGATGCCCCGAGTAACTTCGCGATCATCGGACGGTATATCCTCATCCCTGAAATTTTCGAAGTGCTCGAAACAACACCACCTGGCAAAGGGGGAGAAATTCAGATCACTGATGCCCTTTTGACGTTAGCGAAGCAAGGCAAAGTCTTGGCGTACAAGTTCGAGGGAAAACGTTTCGATTGCGGCAGTATCGATGGGTTTGTGGAAGCGACGAATTATTTTTATCAAAAAGTAGAGAAGTAGGTGCTGAACAAAACACGAGTTGATGATATGCTTATCGAGATGATAAGCTCAATGAAGTAACCGCAAGTGTTCTGGCATTGGAACATAGATTTTCAGGGCTTGAGACCAAGTTTGAACAAGCTCAAGTCAAAATGCAAGATACTATCATAAGCACAATGAGATGGTATATCGGCGGTGCTGGAGTAGTTTTAGTTCTCTTAAAAGCTTTGAATGTTTTTATAAAATAATTGAATTCGCCTTATTTTAAGAGGGCGAATTTAATCAACTTAGTAAGCGATGACTGCGTTTAACCGACATCAAAGTTTGAACACTGTAAAATTCTGAACATTTTAAAAATACAAAATATAACAAACTTGAATAATGAAGAGCTAGAACGGCTGCAGTGTGGGCAAGGTCAATTATGTTCTTAAAGGCGAACGCTTTTTAAACTCCGAGAAAAAAGTAAGCTACCGCTACCTCCTCACAGATGCAGGGATAAAAGAAAAAATCGCTCTTACACGCAAGTTTGTAGAGTCTAAAAAAAGAGAGTACGAAACATTGCAAGCTGAGTTGGAAGTGTATGAAACAGATATGCAAATGCAAGGAAAAAGTTTATGATAACAACACTACAAGAATTTAAATTTTTAGGTGATCTTGCGATGCTACTATCTGACAACACAGCCATAAGAACAAAGATGAACTGGACTCCAAAGTATGATGATCTTACCCTCATCTGTCAATCGGCGTTTGAATGGGAAATCAGATGAACGAACCAATCAAATACAACGACGGTGAGATAGAACTAGCTGTTTCGGTTGAACATGAAACTATTTGGCTTAGTCAATCTCAAATATCAGAACTTTTTGATACAAGTGCAGATAATGTCAGTTTGCACTGAAAAAACATATATAAAGAGCAAGAACTAAATGAAAATTCAACTACCGAGGATTTCTCGATAGTTCGCCATGAGGGCAGCAGAAAAGTAAAAAGAACTATAAAGCATTATAGTCTTGATGCAATTATCTCTGTGGGTTATAGAGTAAGTTCATTTAAAGCCACAAAATTCCGCCAATGGGCAACTTCTGTTTTAAAAGAGTACATAATAAATGGATATGCTATAAACACTCATAAAATTACAGAACAAAGATTGTCAAACCTTGAAAGTGATATGCAAGAGGTAAAATCTCACATAAAAAACAGCACTTTAGAACTAGAACAAGGCATCTTTTACGATGGACAAATTTTTGATGCGTATATATTTGTAAATAATTTACTAGAAAGTGCTCAAAATGAAGTAGTTCTGATTGACAACTATATAGACCATTCTATCTTTACACTATGTAGCAAATACCCAAATATAAGATTTACAATCTATACCCAATCCATAAACAAACATCTACAACTTGACTATGATAAATATAAAAAACAGTATAAAAACATAGAACTAAAATCGAGTAAAAGTTTCCATGATAGATTTCTCATCATAGACAATAGTGAGATATACCACATAGGTGCTAGCTTGAAAGATTTAGGAAACAAAGTCTTTGCATTTAATAAAATGGATAGTGCTTCATTGGTTATTTTGGAGAAGTTGCAATGACTTTACGCAAAGAACCAACTGCGTTTAACCGACATCAAAGTTTGAACACTGTAGAGTTTCGAACATTTTTTAAAAACAAAAGGTAACGAACTTGAGTGATGAAGAGTTAGAACTAGTCATGTTACGACGGGCGGAGGCTATTACCTCTCAACGCTCCCTTTCTTGTGAGATTGGCTACAGCGTGGGCAAGGTCAACTATGTTCTTAAAGGCGAACGCTTTTTAAGCTCCGAAAAAAAAGTAAGTTACCGCTACCTCCTCACAGATGCGGGGATAAAAGAAAAAATAGCACTCACACGCAAGTTTGTAGCGTCTAAAAAAAGAGAATATGAAGTGCTGCAGGCTGAGTTGGAAGGGTATGAAGCAGATACGCAAATGAAAAATGTAAGTACAAATGCTTAAAACAATAGAAACCATCAAATCCATTATCTCAAACGGTGAAACCTTAACTGTGGAATTTAAAGAGTCAAAAACGCAACTCAACAAAGATGTCTATGAAACAGTTTGCGCGTTTTCAAATCGTGCTGGTGGAGACATACTTTTAGGTGTAAAAGATGATGGGACAATAACAGGAGTAGATGAAACGGCTATTGAGAGCATAAAAAAAGATTTTGTGACAACCATTAACAACCCTCAAAAGTTTAGCTCACCTTTGTATCTAAACATTCAAACGATAGAGATAGAAAATAAAAAGATTTTGTATATCCATGTACCTATGAGTAAATCAGTACATAGCTTAAATGGCAAAATATTTGACAGAAACAACGATAGCGATATAAACATAACAGGGCAAAATGCAAACATAGCAAAGCTCTATCTTTTCAAACAAGATATTCACACAGAAGACAAGATATTTCCTTATGCGACCATGGATGATTTTGACTTAGAGCTTATCAAACGTATGCGAATAGTAGCAACAAACAGAAGAGCAGATACTCACCCATGGGAAGGCTTGAGTGATTTTGAGCTTCTTAAAAGCTCTGGGCTTTACAAGGTAGATAAAACCACAAACCAAGAGGGCTTTACGCTTGGGGCAATACTGCTTTTTGGAAAAGATGAGACTATAATCAATGCCCTGCCTCACCATAAAACAGACCTAATACTTCGAAAAGTAAATCTTGATCATACCTTTCTACACAATTAATGATAAAATTTGAGAGTTGAATTAAATACCCGTCAAAGAAGGAAATAAAGTGGATAAACGTTTAAAAAAAGACATTTGCTTTTAGTACAGAATGAGATGAACGCT
>JBAZTZ010000026.1:0-31224 GCA_041661705.1 Sulfuricurvum sp.
GCTTTGTTTTAAAAACACTGGACGAATACGGATCAAAACGAAAAATTGACTTCTCACTCTTTCAAGTTAAAAAATATTTACCTGTCGTTTGTCCATGAAGTTGTTGTCTGATTCGATTTGGTACTTATTTGTATTTTTAGGAACATTTCCTATAACATAAAGCATATCTTTTTCAATCCAATTGGCTTCACACCCTCTACACGCGGTTGTAATCATCGTACTATTGGAAAAAAGTTTTGCTTTTGGATAGGAGCTATTGAGTGCTATTGCCGTATTATAAGATTCTAACTTCTTGATCTCAATAGCATCACTATTTTTTAAAATCAAATCAGGTGGGTTATTTTTATTTCCATGGTAAGAATAAACGTGTGAAAATGTTTCAAGTCTTTTTTGTTCATTCGTTTCATTTATGGTGTTAGCAAAAATATTTTTAATATACTCTTCTAAACCATCCCCCATATTATTGGCTCTATTATTTCCAGTTGTCATCGTCCCAATTTTTATTTGCGTACTATTAACAATATTTAATATTGCTTGGATCAAATTTGACATGATAATTCCTAACTATGGGATAATTTTGCATATGATAGAGCATATTTTTAAGAATAAGCAATTGTATTGCATTTTGTCATAAATTTATAAGAAGAAAAAAGGGGATTACTAAAAAAGAGCAAGGTGTAACCAAAGTGCCGAAGCACTCTGAAATTACAGGCGAGATTCGTAACGTCGCATCATATAGAGACGTTTTAACATCTTCTTGCGAGCGCTGATTTTGAACTGTTTGCGTTTTTCCGTTTCCGTTATATGGTTACGGCGCGCACGAGCTTCAGTAACAACAAGATTACGATCTGTTTGTTTCTTGAAGCGTCGGTAAGCAGCGTCAAAGTTATCATCTTGGCGTAAGATAATTCCAGGCATTCACATCACCCACTTTCTATTTAAAATTTTCGAATGGGAATCATACCATAAGTATTGTTAAGGACGTATTTAACTCTTTTAATGCTATCATCACCTACTTAAACTATATATTCAGGAAAATTACGATTATGCTAACAAAAGCGAATACATTAGAGGATATGTACAACAGTTTTGAATTTAACAGACCCTTAAGTGAAGATGAATATGCTTTTTTTGAAAACATTTATGATGGAAAATTAACACGATTTATAAATGATGTAAAACGGAATAAAGTTCATCAACGTATTTTCTTTATTGCTGGACAGCGCGGTAATGGAAAGAGCACCATCTTAAACAACTTAAAAAATAAAAATCAATCTTTTGAAGAGAGTTATGAAATTCGTCACATTCAGGCTATGGAGGTATTTGATATCTCTGAGGTGGATATCGTCGATATTTTATTGGTTATCGGGTTTGATCTCATCGACAACAACAGACTCGATGGGGCTAAAACGAAAGAGTTGAGAGACAAGTTTGCGAATAAACTCCAAGACCTTCAAGAATTAAGTTCAGGGGAACTGGAAAAAACAACTTCCACAGCAAGCTCTTCATTAAAACAAGGGAGTGCAGAAGGGAGTCTCTCTACAAAAGCAAGCTTTTTTTCCTATTTTAGCGCGGATTCTAAGCTCAGTGCGATCTATAAAACGGACAAACACATTCGTGAAGAAGCAAGAACACGATATCGATTTAAAACCAAAGACTTGCTCAATACGATAAACACGTTGATTGATGAGTACAAAAAATTATCTAATTCTCCAAAAGAGATTTTACTAATACTTGATGGGTTAGAGAGATTATCCAATATTGAAAATACCAATAAAATATTCAAAGAAGATATTGCCCTCCTTCGTGATGTAAAATGTTTTAAGATTATTACCATGCCGCTGTATCTTAAAGAGCAAATAGATATCAATGAGATAAAACCTATCGACTTTACGATGGAAATCGAAGAGGGAAAAATAAAAAATATAGAAAATTTAAAACTAATTGTTAATAAAAGAATTGAAAATAACGACCTAATCACGCCAGAAGCCATGGATTTAGCGGTTACAATGAGCGGCGGAAATATCAGACAGCTTTTAGAGATCATCCAAAGAGCCTCAACGGAAGCGACCGATATATTTGAAACCGATAAAGTAGATGTCCAAGAAGTAAAAAGTGCTATAAAAATCTTAAAAGGTCATTATGCCACTAGAACGCAAATCCATTCAAAATTTTTACATAAAATAAAAAATACGCATACTATCGAAGATGAGGATGACTACTCATCACTTGCGAAGACAATCAGAGACGGTTTGGTATTCGCCTATTTTAATGGAACTGTTTATTATGACATCAACCCTATTATTGCAGGGAATTTAAACTAAGACGATGCAATCCCTTCTCCCCCAAGACAGAATTGCCCTTAAAAGACTCGAATCCGATATCAAAAGAGTTTCAGGTGCTAACGGGATACTGTTAGTCGGTGTCGACACACAAAGTTTAGCCAATGAGTTTCAAGAGCACCTGATAGCTAACTATTCACTCAAACTTTTTACGTTTGAAAATGAAATTTTAAGAAAATTAGCCGACAATGATGGCTATGATAAAAATGATTTTTTTCTTGCCAATCTCTACTCTCACAACAATCCAAAAGCAGTCGTCGCAGGATTACAGTTTCAACGAGATTTCATCTATCTGAAAAACATAAAAATTGTCGTCATCCTCTCTAATGAACTTTTGGAATACCTCAAAGGTGAAGCCGGTGATTTGTTCTCTACTGTCAAATTTTCGTACTCTTTTAGCGATCATTCGTTTAATTACACCCCTGAAGTAAAAGATGACAAGTTACAAAAAGCTATAGATGAATATGAAAAATATCTACTCTCCGATATTAAACACAACAATATCCTTTTCGATTTAACGACAACTATCGCAATGGAAGCCTACAATATAGGTAACTTTCATCTCGCACTAGAATATTTCAACCACGCTTTAAACTATAGCAATAATCAAAAAGATAAAAAGGCTGATATATTTGGAAATATAGGGATGACTTATCATAATATTGGTAATTACTCTATGTCTTTAAAATATCAGCGGCAAGCACTTGAATTACGAAAAAAGATAAAAGATAAAAGTGGAGAAGCAACCTCACTTTCTAATATAGGCAATTCATATTTTTGGTTGGGAAATTTAAAAGTAGCATTAAAATACCAAAATGACTCTTTAAAGATAAGAAAAGAGATTGGCGATAAAAGTGGCATTGCAATTTTATTGGGAAATATTGGAAATATATATAGCAAGTTAGGCGAATATAAAACTGCTCTTCAGTGGCAAAATGATGCGTTAAAAATTCGTAAAGAGATTGGCGATAAAAGCGGTATTTCAGCTTCGTTGGGAGGTATCGGAAATATCTATTTGGGATTAGGTGAGTTTGAAACGGCTCTACAATATCAAAATGACTCTTTAAAGATAGAAAAGGAGTTTGGGGATAAAAACGGAATTACTATAGCATTAGGAAATATTGGAATTATCTATAAAAATTTAGGAGAATTTCAAACCGCACTGCAATACCAAAACGATGCTTTAAAAATTCACAAAGAAATCGGTAATAAACATGGGATCGCTATCACATTAGGAAATATTGGCAATATCTATCTTGAATTAGGGATGTTTGAGACTGCACTCAAATACCAAAATGACTCTTTGAAAATTGAAAAGGAGATCGGCAATAAACTTGAGATTGCTTCGACATTAGGAAGTATCGGAAGTGCTTATCAGGGATTACAAAAACTTGAAACTGCTCTACAATATCAAAACGATTCTTTAAAGACTTATAAAGGGGTTGGCGATAAAAGTGGAATTTCAGATTCGTTAGGAAGTATCGGAAATATCTATAGGGATATGAAAGAGTTTCAAACCGCGCTGAGATACCAAAATGATTCTTTAAAAATCAAAAAAGAGATCGATGATAAAGGCGGGATTGCCAATGTATTAGGCAATATCGGAGATACCTATTTAAAAGCTGGTGATTACGAAAGTGCTCTCAAATATTGCAATGAAGCTCTAAAAATAGCAAAAGAGAATAAATACATAAATTTGGAAGCCGAAACATTAAAAGATATAGCCAAAATCTATAAACTGCAAAATAATCTCAAAGAGGCTAAAACACACTATCTTTTGAGCAAACATCTCTTTGAAGCGATGAAGTTAGAGAAAAAAGTGGAAGAGATAGGTAAAGAGATGGAAGTGCTTTAAACGATACTTCTATGAATTGCTGTGCCCTCAATTTCATTGTTGAAAAGTTCTTGCGAAGCACCTTTTTGCTAAAATACAGCCATGATAACCGCCGATTCCATTGAAGCCCTCAAAGCTCGACTTGATATTGTTGATGTTGTAGGCTCCTACATCGAACTCAAACGTGCAGGTGCTAGTTTCAAAGCCCCTTGCCCCTTCCACGATGAAAAGTCTCCCAGCTTTACGGTGAATCCCTCACGTCAAAAATACCACTGTTTCGGATGCGGTGCAGGGGGTGATTCGATCAATTTTGTGATGGAATACGAAAAATTAAACTACCCCGAAGCGCTTGAAAAATTGGCATCATCGGTTAATTTCACCCTTCATTACACCGATAACAATGAGCGGAAAGAGCGCTCAAACCTATTAGAAACCCTGAGCGGATGGTACCAAAAGCTCTTAGGGGAAAATTCTACCGCATCTTCGTATCTCACACAGCGCGGAATATTTGCCTCTAGCATCGAAAAATTCGGTATCGGCTATGCCCCAGCTTCCGCTCAAACGCTCCGTTTCTTGGAACAACACCGTTTCGCTCCTCAAGAGTCAATTGAACAAGGGGCAATTGGGAGAGGAGAAGAGGGAAATTTATTTGCCCGTTTTATTGAGAGAATCACATTTCCGATCTACTCCTCCAGCGGAGCCATCGTTGGTTTCGGAGGGCGTACGATCACGGGACACCAAGCGAAGTACGTCAACTCTTCTCAAAATGCTCTTTTTAATAAATCACGTCTTTTATACGCATATCATCTTGCCCGCGATAGTATTTACAAAGGGCGTGAGATTATCGTTACCGAGGGGTATCTTGATGTTGTTATGCTCCACCAAGCAGGCTTTACCCACTCTGTTGCAACTTTGGGGACGGCACTTACCACCGAACATCTCCCGCTACTACGTAAAGGGGAACCCAAAGTTCTCGTCGCTTATGATGGGGACAAAGCGGGACGAACAGCTGCCCTAAAAGCCGCAAAACTTCTAAGTACGGGAAGATTTGACGGAGGAGTTGTTCTTTTCGCAGAGGGGCTTGATCCCGCCGATATGGTCAAGAATGGACAAATCGAACAACTCAATGCTCTCTTGCACCATCCGATCCCTTTTATCGAGTTTGTTATCACCGAGATTATCAGCACTTACAATCTCAGCGACCCAAGGGCGAAAGAGACAGCGCTCAATGAGGTTATCGGCTATCTTAAAACACTCTCACCTCTAATGCAAGAAGAATACCGAGGATTTGTAGCTTCACGGCTAGGAATTTCGACAGCATTAGTGAGACTCTCTTCCCCCACATCCGCGATAGCTCAACCGCGCATTTTTTCTCATCACGATATTTGGGAACTTAGCCTGATTAAAACGATTTTGGAGCGTCCGCACCTTACCGATTCCCTCCTTGATTTTATCGATCCTTCCGTATTGCAATACCACGGGAGTGAACTCTCAGCTGCAATAAATGGGGAAAATGATCCACGCTTGAGTGCCCTTTTGATGGACGATAGGATTCGTGTTTTCGAGGGGGATGAGGGAATTCGTGCGGAACTTATCACCTTCTTGACGAATTATTATAGTCGTGAGCTTAAAAAAATAGCGAGTCAAGGTTCGGTATCATTCGATGAAAAATCCTACGCTATCCGTCAAATTCGCGATAAAATTACACGATTAAAACGGGGTGAACTCGTACCCCTCACGTAAAAAGGAAATTTATGAAAGCTATAGCTTTATTTAGTGGCGGTCTTGACTCGACCCTTGCCATGAAACTAATCATCGACCAAGGAATTGAGGTTATTGCCTGCAATATCAATACAGGATTCGGTTCTACCAAAGACCGTCTCACTCACATGAAATATATGTGCGACCAAGTGGGGGCAGAATTTCGAAGTATTGATATTCAAGATGAATACATCGAACAGATACTTTTTACCCCAAAATACGGTTACGGCAAAAACTTCAATCCCTGTATTGACTGTCATGGTAAAATGTTTGAAGTGGCGAAACGGGTTATGGAAGAGTGGGGAGCTAGTTTTCTCATCAGCGGTGAAGTTCTGGGACAGCGTCCGATGAGCCAAAATGGTGAATCACTCCAAAAAGTACTTGATCTTAGTAATTGTGAGGGATTATTATTACGTCCTTTGAGTGCCCAAGCGTTAACACCAACGATGCCTGAAATACAAGGGTGGGTCAATCGGGATAAACTTGAAAATATTGTCGGGCGCAATCGTGAGCGTCAAATGGAGCTTGTAGAAGAATTTGGGCTCAAAGATTATGAGGGACCAGGGGGTGGATGTCTCCTTACCGATGAACATTTTTCCCGTAAAATTCGTGATTTTATTGCTCATGATGAAAATTTTGTCAAAGCCGATATTCCGACCCTCAAATACGGTCGTCAACTACGCCTTCCCGATGGAGCGAAGTTTATCATTGGGCGTAACGAAGAAGAAAATACGATACTTGAAGCGATCCAAAATGAGAAATACATTCATATTGTCACAGAGCTCTTCGGTCCTCATTCTCTCATCTCGGTAAATGCGAGTGAAGCGGATAAACTATTGGCTGCCAAGATTGTTTTAGCCTATTGTAAACCTAACTTTAATGGCGATCAGATTCTTGATTTGGGAAATGAGAAGATTATCACTATTTGTGATCTTACTCGTAAAGATGCGGCAAAGTATTTTATTTAATAGTGTGTTATACTGCTTAAAAATCATTAAAGAGAAGGAGTGAAGATGGCAGGTGTAGCGTTTTCATTTGATAGTTTTAAACCATTGGTTGACCTTAATATCGGGATTGCAAAGCGACTGGATGAAAATCGTTCTGAAAGTTTTACGTTACTTTTTTGTGATTTGTCAGGGATTCCAACAAATTTAATTGATACAAATCTTCCCAACCTACTTCGAACATCCGATTCAATTGTTCATTGTGAAGATTATTATTTTTTCGTTATGCCGTATACCGATCGATATGGGTGTGCAATTGTTAAGAAGATGATAGAGGAGCTTTTTGCAGTGCCCATCCCATCTTCAACAGCTTGCTATCCTGTAAACGGTGAAAACACAACCGAACTCTTCGATTCTCTTCATATTGAAACGAAAAAAAGTCATGGAATAAATTTAGAATGCCTCTATGAAGTTCTCGACAAAGAGATTTCATAACCAATACTATTGTCGTAAGGTAACGGGTTCAAATCGATAGTACGGTGATGTTTTATAAAAGTCAAGTGCATCAGAAATCTCATTTTTATGAGATTCTCGTCTTAACACTACTTTATTTACAACTGGACTAGAAAGAGGGGATGATACTGTTGCAGACTTTTCAGATGAAGTTGGTGTCACAACGACTGCAATTGCTGCTTGTTCTGTAGGTGAAGTGGCTGGATGGGCTGCAACGCCTTTAGATGATATATTATGTTCAGATATAACTGTAACTTGTGTTGTATTTTCACGATTAACAGGACGAATAAAAGCTTCTTTATTGACGATTGTACGCGCTTTCTTTAGTGCAGGTTGAGCATGTTTATCATCCTTGTATTCTCCCAGCGTAACAACAAAACGTTCCCCCTCATTCTTTTTATAGATCTCTAACCCTGTCTTTTTCAATTTTTCATTAAAAGCATCTGTTATTGATTTTTCATGAACGGCACTAATCACCTGCACCGTAACCGATTTTGTATCAGAAGCCAAAACAACCGTTACTAGCCCCATCATCATCAAAAACATCCATTTTTTCATTTCGACCACACCCTTTTATTTATCATTACTAGCACCATATCGACATTACCCCTAAAAAACTTTAAAACATCTCCCAAACAAAAATTAAGTACAGAAAGGGCATAATTTCAATTCCCATTCAAAAGACTTCTTTTGGGCCCTTAGCTCAGCTGGGAGAGCGCGTCGCTGGCAGCGACGAGGTCAGCGGTTCGATCCCGCTAGGGTCCACCAACTTACAATTCAACTCTCCTCATAAATATCAATAAAATAGCTACAATATCAAAAAAGGAAATTAATAATGAAGCCATTTATATTTTCGTTAGTAACCATACTATTTTTAGGGGGATGTGTTCCGCAACCTTCTACCTCCTCCCCGAAAAGTTGTATGAATAGCACACAATTAAATTCGTATAGCTATGAATATCTATCCCGTGTAGCCAAATTGTTGCGTGAAGATAAAAAGAATATTGAATCTTTTGAAATCTTTATTAATGCACTAAAAGGAAGTGTTGACGGGTATTCTCAGATGATTAAATCGAGTGTTTATGTCAGTAATGCTGTTAGATATTTGCCGATTCCTTACGCTGGTGAAGTGTCTAATACCACTAAACTTATATCCAAAACAATTTTAAATCTAGGGAGAGCGGCTAAATCACTGGATCAATATAAAAAAAGTTCTAATAATTTTTTGGAGAACTTTGACAAATTAAGTCCAACTAATGCCAAATCATCGGAAATAGTAAAAGTAGCAATTTATGCTGATACCCAATTGCTAACCGATGCCAATAATCTTCAGATGGCATTGAAGGAAATTTCTTCTTCCACAGCGATGATGGCTGCAATAACTCAAACGATTGCCGATACCCTCGATACGACCAATGGATATCTCAATCAAGCAAAAAGTTGGGCGGGGCTATCTCAGCCTGCTGCGGATGATAGTGCAAAAGTATTACAAAATCACACTTCAATGAATACTCGTGTCACACAGTTAAACCAAAAAATTGCTTCTTTGGAAAACAGTGCTGAAACCCATCGTCGTAACATTGAAAAAGCTCGTATTTATGCCGAGTTAGCTCTACAACTGGAAAAATAAGTTTTTTATTTATCCATCATGCGGCTGTCAATTTCAATAACCGTGTGTACATTCCCGCGCGGATAATAGTCAGCAATCACTTTTAAGTGCTTAGGAGCGATTTTATCTTCAAAGAGGCTATAAATCTCATTAGCACCGTTTTCGTGTGAAATATGACGGTTTCTGAACGAATTAATATAGAGTTTGATAGCCTTGAGTTCTGCCACCCATTTATCAGGCGTATATTCAATATAGATCGTTGCAAAATCGGGATAACCACTGCGAGGACAAAGACACGTAAACTCAGGTAATGTCACTTTGACAACATAATCACGTGCGTGAGCATTGGGCCAAATCTCAAAATCTTTTTCAACATCGAAATTTTCAACTATTTGTTCGCCGTATTTCATTTTAGTACCTCTTTTATATTTTCATTGATATTGGTAATTTTACCGTGATAGTTACCTTGTCGGTAGTTAATTTTCAAATGTTTTGCAATTTTATCACTTTCAGCATCTTCAATCATACCAATCCATGTAATAGCACCACATAAATGAGCCGTAATATTAAGTCCTTGCATTATATTTTGATATTTTTCTTCTTTGATATGACGTGAATACAAAAGATCAAACCGGACAAAATCAACTTGAAACTCCTTGAGATACATCAAAGTAATATGATTTCCCCCAAAACGATCCAAACCAATTTTATATCCTACTGCACGATATTGCGCAATTTGTTCCTTGAAACGTTTAATATGGGGACAATATTCTTTCTCATCCAAGACTAAAATAATTTTATTTTGTGCTTCAGGATAACGCTGTAAAAGTTCTAATGCACGTTGAAAAAATAAACTATTGCGTAAAGTTGCCGCTGAAAGGGTGATAACATGAATAGCTTCAACTTGAGCTGCCATTTTAACCACGATTTCAAGAATATCTTCCTCATATTCCCTAAATTTTCCTATACGATTTAAAAAAGGGACAAATCGACTTTGATGAAGATAATTTCCATTTTCATCCATTAGTTTGAAAGTGACTTCAACAATAGAGGCTAATTCACAACAAATCATTTGTGTCGCAACAGAATAACGGCGATATTCTAATGCTCCCAATACTGAATATTCAAGTTCAGAGGGGATAACTTCATCATCGTAATCATCTTCAATTTTTTTATCTTTTTGAAAATATTGAAGCTCATATAGACGCGTTAACACTTCCTCTTGATCTTTAAAAAATTTATTATCTAAACTAACCACTGAAAACGCTATTTCAATTTCATGAATACTATTTTCTCTATATTTTGCACAAAAAAGCTCAAGTAATGAACTGTAATTTTCTTTTTCGCCCAATAATAAAAGTATAAAACTACCCCCTTTATATTTACAAATAGGTAGTTTTTTTATCTCTTTAAGGGCAAAAAAATCATTAATTTGAATAACCGCCTCTTTTAAAATAAAGTCACCATTTTTCATCCCATAACGCTCATTAATAAGCGCAAGATTATCAATAGTGATCAGAACAAGAGTGCAAGTTTGTGTTTTACTCCAACGATTATAGAGTTTAAAAAAATATTCTGGGGTAAATGTATAGGTAACCGAGTCAGTTATACGTTCATAACTGCTTTGATTGATTAAAAAAAATATAAAATAAATTGCCATAGCCAGTAAAATAAGAGAAAGAATTATCAATGAGGAAAGAGTTGTATGAAGTTGCGAAAAAAGGGTGAAAAGACTCACAGCACTGAGTAAAAAGATGGGTAAGCCCATCCGAAGTGCTAATACAAAACGGTGAGAACGCTCTTTTTCTTCCGTATAAAAAGCCATTAAATATCTAAATGTTTAACGTCTTTTGCATGTGTTTCGATGTAATTACGGCGTGGCTCGACATCATCCCCCATAAAGAGGCTAAATGCTTCACCTGCTGATAGTGAATCTTCAACCGTTACACGAAGCAATACACGATTTTCAGGTGTCATAGTCGTTTCCCAAAGCTGTTCTGGATTCATCTCTCCAAGACCTTTATAACGCTGAATATACGACCCTTTTTTAGCATAATCAGTCACAGAAGTGAGTAATTGAAGCAAATCTCCTTCAAGCGGTAAATTCCAATCTTGAATTTTTCGGAAAATATAATTGGCTTCCGCAAAATGAGGAGAAGCAAAAAGGTCATCGTTAACGTGAAGCTCTTCGAGTCCCCCTTTGGTTTGAACAAACAGGTGCATATCTTCATCATTAACATTTTTACTCAAAATATTGTACCCTTGAGCATTTAAGAAAATTTCAACATGAGTATAAAGTTCTGTAAGCGAGAGACCAATAAGATCAGGATTTTCGATGAAATAACGGATTAAGTCAACAAGAGCATAACGACGCTCTAGCGAATCAAGAGTACTTCGATAGTGATCGACCATTTTGAAAAATGAAACCAAATCATTGACCCCAACATTAAGATCACCTAATTCCAAAGCTTCGATTCCATTTTCAATCAAAAAGGCGTTCATAACACGATCGTCTTTAAAATAAATCTCTTTTTTCCCTTTTTTGTATCGGAATAATGGAGGCTGTGCCAAATAAAGGTAACCGTTTTCAACGATTTTAGGGAGATATCGGAAGAAAAACGTGAGTAATAATGTTTGGATATGGCTACCATCAACATCAGCATCGGTCATAATAATGATTTTATGGTAACGAAGTTTTGCTTCATTAAATTCTTCACCAATTCCGCAACCCAATGCCGTAATCATATTGGTAATCTCTTCAGATTTTAAGATTTTATCCAAACGAGATTTTTCAACATTAAGAATCTTACCTTTAAGGGGTAAAATCGCTTGGAAAACACGATCACGCCCTTGTTTTGCCGAACCACCCGCTGAATCTCCTTCTACCAAATAAAGTTCACTAATCGTAGGATCTTTACTTTGACAATCGGCAAGTTTTCCTGGCAATGTTCCTACACTCATAGCATCTTTACGACGCGTAAGTTCACGTGCCTTTTTAGCTGCTTCTCGTCCACGTGCTGCCATCAATGCTTTTTGAATGATAACTTTTGCTTGAAGCGGATTTTCTTCAAAATATTTGGTTAAACGTTCGTAAGTTGCTTTTTGAACCAATGGGCGAACGTAAGTATTTCCAAGTTTTCCCTTAGTTTGTCCTTCAAACTGAGGTTCAGGTACACGAACGGAGACAACACAAATAAGTCCCTCAGAAACATCTTCACCTGAAAGCGGAATATCTTTTTCTTTGGCATTACCATTTTGTTTATTGTAGTTTGAAATAACACGGGTTAATCCCGCACGAAAACCTGCTTCATGGGTTCCACCGTTAGGAGTATTAATATTATTGACAAAGGTATACATTTTTTCTTCATAAGTATCGTTGTACATGATGGCAATATCCATCTCGATATCTTCCGCTTTTTCATTAAATTCATACGGAAGAGCAACAACCTCTTTTTTATTCATATCGGTCACAAATTGGGTAATTCCACCCTCAAAATGATACGTATTATCAGCACCGTTACGTTCATCTTTGAATTTTATCGTAATACGAGGATTGAGATAGGCTAACTCTTTAAAACGCTTTGCTAAATAATCATATTCAAAAGTAACTATTTCGGTAAAAATAGAGGAATCGGGAGAAAACTCAATCGTTGTCCCTTTTTTACGAGTCGTCCCTATCGCAATAAGAGGTTCTTGGGGAATACCACATTTAAAATCTTGCTCAAAAATTTGACCTTCACGAAAAATAGTCATTTTAAGATCGGAACTTAGTGCATTAACAACCGATACCCCTACCCCGTGTAAACCACCAGAAACTTTGTAAGTATCTTTATCAAATTTACCACCAGCATGTAATACTGTTAATACAACAGTTGCGGCTGATATTCCTTCACCTGGATGAATATCTGTTGGAATACCTCGTCCATTATCAGAGATAATAGCTGTTCCTCGTTTGGTTAAAGTAACGTTTATGGTATCACAGTATCCAGCCATTGCCTCATCAATCGAGTTATCCACAACTTCGTAAATGAGATGGTGAAGTCCTCTATGACCGGTGTCACCGATGTACATCCCTGGACGTTTTCGAACGGCCTCGAGACCTTTAAGGACTTTAATATTGCTGGCACCGTAATTTTCCATAGTTTCTCCCACGCATTAAACGCATTTTATTGCTTTATTTTAGCGCAAATAAACTAAAAGAGAAGTTTTAAATAACTATAGGCATTACTATGGTTTTGAAATTTTCACTTTTAAGGACAAAAGGTTGATTAGACTCATTGGCTTCAAGGATAAAATCGTTGGTATTGATTTGTCCTAAAAAATCTAATATATAACGACTATTAATAGCTAAAAGAAAAGGGGACTCAAATCCATTCTCAATTTCTAGTGTTGTTTTTGCTTCAATATTATCATCACTTAAACTTTCAAATAAAATTGAATTTTTTTCAAAAGTTAGTTTTATGTCATTCGATATAGTGGTGATTTGCTTAATAGAATTAATAAAAGAGGCCTTATGCAAGGTAATAGATTTAGATGCTTCTTTTGGAATGATTCTATTATAATCAGGAAATTTGCCGTTAATAAGCTTTGTAAAAAAGAGTGAATTTTCTGATTTAATTACAAGATGAGTATTGTCGTAATAAATTTCAATACTAGTAGCAAACAACTTTTGAATTTCAATAATTGCTTTTTTAGGAACAATGATGGATAGCTCATATTCATTTTGATTTTCTATACGAACTAATGCTAAACGACGGGTATCCGTAGAAACAAAATTAATTTGATTGGTTTTAATATCAATTAAAGCACCGTTAAGCTCAAATTTTGGATTATTGGTATCGGTAGCTGGTGTAATTTTTTTGAGAGATTCAATGAGTATCTGAGAATCAATAGCAATATTCGGTTTTTCCTCAATAGAGGGGAAAAGTGGAAATTCATTACTTTTATACGTGGGTAATTTAAAATTAGATCTTTTTTGTCGAATATGTAAATTATCTTTAATAAGCTCGAGGTCAATTTCTTCATCTTTTAAAATACGAATAATATCAAGTAATTTCTTACCATTAGCCGTTACGGAACCTGATTCAATTGCAGTATAGGCATGTGTTTGTAAGGTAAGTCCTATTTCATAATCAGTAGCTTTTGCACTTAAAATTTTACCATCACTGATTAAGAGAATATGTGAAGTAATTTGAGACGTATCTTTCTTTTCTAAAAAAGGTTGCAAATGGAGTAACATATTTTCTAAAACGGACTTATCTATAGTTATTTTCATAACGTATCTCCTTATTATTTATAGAGTACTAATATCTAGTAGTAGTAGTAAGGGGGTGTGAATGTGTGAATAACTTCATTCAAGCCCGTATCTTAGGGGTGAATAGATGTGATCAAAAGGAAAGTTTTCATTCACACCTATTCACATCTTGAATTATAGCTTTTTTAAAATCTCTTTACAAATAGAAATTTTAGTCAGTTGTCAGGGTAGAAACTTTATTTGAAAGCTCATCTACTTTTATTTTAAAATCTTCATCGTTTTTCATTAGTTCTTGAATTTTTTTCATCGTATGACTGACGGCGGTATGATCTTTCATCCCAAAATACTGAGCCAGTTGAGGCATTGAATTAGGAGTAAGATTACGAGAAAGATAAATAGCTATTCTACGTGCATAAACAATATTACTATTACGGCTTTTAGAACGAATTTCACTGGCTTTGACATTGAGTTCTTTGGAAACAATTTCCATAATAGTGTCAATAGTAATATTACTTCGTTTTTCGGCTATTTGTTCTTTGAGAACGTTACGGGCAAATTGAATATTAATATCTACCCCCATTAGTTGAGAATAGGCGTTAAGTTTGGAAAGAATTCCTTCAATTTCACGTGTATTATTTTCGATAATAGTTGCAACGTAATTAATGACCTCTTTATCAAGTTTAACGCGATTTATTTCGCATTTTTTCTTGATAATTTCGATTTTTGTTTCAAGTTCAGGAGGTTGAATATCAGCAACCAATCCCCATTCAAAGCGGCTTTTGAGACGTTCTTCAAGACCAGCGATTTTTTTAGGATGTTTATCAGAAGTAATAATAATTTGCTTATTTTCATTGCGTAATGCTTCAAAAGTATGAAAAAATTCCTCCTGAATCTGGTTTTTGCCACTTAAAAATTGAATATCATCAATGAGAAGTAAATCACATTTTCGATATTTATCTTTAAATCGATCCATTGTACGGTTGCTCAAATGACGGCTAAAATCATTCAAAAATTGTTCAACCGAAGTATAAATAACCACTTTACCTTGTGCTGCCATCACATTTCCGACGGCCTGCATAAGGTGAGTTTTCCCTAATCCAACACCACCATAAATAAAGAGGGGATTATAAACAATTCCTGGTTTTTCACTGACACTTTTGGAAGCGACATACGCAAAATTATTGGATCCCCCAACGACAAAATTTTGGAAAGTATAGGAGGGATTAAGGAGAGTGTGCGGTAGTTTTTCACCTTGAATAGGCGTTGCTACAGGAATATTTGGCGTGCTCGACGATAAATTACCTTTTTTAACACAAACGGTAACGGCAGGTTTCACCCCTGTTTTGATTTCAAAAAGATGAGAAATCTTATTTGAGTATTTTGTTTGTATCCAATTGGCAATAAGTGGATTTGGCGCATGAAAAATAGCCAAATTACTTTTGGATTCCTCTTCATCGTACTGAAGCTGTTTTATATAACGTTTATAGTCGACTTCGCTAATTTCATTTTTTAGCATTTGCAATACCATGCCACCAATGTTATTCATATTATTCCTCACCTATGTGAATAGTGTTGAGGAATAATAGCAATATTCGCCTATAATTAGGGATAAATTTAATGTGAATATCTTTATTCACACCTGTGAATAAGTTTTGAATATATGTGAATGGAATAGTAATGACAATTTTAGGGATAGATCCAGGGACACGCAACTGTGGATATGCATTAATAAAGATTGAGGGTCAAAAATTTAAACTGGTTGAAGCAGGACTTATTAAAATAAAAGCAGAAGGGTTACAATACCAAATCCCGCAGATGGTCGAAGCACTCGAACACCTTTTTAAACTTCATACTATCGATGAAGTTGCTATGGAAGATATTTTTTATGCACATAATCCTAAGACAGTATTGAAATTAGCTCAATTTCGAGGGGCAATTATGCTCAAAATTTTACAAGAGCATGGAATGTTTGCTGAATATACAGCACTACAAGTCAAGAAAGCGTTAACTGGGAAAGCAAAAGCGGCTAAGGAACAAGTGGCATTTATGGTAAAACAAATTTTAGGGATAACGAAAGAGATAAAACCTCTCGATATAACTGATGCAATGGCAGTGGCAATAACCCATGGTCAAAGAGTGAAGTTAGAATTAATCAAGCGACCAACACACCAGGAAAGTCACTGAATTAATAGTGTATCGTATCCCCCTTAGTATTTCTTCATTTTTAAATTTTACAATTTTTAAACTACTAATTCTTTTATATTCACACTGTGAGTGAGATGTGAATAAATTAGGGACTTTTTTGCTATTTAAGTAGTTTTTTTTTACTATTTCAGAATTTTTTTAGATAAATTTATGCTGAAAGAAAAAGAGATAAAAGCCCTAAAATAGGAGTCTTTAACGCTATATTTAATAGTAATATTTATTTTTTACTATTAAATAAAGAAGATGAAAAGTTATTCACATTAGGATGGTTTTGATTACTTTGATGAAAATAGAATGATTCTGTAACATAATTGAAATTAACATCAATTATGATGATACTTTAGATTCCAAAATAAGGTAATCCAATATGGTTAGTGTTGAACAGTTGCTTAAAAATGAGCACCCTTCTATATTTACGTATCCTAATATTGTTTCAAAATCTATTGTGGGTTTCACCCGTTTTTTAATTCATGAAAATTCAATTAACCGTTTTATGCAGCTTCATGAAACTAAAACAGGTTTAGAGTTTATTGATGCTGTATTAAAACATTTAAATGTTTCCTACAAGGTAATTCATCGCGAAATCGAAAATATTCCAGCACTTGGAAAAGTGATTATTATTGCTAACCATCCTTTGGGAGCATTGGATGCATTAACCTTGATTCAAATGGTATGTAGTGTTCGTCAAGATAAAAAGGTAAAAGTCGTTGCCAATAAAATACTCTCTTCTATCCCGCAACTCAAAGATTTTTTAATTAGTGTTGATAATATCAATGATAAACTCTCTAAAAATTCATTACGTCAAATTGATACTGCTTTGCAAGCAGAAGAAGCTGTAATCTTTTTCCCCAGTGGAGAAGTATCCCGTGCAGGTATCTTTGGACTCAAAGAGGGAAATTGGAAAGGGGGCTTTGTGAAATTTGCAAAACGAAATTCAACTCCCATTTTACCTGTCTTTATAAAAGCACGGAACAGTTGGCTTTTTTATACATCATCATGGATTTATAAACCGCTTGGGGCATTGTTACTTAGTCATGAAATATTTGCTGCTAGAAATCAGATATTTGATTTTAAGGTGGGTGAACTTATTGCCTATAAAGCTTTTAATGATTCGGCAATGTCTGAAAAATATCATGCAAAACTATTTCGTAAGCATCTGATAAGACTTTCAAAAGGGAAAATTGCTATTTTGCATGAGTTAGGGCGTAGTTTTGTTCAGCCAAAATATTGGGGAAGTCGTGCACTGGATTATTTATGGCAAGGAATCGGTGCATATTTGAGTCACAATCCACAGATAAAATATATGATTGGTCCCGTCAGTATTTCAGGAAATTTTTCTAAAAGTGCTCAAAATGCCCTTGTTTATTTTTATAATCATTATTTTGGAAGTGATCATACCATGGTACAAGCTAAATCTCCTTATCTTCTTTCTGAATTTGTACAGGCAGAATTTATCAATCTTTTTAAAGGGGATGACTACAACGAAGATTTTATAAGATTAAAAAATTATTTAAAAACATTTGATCTTAGTGTCCCTACCCTCTACAAACAATATACAGAATTATGTGATGAAGGTGGGGTACAATTCATAGATTTCGGTATTGACGTTGATTTTAATAACTGTATTGATGGTTATATTGTCGTTGATATTCAAAAAATTAAAGAGGTAAAACGTCAACGTTATATGAGAGAAAGATAACATCGTTCCGTGTTCCGTTCGTGGTGAGCCTGTTGAACCATGAACTCACCCTTCGACAGGCTCAGGGCGAACGGTTACCTATTTATCCCCATCGCCTCAAAACACGTTGAAATAAAATCCTCTTTTGAAACTATATGATAACTGTTTTCTTTATAATCAAATTGCAAACTATAGGCATGTAATAACAATCGATTCGCGCCCCCTTTTTTTAATCGTTCTTCGGGAGTTATCTCTTTATCTAAAAATTTTACAATATCAATTTCTTCTTGCCCATAAATGGGATCACCTACGATTGGATGTTTCACGTGAAACAAATGAACTCTTATTTGATGGGTACGACCTGTTAGGGGGGATGCTTCTACTAGGGTCATATTATGCTCAGGAAAGTATTGCAGAGGCTTGATAAAGGTACGGGAAGCTTTACCGTCAGGGTGAACCTTTACAACCATTCGTACTAGCGTACTAGGATCTTCTTTACGTAATAATGGTTCTTGAATATCCATAGGGTGTGCTAGATGCCCATGTACCATTGCCAAATAACGTTTAGTTATTTGACGTTCTTCAAACAATAGTTTTAAAACTCTCTCGCTTTTTTTGTTACGTGATGCCAAAACCAAACCGCTTGTCTCTTGATCAATTCGGTGGGTAACATTGGCATCATGTCCAAATCGATGTTTGATTTCATCATTGAGGGAATAGGCAGTACGACGGCTTTGGGGATGAACAAGAACGCCGCTTGGTTTGTCATATATGGCAAAATCGGGGGTAACAAAGGTAGCAGCCAGCCCAAGGGATAACGGCTCAAAACAGATAAAATCAAAATCACCTTCGATAAATCCCATTTGGTTAGACATAACAATTCCGTTTTGAGAAAGTCGTCCTTTGGCAATAAGTCGCTGTGCTTCGGGCTGTCCAAGACCCAGTTCGCGAATTAAAAACAAGAGTGCTTTTTGACGGGTGGGAGCATGAAGTTTTTTAGTGATAAATGGCAAAATATATTCCTTTGTAAGGGAGGGTTAGATAGACTAAAGACATAGTTTTAGCGCAGTTTTAAAGCGCATTTTAGCACAGTAAGGAAGAAAATTATGGTAGATCGTTACAGTAGAGAAGAGATGAAATCCAAATGGAGTATTCAAGCGAAGTATCAAGCGTGGCTTGATGTTGAAAAAGCAGTGGTTGTTGCGTGGAATAAATTGGGGCTTATCCCTGACGAAGATGCTGCAAAAATTGTTGCAAACGCAGGATTTAGTGTTGAACGTATTGATGAAATTGAAGCCGTTACACGACATGATTTGATAGCCTTTACTACATCCGTTTCAGAAACCTTGGGTGAGGAAAGCCGTTGGTTCCATTATGGAATGACGAGTTCGGATACGGTCGATACAGCCGTTGCTCTACAAATGCGCGATTCCCTTAAACTTATTATAGAAGATGTTAAAATGGTGATGGAGTCGATTAAGCTTCGTGCCATTGAACACAAGATGACATTAGTCGTCGGACGTAGCCATGGTATTCATGGTGAGCCTATTACGTTTGGGTTGGTGTTAGCGGTATGGTATGATGAAATGGCACGTCATCTCACTAACCTAGAACAAACGATGGAAGTTATTGCCGTTGGTCAAGTCTCTGGGGCTATGGGAAATTTTGCTCATGCACCGTTAGAACTTGAAGAGTATACCTGTGAAGCATTAGGGCTAAAATCGGCTCCTGTATCGAATCAAGTTATACAGCGTGATCGTTATGCCCGTCTCGCATCTGCGTTAGCCCTCTTAGCCAGCTCAATCGAAAAATTTGCGGTACAAGTGCGCCATTGGCAACGTACCGAAGTGTATGAGTGTGAGGAATTTTTTGCTGTAGGACAAAAAGGTTCATCGGCAATGCCTCACAAACGCAATCCTATCCTAACGGAGAATATAACAGGGTTAGCTCGTATGGTTCGATCCTATGCAGTACCTGCGATGGAGAATGTTGCATTATGGCATGAGCGTGATATATCACACAGTTCAACTGAGCGTTTTTGGCTCCCTGACAGTTTTGTTACCTCTGATTTTATGTTACACCGCTTTAACAGTGTTATCAGTAAACTCGTAGTCTACCCTGAGAATATGATGCGTAATCTCAACCTAACGGGTGGTTTGGTTTTCTCACAACGTGTGTTGCTTGAACTTCCCCTCAAAGGTGTTAGTCGTGAGGATGCTTACCGTATCGTTCAGCGTAATGCTATGAAAGTATGGGAAGGTTTACAGCACGGTAAAAGTGCGACCAATGAGAAAGGTGAATCTCTTTATTTGCAATTTTTATTGGACGATGAAGAGTTACGTCAAAGTTTGAGTGAAGACGCTATTCGTGAATGTTTCAATTTTGATTATTACACGAAAAATGTTGGGCGTATCTTTGATCGTGTATTCAAGGAGCCTGCTCAATGTTAACTATTATCAAACGCAATGGTCGTCGTGAACCGCTGGACATCAGTAAAATACAAAAATATACATCAGCAGCCGTTAGTGGATTAACAAATGTATCTCAAAGTGAGTTGGAACTGGATGCCCATATACAGTTTCGTGATGGAATTGCAAGCCATGAAATTCAAAATACTCTTATCAAAACAGCGGTGGATAAAATTGATATTGATAGCCCTAACTGGACGTTTGTCGCATCACGCCTCTTCTTGTACGATTTGTATCACCGTGTGAACGGTTTTACAGGGTATGGAAGTTTATTGAGCTATTTCGAACGTTGTGAAGCAGAAGGTCGTATTTTACTAGGGCTAAAAGAGAAGTTTGATCTATCCGAGTTGGAAAAGCATATTGTCCCTAATCGTGATTTGGAATTCAACTATCTAGGGGTAAAAACACTCTATGACCGTTATTTGATCAAAGACCGTAAGGGTGATCCAATCGAACTTCCACAACATATGTTTATGGCAGTGGCGATGTTTTTGGCGCAAAACGAGGAGGATGCGCAAGGATGGGCGATTCAATTTTATGACATGATGTCTAAATTTGAAGTGATGATGGCTACCCCTACCCTTTCCAATGCTCGAACAACGCGTCATCAACTGAGTTCATGTTACATTGGAAGTTCACCAGATAATATAGAAGGGATTTTTGATGCTTATAAAGAGATGGCACTCCTTTCGAAATTTGGTGGCGGTATTGGTTGGGATTGGACGCAAGTGCGTGCGATGGGTTCGTTTATCGATGGGCATAAAAATGCAGCAGGTGGAACGGTTCCCTTCTTGAAAATCACCAACGATATTGCTATCGCTGTTGATCAGCTAGGTACTCGTAAAGGGGCTATTGCCGTCTACCTCGAACCGTGGCATATGGATATTAAAGATTTTCTTGATATTAAGAAAAACTCAGGTGAAGAGAGACGACGTGCACACGATCTTTTCCCTGCTTTGTGGATCAATGATATGTTTATGAAACGGGTTGTTGAAGATGGTATCTGGACGATGTTCGATCCTTATGATGTCAAAGAGTTGACGGAGCTTTATGGTGACGCATTTGAAAAACGATATTTAGAATTGGAGCACGATACCTCAATACTCAAAGAACATATCAAAGCAAAAGATTTGTGGAAAAAAATCCTTACGAGTTATTTCGAATCGGGTAGCCCATTCTTATGTTTTAAAGATAGTGCTAACCGTGCTAACCCAAATGACCATTACGGAATTATCCGCAGTTCCAATCTTTGTACAGAAATTTTTCAAAACACACAACCTAACCACTATCTAATCAAAGTGAAATTTGAAGATGGGACGTTTGTTACGTATGAAGAAGATGAATTGGTTACGGTAGACAGCGGTATTGAAAAATTAGCGAATAAAATTACAGCGCTTGATTCACTGGGTGGACAACCAATTTATATTGTTGAAAAAGAGAAAGTGGATGGGGCAACTGCTGTGTGTAATCTAGCCTCCGTCAATCTCTCCCGTATCCATACGAAAGAAGATATTGACCGTATTGTCCCTATCGCTATTCGTGCTCTTGATAACGTTATCGACCTTAATTTTTATCCACTTGAAAAAGTAAAACGGACCAATATGCGTAGTCGTGCTATTGGTTTGGGTGTTATGGGTGAAGCACAAATGTTAGCGGAACAAAAAATACTGTGGGGAACGCAAGAACACTTTGATAAAATTGATGAAGTGATGGAGTCCGTGAGTTATAACGCTATCAAAGCTTCTTCCGATTTAGCAGTAGAAAAAGGGGCATACGCTGAGTACAATGGTTCCAAGTGGAGTCGCGGTATTTTGCCAATGGATCATGCAAGTTCAGAGGTTCGAAAACTTGTCGATCGAGGAGGACTGTTTGCTTCTAGTTACGATTGGAATGTTCTACGTGAAACAATAAAACGACAAGGGATGCGTAATGGTTATCTGATGGCGATTGCTCCGACTAGTTCGATTTCTATTCTTACAGGAACAACACAAACTATTGAACCTATTTATAAGCGTAAATGGTTTGAAGAAAATTTGTCAGGACTTATCCCTGTAGTTGCTCCTAAGCTTTCACCTGATACATGGGGATATTACACCCCTGCTTACGATTTGGATCAAACGATCTTGATCAAAGCAGCGGCTATCCGCCAAAAATGGATTGATCAAGGGCAAAGTCTTAATATTTTTATCACCCTTGATAAAGCCAGTGGTAAATATCTCAATGATATTTATATGCTCGCATGGAAGCTGGGTCTTAAATCAACTTATTATCTTCGTTCTCAATCACCAGAACAAAAACAAGATACGGCGGATCGCTCTATGGAATGTGATGGGTGTCAGTAAAGCCCCTTTTTTAGAGGCTTTATAGAATAGACTTTATAGGGATGAAAATTGCGAGTTGGTATGAAGAAAAGTGGAATAGTTTTAATGATGACCTTAATCCTTATTACTGTTATGATGGGGATTGTTGCATTAATGTTAACTCAGAGTACACAATTGTCAAAGCTAGGAAATAGTAGTTTCACCCAAAGTGCCGCCCTTCGGGTTATTAGTGATTTGGAAATTCAACTGCCAACTCTTCTTAATTCAATCACGGGGGCGGAAGAACTTGATTTAGCGATGAAGATTCCCTTGCACTTGGAGAGTAAGAAAAAAGATTTTATCTTGAAAGCATCTCTTTCGTCTCCTTATAATCGTCTCAATATCAATTCTCTTATTAGTGCAGCTGGAGTTATTAATGACGCTCAAGTTACTTTGATCATGAGAATATTTACTGCACGCCCGATTGCCGATCCTGACATTTTTTTTAAGCTCATTTTTGATACAATCGACATTGATACTACAGAGCGAGGGAAAGACACTGAGATAGTGTGGTCACAGCCTGATTGTAAAAATGGGATTATCGCTAATGAGAAACAGTTTAATCTCATTTTGGCACGCTACATTGAGCTGACGCGAGATACGACTATTTTGTCGATACCATGGGATAAATATATTGGATATGAGGAGGGAAAGATGGATTTTAATGCTGTAAATACTGAAACTTTATCGCTTATCCTCCCTACCGTTGGTGCGGAAAAAATACGTTCTCTCACCGCTTATCGTACCAAAGCGTTTGCTTCCAAAGATGAGGCGATTGCTTCGGAGCCAGCATTGGCAACGGTATTTGATAACTATTTTTTCATCTATAAACCCAATACATCCTATGCGCTTGCGTGTGATGTCGTTATAACTGAAAATGCCCAAGTAGAGCATCTCAGATTTCAATATAATCTTTTAGACAAGAAAGTGCAACGCATTGAATTTCTTTAATCGTTTTTTACGCCGTTTTGTATCTTCCCCTGCCCTTTTGGTGTATGGAGATGAACTACCTGATTCCTTTTCCAAAAATAGTATTGTAATCCTCCCCCCTTCTGATTATTGGGCGATTCAAGCGACGCTCAATGTTAAAACAGCTAAAGAAGCCGCCACGTTTGGTTCGGCACTCTTCGATCTAAGCGATGATTATCGCTATGCTGCCAGAAGGCTTGGCAAGGATAGTTACAGCCTCATCGCCTATAATCCCGCCGAAATTTCTCATAAACTCCACTCTTTTTCCAATGGTGCCGTAATTGAAAAGTTTACTTTTGCCCAATGGGTATTTGCCGATGAAGAACATTCAATTCATCTGGATAATGGGAAAATATTAACCACCATTGAGGGGGTTGTCATCGAAATTGATTCGGATTACCTTGCGATGGACACCTCTATTCCTCTCAAAGAAGCACTTAAAAAACCTCGTTTCTTTATCCAATCGCTACCAGTAGAGCAGTTACATTCATCGACGCTCACCCCTAAAACCGTTAAAACAACTTTGTTTGTCTTGCTTCTTGTGTTGGGAAATTTAACCGCCACTACCGTATTAAACTATCAAGAGATAGGGCATTTAGAGTCCCTCAAAGAAGAGTTATTGGAGCATACTAAGCTCCCTGAAACCTCCTTTGAGCGTGACGCACTCTCAAGTTCCCTTCAGAAAAAAGAGGTGGTACAACTTCGTCTTCGTGAACAGTTTCTTCACATTAGCGACCTCTCACTCCACGTAGTTTTACCTGCCGAGGTGAACGCTCCTGCACCGGCAGTAATACCTTCCTCCGCTGCTGTAGAGGGAGTTGTTCTTATCCCAGGATCCAACCCTGGAGAGCCTAACCGTTTGTTAGTCAACGGTTCTTCCAATATCCCCACTGCATCTGCCCCCGTATTTCAAGGGGAAGGGATAGAGGAAATTGTGTATGATGGGAAAAATATTAAAATGCTTCTCAATGCTTCGGAAAATAAAAGCAAAGAGGATCTTAAAAAAGCAATTATGAAACCGTTTAAAAAAGCGAAAATAAGTGAACACGGCAATCAACTTGAGGTTTGGATTCCATGAACTATACTCCAGAAAAAAGACTCTCACTTGCCGTGATTATTACGCTTTCTCTTATCCTTATCATGGGGATTTTTGCCCTTAGTTCTTTGAGTAGCCTTGAAGAATCCCAAAACGACAATACAACCCTCTCCCTTCAAGCCAAAGAGATAGAGAACCTCAAAACACGTTGGTCAACCACTGCCTCCCAAAATGAGTTGACTTATTTGAAAACGCTTCCCAGTATGAGTAAGGAGGAGAGACGTGGGGGTGCTCTTTATCTGGAGTTCACGAATCTCTCTTCCAATGATTTTAATCTCATTGCCAACAAACTTCTCAATTCGATGTTAGTTATCAAAAAATTGACGTTACAGCGCAATACTGATTCAAAAGGCTTTATCTCTGTGGAGGTTGAATCGTGAAACGTCTTCTTTACGCTTTTTATGTTCTTCTTCTGATTATCATTTTGATCCCCAAAGAGAAGCTCTATTTTACCTTTGAGGAACTCCTGCTCGAAAAAAACATCGTTTTGAGTGGGGAAAGTCTTGAGAACCGATATCTCTATTTGGATATCCAAAACGCAAGTGTTATGATGGATAATATCAAGCTCGCTACTATAGAGAATATTCGACTCACTCCTTGGATTCTTTTTAACCAGATTACAATCTCTTCGGTTACTTTTTCTCCCCTCTATCGCCCATTTTTTCCAGGAACCATTGAGACCATGACCCTCACGTATTCACTATTTCATCCACTAAGTGTCCAACTTCATGGAGAAGGAGATTTCGGGGAATGTAACGGGGATATTGATCTCATCGATCAAAAAGTGCGACTTGTTTTTGAGGCTACCCCTGAGCTACGACGCTATCCGCTCCTCGTCTTTAAGCTCCATACCGAAAAAGAGGGGCTCGTATATGAAACAAATTTTTAACGAATTTCTCCTTCGACGTTTTAACCTGTTGGCACTGCCATTCGTCCTAATATGGAGTCTCTCAACTCTTGGAGGAGCCTTTTTAACCGCAACGTCCCAAGAACGGTTTTCAAACTCGTTTGACCCATTTTTTAATATTTTCCATTTGGGGCAAAAGTTTGGGATTCGTGACCATTTTGAAGGGGCGATTCATACCAAAACGGTGAGCATCAAAACATTGGTTCCAGAACCTCACAAGATAAAAGCGATTTACCGCTCTTCGAGTGATTCGTTTGTGAGTATCAGCGATGGGAAAATCTCCACCGTTGTCCCCTTGCATGGAGTCTACAAAAAAATGTTTCGACTTGTTTCTCTCAACGATACAACAGCACTTTTTAGGGGGTTTGGGAAAATGTATCGTCTTCGATTGGGATACGATGACAATCTCAGTCGCCAAGAGATTGTGACTCGGGCGATAGCCGATCCAGCTCACCCTGAGGGCAGTGAAAATGAATGGCGAAGTATTGCCTATCAAACGATTGCTGCTCAAGTGGGCGATCTACAAACCCTTGGAAAAAAAATCGATATCACCCCTGAAATGAGCGGAACAAGAATCATAGGATTTCGGGTCAACAGGATAGAATCTGATGCAGTTTTTGCCCAAATGGGAATACTAAGTGGCGATGTTGTCCAATCCATTAACAACAAAAAACTCGAATCCTACCCTGACGCATTGGCAATAATGAGCCAACTGCCTCATCTTAGAAGCATCCGAATTGCCGTACTACGCAACAACCTCGATAAGGAACTTATCTATGAAATCACCCGTTAAATTTTTTCTCCTCTCAATGGCGCTCTCTACTTTTTTAGTCGCTTCCCCTGCAAATGATAAAATCTCTCTTTCCATTGATGGGATGGGGATTAGTGATTTGATCAAGCTTGTTGCGAGCACGACCCATAAAAATATTTTCATCGGCGAAGAGATACCTGGAACGATCAGCTATGCGGGAAATAAGCCCATTAGCAAAAAAGAGCTGTACAAAATTTTGCAAACAACTCTCGATGCCAAAGGCTATACCCTCGTGGATTCTGGGGGGGGATATTTGAGTGTCGTCAAAACGGTGGATGCAACGCAAATGAATCTTCCATTGATGCAAAAAAGTGATATTCCTCAAATGCAAAACTATATCTTTAGCTTTCATTTTGCCTCCGCTGAAACGATGGCAGCTAAGATCAAACACTTCACCACCAAAAATGCTAAAATTACATCATCCAAAGAGTCCAATTCGGTCATCGTCACCGATTTTCCTGAAAACATTGCCACCATTCAAAAGGCGATGAAAATTTTGGATGCGCGGGATGAGACAATCGCCAACACAACTCACGTCATCCCCCTCAAAAATGCCGATGCCAAACTTCTCGTCACGACCCTCAACACAATTTTGGGAAAAATGACCCTTATGCCTGGACAGCAACCCCCTAGTATCACCAACGACGATACGACCAATTCTCTCATCGTTATTACAAGTGATGAACTTTTCAAAAGTTTGGAGGCAACGATTCGTGAACTCGATCATGATCGCCAGCAGGTGTATGTAAGGGCGAAGATTATCGAAATCAGTGAAAAAAAATCAGAAGCACTTGGGATCAAATACGGATTATCAGGGGGGGCTAAAGTGGGGTCAAACGGTCTGTTTACCTTTGACACTCTCTTGGGTGATGGTATAACGTCGGCAATCTCATTGGATTCCTCTATGCTCAGTGCAATCAGTCTCCCTACCCTTGCTAGTGGAATCGCACTGGGGGCAAATATCTCCCTCCTAAACACCAACGGTGCGGCGAATATTCTCTCTGAACCCTCAATACTGTGTATTGACAACCAAGAGTCCTCCATATATGTGGGAAGAACCGAATCGATCAGTTCAGGGACGACGATGGGGGTGGGGATAACGCAACAAAACTACACTCGTCAAGACATCGGGCTCACCCTCAAAATCAAACCACGTCTCTCGAATGATCATAAAGTTCTCTTGGGCGTTACTGCCAAACTTGAGGACATCGAAGCCAACTCCATCGCCGACCGTCCCAGTACAACGAAACGCGAGGTTCTCACCTCGGCTATCGTCAACAACGGGGAGAGTGTCATTATCGGAGGGCTTATTCGGGAAAAAATCGATGAAACGAATACGAAAGTTCCCTTTTTTGGAGACATCCCTTATCTTGGCAATCTCTTTAAGAGCAAATCAACCAGTCAGGATCGGGTTAATCTCGTGATACTCCTCACCCCCTATATTATCGAAAAAAGCAGTGATCTAAGCGCTTTACGGACGCAACTCAGTGAGCTTGATGCCCTCCAAGAGCGTTATGTTGCCAACATTACGAAAAAGATTGAAACCAAAAAAGAGCTCAAACCATGATTTCTATCCCGTTTTTGGAAGAATCGTCGATTGAGTTTACTATCCCTGCGGGGATTGACATTCCGTTGTGCATTCGCCACTCGCTACTATTTTGCACCCATAAAGGGATTTTGTATGCCATCATCCCCGAAACACAAAAAATAACTGCACTACAACTTTATAATAAACTCTCTCTCACCACACCATTAGCCCATCTTAGTGTTGCAGGATTTGAAAACCTCTATCTCAAATTTCTCGAACTTAAAACCGATATGGAGATTTCAAAATCGGCTCCTGATACCTCTGACTTTATTGATGAAGAGCTTTCGTTGGTTGATTTTATCAAGAACTCCGCTGATCTTCTCACCAGTGAAGAGTCCGCACCTATCATCAAATTTGTCAATACGATCTTTTATCAGGCGATCAAGCGCAAAGCGAGTGATATTCACATCGAAACGCACGAGAAAAAGGGGGAGGTGCGCTTTCGAATCGACGGAGCACTCATCAAACACATTGATTTGGATAAAAATATCATTGACCTCATCATCAGTCGCATCAAAGTTATCTCCGCACTCGACATCTCCGAAAAGCGCCTCCCCCAAGATGGACGGACGCAGGTAAAAGTGGCGGGGAAGAGTCTCGATATTCGTGTATCAGTACTGCCCACCTATCACGGCGAACGGGTTGTTTTGCGTCTCTTGATGCAAGCATCCACTATTCCTACATTGAGAGAGCTAGGATTTGATGAGCGTACCACCAGTGCATTTGAAGAGCTACTCCAGTTTTCCCACGGCATCATCTTGGTCACGGGTCCTACTGGGAGTGGTAAATCGACAACTTTGCACTCATTTCTGCAACAGTTGGCAAGTCCTGAAAAGAACATCATCTCCATTGAAGACCCCGTCGAGTACGATGCCCCCCACGTCAGCCAAATCGCCGTCAATACCAAAGCGGGACTCACCTTTGCCAGCGGCTTGCGCTCCATCTTGCGTCAAGATCCCGATGTTATTATGATCGGAGAGATACGAGACACCGAAACGGCTCATATCGCCATCCAAGCGGCAATGACGGGACACCTCGTCCTCTCAACGCTTCACACTAACAATGCCACCGCTGCCCTTACGCGTCTTGAGGATATGGGTCTCGACAAGTTTCTCATTACCTCAACCCTCTTGGGGGTTTTGGCACAACGGCTTGTCCGTCGGTTGTGTAGTGAGTGCAAAGAGAGTGTAAAGCTCTCCAACAAAGATGCCGATGAACTCGGACTCCCCCATGGACTTTCTATTTCACAGCCCAAAGGGTGTAGTCATTGTCACAACACAGGCTACCGTGGACGTGTCGCCATCGGCGAGTTCTTGATGGTGGATGAATCGGTACGGACGATTCTCAAAGAGAGTGAGGGGGACAGCGAAATCCGCTCTCTGATGAAAACAAAAGGGATGAAGTTCCTCTCCGATCAGTTGATTGAACTGTTGCAAAGTCAAACGACGAGTCTTGATGAGATTATTCGAGTTGGGGTTAAAGAGGTCTAGTGAAATAAGGGCTATAATGCTTTCAACAATCTGATAAATCATAATCACTAGGGATAATATGTTCGACTCAATTAAAAAAGCACTCATACAAAATAGAGAGGATGATGCACTTCTCTATGAATACGTCCTTACGGAAATAGAGAACGACGTTATCCTAAAGGGACTATGGGCGAAAGCTATGGCACTGTCAGAAGGTTATGACAATAAAATACAACCACTGTATATGCAGTATAGAGTGCAGTCAATAAAAGATGAATTTACAAAACTAAATATTGCTTATAAAGAGTTGACCAAAGAGCCACTATTCAGAAAGATAGCGGCTGTATTTGCTGAACCTGCACCCACTATGCCATCTCAATCAACAGCAGTAGGACAGGCTGTGCCAGTTGAGAAGCCAATAGCAGACAACAAGGTAATCAATACAGAGATACCTAAAGATATTAAATCAGCAATAATACAAGATGGGTATTCTTTTTTATCAAAAAGTATAGTTAGAGATAATGCAACATGGAATGATTATAATGTTTCTATTAATACAGATACAGTAATATTAAAAGACCGATCAAATGGATCAATAGTTAAAGAATATAACTTTGATAAATTTAAAAAGTATTCTTCACCACCATCTCTAACGTACATCAAGATATGAAAATTGTTTCTCGTTCCCAAGTCCTCGTTGGGAGTGTATACTGCAGTCTGTATTCCCAATCTGGAGCTTTGGAGTAATAGTTTGAATCATGGATAAAGTTTATAGATACATCTTATATGTACTTTGGTCAATAGGCTTCGTAACAATTCTATTCATTGTGCATGAATATTTTTGTGTTCAAAAAAACATTTCATTACTCGGAGCTTTTGGAATATTAATTTCGGCTTTTTTAGCTTCTGTAACTATGGCTAGATCTTATGCCCAAAATGAAAAATTTAAAAAAGAAGAAAAAGACAATAATGAGTTTAAGATAAAAAAGTTTGCTATATTGGCTGCTTTAGATATATATTATGCGTACTACAAAAATGACAATTCTATAAAGACCTTAAAAGGGCTAAAACATGAGTACGCAGATAGAATAGAAATAAGTAGTGAGTTATTAAGCGAATTTTATAATGATTTGTATTTAGCCGTTGAATTATTATATGAAGAATCAGATGAGCAAATAATCAGTAAAGTTGCTTCAGCAAATAACAAATTAATTACAGAAGCTGAGTCACTTAAAATCACGCATCTATTTGAAAAAATCTCTTCGCTCTCTGAGTGAGAAAAATCCCTAGTAAGTACCAAATCGAATCAGACAACAACTTCATGGACAAACGACAGGTAAATATTTTTTAACTTGAAAGAGTGAGAAGTCAATTTTTCGTTTTGATCCGTATTCGTCCAGTGTTTTTAAAACAAAG
>JBAZTZ010000027.1:0-29575 GCA_041661705.1 Sulfuricurvum sp.
TAAGTTTTTGATAGTTATCTTGTTTGTTGTAGCCATATCAAATTAGCCTTTTTTCCAAATAAAAGCAATTTTAGTGCCGATTTAGAGAGGGAAGGATAATTCGAAATTTATGTGCGGAATGACGGATCCATGTAATCGCAAAAATGCTAATTGTTCGGCGGTTTCAACTCCCTCTGCAATCGTATGTAGCCCTAAATTCCCTGCCATATCAATGATGGCGGTGACAATTGCACGATCTTCGGAATCAGTTGCAATGTCACGGATAAAAGATTGATCTATCTTGAGCTTGTACACCTTGAATTTTTTCAAATAGCTCAACGAAGAGTAACCCGTCCCAAAATCATCAATAGACATCCGAACACCCTGCGCATGAAGCTTGTTCATTATATCTATCGCCAATTTCGGATTATGCATTGTCACAGCTTCGGTTAGCTCCAACTCCAGATATTCGGGCGGCAATCCTATCTCATCAAGAATATCAGTGACCAATGTTGTAAAATTGAGTTGGCGGAATTGGATAGCCGATACATTCACGGCAACTACCATCGGCAGGAATCCACGCTCCATCCACTCTTTTGTTTGACGGGTTGCGGTACGAAGAACCCATTCCCCTATCTCGATGATTTGACCGCTGCTCTCTGCTAGTGGAATAAACTCACTGGGGGAAATCATCCCTAATTCTGGATGATTCCATCGTAGCAACGCTTCTGCACCTAATGTAGTTCAAGCCAACGTCTCGTCCCTTTGAGCCCTTTAATCTCGAATTCCAATATCCCTTTTTCACCATTCATCACTTGCGTGTGCAAAGCGATAAAAGGGACTCTCCACGTAGGAAGAAGATAATCAATTACATTATACTCTTGCGCTTCTTTTAATGTACTAGCTTCAAGCATACCCAGTCCAGCGGAGTTCATTTCTAACAGCTTCCCATACTTATCTACAATTTTGACACATTCTGGCTCAGTTTCAATAATAGTATGTAAGCGTTGTTCACTCTCTTGTAACTGCTTTTGCCCCTTTCTAAGATACAAAATAATAAGCACTAAGAAAATATAGGCACTCAATCCCCCAAGCGTAAAGAGTAAAGGGTACGTTTTGCTCATTTCAGCGTCGAATTTTGAAGTGCTCCAAAAGTTTAGGTACCATGTTTGTCCATAAATCTGAAGCGTTTTTTGTGTATGAAAGGATGGGGTTTGAGCGAATGACGTAAAAGAGCGATAGAGAAAATGTTGCTTGGTTTCTTCACGACTGTCATAAATTTCGAAATCTAGGATTGAATCGCTAAGGGCGATTTGTTTCATCAAATCATTCATCCGAAAGACACTATCAACATAGCCAAGAAGAGCTTTTCTACGATCTTTTATCGTTTCAAGCGTTACCCCTCTTTTATAAAAAGGGAGCGTCATCAAAATACCAGACTGAACATCAGAACCTATTTCCTGAACGAGTAGAATACGTTTTGTAATCGACGGCAGCCCTGTATCTCTTGATCTTTCCATTGCAGCTCTTCGAATCGGTTCAGAAAAAATATCATACCCTATCGCTTGAAGGTTTCGCTTGTCCATGGGTTCAAGATAGAGAACAGGGGCATATTGATTTCGTTTCCCCGCAGGCTTGATGGAAAATGTCGGAAATCCATCGGTACGCATTTTGAAGACAAGGGCGTGTACTAGATCAGGATTCACGACCCTAATGAGTCCAAGCCCCTGCATCCCAGGATAGTTTTTTTGAAGATTGATCTCGTGACTAAAACGATGCCACTCTGTGCGACTAACATAATCGCTCCCCTCAACGAATCCTATCCCGCTATGTAAAGCATTTTCATAGCTTGACATCTGCTTATCAATACGATTCATATTTTCCAAGACATTCGTATCAAATTTATGTTGAGCAAGGGTATCAAAATAGATAGACGTTGCCAACCAAATAGCAATACCAAGGATGATGGAAAAAGATCCAATAACCCATGTGACCGTTTTATAATTAAAAATTTGATGTATTAATTTCATTTTCAATCAACTTCACTTTTATTCCAGAGTTAAATTCGATTGTAGTGTAAAGGATATTCTTTTTGCCTGAAATACTTGAACAAAAAAGCCCAGTATTTTAATCCACTTTTGAGTACAATTGTCAAAAAAGTAGGTAGTTATGGGACTCTTTACCACCAAAATTCCAAAAATGGGAAACTCAGGACTTGGGCGACACCTCAATCTCCTAGATGTTTCCTTTATCGGTGTCGGAGCGATTATCGGAGCGGGTATTTTCGTCATTACGGGTCAAGCTGCCGCAACGACAGCGGGACCTGCTATCGTCATAGCATTTCTTATTGGAGCTATTGCCGTCGGAATTACAGCGCTTATTTATGCCGAGATGAGTTCCATCTACCCTGTCTCAGGCAGTGCGTATAACTACACCTACGCTACGTTGGGAGAGTTCTTCGCGTGGCTTGTAGGGTGGAATTTGTTACTCGAATACGGTGTTGCCACCAGTGCCGTGGCTACGGGATGGTCGGGCTATTTTCGTACCTTTATCGAAACGAATTTTCATCTTCATCTCCCCACTGCGCTCAGTGGTGCTTATAATCCCGCTGCGGGAACGTATATTGATATTAGTGCTTTTAGTGTTATCGCCATTATTTTTGTCCTACTTGCCATAGGGATCAAAGAGAGTGCGCGTGTTAACAACGTCGTCGTTTATATCAAAATCGTTGTCCTCTCTATCTTTGTCATTGTCGGATTGCAACATTTCGACATCAACAATATCCGTAATTTCTTCCCTTTTGGTTGGCAGGGTGTTTGGCATGCTACGAGTCTTATTATCTTCGCCTATCTCGGATTTGACGCGATCAGCACCGTCGCTGAAGAGACCAAAGATCCTACCAAAACAATCCCCAAAGCATTGATGCTCGCATTGGCATTTTCGACGATGTTTTTTATCCTCGTGAGCTTCACCCTCACCTCAATGGTAAGCTACAAAGAGCTTGCCGTTCCTCATGCCCTTGCCTTTGCTATGATGAAAGTGGATGAGCCCTTTGTTGCTAGTATCATCGCCCTTGGAGCGGTTCTCACCATCACCACAGTTATGCTCGTCATGGGGCTTGGATTTACCCGTGTTGCGTTTGCCCTCTCCCGCGATGGGTTTTTACCCAAACAACTTTGCGAAATAAATCCAAAAACCAATACCCCCTTTAAGCTCACATTATATGGTGGTCTTTTTCTGGCAAGTTTGGCTGGATTTTTTCCCCTCAAGGTGTTGGCGGAACTGGTTAACATCGGGACACTATTTGCGTATTTCATCGTCGCTATTGCTATTATTATTTTACGCAAAAAAGGGTTGGTGGGAACTTTTCGTGTCCCTATGTTCTGGATTCTTATTCCGCTAAATTTCGCGCTGTTGATTTTTATTATGGCAGGACTTGAAGTGCATACGTGGATACGCTTTGGCGTTTGGAGCAGTATAGGGATCGCTATTTACTTTTTGATGCGACACCGACTCTCTGCGCAATCAGAATAGGGATACCGTCCTTGACACGGTATCCGTAGGGTATAACTATCCCCGAGGGGCAATCGTAATTGTATAATTCCCAGCCAACTGGGTCAAAATAAACTGATGTTTCTTGCAATAGTTTTTTTCCATTTGAGCTAGTAAACGTTCAGCTTCTTGTTCGGCATCACTATGGGTAGCGAATTGTTGCTGTTCTATCTCTCCATCACGCATAAAACAGCGACAAGGATTTTTCACTTCTACTTTATACGTCATCCTGATCTCCTAAAAATCGAAAATATCGTCTAAATTCTCTTCTCCACCTTCTACATGATCATCCATTGTTAAAATAGACTCGATCATTTGAGCATTAGCAATAATTGTATCATCCATATAATTAACTGAGCTTGCCCCTTCACTAAAGATTAAACGAATCCACGTACTTAAATCCCGTCCAAATGCGGTACACATGGGGGCAAGATCACGCGCCTTTTTCATAAATTGATCGGTATGGGTAACAATACTGTTTCCCATAGAAGCAAGCGATTGCCCAATCAAATAACTATCGGTATACCCTGTCGTCACACGACTGATTTGTTGAAGATTATACGCAATCTCCTCCACTTCATGAGCGTCAATTTCCCCACCAACAACCATCATAAGAGAGTTTAATCTCCCTATATATTCTCTCAACTCTTCCAAATCATCCTCATCCATATAATCATAGACATTGAGAATTGTTTGTGCCGAAGTATAAGGCGTTGCCATAACGATGGGCTCTGCTACTGCTATCGGCTCGACTACTTTGTGCTCATGAATCAAACGTACAGGAGCTTTTTTCTCACGAGCAACACGTATTGAAAGCTTTTCTTCGGTAAGTTTATAATCAGTAACATCCGAATTTTTAATCAGAAGCAACTTGACAATCTTGGGATTAATGCCACTGAGTCCAACCATTGTCATATACAAATGATCGTCCGCATCTTCGATAATAACCTGTATATTTATTGCCAGTTTGACCCCAACAGACCCTATGGCATAAATCGTACGTACGGCAGCACTCAGAACTTCACTGCCCGCACTTTGATCAAGAAGATAATATTCCCAAAACTCTGCAAGCTCATCATCATTGCGGATATAAAAAAGGAGCTTTCGACTATAGGTCTCTTGGGTAAATAAATTGGCAGGGCTGGGATTAAATCGTTTATGTACCACATTACGGGAATCAATTAAAGCAAAATAGTGATCCAAACGCGCCATAAAAACATTCACGTCAATGGGCTTGGCGATATAATCCTCTGCTCCATTCGTTAATATCTCTTTTTGTCGATTAATATCATCAATTGCCGATACCGCAATAATCATGACCTTCGCGTCCTGCTGACGGATTCGCTTGGTTGCTTCGATACCATCCATAACTGGCATCATAATGTCCATAAAGATAAGGTCGAAATGATCACTTTCGGCAAGAACACACGCTTCTATTCCATTGACGGCTTCGGCAATAGTTATCGGTAGGGTCTTCTCATTAGAGTATTCTTCTAATAGAGCGTGAATTAACATTCTATTATTTTCATTATCATCAACTATCAGTATCTTTTTCATAATCTCACTACTTTATTAATTTCTTATACGTCTATTATAACCTATTTAAGAGTTCTTCTACAAAACGGCGGTAATCTTTGATACCTCGAGAGCGTTCCTCATCACTAACCGTGGGATTTCCCCCCTCAAATTGATTCGAGAGCTTAATATCAATCCCTATTGGGGTAAAAAGTTTCTCTTTTCCAAACTGTGTTTTGATTTTAGCAATAGCATCACGATGTTCTGGTATATGGGGATTAACCATCACAGGCAGTATCCCCACATTGGGGGTGGGTTGTCCATTAAACGAAGCATTTTGATAAATGGCTCTCATCATCTGTCCCACAGCAACAACCCCCAAATGGTGAGGAACAAAAGGGATCACAACGGCATCAGCAACTTCAAGGGCATTTTTGAGAAGCGAATCAAAAGTAGGCGGGGTATCAATAACGACATAATCGAAAAATTCATGGATGCTCTCCCCATAAAACCGATTTTTAAGTATCCCCCTAAGATCACCGTTTTCATACACATCAAAAAATTCTGTTGCAGGAGAGAGGGTAAGCTGATCATAGACGGTCGAAACAAAAGTTTCACTCAGTGTTTTACCAAAGAAAACAGAGTGAACCCCATTATCAAAAGAGGCGCTGGAACCTACACCCATAGAGGCATGGGCTTGTGTATCCAAATCGATCAATAGCACGGAACCAAGCCTAGCCAACTCACAAGCTAGATTCACCGCTGTGGTCGTCTTTGCCGATCCACCTTTACGATTACTGACAACAATGGTTTTCATGCGCTCTCTTTACCCACAATGTTCATCGCCCACATCAAATCCTTCACATACCTTTTGATAAAGCTTAACCTCTAAACCAAAGCGGTACTGTGCCGTATAAAGCTTTTGATACGCAAATATTAGTTGTAATATCCCTAAATGAATATCATCACATTCCGTAAAATCAAACAAGAGAGATTCTGGGGAGGAAAGTTGCAAATAGTCCCGCAAGGCACCAATTTCATCCTCATAAATAACCCCACTAAACGTTACTGTATTATTTTCCATTACTATAGACATTTTTTACTCCTTTACGGGCATAGAGACCGATTTAATCACATTGACCAATCGCTCAGAGAGTTCGACGACCCCCTCAAGCTCTACAAAATCACTGCCATTATCATGTCTCGCTAAATGTTTTAACATAGAGGGATCCAATCTCACGATATCTTCAATTTTATCAACTTTGATCCCAAAATATTCCTCATCTCGTTGATAAATAAGTAATTTTTGCATTTGACCTGAGATAGAAGGACTCATCGCTGTCATTTCATCCAGCTTGGCGGAGGTAAAATCAAAAATAGCCCCTATATCCGATTGAAACATTTCCATCGCTTTTTTGGGATCACTTTCTCGAATAGCCATAATTTCTTTCCCTTTCTCATGCAATTTTGCGTGCATAGGGCGAAGAACTTTGAGAACGTTTAAAACCTTCTCATCATGGGTACTGTAACTATCGAGCCATTTTCCAAATTGACAGGCATGAGGGTCAAACGTTAGCGTAAACGCATGATCTTCTTCAAGAGCTTGAAGTAATGTTTTAACCCAGCGGATATGATCGTCTTTCGAGCGTACAAACAACGCAGCAATCTCCTCTTCATGGGGGGGCAATGCCATCATTTGACGAAAATTTACTACTTTACTCACCTTATTTTCATACGACATCATCCCCTCGACAAAAGGATGCGAATTGGGAATAGGGGTAATAGAGGGAACTTGAACAATTCGCCGAATTGAGGCGACTTGAAGTGCATAATAATTACCGCCAATTGTAAAAACAATATAGTCATTCACTAAAAATCCTTTACTTAACTAGCTTGTGCATGATCGTGAGCAAGAACATGAGAAATTCCGAGGATACCAAGCGGATCAATCGCCATAATAATCTGACCATTCCCTAGCAATGCGGTTCCACTGAAAATTGGGTGTTGTTCCATAATTCCTTCAAGCGGTTTTTGGACAACATCCAGCTGACCTAATAAATCATTGACCACAACAGCAAGTAAATTCCCTTTGATACTCAACACGACGATAGGGAGAGCTTTGTTCTCAAGAGCTTTCTCATCGAGCATACTTTTTGCAAACAAGAGAGGGATGACTTCACCGCGCAAATAGATGAATGGCTCATTTTGAAGATATTCAATCTTTGATGATTCAATTTTTACCGTTTCGGAAACGCTATCCATTGGGAAACCATAGTGAACACCTCGCATCATAACGTGCAAGAGCGATGTCACCGCAAGAGATACAGGGATAGAGAGATAAATCGTCGTCCCTTGATTCGGAAGTGTTTTAATACGAATCGTCCCCCCGAATCCCTCAATCGATTTACGCACTACGTCCATACCCACACCGCGACCACTGTATTCACTGATCGTTTCCGCCGTAGAGAGTCCCGGAAGCATCACCAACTCCGCTTTTTGTTCATCACTCATTCCCTCAATTTGATCGAGAGTCAATAACTCTTTTTCCAACACTTTTTGAACAACACGGTCAATATTGATCCCCGCACCATCATCTCGAATCTCGATAATAATTTTATCACTTTGAGGGTAGGCTTTGAGGACAATCAACCCATCAGGATTTTTCCCTTTTTGGACTCGAATATCGGGGAGTTCGATACCATGATCAAGAGAATTTCGCATAATATGAATCATCGGATCAGCAAGCATCTCGATCATATTTTTATCCAATGTGGTCTCTCCCCCCTCCATTGTTAGTATAACTCTCTTATTAAGGTTTTTGGAAATATCGCGTACCAATTTTGGATAACGGTCAAATACATAAGAGATAGGGAGCATTCGCATCGACATAATCAAATCTTGAAGTTGCTCAGTGAGACGATTAATGAACGTATATTTTTCCATAATCGCCCGTTTTGTTCCTTCATGCGTCATTTCATGTACCCCATCGGCAAGATAAGGGAGTGAATTTTTGGCGACCAAAAGTTCCCCAACGACATTCATAAGATGATCAATAGACTCTTGCTCAATTTTTACCGTTTTTCCAATGACGCTTTTTTTGACTCCACCACTATGAAGCTCCAATTCCACTTTTGTTTCTGATTGAGCAGGTACGGGAGAACTTTTGATATTAGCGTGTACTGGTGTCGCCACAGTTGGCGCTTGCACTACAGGAGCTTCAAAAAAGGAAGATGCTTTTGGTGCAATAATGATCTCTTCAGGTACGTTCTGAGCATGAATCTCTTTAACAACAGGGGCTGATTTTTCTTCTAACCCAAGTTCTTGTCGTAACCACGTTATCATCGTCTCTTTCGAACCAAACTCGATTGGCATTGTCTCACAATAGCCACTAAGATAATGGGTCAACATCCCCTTCACTCGCTCTACTACCTCAGGGTCATCCAACCATTCAAGTGCCTGAAGCTGTTGTTTTAACACGGCTTGAAGTTTCTCAAGTGCATTTTTATCCAAAGTAGGGAAAGAAGTCTCATTAACTGTATCTTGACTCTCTTCAAGAGAACTGTTACACGGTAGCTCATCCTGAAAATTTGGATCATAGACGTAAACATTTCCCAGTGGAAGCTGAGCAAAAAAGGATTTTAATAAACCCAAACTTTCCATCTCAACTGTCCCTATAAGATCAAGAAGACGATGAAGCTGGGCACTTTGAATCGTATCTTTTCCGATCAACGGCAAGGTATTGGTGATTTTTTGCACAATTAATGAAATATTTTTTGTATCAATTTGGTGAGTACACTCGGCTGCAAGTTCTTTAAGAATATCAAGAGTATGACCCCCCTCACCCTCATCAATTGCTAACAATGTGACAATATCAAGAGGATAAAAGGTCAGCTCATCGACAAAATTAAACAGCGCATCGCTAATCTCTTCATACGTGGCATAAATAAAGGCTGTCATCCTCAATCGTAACAATAACCCCTCTGGATCATCAAGTCCTGAAATAAGCGATTTAGCACTGTTTTCAGACATACATGAGTACACACCCACAACTTTATCCGAAAGCAAAGAGAGCGTATAAACGGGATCATTTCCATACACCATACACGATTCATCAATGTCAAATACAACAGCATACAGCTGTGGATTCAAGCACAACTCTTCATCAATCTCTCCCAATTTAAAAGGGATGGTTTGAGAAAATGGACGTAAAAAGAGCATAGGAAGATTCACAATACTGCGTACATCCGAATGAAGTTTAAAGGGGCAACTCCACTTAGGTGCTTCAATGGTTTTTCCCATTAATCCGCTCAACTCTTGCGAAATAGCATCAATGCGAGATTCGTCCGCCTCAACAATATCCCCACTCTCTTCCGCTGCTTCGATTAGGTTCACAACCTCATCAAATGCGTTAAATAGAGATTCCACCATCTCTTCTCTAAAAGCAATCTTGCCAGCACGAAGCATATCAAGGAGATCTTCTGCATGATGGGTAATGCGCTTAACCGCTTCAAACCCTACAATCCCCGATCCCCCCTTAAGGGTATGAGCAGCACGAAAAACACAATTGAGCAATTCAGGGTCATCTCCTCCGATTTTATCAATATTTTGATCAATAAAGGCGAGATTTTCTCTGGCTTCAAGTAAAAATTGTTCGAGTAATGGGTTCACATTTTCTCCTTTAAATACACCGATGAAGTAAAGCTTATTTGTTTTGTTTTCATTAAATTTTAAGAAATAATTGGAGATACCCTTTGAGGGCATCTGGCTTAATCGGCTTAGTTTCAAAAAGATTCGCCCCGACTTTAAACGCTTCAAGCTTATCGGTCGATTCCTCTTGCGTCGTAATCATCACAACGGGAGTCCCTTTATGCTGTGGCTGTCGTCGCAATTCACTCACAAACGAATACCCATCCATAACCGGCATATTCACATCCACGAGATAAAGATCAATCTGATTACTCAGCGTCTTTTCGAGGGCTTCCATCCCATTCTCCGCTTCCAAAACAGTTACTCCCAAATCTCGTAGAATAGCTCCATGATAACTTCGTACCGTTTTTGAATCATCGACTACCATAACTGTTGCCATATCTTGCTCCTAAAAAAACTCTACACCATCATCATAATCATGATGTTGTGTTTTTCCGCCAAAAGCGGAGTGCTTCTCCTGTGCATTCTTGAGCACTGAAGTCAGCTTATCATCCATCTCACCAAAACTTTCTTCCATATTAGACGCATCTTGATCGAAAGAATTCGTAAAAAGGTGCAAATGCCCTTGCATATTCTCAATCGCTTCAATGGTCGCACTAAGCTGTTGGGCAATAATATCTTGATATTGCATCACTTCGAGTGTCTCATCATCAAGGCGCAAAGAGTTCTTCTCAATAAATTTTACCAACTGAAGCTGTCCGTCTTTCGTCAGTGCAATCGTCTCACGTTCCACTTTCTTCACATGCTCCAGCAATCCATTTAAGGTTTGTACGAATTGCATGCGCTATGCCAAACGTAAAACGCGTGCAATCGCTTGCTTGAGCTGTGCTGGATTAAACGGTTTTACGATCCAGCCTGTCAATCCCAACGCCTTCCCTTGTTGTTTGAGCTCATCACGCGTTTCCGTCGTAAGCATCAAGACAGGAGTACGCGCAGTAGAGGGGACAGTACGTAATGCTTGCAAAAATTCAAACCCATTCATAACAGGCATATTCATATCCGTAATAATCAAATCAGGAGTCATCCCCCCTTTAATTTCACGCAACGCATCCACTGCACTTAAATATTGCTTCACGGTAATGGGCATTGAATCTGTAACCATCCGTGTAGAGGCGAGAGCTGTTTCTGAATCGTCAACAAATATAACTAATGGCATTTTTTATTCTCCTATTTCTGATAAATTAGTGTGGAATCAATTTTCTTTGCTTTAAAAACCGATGTAATACGGCTCATATACTCCGCATGACCTAACAACACATATCCACCTGTATTGATCATATCGTAAAAAGTCATAGCGACCTCTTTTCTGCTTGCATCATCAAAATAAATGAGCATATTACGCGAAAAAATAACATCAAACTTCCCTAATTGACGCATTTGCATTTTATCAAATACATTTGCCACTTTGAAATCAACCGTACCGATCAAATCATCAATCAATTCATATCCTAAAGAGCGTTTTTTAAAATTCTTCACTAAAACCTTTGGAGGAATAGCATGAATAGAACGCTCTGAATATTTACCTACCTTGGCTTTTGCAATAACCGTACTGTCAATATCAATACCGACAACTTCAATATCCCTATCTTCAATCAATCGCCCCTCTTCAATGAGATGCAAAATAATAGAATAAGGTTCCTCACCAGTAGAACACGGAGCGCAGAGAATACGAATCGTTTGTTGCCGTGGTTTTGAGATATGAAGTTCTGGTAAGATACGCTCCACTAGCACCTCGAACTGCTCTTTCTCACGATAAAAATAGGTCTCATTCACCGTAACAGCATTCATGAGTTCTTGGAACTCTATACCATCCTTATCTTCAAAACGAAGGGTATAAAAATATTTTCGAAACGAATCTATTCCGATAACTTTAGCACGATTATCAATATATTTAGCAAGCTTTTCAAAATGCTTATCCGCTTCTAAAAATATTCCCGTTTTGCGATAGATGTATTCACCCATTTTTCCAAAATCAACATTTGATAAAAGATACGCCATCCGCTACCCCCTAATACCGCGAATAGCATTATCAATCGCGAAATCAACATACGCATCATTAAAACGACTTTTGACATTCTCTAGCAAAGGAATATCGCCCATCTCTCCAATTTCTGCCATATAATCCACTGCTGTCATCGCAACATTAATATCGCTCTCGTGCTCAAGAAGCTCACAAAGCATCTCTCTTGATTCTGCAAAAGTAACATCACCAAGGACATTAATCGCAAAAATACGAAGATCACGATCGTTTCCAATCAAAAATTTAACGATGTAGTATTTGATAGCATTGCCGTAACTGCGAAGTATTGTAATCCCTAAATTACGTATATAGGCATTACGTACTTTTAGTAAATCCATAACCGATTCAATCGGAGCATTTTTAGGATCCATATTACTAAGCAGTGCTGCAATATAACTCGCCATATCTTTATGAATGAAGGGGTTGTCAATTAATAGCTCTACTAGTTTCTCACCACCCCCTTCAATTTGACACATTTGATCAACCGCATACGTCTGCGCATCAAAATTATCTTTTTGCTCTAAATAATATTCCACCGCTTCATCCAACGTTTCCAAATCAGGAAACTCTTGAACAAGAGGTGCCGTATGTATTTTTATCAGTGCCATCTATTTCCCCTAACGCAATGTTTGCAAAGTACGTATAATTTTTGGAAATGGTAGCTGTTGCGATACACCACCACGTTCGTATGCTGCTCTTGGCATTCCGTACACGGTAGCCGTCTCTTCGCTCTCACCGATGGTAAATCCACCTGCTTTTTTGATTTTCACCATTCCATTGGCACCATCATCGCCGATACCCGTCAACAATACCGCTGTAATCTGCTCCCCTGAAAAAACCTTAAGGGCACTCTCAAACATCTCATCTACACTGGGTTGGAAAAAACGGTCATTCTTGTTTTTCTCTTCCCGTATCATTATTTTACCGGTCACTTTTTTGGCAAAATGAAGATGTATTCCTCCTCGTGCAATGTAGATCGTTCCATTAGAGAGTTCCACATGATCCTTACACTCCACAACAGGTAACGTACTTACTTTATCCAATCGGGTTGTGAATGCCGCCGTAAAATGTTCTGGCATGTGTTGGACAATACATACCGCGTACGGAAATCCGTTTGGCAGGGCTCGGCATATTTGCTCTATCAATCCTGGGCCGCCAGTGGATGCCCCAATCAATAAAATTTTATTCACCTCACCGGATCCAGCGCAATCAGAACCGACACTCTCCCGTACACGAGCAGGACGTTCCCTTTGGATAGGACGACGAACAGCCACTTTTAAACGACGAGGAGAAATACGACTAAGCGATTGAACTTTTTGAAGAATATCTTCACGATTTTCACTCTTCCCAACGTTCATCGTCCCAGGCTTTGCAATATAATCAACCGCACCACGATCAAGCGCCTCCATTGTGATTCCAGCACTCTCTGTCGTTAGAGAGCTTATCATCAAAATAGGGGTTGGACGGACTGCCATAATCTTTTCAACTGCCGTAAGTCCATCCATCACAGGCATATTAATATCCATCGTAATGACATCATACTGCGTGTCTGTCGCTTTTTGAACAGCCTCTGCACCATTACGTGCCGTCTCAATCTCAAATCCAAGGGTTGCAATAATTTCAGTAAGTTGCTTTCTCACTAACGCTGAATCATCAGCAATCAGCACTTTTTTCATTCTATCCCCTTGATAAGCTTCGATATATCAGGCTTGAAGAGGAGAACTAACCGTTTACCACCATCAAGGTGTAAGACGTTTGAGAACATCCCTTCCTCACTCTCATCTTCATGCATCTGTTCACGGGTAATACCCATAACATCACTCACCCTATCAACGAAAAAGCCAACTCGCCCTTTGGATGTGTGACAGATAATTATTTTTTGATCTTCACTAGTAGGAGCCGTAATCCCCAATCGTTTATACAAAGAGCCAATAGTCACAATCTGACCTCGGATATTAATGACTCCATCCACCATTTTAGGAGCATTTACGATAGGGGTAACAGAGGTCATATCGATGATTTCGGCAACTTCTTCGATATTAAAAGCATACTCCGTATCTCCAAGTTGAAAAACAACAATTTCAATGACTTGCGCCTTGGTATCATCCACGCTTACAACTTCATTGGTAACAATCAGTTCCTCATTACGGTGTAAAATGGTATCCAAAAACGCTTCTCCGATGAGAGAAATCAATCTTTCCCCATGTTTAATTATCTCAAAACTCTGGCTATTATCGCTTCTTTCATGAATAACATCAAAATCAGCTTGAGCAAACTCATGAATATCTACAATTTCATCTATAGTTAGCCCTAACGTTTTGCCATGACGCTCAATGATTATAATCCTATTTTTATCGCTAACACGAGGTTCTATTCCCGAATAACGACGTAAATCAGCAACTACAATAAGCTCTTCACGTAAAAGCATTATCCCTTGTATTTCAGGATTAGCTCCTGCTATAGGGGTCACTGCACTATTGAGGTGCAAAATCTCACGAAGATTGTCAATCAAAATAGCATACTCCGCCATCCCCATTTTAAAAATGAGATAACGTTGATCACTTTTCATAACTTGCTTGATTTCTGCACTGTTTTTTTCACTTACACCTTGGACATCCACTGCTACTTTATGAATTCGATAAATCGCATATTCCAAATCTACAATCTGAATCAGCTCATTTTCATAATGAACAATCGCTACAATTGCTTCTTCTCGGGAATCAAAATATTCAATTTTATCAGGATCTATTCCCAAAGAAATTCCCACTTCATCTACCAATAAAGAGAGTGAGTTCAAAGGGGAGACGAGGGTAATAACTCGATTTTTTTGACTATCACCTTCCGCCTTTGGAAATCCAAGCAACGAGTTAAAATCTAAAACCGTAATAATATCCCCACCCACGGCGCATAATCCACACACTTGGAAGGGACTTAGTGCTAATGCCGTAATATCTGGGACACGAAGAATTTGACCAATATAATCAGTAGAGAGACCAAAAGCGACTCCCCCATGACGTACTATCAAAATTTCTTCGATAATCATAAAAATTATCCTTGTTGAAGTTCGTCAGCCATCACAGCAAGCTCTTCAACTCCCTCCGAAATATTGTTGACGGTATCAATAATTAATTCACTGGCTTTACGTGACTCCTGAGCATTTCGAGCTGAAAGCTCTACTGCTTTTTGGATTTCACTAATCCCGATTAACCCTTGATTTAACCCTTCGATATTTTGATCATTAATTGTTTTAAGTCCTGTAAAACGATCCAAAAGATCAATCAACATACTCGTAATTTTATCAATTTCATGAACTAATGAAACAATTTGATCACGCTCACCCTCTTGATTGACCAGAAGTTTAAGCCACTCCGTACGCACCATATCAATCTCGGCATTCATGGATTCGATCGTATCGTTAATTTTTTCTGTATTGGATTCCGAATCTTTTGCTAGATTCCGAATATCGGAACTAACAACCGCAAATCCTTTACCAAAATCTCCTGCACGCGCTGCTTCAATTGAACCGCTAATCGCCAACATATTGAGCTGAATAATACTATTGGAAATACTACCAACTGTTTTATCCACATTACGGGTCTCTTTAACAATCACATCAAGCTCACCCCTAGCCGCTCCACCCTCAGTCATAGAAGCACTGAAATCGTTTCCGATTCCTACCATTTGCCCTTTAACCTCAGCGAAAGAGACTTTGAGCAAATCAAAATTTCGACGCGCGATTTCGATTAACTTACTAATATCTTTCGATGCAGAAACACCTTCTTCAAATAGCTCTTTATTTAAAATAGCACTTTGATTCGTCGACTGTGATGCAGCTTCGATTTGGTTAAGCCCTGTCGTTACTTCTTTGAGAGAACTTTGGATGTCTTCCATAGAAGAGCTAATAGCGTCCGCAGAAGCTGCAATCTCTTCCGCCGATTTCATCGTATCCGTAGAGTATTTGAGTTCTTCTGAGAGGTTATTGAGCTCTTTAATATCCTCTTCTGTTTGAACCAATGAATTACTTTGCATCTCAATACTGTTAAGTGTCTTTTCAACCGAACGGGCAATTTCACTCGATGCGTCTGCAATATCTTTACTTCCATCATTGATTTGTGCAATCGCTTGACTGAGGTTTTGCGTATAACTACTCATACTGCGCGCTGCTTCTACTGAATAAACGGCGATTTTTGTGAGTTCTTCCATTTTGAAACTCAGTGCGCTTCCTCGTCCACCCGTTTGCTCAATGATATTCGTAGTAGCATTAATGCTCTTGATAATATTATCAATACTCTCTTGGATTTTATTGACAAGTCGAGAGATAAAATCAGCATTCTTTTCTGATTCACCGGCAAGAGCGCGCGTCTCATCAGCAACAACGGCAAACCCTTTTCCGTGCTCTTTCGCACGACTTGCTTCGATTGCGGCATTCAGGGCAAGAAGATTCGTTTGATCGGCGATTTTTGCAATAAATCCAACCGCCTCCCCAATGTTCTCGGATGAGAGTTTCAACTCTTCTGATTTTTTAGAAGATGTTTTAGCAACATCAACCGCTTTTGCCATCCTCTGTACGGAGGTATTGATTGTCCCCACGGATGCCATAATATTGTCTCCAGCCGCAAGCGTTGAGGAGATAACCATATCAATACTGGAGGTCATCCGTCCAATGTTTGAGCTAATAGAGCGAACATTTTTAAGGGCTTGCTCACTTGCTCCACTGTTCTCTTCGGCTGCCGTAGCAATCTGCTCCATTGAACTTTTGAGCTGTTCAATTGCACTGACACTCTCTTGAGCATTATCCAAAATTGTTGTCGCAACCCCTGCGATACTCTCTGAAATTTGTTGCTGTTTTGCCAATGTACGCTGACGGCGCTTATCGGGTCCTACTCCTGCTACTGCCATAGGTGCAGACTCTCCTCGTCTAACTAGTGCCATAATTTCTCCTTAGTCCAATGTTGCGTAAAGTGCTTCTGCTTTTTTGATGTCATCACGTGAGGGTTTTATTCGAATAGAGACGTATTTTACATTTCCATTTTTATCGGTTGATCGTAAGACTGTAGAATATACCCAATAGTACCCGCCCCCTTTTCGGGCATTTTTTACAAATCCCGTCCAAAAGCCTTTACTTTGAGCATCTTCCCACAGTGATCGAAAAGCAGCACGAGGCATATCGGGGTGACGAACTATATTATGGGGCTGACCCATCAACTCTTCACGCTTCCAGCCAGCGATTTTTAAAAAAGCATCGTTGGCATACGTCACGATCCCTTTTTCGTCTGTCTCCGACAATAAATACAAATCATCGTATAACACCTCACCATCATCCAGAAAGGTCAGCCCCTCACGTTCACCCACATCGTCTCCTCTTGCCATCACTCATACCTCTCTTATGCTCACTACTAATTGCGAGTAGCATAGCGTTAGAGTTCTAAATTACAACTGAAAAATAGAAAAAGAAAAGAGTTAACCCATAAAAATATTACGTTAACTACACGACGTGCAGCCTAATCGTTTTAACAAAAAAATTAGTTATAATTCATCCAAAAAAAGTAATTATCCCAAATAAAAATTTCAATTCCCCTGTTTGCAAAGGAATCCAATGAATAAATTACTCTTAAGTAGTATCTTTCTTGCCGCCTCATTAAGTGCCTTTTCCACCACCAATATCCAATACCTCTACGGTAATTTTGAAGGACCTACATTTATGGATACACAAAGTGGTGCGAAGCAAACGGTGACAGCAGAGCACTATCGTACATGGGACTATGGAGATTTGTTCATGTTTGCCGATTATGCCTACGCGAAAAAAGGACTTCAATTTACCAATGAAAAAGATGATCTCTACGGCGAGATCTCACCACGCCTCAGCCTCAACAAAATTGGAGAATTTTCAACCGCAGATGGGCTCATAAAAGAGTATTACGCATCGTTTCAGTACAACGGTTCCAATACCTATCACGCATGGCTATACGGAGGAGGAATTGATCTAAATCTCCCTAGATTTGCTGTTTTTGGTCTCAATTTGTACCGAAAAATTCAAAATATCGGAGATGATACCTATCAGCTTTCAGCAAATTATTATCTGCCACTGAATGATCGATGGCATTTTGAAGGTTTCGTAGACTGGACAACTGTCGATTTTATGAGCCAAAATCAGTTGTTATTTAATCTCTCCCCGAGTATAGGAATATCTAAGGGGAAAATAGAAGTGGGGACAGAGTGGCACTATTATCACGAGAACAGTTATCACACCGATAACGATGTGTTTCAGGCGATGATTAAGGTCCGATGGTAGATTAATCTTTTTTCATCACCGCCCACACAAAACCACCCAAACCACTGGCAACAACGATCACTAAAAACCCCACTTGAAACCAATCCATCCCCGTCATGATACCGCCTCGTTCAAATCTTTTTCTTTCAATTGTCCACATGCAGCACTGATGTCCAACCCTTTGGAATCGCGTATCGTACACAACACTCCGTGACTCGTCAGATACTCTTGAAACTTCACCATATCCCCTCTCGTAGGACGACCATAATCAGACCCCTCATAGGGGTTAAAAAAGATAAGATTAACTTTGGCTTTGATACCGTGCAACAGCTTGACCAATTTTTTCGCCGAGACCAAATCATCATTTTTATCTTTAATCACCAGATATTCAAACATCACCCGTTTACGGGTATCAATAGGGAACCGTTTTACTGCATCAATAATCGAGGCAATATTATAAGCTTTGTTCATCGGAATCAGTTCACTTCGGAGTTCATCATCCACCGCGTGAAGACTGATTGCGATATGGACACCCAAATCCATTTGCCCAAGTTTGTCGATTTTAGAACTCAAACCACTCGTGGAGACTGTTTGCCGTTTTCCTGAGATAGAAAGCCCCTCTTCATCTTTGAAAATCGTAATCGCTTTGGCAAGATTGTCAAGATTATCCAGCGGCTCCCCCATCCCCATATAGACGATATTGAGACGCTTTGCAGCAGCCAGCCCATTATCTGCTTTTACTGCAAGCACCTGTGCAACGATCTCCCCCGCACTCAAATCACGGGTAAATCCCCCCTTAGCCGTGAGACAAAAAGTACATCCAACTTTGCACCCCACTTGGGTCGAAACACACACCGTATAGCGCGCTTCATTTTCAATATTCCCCTCGTCGTCGATGGATTCATCTTTCATCTTGAGCCATACCGTCTCAATGGTTTTCCCATCACTCAGTTCAAATAGATATTTGATCGTCCCATCCGTAGAGCACTCTTTTCGAGCAATCTTGAGGGGCATAATCTCATAATTTTGCGCTAACTCTTCTCTCATAGCCTTGGGAAGATTTTGCATCGTTTCAAAACTTGTTGCATATTGATGATAAATCCACCCCCATATTTGCTTAGACCGAAAAGAGGGTTTGACTATGCTCGCAAGTTCTGCTTTGCTATAGTCGAGGATAGAGGGTTTAGACATGAAGGGCACTCCGCTTTTGTAGATGTTGGGTTAATAATTCTTTGGCTTTCTCATGATTGGCAAGAAAGTCTTTATGGGCGTTACTATCACAATAATTCGTTACACAAAACACTCCACCAGCAGGAATATTAAACTCCTGTGCAACTCGCATCACGCTAAAAAATTCCATATTTTCAATTTCCAACCCAAGTGAGCGAAACTGCATCATCGCATTCTCACTGGTCGTAATGTAATTGGAAGAGTTTACCAAAGTATCTTTGACATTTTGCGTTTGGCTAGAAACCACATTATCAATAGGAGTATACCCACTCCCACTCAAAAATCCAACCTCAATATTCGCTGCCGTTTTCGATTCGACAATATCAAAGATAGCGTGTTTCCCATAACTCCCAGCACTCCCCACAAAGAGAATAAATTCAGGTTTATCAAACAAACACAGTCGTGTAAGATTCATAGCACTCTCAACTAACCCTACCCCAATAGGAAGGGCGAAGTCGAATATTTCGTTGTTGCCGGCACAAAGAATCATAGGATTCCTTCCATTACTACATCCGAAATGGCTGTAACTATTTTTTCTATAAACGTAATAGAATCATCAACGTCTTCGGCTTCTATTTCTCTTAGCTCTTTATAGGTTGGTTCAATATCGGCTTCATGTGCAATTTGGTTTCTTCGTTCGATAATGAGATTTAATCTATTTTTTAAATCATCTTTATTTTCATTTAGTAAAGTAGCTATTTTCTCCCATATATCACTAGAATCAATCAATAGCAAAGCTTCTTTTATTTTATCCGCTTGTTGAAAGCTTTTAAAGCCATTTCTAACTCGAATTTGATAATCAAGCCAAGTATCATTTTTCTCTTCTAAGATAGCTTTGTTTAAGAGCGTTTCTTGATCTGTAGAAAAAATAAATTTTTTAAATTCGTGTGTAGGTTTTCTCTCTTTATTATAAATTTGTAGGATACCTATTCGGATAATCTCATGAATAAAATAATCCAAGGCACTTATCAACATGACATATTGGGCTCTTAAAATATCACTTGAATCCAAATTGTTAGTAATTTCTACGGATATAGTTTGATGTAAGTACCCTAAGTTTTTAACCCTAACAATATTTTGTTCAAAATGTTCTTTAGCACTCTGCATCAGTCATTCTTATAATATCATCTGCTAATTTAGCAAAAACTTTTTCAAACTCAGTAATATTCTTTTCAGCACTTGTCCATGCCGCACCACTTCGCTTAATCTTTGCTGCTGTTAAGGCAAAAACTGGAATATTATGCTCTTGTGAATAAGCTATCAAACTATTAAAATTGGGAATCTCTGCAAGAAGACATCCAGCAGGATAACATTCTTTTCTAATTAACATGCTATCTTTTTCTAAAATAGGGACAAACTTATTGGAGGTAAGCGTATTTATTTCATCAAACCATTTTTTAAATCCAAGTGTTGGCTTATTACTTCTAACATTAAAATTCTGAATAATATTGCCTAAAAATTTAGGGGTCTTGTTGGGAAATTTATACTCCGCATCTTGTAGAATTTCATTCTCTTGTAACTTTAATGATTGTTTATACCACTTAGGTAAAACGTTAGAGAGAGAATCAAGCGCCATAAGTGAAAAATAGTCCGGAGAAGAAGGAATAATAAAATAATCACAAATCATAAATAAATTTTGATTGATAGAGCTAAGAGAGGGGCTCATATCAATTAAAATATAATCAGCATCATACTTTTCTGCCGTTTTATCCAATAAATAGTTAATGGAACCTGGCAAATTTTTCAAAGTCACAATTGAATCTGAAATGGTTTGTGCCATCCCCAAAGTAATATCATATTCGGCAAATTTGATATTCCCTGGTAAAAGATATAAATGTTCCCTATTCTCTATTTCAAAACAATTAACGGGTTCAATGAGTTTAGGTCTCGATTCAAAAGCGGGTGATAACGCTGCTTTAATATTGTCTTTGGTTTCGTCCAGTTCCTCCAGCCCTTGAAATCCCATAACCATACCCGTAAGATTGCACTGAGAATCGGCATCCACCATAATGACTTTTTTACCTTTTGAAGCAAGCATCCATCCAACATTAAAAACCGTCGTAGTTTTACTCACTCCCCCTTTGTGATTAAAAAATGCTATTTTTATACACATAAAATTCCTTTTTTCTGCTTTTATTTTGAAATATCACTTGATTCTCTTACAATCTCACCGCAATCCCATTAGCACTAAGATACCGCTTCAAATCCATAATATCAATCTCTTTATAGTGGAAAATACTTGCGGCCAACGCCGCATCCGCACCATGTTCAAACGCTTCTTTGATATGCTCCATCGTCCCCGCTCCGCCACTAGCGATAACAGGAACATTCACGGCACGACTAATTTGTTCCGTGATGGAGAGATCAAATCCCGCTTTTGTCCCATCCGCATCCATAGAGGTGAGGAGAATCTCTCCTGCACCGCGATCGACTACTTCTTTCGCCCAATCGAGGGCATTGATCCCCGTATCCACTCGTCCGCCGTTTAGATAGACGTTCCATTGATCTCCCGTTCGCTTGACATCAATGGCGACAACGATACATTGCGAGCCAAACCGCTTCGCCCCTTCGTCAATAAAAATGGGACGTTTAATCGCAGCAGAGTTAATACTCACCTTATCGCATCCAACGTTCAAAAGTCGATAAATATCATTGAGTTCTCGTATCCCACCACCCACAGTAAGGGGGATAAATACTTCACGGGCGACTTGCTCCACAATATGGACAATCGTGTCCCGCTCTTCGTACGATGCAGTAATATCGAGAAACGTCAACTCATCTGCCCCCTCATCGTTGTACCGCTTCGCCACTTCTACAGGATCCCCTGCATCTTTGAGTCCAACGAAATTGACTCCCTTAACAACACGACCATCTTTTACATCCAAACACGGAATAATCCGCTTTGCAAAGTATTCCATTCGTAAAACTCCCATGCCTAATTATTACAATTATAGTCCAGCATCACTTAACCCCCTATTTTATTTTTTATCTTAATCCCTAATTAACTCTTTCTTCGATATACTCTACCCAATGCAAAAAAGTACCACTAAAGCCAAAAAAAGATTTGGTCAAAATTTTTTACGTGATGAGAGTGTTTTATCTCAAATCATCCAATCGATGCCCCTTACCCCTCACCGCATTGCGGAAATCGGGCCTGGATTAGGTGATTTAACTAAATATTTAGTTGATGTCAAAAGTGTTACTGCTTTTGAGGTCGATACCGATTTATGCAAGCATTTACAGCACCATTTTGCCGATGCCATCGCTACCAGTAAACTCACACTCCGATGTGGAGATGTGTTGGAAACTTGGAAGAGTGAGCTTTTGGATGAACCGTATGATTTAGTGGCAAATCTGCCCTATTACATAGCGACGAATATCATTCTAAAAGCCCTCGCTGATCCGGCGTGTAAAAATATGCTTGTCATGATTCAGCGTGAAGTGGCAGAGAAGTTTTCCGCCACACCCAATGAGAAAGCTTTTGGAGCACTCAGCGTAATAGCCCAAAGCGTGGCAGACATAGAAATTGTCCTCCACGTTCCGCCAACCGCATTTGAGCCTGCTCCTAAAGTCGATTCTGCCGTACTGCTCATTTCAAAACGGACGAATCGTAATGATGAAGGGTTTGAAAACTTTTTACGTGTTGCCTTTACACAGCCACGAAAAACCCTCAATAAAAATCTCACGGCATGCTATGATGGCGACTCTTTGACTCGTGCGTTCGAAACGCTTGAGCTAGAAAAAACCATCCGACCTCATCAGCTTAGCACCTCTGACTTTCACCAGCTCTACGCCCTTTTACAATAGCCTCTTTTTTAGGCTTAAAACTGCGAGAGAGTTCCGTTTCAATTTAACAAAAATACAAAATTTTAGTAGAAGGATATTTCTATGGCTGATGATACTACCCAAGAAGGGGCTCAACCCCAAACAGAAACCCGTGAAAGACGACCCAACAACAACCGTCGTCCTTTTCGCCCACGTAACGAAACCAGAGGTGAGGGTGAGAATGAGGGCGAACGCGATGAGCGTCCTCGTGAGGAAAACCGCTCTCCACGTCAAGACAATCGTCCACCACGCACCGAAAGTCGTCCACCACGTCCAGACAATCGTCCTCCGCGCACCGATAATCGCCCAGCACGCACGGAAAACCGTCCTCCACGTACCGACAATATGATAATAGTACGTGAGGGTGAAAGTGCAACCAACCTAGCTCCTGAGAGTGAAAATCGTCCATCACGTGATCGTGGAAATCGTGGTCGTCGTGGTTCACCGGCTACTCCTATCGACACCAACCTCCGTGACTTTGTCCTTCAAAATCAAGAAGCACATAAGAATCGTCTTAACCCTCATTTCAAACTTGATCTTGAAAACAGCGAGAAAGTTCGTATCACTCCATTGGGTGGGTTGGGTGAAATTGGTGGAAATATTACCGTCATCGAAACTGAACACGAAGCGATTATCATCGACATCGGGATGAGTTTTCCAAGCGAAGAGATGCACGGTGTTGATATTCTCGTCCCTGATTTCACCTATTTGCGTGAAATTCGTAAAAAAATCGTTGCCGTTATCATCACACACGCCCACGAAGATCATATCGGTGCAGTACCGTACTTTTTCAAAGAGATGCAATTTCCTATCTATGGAACACCTCTTCCTCTTGCAATGATCGGTAATAAATTTGACGAACACCATATGCGTGAATACCGTCGCTATTTTAACCCTATCGTAAAACGTCAAGTGTATAAAATCGGTAACGATTTCGAAGTTGAGTGGATGCATATGACCCACTCGATCATTGATTCGTCGTCATTGGCAATCACAACTAAAGCGGGAACCATTATCCATACAGGTGATTTCAAAATAGACTTTACCCCGATTGATGGGTACACAGCGGACATTCACCGCCTTGCCCATTACGGTGAAAAAGGGGTGTTGTGTCTCTTGAGTGATTCAACCAACTCATACAACAAAGAGTGGACACCAAGTGAGCTCACCGTTGCAAGCGGATTTGACCGTATTTTCGCCAAGGCAGAGGGACGTATCATTATGTCAACCTTTAGCTCCAATATCCACCGTGTCTACCAAGCAATCCAGTACGGTCTCAAATACAACCGTAAAGTGTGCGTCATCGGGCGTTCAATGGAGCGCAACCTTGAAGTAGCAATGCAATATGATTACATCAAACTCCCAAAAAATATCTTTATCGATGCCGAAGAAGCGAATCGTATGAGTGACAAGGATGTCCTTATCGTGACAACAGGAAGCCAAGGAGAGCCAAGCTCTGCCCTCTTCCGTATGTCTATCGGTGAACACCGTCATATCAAAATTAAACCTACCGATTTGATCGTCCTCTCAGCACGTGCTATTCCGGGGAATGAGGGTTCTATTTCAGGAATGCTCAATTATCTACAACGTGCAGGCGCTCGCGTCGCAAATGACCGTGACATTCATGTATCAGGGCATGGAAGTATGGAGGAGCAAAAGCTTATGCTACGTCTTACTAATCCTAAATTCTTCCTTCCTGTTCACGGTGAATACAACCATATTATGAAACACCGCGATACGGCAATCAGTTGTGGGGTTCCTGAACGTAATATTCTCCTTATGTCCGATGGTGATTGTATCGAAGTAAGTAGCAAATTTATGCGTAAAGCCAAAACAGTCAAAACGGGTAAAACCTATATTGACAACCAAAACAACCACCAAATTGAAGATGATATTGTTATTGATCGTCAAAAAATGGCGAGCGAAGGGATGGTTATGCTTGTAGCTCAAGTCGGAGTTCACGATTCACGCCTTCTCTCCAAACCACTGGTTACAAGTTTCGGTCTCGTAGCGGATCGAAATGACAAAGCATTTGCAGCAGAGATGGAAGATGTCCTCGAACACTTCCTTCTCAATCTCAAACCAGGGCTTATTGAAAACCCCAAAGCGCTAGAAAATGATCTACGTCAAGTCGTGCGTAAACATATCTACCGCAAAATGAAAAAATATCCTCTTATCGTACCTCACGTTTTCGTGATGTAAAAGAATCCGTTCGTGGTGAGCTTGTCGAACCATGAACACCCTTCGACAAGCTCAGGGCGAACGGGAATATTCTCTTTTAACCCCTTCTTCGCTATACTCTTTTAAAATACCTTCTTAAAGATTCACTCATGAAAGTAACCTTACAACACTATACCCCTCTTGTTATCTGTTCGGACGCCATTCGTACCTGCTGGCAAAGTTTCGATAAAAGCGATAACGGGGGTGAACTTGATCGCGCCCTAATAGATCGCGTTGGCAATAAATTCAAACACGCCTCGACGTTGGAACATATTGTTTACAACTTCTATATCGAGGGAATTAGCCGTGCACTCCTCCAAGAGCTTGCTCGTCACCGTATGGCAAGCTTAAGCGTTAAAAGCACCCGCTATACCCTCAAGGAACTCAAAGACGAAGAACCTTTCTCTATTGATGACAAAGAGCGTCCCAAAAAGTATCTAACGATGACGGGTGTTGAATTGGTGGATGATATGAGCATTCGTGCCCTCGAAAATCTCAGAACTGTACTAGTTGCGGGCATTAGTAATGATCGTGCGAAATACTGTCTTCCAGAGAGCTACAAGACAGAACTTACTTGGAGCATCAATGCGCGCTCATTACAAAACTTTATCTCTCTGCGAAGTGATAAAGCGGCACTGTGGGAAATCCGAGATTTAGCGAATCTTGTTTACAGCAGCCTTCCTGAAGATCATCGCTATTTGTTCGAAAATTCACTCAAAGAGGATCAATAACATGAAAAAATTAGGATTATTAGCCATCATAGCATTAAGCGTATTGGCGGTTGGATGTGCCCAAAAACAGTTTACTATCAATGGTTTAATCTGCCCAGCAGGTCATAGCGATGAGCTTATAAAAGCTGATTTTGCAGAGTGCCACTATTATGATCTCGATGCGATTGCGAAAGCATCACAAGCCCCAATCACGATTGAGTGTCAAAAATGTTTGGAAAGTAAAGGGTATAAAATCGAGAAGTAAGCTAAAGAGGAGTTAAAGCGTAGTCAAAAGAGCAAGTGCTCTTTTGGTACGAGGTTTAGTTATGCTAATGCTGCTTTGGATTGAACTGTAAGAGCAGTGAATGCTCCAGCGTCGTTCATAGCCATATCAGCAAGAATTTTGCGATCAAGCTCGATGTTAGCACGTTTAAGACCGTTCATGAAATTTGAATAGTTCATACCGTTCAAGCGACATGCCGCATTGATACGAATAATCCACAATTTACGAAATTCACGTTTTTTCTGTTTGCGATCACGGAACGAGTAGTACATACTACGCTCTAATTGCTCTTTCGCTTTACGGAAATGCTTATGTCTTCCGCTATAGAAACCACGTGCAAGTTTCAAGACTTTCTTATGACGTCGGCGTCTTACAACACCTGTTTTTACTCTTGGCATATTTTTCCTTTCTTTACCCGATTCATTTTAAAATTTAATGAATAGGTGCCGCTTAGCGGACTTGCCCAGTTTTTACTGGAGAATTAAATGATTGAGGCTAAAATTAGCGTACGATCATCTTTTTGATGTTTTTCGCATCGACAGCAGCAACCACTTTTGGTGTTTTTTGCCCACGACGAGTCCCTGCATCTTGTTTAGTCAAAATGTGGCTACGAAACGCAGTACCACGTTTGAGTGTGCCGTTTTTCTTCACTTTGAAGCGTTTGACCGCCCCTTTAACCGATTTCATTTTTGGCATCGACTTGATCCTTTTGCAAAAATTCTCTAAACGAGACGCGGATTATACCACAAAAAAGCTTTTTTACTTCTTCTCGTCTTTTTTCGGATGAACCATCATATTACAATAACGCCCTTCCATAGCAGGGGTTTTATACATCATCCCTACATCTTCAACCATTGGCCAAACACGATTCAAAACGGCAACTGCAGCTTCAGGGTGCGCCATCTCACGTCCACGTAAAAATACACGGAAATGGACATGCTTGCCTTCTTCAAGAAATTCGCGTGCGTGTTTCACTTTGTAACTTACATCGTTCTCCGCAATTTTAACCGAAAGTTTAATCTCTTTGACTTCAACTTTGGTTTGCTTTTTACGCGCTTCTTTTTTCTTTTTCTCTTCTTGATAATAAAATTTACCGTAGTCCATAATCTTCGCAACCGGAGGTTTTGCATCCGGTGAGATCAACACGAGGTCAAGCCCTAATTCGTTGGCTTTAGCCATCGCTTCTTGAATCGTTACAACACCTAATGCTTCACCGCCATCAACCACACAACGGACCTCAGGAACTCTGATATCATCGTTCATTTGGACTCGGTCTTGTTTTTTAATCAAAAATGCACCTCATTAATTTTTTGTTGTATCAAAGCCAAAAATTGCTCTTCGCTTAGATTGTATTGTTCACGCGATCGTCGATCTCGCACCGCGACACTTTTTGCGCTTACCTCTTCATCGCCTAAGACGATAATCATCGGAACACGCCCTTTTTCAGCTGTACGAATACGCTTATTGAGACTGTCGTTTTTATCGAAAATCTCATAATCGGCACCCATATCGATCAGCTTATTCCCCAACTCACGCGCATACGCAACATGAGATTCAGCAATAGGGACAATCGCAACCTGTGTCGGAGCGATAAACATTGGGAATTCCCCCGCGTAATGTTCCGTCAATATACCAATAAAACGCTCAAAAGAACCTAAAATAGCTCTATGAATCATTACAGGTTGAATTTTTGTGTTTTCTTCGCCATTATATGCGAGTTCAAAACGCTCTGGAAGGTTAAAATCGAGTTGAATCGTACCGCACTGCCATTCTCGTCCGATAGCATCGGTAATTTTAATATCGATTTTAGGGCCATAAAATGCTCCGCCCCCTTCGTCGATTTCATACGCAAGATTATTTTTATCCATTGCGTTCTTGAGTGCATTGGTAGAAATTTCCCATACCGCATCATCCCCAACCGCTTTTTCAGGCTTAGTGGAAATCATCATTTTGTAGTTAAATTCAAAGGTAGACATAATTTTATCAACGAAATCGACCACTTCAATGATTTGTTCTTCGATTTGATCGGCTGTACAAAAAATATGCGCATCATCTTGAGTGAACTCACGAACACGGAAAAGCCCGTGTAATGCCCCCGTCATCTCATGGCGGTGAACAATCCCATACTCAAAATATTTAAGTGGTAAATCGCGGTATGAATGCAAATCGTGCTCATATACTTTGATATGACCGACACAGTTCATAGGCTTCACACCAAATTCGATCTCATCAATATTGGTGAAATACATATTTTCGCCGTAATTCTGGTAATGACCACTCACTTTCCACAAATCAGAACGAAGCATCTCAGGTCCACGAACCGGCTCATAGCCACGTTTACGATGCGCTTTGAAAAGAAGTTGCTCCAAACGTGAACGCATACGAGCACCTGCTGGCAACCAAATCGGGAAGCCTGCCCCTACTTCCTCTCGGAAGGTAAAAAGTTTCATCTCCGCACCAATCTTGCGGTGATCCCGTTTTTCAGCTTCTGCTACTTGCTCTAAGTGTGCTTTGAGAGATTCTTTATCAGCAAAAGCGATACCGTAAATGCGCGTCAACATCTCATTTTTGCTATCACCGCCGAGATAAGCACCTGAAATCTTTGTGAGCTTAAAATAGCGAATCAATCCAACATTCGGTAAATGAGGTCCTCGGCAAAGGTCTTCAAACTCCCCTTGCTTATAAATAGAAATAACATCATCAGGGATACGGTCCATAACTGTCTGTTTCAAGTGATCGTTGGCAAACTTAATACGAGCTTCATCTTTGGTAATTTCATACCGTTCGATTACAACTTTGGATTTGGCGATTTCAAGCATCTTTTTCTCGATGCTTTTCAAATCTTCCTCACCAATCGTTTCGTTGACTTTGAAATCGTAGTAAAAACCTTCTTTGACGACAGGTCCTACAAAGAATTTTGCCTCGGTATAAAGTGCTTTAATGGCTTGTGCCATCAAGTGAGCGCACGAATGGCGAAGCACTTCAAGGGCTTCTGCTGAGTTGTCATAAACGATTGCATCCCCTGTAATGCCACGTACAGCAGCGGTTTGTAAATCGATTATTTGATCATTATGTTTAATTGCAATACTGTCCATTAAGGTCATTCCTAAAGTACGAAAATAGTACGAATTGTACGATGTTATTGATTGGTTTGAGTTTAAAGTCACGGTTGTTTCATGCTAACATTTTATAAAGCTTCTTAACGTCGAAAGCAACAAGACGAATTGCTTGCTTTATATTGGTAAAGCCATGTGGTCTGAGAA
>JBAZTZ010000028.1:0-29422 GCA_041661705.1 Sulfuricurvum sp.
AAACGCCCGGTCCCATTCCGAACCCGGAAGCTAAGACCCTCTTCGCTCATAATACTGCATCTTTCAGGTGTGGAAACGTAGGTCGCCGCCTGGCCTCGGAATTTTTCTTTATCCCCCTTCTTTTTTTACAACTAATCATTCTTCCCTTTTTATTTATACTCACATTCTGTACTCTTGTCTCGTGCAATTGTTTTTTAACGAGCTAAATACTAATAGCGTTTGCTTGAGGTGTTACTGTTAGGAACATATTATTAATTTTTTCACATTCTTCTGAAATCGCTACTCTAAATTTTTCTGTATGAATTTCCCTAAAATAGGGTTTTATAGCCTTTTTTGACGTTCAATCTCTTCCTTTGTCCCTTAGTTCTAACGTCATATTTGATCTGTAATATTAACTATTTGATAAGCTTATTTTGTGATATTTTTGTGTTAAGTCTTCTTTAATTTTATCCCCCCTATAATGACACCATTAACGAATCGTTTACCGATTTGTAATTAAAGATAATTCAGGAGAATTAATGAAACGTACAATTAAATTAGCGGTAGCAGCAGCAATCGCATTATCAAGCACAGCGGCATTCGCAACCAATGGTGACCATTTGATCGGAACAGGTGCAAAAGCACGTGGTATGGGTGGCATTGGTATTGGTATGTCTCATGGGGCAGAATCAGCTCTTTCCAATCCTGCGATGATCACAAGTGTAGAAGGAACTGAGGTTTCTTTTGGTGGTACTGTATTTATGCCAGATGTTAAAACTAATTTAGGTGATGGCTCTGGTTCTCACGATAGTGCTGCTGATATGTCGGTAATTCCTGAAGTTTCTATTGCTCAAAAAGCATCGGATAATTTTTATTGGGGTGTCGGTATGTTTGGTACTGCTGGTATGGGGACTGACTATCGTAACGCAACGGGTGGAATGACTAATATGAATATGGTAACAAACTTGCAGTTGATGCAATTTGCTGTCCCTTTAGCATATAAAACAAATGGCTTTAGTATTGGTGTAGCTCCAGTTCTCCAATATGGTTCATTGGATATTAATTATGTAAATAATACTCCAGGTGCGTTCGCAATGGGTACTGGTCTTCCTTCTGGTGCAACAAGTACTACAAAGGGTGTTGCCCAAGATTTTGGTGTTGGTTATAATGTAGGTGCGGCATACGAGGTAGCGGGCTTGACTCTTGGTGCTTCATACAAATCAGCTATTGATATGGTTTATACAGGACAAATTTCTCAAGCAATGCATGACTTTACAGGTGCACCCGCAAGTATGATTTCTGATCATCTAGAACAGCCAGCTGAAATGGGTGTTGGGGCATCGTATACAATGAGCGGAAATACATTCGCAGTTGATTATAAAAAAATTAAGTGGTCAGATGCAAAAGGATATAAGGATTTTGCTTGGAGTGATCAGAATGTTATGATGCTTGGTTATCAATATGCACAAGATAACTGGGCATTACGTGCTGGTTATAATCATGCCGCAAGTCCAATTAAAGATCAAGGAATGATGAGTATGATGAGTAATCTAACGAATGTATTCAATCTTCTTGGATTCCCTGCTATCGTAGAGAGTCATTATACTGCGGGTGCTAGTTATGGTTTCAGTAAAATGACATCTCTTGATTTAGCATACGTTTATGCTCCTGAGGTAACGAATACTTATGGATATAATTTGACTACAAATCCTGCTTATGCTACCACGATTTCAACCAAACATAGTCAATCAAGTGCTTCTGCGCAACTTAACTTCAAATTCTAAGAAGTTTAACCTCTTCTCCCTCTTTCGGGAGAAATTCTCACATCCAACTAAGTTATAAGCTATGATATGAGATCAAACTGTTGCTCTGCTATCATCGTTTATTGATTATTTTGTGATACAATTGTCACTATAAATGAGAGTGCTTCAACTTACACTAGGAGATAGGATGTTAAAAAAACTTTTGATGAGCGCATGTGCGTTATCGCTTGCGGCAACGGTCGCTTTTGGTGCCCAAGGGGTTAAATTTTATGTGGGTGAGGGTGATAAAGATCAAGCGTTTATGAGTTTGGTCAATGAAAAAATTCAGCCGATTGGTTTTGTCCTTTCTGATCCGCATGAGCATATTAATGATGCTTACAAAACTAAGTGGGGAATGCCAACACAAACGGTTAAAGGTGTAACAAGTCCACATCCTGATTTTGACCCAACATTTAAAACCACGTTGAATAATCTTGGATTCTTCTCAATTATGAATGATAAGGTAGTAGGGCCATTGTTGATTAAAGAGCCATCACTTGGTGGATTCTCTCCATTTAATCTTGGTGTTTACAAAAAAATCGGGGAAGAAAAGACCTATGTAGGGCATGTTATGCCTAAAACAATGCTCGATATTACGGGTGTAAAAGATAAAGACGTTCGTGCGAAATTCATTGCTTCATTCGCTGCGTTGGACAAAATCACTGAAAAAGAGATTGGTTCAAAAGTACAGTATGTTGATTATAAATCGCTTCCTGCAAAACCGATGATGACGTTTGAAATTCCTTTTGATCGTGCAGAGGGTGTAGAAAAATTTAAAGGCGATTTCCAAAGTAAATTTGAAGAAGCATTTGAAGCGCATAAATATATTATTGCAGGATACAAAGATATCAAAGCTTCTATGATCGATAACAATATTAAATTTGATCGTTTCGATGAGTATTGGGTTTATTCATTATGTCACTTCCGTTTCTCTGAGGGAATCTTCAACAATGCTCGTGCAGATGCGAATGTATTTGCGCCGTGTTCTATGTATATGTACATTGACAAAAATTCTAATAAGATGATAGTAGGTATGCCTCGCCTTGGGACATGGACATCTGTTATGGGAATTAAAGATAAAAAAATGACCGATTCTATCGTTGCATTGGATAAAGAGATTACTCAAATTATGAAAGACTTGGGAGCGAAAGAACTATGAAAAAAACTTTAACACTTACATTAGCAGCATTGGCATTAACAGTTTCGAGCGCATTTGGAGAAATGTTACCTAGCTATAAAATTGGTGCTTATACGGATGTTGATACGGCTAAATCGAAGCTTTCAGCAGTTGGCTTCGAAGTTGTGGGAACCTATCCCTCTTTTGATAAAGGGACAACTATTCTTTATACGAATAGTGCAATGAAAGCGGATGCCGCAAAAGCTAATCGTGGTTTTGCTGGAGTTGGTCGAATTTTGGTAGATAGTGAACATAACCAAGTACATATTGCCAATCCTGTGTACTTTAATACGGCGTTTTTGCAAAAAGATTATGATGCTGGAACCGCGAATGCTACGTTAGCTTCTCTTAAAAAGGCGTTTGGTTCACTTAAAGATTCCGAAGATGCGTTCGAGTCTTCCAAATTGGCAGGTTACCATTTTATGATGAGTATGCCTTATTATGAAGATATGGATCTTGTTGGAGAAGGGACAACGGCAGAATTAGTTGCTAAAGCAAAAGCGGCTAAAGGGACAACGGCTGTTGTGCACCTTGGTGGAGATCATTATCTTGCGTTTGTTGAGCTAGATAAGCGTACAAGTGGTTTTGTGAAAAAAATCGGTACTCAAAACAGTGAACTTCTTCCGTATGCTGTATTGATTGAAGGGGGAAAAGCAAAAGCATTGAATGCTAAATATTTCATTGCGGTAAGTTATCCTCTTTTGACAATGACTGAATTTATGGGAATTGCAACAATGCCAGATGCAATTACTAAGAATCTTCAAAAAATCTTCAAATAGTAACCCTTCCGTCCCCTTTTCTGAGTGGGGACATTTAAATCTTTCTTTCTTATTTTTTAGATACACTTTTATAACTTCTCTTAAGGGATTATTATGGCTGATATTTATCAAGACCCAACAAGTGGCGAGTGGTTTTATCCCGCGGATAGCTATATTTTGAGCGAAACAGATGAACATGGAACTCTTATCTATGTAAATGAGTTGTTTTGTGAGATTGCAGGCTATACAAAAGAAGAATTAATAGGGCAACCTCATAATCATGTCCGTCATCCAGATATGCCTCGTATGGCTTTTAAGGGACTTTGGGATGATTTACGTACGAAAGGGTTTTGGACGGGATTTGTCAAAAACCGTCGTAAAGATAATGGCTATTATTGGGTGTATTCAACGGTATTACGTAAAGAACATCCCGATGGGCATATAACGTATCTATCTCTTCGGATAAAGCCAGCACGAAGTGATGTGGATGCGTGTACGAAGCTATATGCGCAGTGGAAAGGAGAAGAGTAAAAATGAAAAGGAAGTTACAACAAGCGTTAGACAACTATATTGACTCTAGGAGTAAATTCACTCCATATTACAAAACGATGAAGCAAATCGTGAGTTCAACCTTATTTGATGAACAGCTTCAGGAGATATTATCCTCGTTAGAAAAAGAGGATAGTAATAGTGCAAAAAGTTTTAAATTGTATCTTGATACTGTGATTGTAAACATGCAAAGCAAGATTACAAAATATAAACCATCAATGTATTTTGAGGATGAGAAGGTTAAAGATATAGAAAATCAGGGGTTTGTTATCCCCTTTTATATTGATGAGAAAGAGGAAATATATGTTCTTCTCGGAATAAGCAAGAAGTACTAATTATAATAATATTTAATTTTACTTGTGGCTGTTTTTGAGGTTAAGTTCTGAGAATGTGTCGCTTGGTAACACAACTTATCAAATGTAATAGATATTGCTTACGTAGATATTTAAATTGTTGTAGTATTATACTTGTAATAAATAAGTGATAAAAATATATACGCAATTAACATGAATTGTTGTATTATATTGATCGTTTTATTGGGTGTTGCCCATACAAATGGAAGCCCGTCCACTCAATCTAAAAAGGAAGAAAAGATGAACAGCAAAGATTCTTTATCTAATGAAAAAAAATTAGATAGAAGAGATTTTTTTAGAAAAACAGCAGTTTTGTCAGCTACAGCATTAGCTGGAACCAGCATTTTTGCAGCTGATGATCCCGCAATAATTGGAAAGCCAGAATGGTCACAAAAATGGGGTGATCCAGTGACGACAAACTTGTATGGGATGCCATCGGCTTATGAGCACAATGTTACAAGAAGAAGCACCGAGTTATTGTCTTCAGGTAATTTCAGAGCTAGTATTGCGGTAACTCCAATACATGAATCAAAAGGGATTATTACACCAAACGGTCTTTTCTTTAGTCGTTCTCACGGTGGAGTAGCCCAGATTGATCCCAATGAGTATCGTTTAATGATTAACGGATTGGTTGAAAAGCCTATTGTTCTTACATTGGCAGAACTAAAACGTTATCCAAGTGTTACTCGTATTCACTTTATTGAATGTCCCGCTAATGGTGGACAAGAGTGGAGAGCACCACAATTTAATTCAGTTCAGTTCGCAAAAGGATTTATGGCTTCTGCTGAATGGACTGGGGTTTATCTGAAAACGATTTTAGAAGATCTTGGTGTTAAACCAGAAGCTCAATGGATGCTCTCTGAGGGCGGTGATAGCTCTAAAATGGGCAGATCTGTTCCTATGGATAAAGTGCTTGATGATGCGATGATAGTTTGGGGACAAAATGGTGAAGCACTTCGTCCGGAACAAGGTTATCCTGTCCGATTACTTCTTCCAGGCTGGGAAGGGAATTTATGTGTTAAATGGCTAAGACGTTTAGAATTTGCGGCTGAACCGTGGTTTTGTAAAGAAGAGACAGCTAAATATACGGCTCTTAAACCAACGGGTAAAGCAGTTCAGCATTTCTATGCAAACGAAGTGAATTCAACTGTAGTATCTCCTTCTCCTGAGATTCCTTGGACTGACCTAAAAGATGGTGCAGTTATTGAGATCGAAGGTCTCGCGTGGTCAGGGATGGGTACGATTACAGGAGTCGATTTCTCTTTGGATGGAGGAAGAAATTATGTTAAAGCTGAGCTGAAAGGCTTGGTGCTTCCTAAGTCTTGGACGCGTTGGAGCTATATGCATACGTATAAAAAAGGTGAAAAGCTATTGCTTACATCTCGTGCGACGGATGATGCAGGTTTTATTCAGCCAACAATCGACCAAGAGACATCTGTTATGGGTGTTGAATCTGTGTATCATAGAAATGCAGTTGAAACATGGGAAGTAACAGAAAATGGAGAGGTGAATCATGTTCAAATTAGATCGTAAAGTAATGATATCTGCTTCGGTATTTGCGGCGGCTGCACTATTTGTAGTGGGTTGTGCTGGCGGTGGTACAGGGGTTCCAAGTATTGATGGTGGTGTCTATTACCCTGCAGTAAACGGTAAAACAGGTCCATATTCTTTGGATACCAAAGCTAGTGGTATGAAGATTAACAATGGTCGTATCCCAACGGCTAATGAAATAAAAGCATGGGACACGGATGTTATGGCTGATGGTACAGGCTTGCCTGAAGGAAGTGGTTCTGCTTCTGATGGTTCCGACGTGTATGATGCTAAATGTCTTTCGTGTCATGGTGATTTTGGTTCGGGCGGAGCTGGTTATCCATCATTAGCCAAAGGAAATGCCTATAGCTTAAAAGAAACGTTGTTGAGTCAAAGAAGTGTAGACGGGGCGGATGGTCCAGTCCGTGTATTTGGTAACTATTGGCCGTATGTGAGCACCCTTTGGTGGTACATTAAAGATGGTATGCCTCACCCTATGACAGGTTCATTGTCGGACGATGAAACGTATGCTCTTACAGCCTATATCTTGAAATTAAATGAGATTAAGGTTGATGGCGTTGTCGTGGATTCTGATTATGTCCTTGATCGTGAAAAGCTTTTGAAGATAGTAATGCCCAATGTAGATGGTTTTGAACCTAAGATTGCTGGTCCAAATGCTTTGCCTGGAATACGAGCTTATTATGCAAAAGCATCTAATTATGGGGCACAAAAAGTTAAGCCTAGTGAACGTTGTATGACAAATTGTCAAACATCAACCGCCAAAACTGTGTATGTCCAAAATGGAGGGATCAAAGATTTTGTTCCTCCTATGGCAACAGCTAGGGATTTACCGAAAGTAGAGTCTAAAGAGTTTGATCCCAAAAAAGCGTATGAAGAGAACTGTGCTGCTTGCCATGCTACAACAAGTATGGGTGCTCCTATGTTTGGGAATGCTAAGGCGTGGACATTTGTCAAAGCGAAAGGAATGGATGCTGTTTACGCAAATGGTATTAATGGAATTAACGGGATGCCTGCAAAAGGTGGAGCTTCTTTGTCAGATACAGAGTTTAAATCGGTAGTTGATTATATTATCAGCTCAAGTAAATAAAACAAAAGGAATAACCATGGAAAGAAGAAAATTTTTAGGTTTTGGAATCTTCGCAGCAGCAGCTGCTTTTATTCCAGCCAATCTTAGTGCGGAAGACTACCGAAAAACGAAGCCTGATGCGTGGACGGCTCATACAGTTGAGGATGCAATAGCAAAACTTTACGGTACGAACAAAACGATTGAGCAGGGTGTAACCTTGACGGCTCCAGATGTTGCAGCGAATGGCGGTGCGGTTCCTGTTGACTTTTCATCTGAAATTGCTGCAAAATCCGTGGCAGTATTTCAGAATGCAAATCCTGAAAGTGCCGTTTGTGTATTTACCCTGAATGAGAACAGTGTGATTGATTACTCAATCAAAATGAAAATGAAACAAAGTGGAACAATTACTATCGTCGTAGAAGGTAGAGATGGAAAGCTTTACTCAGCGAAGAAAGCAATCAATGTTGCACTTGGTGGTTGTGAGGGCTGATTTGCGCCTTCACACTTAATAAACTTGATCGTATAAAAGGAAAATCATGGAAATCAAAGCGAAATTAAAAGACGGTATCGTTAGCGTTAAAGCTATGGCAAAACATCCTATGCTTACGTATGATGTAGCAAAAAAACAAGGTGTAGAAGCTAACTTTATTACTCATATCAATGCAAGTGTTAACAATAAGGTTGTTCTTGATATGTCAACAAGTCAGTTTCTATCTAAAAATCCTATCTTTAAATTCTCATTTAAGGGTGCTGCCGTAGGTGATACCATTACAATGACATGGGTAGACTTATCTGGTGCGACAGAAACTACGGATTCTGTTATTAAATAATTCTAGTTATCTCCCTAAGAGAGAAGATAGTCTAAACTACCTTCTCTCTTGTAAAAATGGATAGTCATATGCATAAAATAATCGTAAGCTTTTTTTTTCTTATTATTGCGTTAAATCTTTCTCTTTCTGCGAGAAATATTGATATTAACTCAATGGTAAAAAATTCTATTATGAAAAATAAATATTTATTTATTTTTCTTCACAGAACAGATTGTGGGTATTGTGAAAGTATGCAAATGTTTACGCTTGATGATGATCCTATAAAAGAACTTATAAAAAAAGACTTCGTTTTTCTTCAGATTAATATTAGTGAAAATGATGTTGTCAAGTATAAGAATTTTAGTGGGAATGGGCGTGATTTTGCAAAATACGTAGATTATAATATTTATCCATCATCACTATTTCTAAATAGTGCAAATGAGATAGTTTATGCTACTCCTGGATATCAAGATAAAGATCAGTTTCTGGTAACATTGAAATACGTTGATAGTGGTGCTTATAAAAAAATGGGCTATCAAACTTTCAAGAAAAAGATGGATTTAACAAAAAAGCCATAGTTTGTTTAACTAAGATGAAGGGTGTTATATGTCAGTAGAACCTCAAGTTTTAGCACTTTTTATATCGGTTCAGAATGAAAAGAAAAGGGTGGATAAAGAGAAGCTTGAGTTGGATGAGAATGGTGTCTTAGACGATAAATTTTATGCTAAGAACAATGATCGCTTAATCTTAATAACTTCTAGTGTTGCGTATTCATTAGCTAAAGAGAGTGGTGTCGAGTTGGAGTATGGCAGTCTAGGTGAAAATATTTTGATTGATAAAAATATTAATCATTTAACCGTAGGCAATCAATTTAAAATCGGTGAAGTTGTTTTGGAAATAACCCAAAACTGTACGCTTTGTAATGGCTTATCGATCATCCATCCAAGGTTGCCCGAGATTTTAAAAAACGATAGAGGCGTGTTCGCAAAAACTGTTACAAATGGAATCATAAAGAAAGGTGATAGTGTAATTATCTAATTTCTTATAGGATTGCTATTTAAATACAGCAGGCTAGTATGTGGTGAGAGTCACATTAATATTATTTAAAGGGTGAAAATGAAGAATATCTACAAAGTTATCGTTGTTACTTTTCTTGCATTAGGAACAATGGCGTTTGCGGCAGTCAATCCAAAGGCTGAAATTAATAAAGGGCAGAGTGTCCAAGTTTTTAGTGCTCCTAATACAGATGGCGCTATTACAACAAAATCTATAGATGCAGCTTTTGAAAAAAGTGGTCTAGCGATGGGTGGAGACAATAATATGAACTCACCTTTTGAAAAAAGATTTAATCACGTTCATTACCAAACGTACAATTTAGCCATGTTTTCTAATACGGAGCTTATGATTAAATTGATCAAAAAAAATCCTAAGTTCGGGGCTTTGACTCCGTTAAGTATGTCTATTTGGTCAGATGACACAAAAAAGACGATGAATATTGCTACTCTTAGCCTAACGGGGATGTCAAAAGCGGTAGGGATTGCTGAAAATGATCCAGATTTGGTTGCATACGCAGGTATGGTCAAAAAGGCACTTATTGCGGCTATGCCTAAAGGGGTATTTCAAAAGACGAAATTCCCTATCGTGAAAAAATCAGCATCTTTTGCGCAAGAATTTGTGATTGATGTATCCGCAACCGATGAAAAAGGGATTCAAGAAGTCAAGGAAAACTTAGAGGCTGGATTTGAAGGCGAAATGGAGCCATTGGGCTTTTTGTTACCTAATTATATGAATTTGCAAAAGGATGTTTTTGCTCCTGCAGGATACAATGAGTATGATTTCTATACAACTTACTCTATTTGTAAGTTTGATGTTATTTATCCTGTTTCAAAACTTCACCCTGAAGCTGGTGCGTGGGCTCCTTGTTCAATGTACATTTATAAGAAAAAAGGTGAAAACAAGATCCATATTGGGTACTTAGGCGTTGATAGCTGGATTTCAAGTTTAGGTATTAACGATAAAGAATCGACGGGGCCTCTTTATGAAGCGCAAGGTTTGATCAATAAGATAATTGAAGGTATGAAATAATTTTAGTGGATAAATCTACTTGCCCATTTAAGGGCAAGTTTAAAAATAAAACAAATAATTAGATTTGTTTTATTTTTAAACTTTAAGGGAAAATATATGAAATTATTTACAAAGATACTTCCATCTCTATTAGTTGGCAGTATGATGATGACATCACTCAATGCCATAGATAAATTTGTCCCAAGCAACAATAAAAATCTTGCAGTTGAATATACGTTGGAGAATAAAGACGATTTATTCGACAAAACTTTTTTTGAATTTACAAAAAAACCTTTAGAGAAAGTAGGATTTTTTGTCAGTGATCCACACCATAATGTCAATTATGTGTATGAGCAGCAAGTGGGTGCGACCTCTTTAAGTCAGTTGTCATTTTCTTCTCTTGTTAATGATGATAAGGCGAGAGTTCTTTTGAATAAAGATCCTAGGATAGGTGGATTTACCCCGTTCAACCTAGTTATTTATAGAAAAAAATCAGATATGAAAACGGTTATAACCCATATTACCCCTGAGGCTGCATTGGATATACTCCATATATCCGACAAAGAGGTAAGAGGTCAATACATCAATATGTTTAAGCCACTTGATGCAGCAATAGAAAAAGAGTATGGTACGGCTGCTAAGAAAAGTTATACAAAGATTCAAGGCTATGCCAAACATAATATGATGAATTTTGAAATACCCTTCGAACAGCCTGCCGATATAGATGATTTCTTTGACGCATTTCAAGAAAAATTTGAGACAGCATTTCAAACTAAGGGTTATATCATTGCTGGTTTTTATAATATGAAATACAGTTTGAATACCAATAAAGATGTACTTCCTGCATATTCAAATTTTGTTGTTTGGTCTCTTTGCCATATCCCATTTTCGTATACGATTTTTGATGGACAAAATCCCTTACCTGAAGCCGCGATTTTTGCACCATGCTCTATGTATGCGTATGTAAAGCAAGGTGAAAACAAGATAGTAATTGGGATGCCAACACTGAGTGCATGGGCGGCAGCTTTGGGAATAAAAGACAAAGAAAAACTTCAAAAGATAGAGGAACTCGATACACAAATTCCATCCATCATCAGAAGTTTGGGCGGTGTTGATGTATCCAACAGTAATCCATTAGTTAAATAGAGTATGCTTACGACGCTGAATAAGTTCTAAAACTCCAAGAGGAGCGCAAGCTTCTCTCCTCCGATCAGCTTTTGATCATTATCCAGAATATTTAATTTTTTAAACTTCGTGACGATTCGTGATAGCGTTTCAGGCGCCATATTGAGAATATTAGCAACATCTTTACTTTTAGAATGTTTAAGTATGGTGGGGTTTTCTTGTAGAAGGGAGCATACTTTGAGTGTTGCGTCAAAGATTAAATTACGGTTGATTGCCACTTCTAAATTCTTAATCTTTTTCGTCAATGATTGGATGATATGAAATGAAAAAACAGGGTTGCTTTGGAGTAAGGAGAGAAACTTTATTTTGTCGATCAGTGCTACGGTTGTAGTGTCAGTCGTGGAGATGGCGGTTGCTGGGAAAGGGGTGCTTTCCAGTGTTGCCATCTCAGCGATCATTGTTGGGGTGCTAAAATAGTGCAACACGATCTCATTGGATTTTAGCCCTGTTTTATAGAGCTTGAGATCTCCCTCAAGAAGGGCATAAAAAGCGTTCGGTTCCTCCCCCTCATAAAAAAGGATTTCTCCCATCGAGAGTTTTTTTACGGTTGTTATGTTTTTTATCTCGTTTAATTCATCGTTGGATAAATCTTTAAATAGGGGGACTCTTCGCAGTTTTTTTTGTATCATGGGGTGATTATAGCACTGTTTTGGGTGAAAAACAGCCTAAGCTGCTTTTTCAATGAGAAGTTTTGCCAAATCCTCTTTGGCATCTCCTGTTAAATGCAAATTAAACGTTTGCGCTAAAAAGTTGAAAATATCTTCATTCACAAACTGGGGAGGTTTAGGCCCTAAATAGATGTTTTGGATCCCAAGGCTAAAGAGTGCTAACAAGATGATGACCGCTTTTTGTTCCATCCAGCTTAGAACAATGGAGATCGGCAAATCATTAATGGGTGTGTTGAGTGCACCGCTGATTGCTTTTGCAATTTCAACGGCACCATTAGAGTCATTGCATTGCCCAAGATCAAGGTATCGTGGTATCCCTGTCCCTTCAATCTCTCCAAAATCAATATCATTAAATCTGAATTTACCACAACTAGAGGTGATAATGACACAATCTTTTGGCAATAGTTCTGCCATCTCTCTATAATAATTTCCCGCTTTCCCCGGAGCATCGCATCCTGCTATCACAAAAAATTGACGAATCTTTCCTTGTTGTACGGCATCGAGGATTTGGGGAGCTAAGGTTAGAATCGTTTTGTAATGGTGTCCTGTCGTAAGGGTAAGATTCTCATTCATTACTGTATCTTCACACGCTAACGTTTTTTCGATAAGGGCACTAAAATTATTATCGACAATCGGCGTTCCCCCTTCGATCCCTACGATTTTATACGTGAAGACTCTATCGATGTAATCGGCATTTTTCTTAGGAGGGACAATACAGTTGGTATTGACGACGAAAGTACCATTGAACTGTTTCATTAAATCGACTTGGTCAAACCATGCTTTTCCAACATTCCCTTTGAGATGGGGATATTTTTTGAGTTCTGGATAGCCGTGTGCCGGCAGCATCTCGGAGTGGGTATAGACATTGATACCTTTACCTTCGGTCGCTTTTAAAAGGGCTTCAAACATCTCTAGGTTATGCCCGCTGACAAGAATCGCTTTACCTTCAACGGTGTTTTGCGCAACAACAACTGGGGTGGGGATACCAAATTTACCCGTGTGGGCATTAGAGAGTTTGTCCAGCACTTCAATGCCGGCACTGCCCACTTTCATGAGTTGTTTGATATGGTCATCAAAGTTGAAGTTGACATTGGTAAGGGTGAAATAGAGAGTTTCACTCATCACATCATCAATGGCTTTGGTTTGGGTCGGCTGTAACTCATTGAGGTGTTCTCTGTAAGCACTTAGTCCTTTAAGACCAAAGATCATAATATCTTGAAGACGAGAGAGATTCTCATCTTTTCCACACGTACCGACAACTGCACCTGTACTTCCGCAACCATTGGGGGTACTCATTTCACATTGATAACAAAACATACTCATAGAGACAACCTTTTTATTTTTTAAAGGGGGAAGTCTACTTTATTCTGTGCGTTTCGTCATTGATATGAATCAAGGGAATGGTTATTTTTTTTCCATCGCCTCTTTTGCCCCTTTAAGTGCTCCATCCATTGCCGATTTGGCAACACTCCACGCCCGACTCCCCATCGCTTTTGCTTCTTGCGCAGAGGGAGAGTTTAATAATTTTGCCCCCTGTTCGCTCACTTGTGTTTTTAGTTTAGAGAGTTTGGTCTGGAGAAGTTTTGCCGTTTCTTGGGAGAGTATGGAGAGTTCATCGCTATCAAGCTTGATCTCTTCTCCAATGGTAGAAAGTTTGGCTATTATCGTTGGGGAGTTGTGTTTTGCAAGACCTTGGAGAATTTGGGCGAACAGGGTACCAATATGCTCCAACTCCTCCTCGATCAGGCGATACTCTTCACGGTAAAGGGCTTTGACCTCTTCGGGAACGTAGAGAAGGTATTGACGAAATTTTTCTATTGATTTATGAAGAGCTGAACGAATCCCCATCATTGTACCGCGCAAAATAGCCTCAGCTTGGTTTGGAGTAGCCTCGGCTACATTAAGGGCGCTTTGGAGGATACTGCTAAAAATACGACGTATTCGTACGGCATTTAAAACGTTGGCATTGAGCGTTTGGAATGTTAGCTCTTTGATAATTTCGTGGAGAGTCTCTTCCGTATCGGAACCATTTTCAAGAGTGGTGATGATTGCCGATTCTACCATCTCTTCGAGAATATCAAGGAGATCAACGGATTGAATTTTGATAGTATGAAGTTTCAGTAACATTTCGTCATTACCCGTAAACATCTCCTCTAAAATATCAAAAAAGTGGTACTTGGAGTGCTGTAATTCATCGCTTTTTCGTGCTATTTGACGCTCTATTTTTTCTTTTTTGGTGATGAGGTCTTGAAGCTCATCGTGCAAGGATTGTGTTTCTTCTTTGAGCGCTGAAACGGTTAAGGTTCTTAGTGCTTCATAAGAAAGAGTTGGGGCTATTTGGAATGTTTCTGTGTTCATTGGATCCCTTTATAATACCATTTTGATATGGGGGTGCGCTTTTAGCGTTTCATAAAAATAGGTACGTTCGTCTTCGTTATGTACCAACAATTCTAAATTCATACTAATGTATTTTCCACTGCTGCTAGCCTTGGAGGGCTTCAAAGAGTAGATTCTCTGCGAAAAGACCTCCATCGCTGCGATTTCGATCCCCGCACGCTCAAATGCTACGACTTTGTAACACCACGAACACGGATACTCTAACTGTAATTGTTGTCCATTAATTTCGCATGTAATCGCCACTTTTACCTCCTGATTTGGTTTCCAGTTGGATAGGCCCTAGTACCATCCCTTTATCAATCGCTTTGAGCATATCGTAGATGGTGAGAAGACCGATACTTGTCCCTGTGAGGGCTTCCATCTCTACTCCTGTTTGACCGCTGAGTTTCGCCGTGACAGTGAGCCGAAATCCCGGTAAATCAGGGAGTTCATCAATATCACAATTGACACCGCTGAGATTGAGGGGGTGACACATCGGGATGAGGTCGGAAGTTTTTTTCGTCCCCATGATTGCGGCGATAACAGCCGTTTGGAGGACGGGACCTTTTTTGGTTGTTTGGTTAACTACCGCATCAAAAGCATCTTGAGACATTGTAATAAGTCCGCTAGCAACGGCAACACGAGAAGAGGTGTTTTTATCGGAGACATCGACCATCTTGGGTCGGTTGCGTTCGTCTAAATGGGTTAGGTTCATGGTGAATACTCTTTTGGTATATTTTTCTTATTATAGCTATAGAGTGGTAAACTCAAGGGGTTATAGCTAAAATGTCTAAACTCATTGAGCTAATTTTAATTTTGGATGTTTCAGATGGATATAAAGTCTCTGTTTTTTGCGAGTATTCTTCTTTTTATGGTCGGTTGTCGTGCTGATTCTAGTAATGATACCCCTGTTATTACATCGTTCAAGGGGACTATTATCCCTCTTTATTCGCATCCCGCCGATGCTGCTTGGAAAAGTCTTTTGGAGTTAAATACAACTCTTGAAACTATTGCAATTATTAATCCTAACAATGGACCAGTAGAGTGCAATACGACAATGAGTGATGAGTATCGAATTGGGATTAATCAGCTCAAAAGTCACTCAATCAAAGTGATGGGATACGTTCATAGCCGGTATGGCTCACGTGCAGTTGAGGTGGTTGAAGCGGATATTGCTCGTTATAACGAGTGCTTTTCAAATTTGGACGGGTTTTTTGTGGATGAAACCAATTCTTCGGATGCAAGTTCCCCCTATTATAGCCGTTTATATCAGTTTGTTAAAGATCAGAATACTTCATTCAAAGTAGTCCTCAATCCGGGTGTTTATCCACAAGAGAAGATTGTTCAAGCCTCCGATATAACCATTATTTATGAAAATGGCGGGGAAAATTATGATGCGATCACTCCGCCTGCGTATATTTCTAAATATCCATCTTCAAAATTTGCCCTTCTTGGATACAGTATTACACAAACAGCTGTTACTGCGGAAAAACTTAAAAAATTAAATTCTTTTAAAATAGGATACGTCTACCTAACGGAGGATGGGGTCGGGGATGGGAATCCTTGGGATACATTATCGTCGTATTATGGCTCTTTAATGGAGATGTTAATTCCCCAAAATCTCTACCCTCTTCGATAGCGTGAAAGGGCTGCTTCGTATTCGTGAGGATGATTTAGATTCATAAACGCGTCATCGTTCTCAAACGATACGAAGTGGGTATTGCTTATATTTAGTAATTTTCCTAGACGGTGATCCCCCTCACATAACATCCTCTCGAACTCTTCGAGCAATGAACGGTGATAGATACCGCATAACGGATGGCTTCCTGAGGAAGTCTTGGCAATGACGGCATCCAAATCGTCACTATCCTCTTCGATCAATTTTCTAATTGTCTTCTCGTCCACGAACGGGGTATCCACACTAAGGACAAAAATTCGCTCACACTCAAGGATTCTAAACGCACTGACAAATCCTGCCGTAGGGGCAAAATCAACACTTTGGGGATCAAGGATGAAATTGGCTTCAAAATCAAATTTGTCGGCTGTTTTGGTGGAGATATAAATGTGGGTAAAAAGCTCTGAAAGACGCTTGGTTTGAAACTCGGCTAGGGTTGAATAGCCACCGAAGGGGAGAAGTGATTTGTCGCTCCCCATTCGAGAACTTTTCCCCCCAGCGAAGAGGATGCAGGGGAGATTAAACATTTAAATAATCGTTGCAGGATCAGTAATATATCCCGTAATAGCTGATGCAGCCGCAACAGCAGAGTTGGCAAGGTAGACTTTCGAGCTACGTGAACCCATACGTCCGACGAAGTTACGGTTGGTGGTGGCAATAGCCACTTCATTATCCCCCAAAATCCCCATATACCCGCCCAAACACGCACCGCACGTTGGGTTGGAAACAACGCCACCTGCGTCGATGATAATGTCGATGTATCCAGCTTTGGTCGCTTCGCGTGCGATTCGTTGGGTGGCTGGGGTGACGATGAGGCGAACGTCGGGGTGGACGCGTTTGCCTTTGAGAATTTCAGCGGCGATTTTAAGATCTCCTAAGCGACCGTTGGTGCAGCTACCGATAAATGCTTGGTCGATTTTGATACTATCGCTTACTGCTTGGCTAAGGCTGTGCCCGTTGGAAGGGAGGAATGGATAGGCGATGACGGGTTCGAGGTTGCCGACATCAATTTCAAGGATTTGAACGTAGGTCGCATCCTCATCAGACGTAAAGATTTTTGGCTCACGTGCGAGAGGTTTATCGGCTAAAAATTCGGCTGTGATGTCGTCGTACGCCACGATACCACTTTTCGCCCCTGCTTCGATTGCCATATTACACATACTGAAACGGTCATCCATACTCAGATATTGGATCGTACTTCCTGTAAATTCGAGGGTACGATAGAGCGCACCATCCACACCGATAAGGCGGATAATTTCTAAGATAATATCTTTGCCCGTCGTGTAGTGCCCCGGTTTTCCTGTGAGGACAACTTTGATACTTTCAGGAACTTTGAACCAGTTGCCTCCTGTAATCATCGCAAACGCCAAATCGGTCGAACCCATCCCTGTAGAGAAAGCACCGAGTGCACCGTGGGTACAGGTGTGGGAGTCAGCACCGATGATGACATCCCCTGGTACAACGAGCCCTTTTTCAGGAAGCAATGCGTGTTCAATCCCCATATCTTTTTCATCAAAGAAGTGTTTCATCTGATATTTTTTTGCGAAATCACGGCTGATACGTGCTTGATTGGCAGAGGCGATGTCTTTGGCCGGGATGAAGTGATCCAAGACGATGGAGAACCCCTCAGGATTGGCGAGTGCCGTTGCGCCTGAATCTTCGAATGCTTTGATCGAGATCGGGGTTGTAATGTCGTTTCCGATAACCATATCAATAGGACAGCGGATGATTTCACCTGCGTAGACGGGTCGACCAACGTGGTCGGAAAATATTTTTTCTGTAATGGTTTGCTGCATAGGGGTTACCTTAAATAAAATGACTTTCGTAATGTTTAAATTATACCACAGTGGATCTTAGTGATTCGTGGATTTATTAGCTATTGAGCCTAAATTCTAGCGTTAATTCGATCTCCATGGGTAAAGCGTCGGAGAGATTTTTGGGTATATCAATTCCTGAAGTTAAAGCGATGGCTGTTTTTGCTGCGTTATGAAAAATTGTCTCTCCCCGTTGAATCGAGATAGAATGGATGCTTCCATCGTTGGCAAGGGAGAATCGCACTGCTATATCCCCCTCTATCTCTCTACGTCTTGCGGCGGTTGGGTAGCGAAGATTGTTTTGGATGGTTGTGCGTAATAAGGCGAAGAACGATTTTTTTTCAGCGGTGAGATCGGATTTTGGTGCTGCTTTTATCGGTGGTACAGCAGGTGTTATAGCTGTTTGAGGTGGTGTGATCGGGGTAGAACGTGGGGGTGTCTCTATCGTTGCTATAGAGGATGGAAGGGTGAGTGTTTTGGTGGAAGAGGTGGGTGTTATCGGTGTTGCTTGGGTGGTGGGTATGTGCTTTTGGATCAGGGGCACTTGTTCTTGGGGTAAGGGTGGTTTTGGAGTTTGAGGCGATGAGGTTTGTGGTTTGATAGACATGGGATGCTCACAGAGAGAGACCAATGTCATTTTCTCCATCGGAATTTTTAACATCAGCGCTGGAGTGCTCATATGAGTAACGACGAAAAAGGCTAAAGCCCCCATCATCGAGTGAAAAATGATGGAGAGAATAAATGATTTTCGTTTAGTGCTCATGGGTATGCGCATGATGGTGATAGCTTGAATGGGTTCCTTGCCCATACGTTTTGACGATATACCCTCGGTAAAGATTGATGAAGAGATAGAAAATAATAAGTGATGATGCAAAGAAAAAAGCGATTGTTTTTGCTATTTTACCTGCATTAAAGAGGTTGACTCGTTTTGCCATAATGATAAATGCCCAAATAACCGCAATGTATTTGAAGAGTTCAAAAATATTAATCCAACCCTCTTTTCGTGACGCTAGATTTTGAACTTCTTCGATATTGAGACCAAATCCATAAATAAAACCATTTGCTATCTCTGCGTATTCATGGGTAACAAAGCTTTGCAATAAATGAGATAAACCGCCGATGATAAAAAGGGGTGCAAAAGCGTACCCTAATGTATAAAATGTTTTAGTAAATTCAGATTTTAGCGCTTTTGAAGCGACGAACATTCCTGCGTAGACTAAAGCTATTGTTACAACGATGGCATAGATAAAGGCGAAGAGCCCCACTGCATCTAATCCTCCGAAATGAACAAAACTTTTAAAATACTCAGCGGTTTGGCTCCATGGCATAGCCTTGGCAACAGCACTTCGTCCAAGCCCATGATGAAAACTCATGGTGATACTAATGGCAGCGGTTATAAGGATGTAGACCCACACCTCTATTTTGTCAAATTTAAACTTTTTGGTGAGGGATTGGGATGGCTTGACGATACTAAAGCTAATCGCATCGCAAGCGTTACTGCACTCCATACATAAACTGCAATCTTCCATAGAATTTTTATGGTTAAAGGTAAACGGTTTGAGGTTATAGGGACATGCGGTGGCGCAATCAAACGTTTTGCAACTGCTGCAGTCTTCTTTGTAGCTTCCAAGCCATGTAAATGAGACTCTCTGATACGCTTTGGTAACGCTTCCAATAGGGCATACGTATTTACAATAACTCATATCTTTGTAAACATAATAAAGGAGAAATGCCACTAGAGTAATGGATACAAAAAGGATCGATGTGACAAGAGGAAGGCGGTAAAACCCCGGAAACGAGTAGCTAATCGCCCACCATCCAATAAGTAGGAGCCCCAGCCCCCACCAAGGATTTTTAAGCCATTTGGGCATCTCTTTTTGTAGTCCGTATTGTGTGAGGTATTTTCCAACAAATCCGTGTGGGCAGATGCCGCAAAATATTCTTCCGAACGTGGAGAGGGTTACTACCATAAAAAGGGACCAAAAAAGTCCCCAAAAAAGCTCGATGGTAAAGGTATTTTCTTTTTGGGGGATGGCAAATCCGAGGTAAACGCCATACACGAACACCAAAAGGACAAGGAGCCTCACCGCCAGAATGAACTTTTGGTTTTTAAAGATAAATCCTATTATAGGCATATTGAAAATATCATTTTTTGCTTTGTTTTGTTTGTGCTCTATCATTTGTGTATCCTTTAAAATGTATATCGTAGACCAGCATAAAAGGCTCTAGGGGGTGCAACGCGAATGGTTGCATCATTTGCCATCGTGGAAAGAGCTGAGGAGCTAATATTGACAAACTGGTAATAGTTCTTATCAAACAAATTGTCAATTCGTCCGAAAAATTCGAGTGAATCGTTGTATTTGTATTGCGCTCTTAGATTGGCAATGACAAATCCATTTTGTTTATTGGCATTGATTTCATCAGCGTAATAGCTACTTCGTCCGTTCACTTCGGGAGTAATGGTCAGTTTCGAAGAGGGTTTGTAATTTACCGTCAGATTCACCATATTTTTAGAGGTTCTTGGCACCTGATTTCCCGAGAGATCAACGCGTTGAAAGGTTGCATTACTTGGCTGTCCACGACGTGCGGTATTGACGGTAAGTTGTTGGGAAAGGGAATAGTTGGTAAATACGGCATCAAGATAGGTATAGGCTAAATTAAAGGATACGGTTTTCTTCTTATCACTACTAACCGCCATCTCAAATCCTCGGCTACGCATATCCCCTACATTCGCGTAGTTACTTTGAGTTGGATCGTCGGATGTGATGTAACTTCCTGCGATAGCTCCGATGTAGTTTTTTCGAGCAAGCTGATAAACGGAGGCATCATACGCCAGTTGAGCATAGTCTCCTCGGATACCGATTTCATGGTTGAGAGTTGTTTCCACTCCGATGACGGAAGGGATATTGAGGGTAGGATCGGCTTGTAAAGAGACATAGTTTCTACTAATTTGCTCTACGGTAGGGGTTCGAAAGCCAGTAGAAATATTAGCATATAAGGAGCTCTTGGGGGTCAAAATGTAATTAAATCCAGCTCTATAGGAACCGACATCATACGTTGGGCTGATATTTCGTGCGCTATTTATTGCATCAACATATTGATGATTAATTCTGTCGTAACGAGCATTGAGCGTTGCGGTCAAATTGTCGGTTGCGGCATATTTCAATTCGGTATAGATGGCATAAATTTTCTCATCGGTTGCAAAATCAGAATAGAGACTTCCATTGGAAACGAGGTGGGTTAGTTGGTCGGTTTTATTGTCCTGAATATCAAATCCACCCATAAGGGCAACGTTGCCCAAAGCGGTTCGGTACTCCCCTTTTGCCCCGTCTTGATCCCAAATCTCACTCACGTCTTGGGTTCCTCTGTTTAATTTCGATGTTTTGTCATCTTTATATTTATGGACATTGAGCATAAAATTGGAATTTTCGTCAATATTGTTGGAGTAGGTCACAAAAAATTTCGTCAAGTCGCTGTCGTAATATCCCCCATACGCAAGTTCTCCAACACTTCTTGGATTCGTCTGGGCAGCAAGAGTACCCGAAACGCTATTTCCATCCCCTGTTTTTCTTTGGGTCAAATCAGCACCAAAGGTGATATCACTCTTGTCATTGATATAGTATTGATATTTACCGTTGGCGGATTTGACGGTGACGAAAGCATCATCCCAGTATCCGTCGGTGTCACGGTAGCTTCCTTGAAGTTGAAGGGCGGAGTTTTTAAAACTTTGGTTAGTCGAAGCGGAAAATCGCTTCGAGTTAAAACTGCCAACTTCGCTTTCAATTTTAGAAAAGTTTTTCCCTTTTGGTCGTTTAGTCGTAATGACAATAGCACCTGCTATTGCATCGTTTCCATAGAGGTAAGAAGCTCCCCCTTTGATCACTTTTATCGATTCGATGTTGTCTAAATCAATATTAATTTTGCCAGAAGTCTCTTGAACAGGGACTCCATCAATTACGATCACAACTCCCGGTTTTTCACCCATATACATCTGGTTTTCGATACCTCTGATATGAACTTTTACCGCATCGGTACCAACATTTTCCAACGTCACCCCAGGGACGTTGCTGAGAATATCAACAACGCTATGAGGGTTTATTTTTTCAATTTGTTCGCCCGTCATAGTAACGGTGTTTGATATTTCTGTTGGATTAGAAATGAATTTATCATCAATAGTGGTTGAATTGATACCGATAACACCGAGATTTTCAGTTGCAAAACACGAGCCAGCTAATAGGGTAGAGAGAAAAAGACTAAGGGTGATTTTTCGGGGTTGGGACATCGCACTTCCTTGAGAATAAAAATAAAGAGTGTGATTATGAAGAAAGAGTGTTACATTTGTGTTAAGTTATAAAAATAAGGATTTATTGATAATACAGAATCTCAAGCTAAAAAGCTATACTATCACCAAAAAAAGGTCAACACCATGACAACCATCTGGCACAATCCGAAATGTTCAAAATCACGCGAAGCATTAAAACTCCTCGAAGAGAGAGGTGAGGGGATAGAGGTTATAAAATATCTTGAAACGGCTCGTTCTCGCGAAGAAATCGTTACCCTTTTAGCCAAACTTGGAGTTTCAGCACGGGAGTTGATGCGAACGAAAGAGGATTTGTATAAAGAGTTGGCTTTGGCAACGGTAGAGGAAGAATCACTGCTTATTGATGCACTCGCAGAGAACCCGAAACTTATCGAACGCCCGATTCTCATAGAAGGAGACCGTGCCATTATCGGTCGTCCTGCTGAGAGGGTGATAGAGTTTTTGGGTTAAGTTCGGAATCTTTGGAGCGTTTCGTGGAGTTCTCCTGTATTCGTATCAAGTCCATGGGCAACATTTGTAATTTGAGAGATACTGCTTGTATTGGAAGTCGCAATAATATTGATCGAATCAATTTTTGTTGAAATCAACCGAATGCCTTCGATGAGTTCGACTAATCCTTTGTTGGAATGATCAATACTGTATGCGGCTACTTCCATCAAAGAGGATGAGGTTTGAATCAACGTTTGAATGGCATTAGAATCTTTGGATACGAGCTGAATAGCATTGGCTGATTTATCCATTTTTTGGCTTGTATTGGTGATAGCACCAACGATGCTGCTAACGGTGTGATTGATTTTTGAGAGGCTCTCTTGGGTTCGTTCCGCGAGTTTTCGTACTTCGTCAGCTACCACAGCAAACCCTCTTCCGTGTTCTCCCGCCCGTGCTGCTTCGATTGCAGCATTGAGCGCCAAAAGATTCGTTTGATCGGCAATATCTCCGATAATATTGAGGACTCCTTTAATATCTTGTGCTTGAGATGTAAGAGTTTTTAAATCATCCGAGAGGGTGGTTTGGGTTTTAGCAACGACATGTATATCCCCATTCATTTTGGTGATTTGTTGACTGGCTTTGGAAAGTTGCGCTGAAGCTTCAGTGATTTTGATATTGGTCTCTTCGGACGCATCGGTAGAGGTGTGAATGATTTTCTGAAGGGCAGAAATTTGGGTATGACTTTGGGAAATATCGGTTGCACTGGTTTCCAACCGATTTTTAATCACTCCACAAACACTGTAAAGCTCTTGCGCTGAAGTGATGCTATTATTCGAGGAGCATTTCATGCTACTCATCATTTCTTGGAGCTCCTGCATCGAGTCATTCATATCTTTTGCGGCAGTGGATAGTTCATCATCCCCCGTTGAATCAATCCTCTCTAAAAGATTTCCTGAGCGTAGATGCTGTGCGATTTTAGTTAAATTTGCTATTTTCTTGAGTAAATATTTCGTGATGAAGTGGAGAACGATATGGACGATAATCATCCCAATCGGAAAAGAGAGGATAATGAGCCAAAGCATTTTGTCAAACTCTTTTTGAGAAATGAGATAGAGGTTATTGGCGTTGGTGATTTGTAATTCGATTAGCTCGTCAAGCTGTTCACTAGCTGGGGTGAGACTATAGGGGAAATCACTTTGTATTAGATCTAATACGCTCATCAGCTGCTTATCTTTCATCGCTTTTTCGAGTAAAACGATCGAACGGTCGGCACGCTCAATGGTTGCTTTTGCTGAGGAAAGCTTTTTTGCCTCTTCTTGTGTTACTGCCCCTTTGAGATAAGCATTCCACTGTTCGTCAAAACGCTGATGGGATTTTTGTACGGAATTGAGAGCCGTGTCGAAGTCACCTACTCCTTGAGAGAGGTTTGTTGCCGTCATAAGAATCTCTTTGTCCAGAGCATTCTTACAGCTACGAAGATTTTGCAGAGGTTGGAGACTTTGGGTGTGAATTGTTTTTAACGAGGTATTGGATAAATACATACCGATAATGCCGATGATGATGGCGATAAGGGCAAAAAGCTGTGCCATAACAACGATGAGGGTGATTTTTTGGCGTATTGAAAGCCGTGCAAAAAAGGACAAAGAGTTGTGAGAAATCATGCTATACACCTTTTTAATGAGTGCAACAGTTTAAAGCCTTATGATTACGGTACGGTCACATCAATTATTAGTAAATCGTACGCTCCTTTTTCTTGAGCCACTTCTCAAACAGCTCTTTCGTCTTCTCACCATCCAGTGGGCGTAAATCGAGTGCTTGTTCGGGATTTTGTATCATCGTATAAAATTTTGTATCATCAAATCCTCCTCTCGCCGCATCTTCCATTGTAGCACCATAATAGACCGTAGGGATACGTGCCCAAAAAATAGCACCCATACACATGGGACAAGGGTAGCAGGTAGTATAGAGGATACAATCGGAAAGATCAAAACGTCCTAAGAGATCAGAGGCTTTACGGATAGCATTGATTTCAGCGTGGGCGGTAGGGTCGTTGGTTTTTAGCACTTTATTATGAGCGTATGCGATTACTTTTCCATCGCAAACGATAACGGCTCCAAACGGTCCGCCCTCATTGTGATCCATCCCCAAAATCGCTTCATTGTACGCGATGTTCATCCATTGAGTCATTATTTTTGAGAGAGACACGCAGGGGCTAGAAGTTCAGGACGATATTCGAAGTGCATGGTGTCGTAGTGGTACCATCGCCCCCCCCAGATAAATCCATGTTTTTCGAAAATACGGACAATCGACATAGGCATTGTATTTTTATAACCAATTTTTGCGGTTTCCGAGGGGGCTTCATCTTTCCAATATTGCGTTTTTGTAGGAGCCAAATCAATAGCAATCCCGAAGCTGTGCATAGAGAGACGCTCGGTATCTTTGATGACACGATAGCAGTAGGTGGTTGCCCCCTGCGCCCAAATTCGCTCATTTTTGGGAAGTTTGGCAATCTCTTGACCGATAGCATAGAGCTTTTTATCCACACCTCCTACTTTATTGACAGGAAGTTTCACGGAGCCTTTGAGGGTAGGCCACTCTATTGTGACAAGATTCTTTTCAATGGCTTTTTGGTTTTTCCCATAGAGGGCTTGGAAAAAGGGTTGATAGCGAAGCCGTCCCGGATCGAAGAGATAAGGGGGAGATGTTTCAATTCCCCCTGCATCATAAACTTGGCTGAGTTGCATTTCGAGATCGGCGTTGTTAATCTTCTCGTCCCACGTAGCTTTCGAAGACGTCGTTTTATAGGGAAAAGAAGCTCCCCCTTTTAATACTATATTAGTTTCATTCGCCGACTCGATGAGGTCACCGTACCCTTGCGTATAACATTGGGGTGTTGCATGAAGAGAGAGAGCAAACGCTCCTGCTATTAACCATATTAATTTCATTCAAAAACCTCTTCTCTTATTTGGCGAAAGTATATCATTTTTCAATAGTTCTAATCTAAGAAAAGTGTATAATGAAACAAGTATAAAAGAAGAGGTATATGCAATGTTTTTCCCTACGCTTGGAGCGATTGCGACGACGGATGTTGCGTTAGTTGATATTCATGAAACCGTTCGTGACGCATTGACGATGATGCATGACTATAACCATCGCAGTATTGTTGTCAAAAATGGGAGTGTTTATTATATTATTACGACGAAAGATATGATTGCACTCAAGACGGATGGGATTTCATTTGATACCCCTTTATCGCAGATTAAACTTCGGGTTTTGCCTCTGATTGACAAAGCAAGTAACATTATCAGTGCATTGAGTCTTGCCAGTCAAACAGATGAACATATTTGTGTTTGTAATGGAGATGGAACTCTCTATGGATTGGTGACCAACAGCGATATTGTCTCTAGTGTTGATCCTCAGGTGATTATGGAAAGTTTGCAAATCGGGACAATTTTCGATAAAAAATACGGTTTCAAAAGTTGTACGGCGGATATGAGGATGGATGATATTCTTCCCTATATGAAAGACGCTCCCAATGATTGTATTATTGTTTTAGAGAATAATTTACCCATAGGGATCTTGACCTCGAAAGATTTGTTACGGCTTATATCGGAGTCCGAATCCAATTTGGGGAGCGTATCAGAGGTAATGTCTTCACCCATTGAGACGATGAATATGAAAGATTCTATCAGCGATGCACTTGAATTTATCAAAGCACGTCATTATAAACGAATTGTGGCAGTAGATGACCAAGGGCGGGTTGGAGGAATCGTAACACAGCAGGATTTGATTGCCCGCACCTATCTCAAATGGTCTCAGTTGGTAAATGAGCATTTTCAAGAATTTGAAGAGTTAACCAAAATCTTGCAACAGCGTAATCGTGATCTCACGACATGGGCAACACAAGATGCTCTGACAGGATTGCATAACCGTCATATGTTCAGTGAGCTTTTTGATAAAGAATTAGCAACGATGAAGCGGTACAAAACGAGAGTCTCCGTTATTATGATGGATTTGGACTATTTCAAACGGGTGAATGATACCTATGGGCATAACATTGGAGATTATGTTCTAAAGACAGTTGCTATGATGGTGAAAAATTCTGTGCGTGAGGCGGATCTATTAGCACGTTGGGGTGGGGAGGAATTTGTACTACTCTTTCCTAATTCGGGGTGTGATGAAGCGTATATAGCGGCTGAAAAGATTCGAAAAGTTCTTGAGTTATTTCGTTTTGATGAGGTTGGGCAGATTACCTGCAGTTTGGGCATTACGGAAGTGCAGTCGGCAGATACGTTAGAAAATGCTATTGAGCGAGCGGACGCGGCATTGTACCGTGCCAAAGAATCTGGACGAAATCAAACCATTACGTGCGAGGCGCGATTATGAAGATAGTTTACTCAACTCGATTTCTACCATTTCGTTTAGCAAGATAGAGTTTTGCATCAACTTCAGCTAAATAACGCTGAATAGTCTCTTTGAGAATACAATTGGTATTATCGGTATTAATGGAAGTGATTCCGATACTAACCGTGTAGTGAAGTGGAGTTGAATCAAATACTACTTCTCTTTCGGCGGCATAATCGCAAATTTTTTGGGCAATTTTGTGAGTATCGGCTTCCGAGGTAGAGGGGAGGATAATGATAAATTCTTCTCCTCCGAAACGGAAAATAAAATCAGATCTTCGTAAAATAATACGGAGAACCTCCGAAAAATGTTGGATCACTGCATCACCCGCTAGGTGACCGTACGTGTCATTGATTATTTTAAAATGATCCAAATCGCACATCATCATAGAACAGTGACTTTCTGTCGCTTTTGCAATTTCGATCTGTGTGGAGATGATTTTTTCAAATAATCGGCGTGTCAGTAATCCAGTTAGCGGATCCTTAGAATACTCCTCAATCATAATCATATCGTTAAGAACCGCGATTTCAGTACCAATTTCCAAAGAAGTATAATCGATTCGCTGCATCAAATGGATCAGATGTTTGGGGCTTTTAAGACCGTTCTGGCATTGTTGTACGACTTCAGATGCCAAATCGTGTAAACAGCGGTGAAGATTACCAACTTCTTTGAAATGGCTAGTCGTGACGATGTAAGGAACGGTAGCATTGTGAAGCCATTTCCCAAAGGCGCAGTTATTATGCTTTAGTTCGGGATAGGAGTGCTCGTCTTCTGCATGTTCGACATAGTCAATCAACTGAATCATCCACTCGATGTGGCGTTGATAATGGATCATTAGATTTTTTTCGACCAAATTGGAGATATGTGAGAGTCGAATATGGTTTTTTGTTGCTAAACGGCGGAGAAATTTATGGAAATAGGCATTGGTAATTTCATTTTCGAGTTCGTCAAAATAAGCATTGAGCCGTTGTAAATTTTCTAAATCCCCTTCGCTCGCTAGGTGTTTCATCAAGTTACGAGAAATCGTGAGCAATTCACCGTATACAAACATATAGGGAATCTCATGCGTTACGCAAAAATAGACGAATTCTTCCGTTTTTTCTTTAGCCTCGGCAAGGGTCATACACTTAAAAAGATTTAGGAGCAAATTTTTGTGTTCAGTAATGTTTTGAGCGTATTCAAAATGATTGCCATTGAGATAAGCATCTTTCTCGAAATCGATATAAAAATTATCAATTGAAACTTGAATTTCATTAAGGTAGTTCTCGGTTTTAAACATCGCAATCCCCCGCTTCTCATCTCTATTAGAGGTAAAAGTAATAGTCGTATTATCGCATAAAAACTAGCGAAAAAACTGGATAAGCCCCATAACAATCTCAATAAGGATAAGAACAATAATAATCCACTCCAAAAATTCGCTTTGTTTGTGGTTGAGGAGATCCATTACGAGCATTACATCCTCTTTGATTTGAGAGAGCTTGGAGAGAGCAATCTCATGACGGTCATAGAGTTCGAGGATCAGCGCCATTTGGTTATAGAGTGCTTCTGCTTGGGCATCATCCCATAAAATATTGGGCTTATCAAGGAGAAGGAGATTTCCTACCATGTCATGCCTCATCAATGCGAGACGTTTGACAAATTTCAGCAGTGAGGGGCGACGGGCTATGGAGAAGGTATGGATGGATTCAATGATTTGGCGATTTTTTGAAAATAAGGAATCAAGCTGTTTTTCGTACCGTTCCAACCCAACACTTTGACTGATAGCGAGGGCAATGAGCTTGAGATTGAGGGTGGTAGGATTTTTGAGGAAAATAGTTTCGTTCGTGATGACAAACGGCTCTGCTTGATCGGGATTGATTTCGATGGGATAATCTTGATAGATCAACTGTTCATCTTCCACTGTAAGAGAGAGCCCAATCTTGGTGAGTGCTTGAAGAATAGTTGTTTTTTCATCCGCAATCAGAGTAAGAACGTCGAAGGGGGCGAGGACAATATGCAAAAGGTTATTTTTACCATAATAGCTATTCTCTATCCCTTTTTCGAGAGATATATCAAGGGCATACTCTAAGGCAGAGCGATTTATCGGTTTGGAAAGATTCAACGAGAGGAGGTTCATAAAAATTCCTTTCATAAGTGAGATGAATTATTATAGCGTATGAGGATTGCAAGCAGGTATCTTGATCCTTGAAAATCTGTTTTATCATTGAAAAGTGAAATTTGACGGGTTCTTTGTCCTGCCGTCCTTTAAATGTGTTACCAAAAGAAACTTTTTCATATTTCCCGTAATTCTTTCCATTCACTCTTGACATTCACTTCTAATTCCCCTATAATTCCCCTCCACAAACGACGAGACGCTTCGGAAGAGACATCGAGTTTGAGTTTGCGATCATTGAAAACTAAGCAGAGATGACGGTCAAGTTCAATACTTGAAACCGACATTTC
>JBAZTZ010000029.1:0-27391 GCA_041661705.1 Sulfuricurvum sp.
CAAAATCTTAGTAGTATCAAACAAGTGGAGATGTCTGCTAGAGATTTAAGCGCACTGAGTCAAAAACTCAAAGAGGTAATCAGCCATTATACGATTGCCGAAGTGAAGTAGGGGACAATGTTGGATATGCAAAACGAAGCTTTTCGACAAAGGCTTTTGGAAACCTTTGCTCAAGAGGCGAAAGAACACATTGACAACCTTTCAAATGGACTTTTAGAGTTAAAAAAAAGCAGTGCCCCCGAGTCGTCAAAAGCATTAGTGGAAACTCTTTTTCGAGAAGCTCACAGCTTCAAAGGGGCATCCCGTTCGGTCAATATTGTAGAATTAGAAGAAGTTTGCAAGGCAATGGAGGAGGTCTTTAGTCATTACAAATTATTGGGGCTGACAATTCCTGACCCTTTGATTGAAATAATGCTTGAAGCCAGTGATCTACTAAGCACTCTCTCTTTGGGTGATGAACTAAGCCGAAGAGATCAAAAACCACACGTGCAAGAGATTATTACACGCTTGCATAAGCAGTTGGAACCCGATTTCCTCATTCCAACGAAAGAGATGTCTCCTCTTGCTTTTGTTTCCGAAGTGCCTCAAAAAATTACACAGGAAATTAAACCCGACGAATCCCCCAAGGTTCAAGAAGAGAGTAAAGCGGCAGAGACGATTCGAATCCCGCTGAAAAAGCTCAATGCAATAATGGAACAAACCGAAGAGATGCTTTTCGCCAAAATCGTCTCAAAACGGCATACCGAAATGTTGAGCAGTATCATGGAGGAGATTGGTGAGTTAAAAAAAATGCAATCAAACCCTCAAGCGATGATCTCTAAACTCGTAAGTGTAGAGTCAATGATGCACAAAGCGATCAAGCAATCCAAAGGGGATGCGAGAGAAATCGCGTTGAGTGTAGATCGTCTATTAGCCCAAATGAAAGAAGCGTTGACACTACCATTCTCGACCCTTTTTTATACGCTGCCAAAGATTGTTCATGATATGGCGAAAAGTGTAGGGAAGGAGGCAGTGCTCAATGTCATCGGCGGTGAGATAGAGATTGATAGGAGGATTTTAGAAGAGATGCACGATCCGATCATTCATCTACTTCGTAATGCTGTTGATCATGGGATAGAGAGTATCCAAGAACGCACACGCCAAGGCAAATCTTCCGTTGGTACTATTACATTGACTCTAAATCAAAAATCTGCGACAAAAGTGGAACTCACAGTTTGTGATGATGGAGAGGGGATACCCCCCCAAAAAATAAAACTTGCTGCTATCAAAAAAGGGATTATCGATCAAGAAAGTGCCGAAGCTTTGGATGAACAAAGCATACTCAATTTGGTCTTTCAATCGGGGATTACAACGGCACTGAGTGTCACCGATTTATCAGGACGTGGGCTTGGACTGGCGATTGTCCAAGAAAAAGCACAACAGCTTGGAGGGCAAGCATACGTCCAAAATAAAGAAGGGGGGGGAGCAGAGTTTACAGTTATCCTACCGCTTACGATGGCAACCTTTAGAGGGGTTGTAACCTCCCTCAATACACAGAAGTATATTTTCCCAAGTGAGCATATTTCCCGTGTAATGAGCGTGACGCACGATCGTATCAAAAATGTTGAAGGTAAAGAGATGGTAGTGGTGGATCATCATGTTATCCCCTTTTATCCTCTGCATACCATTTTGGAATTGCCCGCTCCTTACGTGGAATCTCATTTTGTCTCCGTCGTTGTGATAGCTTCAGGCGATGAACTGCTGGCTATTGGGGTAGAGGGGATTGATTATGAAGAGGAAGTGATGGTCAAAAGTTTGGGCAAACAACTTTCTCGCGTCAAGAATATAGCTGGGGTAGCATTATTAGCCTCTGATGTTCCCGCCTTGATTTTAAATGTTTCCGATATTTTCAAATCGGTTGGGATGGTATCTCTCAAAAGTGCGGTGCAAAAGAAAGCGGTGCAAAAGCAAAAATCAAGAATACTAGTCGTAGATGATTCTCCCACTACGCGAGCTTTGCTCCAGAATATTATGGAGATGGTTGGGTATGACGTTGTATCCGCAGTAGATGGATTGGATGCTTTTGAGGCACTTCAAAAAGAGCCGTTTGATTTGGTCGTATCGGATGTGGATATGCCGAGGATGAATGGATTTGAGCTAACGGAAGCCATACGCCGTGATACCAAAAACGCAGAGCTTCCTATTATCCTCGTCACCTCCTTGGAGTCCGAAGAGGACAAAGAAAAAGGGATGAAAGCAGGGGCAAACGCCTATATCGTGAAAAGTACATTTGATCAAAACAACTTGCTTGAAAATATTCAATTGCTGATTGACTGAAAAGAGGATGGATATGATACGAGTAATGATTGTCGAAGATTCAGCTACGGTACGTGAAATGTTGGTGTATTTATTTGCATCTGAACCTGATATAGAGGTTGCAGGTGTTGCAAAGGATGGTGAAGAAGCCGTTGCGATGGTCTCAAAGCTCAAGCCTGACATTATTCTTATGGATATTAATATGCCTCGTCTCAACGGGTATGATGCGGCGCAAAAAATTATGGAAAACGATCCTACTCCTATTTTATTAATGAGTGCTACGTGGGATATAAATGAGATTGATAGAATCGTCAAAAGTATGCACATCGGTGTTCTTGGCGTGTATGAAAAACCATACGCCCCTTCTCATCCACGCTTTCAAGAACTCTACAATAAGATTCTTTTGGATATTAGATTGATGTCCGATGTCAAGGTCGTCCGTCGATGGAATCACACCGATAATAGTAAAAGTGATTTTAAATCAATACAAAAAAGAGAGTGCGCCAAACCGTGCAGTTTTATTATGATAGGTTCATCGACGGGTGGACCTCCCGTTTTGCATGATATTTTAAAAGCACTTCCACGTGATTATCCTCTCCCTATCTTGATCGCGCAACATATAAGCGGTGAATTTATTGAGAGCTTGATTGAATGGCTCAATGGGGAGTGCGCACTCAATATCAAAAAAGCGCAAGTTGGAGAGAAAATTTCCGCTGGAAATGTTTATATTGCTCCAGCGAAGTATCATCTTGCCCTTAAAGGTGATAGAATCACACTTATCGAAGCCCAAGAGAAAGAACTGAGTGTCCCCTCTATTTCGAAGCTCTTTGCCTCAGCGCTCCAAGAACATCCCTCTCAAGCAGTGGCAATTTTACTCTCAGGGATGGGGAGTGATGGGTCAGAAGAGATGAAAAAGCTCAAAGATGCAGGTGCTATTACGATTGGACAAAATGAAGCAACCTCGGTTGTTTTTGGAATGGCAAATGAAGCAATAAAAATGGGGGGTATAGAGTTCATCTTGTCCCCAGAGGGTATTACAGAGCTATTGCTAAGTATGCAAATAACGAATAAAGAGACAGCATGAACCCTATCATCAAGCATGAAAAAGTTAAGATTACGATATTGGTTATTGAAGACAGCCTTACTCAAGCGGAAGAGATTCGCTATTTTTTGGAAAGTTATGACTATACGGTAGCCGTTGCTCACGATGGACAAGAAGCTTTTGAATGGCTGCAAAACAGTGATGTAAACCCTGATGTTATTGTGAGTGATGTTGTTATGCCGCGTATGGATGGGTATGAATTTTGTAAAGCCATTCGAACCGATGAAAAATTCAAAAATATCCCTGTTATTCTTCTAACCTCACTATCACAGCCACATGATATTATCAAAAGTATCGAAGCAGGAGCCAATAAATTTCTCACAAAACCGTTCGATCACAAGCGGCTTCCTGAGGTTATAGATGAGCTCTATATTAATACTCAACGGCGAAGTGTTGAACGAATGGAGATGGGTATACGATTGATGTTTGGCGGCAATGATTTTTTAATTACCGCTGATAAGGTACAAATACTGGATCTCCTCCTCTCAAGCTACGAAGACTCTTACTACAAAAATATTCAGTTACAAGAGGCTCGAAGTGATCTTGAACGGCTAAATTCACAGCTCGAACTCAAAGTTCAAGAGCGAACAGAAGAGCTTGTCCAACGTGAACTCGAAATCAAATCTCTTATTGAGCACTCACCCGTGGCAATGCTTGTGGATGAAGGATTCGGCGAATTGGAGCAGGTGTTACTGGTCAACAAGAAGTTTAACGAACTTTTCGGATATACACAATACGATATACCAGATATTACACATTGGTGGCCATTGGCGTATCCCGATGAAATCTATCGAAATACTGTCATCGCCCAATGGAATGAATATGTGAAAGCTATTCAAAGCGGGAAGAAAGATGTGGAAGGGGTCGAAGCCTTGATTGTTTGTAAAGATGGATCAAAACGGTTCACACGGGTTTCGCTCGCAACGACAGGCAAGCGCAATATTGTTACTTTGGAAGATTTTACAGTTCTAAAAGAAGCGGCGCTAAAACTCAAAGAAAGCCTTCTCGGAACCGTTCGTGCTATATCGGAGATTGTTGAGATGCGCGATCCCTATACCGCAGGACATCAAAAACGGGTAGAATCACTTGCCTGTGCTATTGCGGGGGAAATGGGATTGGATTCGAAGCGACGAGAAGGATTGCAATTGGCGGCACGAATTCACGATGTTGGAAAAATTCAAATTCCTGCCGAGATATTAAGCAAACCTACTAAACTCAGTGATATAGAGTTCCTAATGATTAAAACCCACGCAGAAGCGGGATATGAAATTATCAAAGATGTAGATTTTCCTTGGGAAATAGCAACAATAATCCGCCAACACCATGAAAAGCTAGATGGCTCAGGCTATCCTCATGGATTACAAGGCGATGCAATACTTTTAGAAGCACGTATCCTCACCGTAGCTGACATCGTAGAAGCTATGGCATCTCATCGTCCCTACCGCGCAGCATTGGGCATTAATGCAGCACTCGCAGAAATCCAAAAGGAGAGTGGAACTAAACTCGATAGTGCGGTTGTTGATGCGTGTATCAGACTTTTCAAAGAAGAACGGTTTAGTTTTTCGCAATGAGAGAGTAATCTCTTTTGTTGTGAGTAGTATACGATTATTAAAATTGATAAAAAGTGTATTTAGTAATTGATTTGTGTGTTGGGATAAAAATAGAATGTGTAAGTGGTGACTCCAAGGGGATTTGAACCCCTGTGGCCAGGATGAAAACCTGAAATCCTAACCGTTAGATGATGGAGCCACGTAGAACTATATATGGTGTCCCGTAATGGATTCGAACCATTGACCCCTTCATTAAAAGTGAAATGCTCTACCAGCTGAGCTAACGGGACGACAACAACACTTGTGGTGGTTAACCAGTTTGTGGACGGGAATTATAGCTGTTAAATAAATGTTTGTCAAGGGTTTTGATGCGAAAGTTGATATTTGAAGATTTATCTTACGAATATTTCTTTTTAATCCAAGCTTAAAAAATGTTTGGCTATAATTCGCAACTTTTGTAGACTTATAGGTAAGGAATGCTAATGTACGCAATCATTAAAAATGGTGGTAAACAGTACAAAGTTCAAGAGGGCGATATTCTCTTGTTCGATAAAATGGGACTAGATCCTAAAACTGCCATCGAAATCAAAGAAGTTCTTGCTGTGAATAACGGCGAGCTTCGCATCGGTACTCCGTTTGTAGAGGGTGCTGTTGTTATGGCTGAAGTAATCAATGAAGGTCGTGACCGTAAAGTCGTAATTTTCAAAAAACGTCGTCGTAAAGACAGTAAAGTTAAGCGTGGTTTCCGTAGAGATCACACACGTGTTCGTATCACTGCGATCAACGCGTAATAGAGTAGGAGAATAGCATGGCTCACAAAAAAGGTCAGGGTAGTACACAGAATAACCGCGATTCAGCGGGACGTAGACTCGGTGTAAAAAAATATGGTGGTGAAGTTGTACGTGCGGGGAATATTATTATTCGTCAACGTGGAACTAAAGTTCACCCAGGTAAAAATATCGGCATGGGTAAAGACCATACATTGTATGCGTTGGTTGATGGTGTTGTTTTGTTTGGACGTAAAGACAAAAAACGCAAACAAGTTTCAGTCGTACCTGCTGTATAAATTCTCACTCTATCGGGCAATTTTTTGCTCGGTATCTAACGTGTATCTCCCCATAATTTATTCTCTTAATGGTGTATTTTCGGTTAAAATTTTACAGGGAAAAGTATAGTTTTAAGACAATAACTTCTGCTTTGTATTGGAGCATGGTTTTAAAAAAGGATTTTAATGTTTACAGATAGTGTAGAACTAACTCTCTCTTCGGGCAAAGGTGGGGCAGGGTGTGTCGCGTTTAGACGTGAAAAATATGTCCTTCAAGGTGGGCCAAACGGTGGCGATGGCGGTCGTGGTGGTGATGTTTATTTTAAAGTGGATAATAATACCCATACATTAGCACATTTTCAGGGGAACAAAAACCTCAAAGCTGAAAAAGGTAAACCAGGTAGCGGATCAAATATGTCAGGACGAATGGGGCAACGACTTGTCGTTGTTGTCCCGCCGGGAACACAGGTTACCGATCTTGAGACAGGGGAACTCCTTCTTGATTTACTTGAAGATGGAAAAGAAGTTCTCTTTTTAGAAGGGGGACGTGGTGGTCTTGGAAATGTCCATTTCAAATCCTCTACGAACCAAAAACCGATGTATGCACAACCAGGAGAACCTGAAACGGTTCGGCTTGTCAAGCTTGACCTCAAGCTTATCGCTGATGTTGGATTGGTCGGGTTTCCAAACGTTGGAAAATCAACTCTTATTTCGACCGTATCCAATGCGCGCCCAGAAGTAGCGAATTACGAGTTTACAACCCTTACTCCGAAGCTTGGTCAGATTACGATCGATTACGATTCGTATATTATGGCGGATATTCCGGGGATTATCGGTGGAGCATCTGAGGGAAAAGGGCTTGGTCTTAAATTCCTACGCCATATCGAGCGGACGAAAACATTGCTCTTTATGATCGATTTAGCGTCGTATCATGAATTGAAATATCAGTACGAAACCCTCAAAAAAGAGTTAGCAACTTTTTCCCCTTTATTAGCAGAGCGCAATTACGCGATTGCCTTGACCCGTTGTGATGCGATGAGTCCAGAAGAAGTTGTAGAAAAAACCAATAGCTTTTTAGAACTTGTTGGTTTGGATGCAGTCTCTAAAAGCCGTTTTGGATTTACCACTGAATTTCCACTGTATGAGCAAGAGAGTTTTGATACAGGATTTTATGATAAAACATTGCCTGCTTTCATCGTCCCTATCTCTTCAGCGATTAATTTGAACATCAAACCGTTAACCTACGCACTTTATCAAATGGTTGTGTCGGAGCGAAAATGAAGCGTTTAGTGGTCAAAGTCGGAAGTGCCGTTTTAAGCGAGCAAAATCATATTGCCCGTGATCGTATGCAGGCTTTGGTTGATTTTATTGCCAATCTCAAACCCCGTTACGAGGTCATTTTGGTCTCTTCGGGTGCGGTGGCAGCAGGATATACACAGTTAAAGCTTGATAAAAAACTTCTTTCCAACAAGCAGGCGTTAGCCTCTATTGGTCAGCCAATATTGATGAATAAATACCGTAAAATGTTTGAAATTCATCATCTCCTCCCGTCCCAGATTTTGGTAACAGCTGCTAACTTTAATACTAGTGAAGAGTCCCAAAAAGTAAAAGATACCATTGAAACACTTTTAGCCCATAATGTGGTTCCTATTATCAATGAAAACGATGCTACAGCGACCGAAGAGCTAGTATTGGGAGATAACGATCAGCTCTCCGCGTATGCAGCGCACCATTTTGGAGCCGATATGCTCATTATCCTCTCTGATATTGATGCCTACTATGACAAAGATCCTAGAACCAACTCCGATGCCGTTGTCCGTTCTCGAATAGAGTTTATTACGGAGGAAGAGTTAATTATGGATGTGACTCCAAATCATAGTTTCGCAACGGGTGGTATCGTGACCAAACTTAAAGCAGCTGATTTTTTGCTAAAGCGAGGAAGTGCTATGTTCTTAGCCAGTGGATTTGATTTGAGCGATGTTCGATCCTTTTTGCTGGATGATGCTCACAAAGGCGGAAGCTTATTTAAAGGGAATGAACTTTAATGACACGTATCATTTTTATGGGAACCCCGGAGTATGCAGCCGAAATTCTTCAAACACTTATTAATAGTAGGGATGTCGAAGTTGTCGCGGTCTATACTCAGCCCGATAAGCCTGTAGGACGTAAAGCGATTCTTACCCCTCCCAGCGTGAAAATCTTAGCGGAACAATTTTTAATCCCAGTATTTCAGCCAAATCGGTTAAGAGATGAAGAAGTTGTTCATGAATTATTACAGATACCCTGCGATTTGATTATTGTTGCGGCTTACGGACAGATTTTACCTAAAGCTATTTTGGATTATGTTCCTTGTGTTAATCTTCATGCGTCGATTTTACCGCAATATAGAGGTGCCAGCCCCATTCAACAAAGCTTACTCAACAATGACAACCAAAGCGGTGTAACAGCAATGTGGATGGATGTAGGATTGGACACGGGTGATATTATAGAGATTTCAACACTGGATATTGCCCCTGATGAGATGGTGGAGTCATTATATGAGAGGCTTACGACCCTAGCGTGTGATTTGACATTGAATGTTATACGTACGTGGGATCGCCAGAGTGCTACACCACAAGAGAATGGCAAAGCTACCCATTGTAAGAAAATTTTGAAATCAGATGGTTTAATTACATTTGAGGATGCAAGTGAAATCTATAATCGTTATCGTGCTTTTACCCCATGGCCGGGAATATTTACTGAGTTGGGACTAAAAATAAAATCTATGTCCCTTGAAGAGGCAGTATCGGGAAGAAATGCAGGTGAGATTCTTGCTATTGATGCGAACAGTATTGTCATCGGGTGCAATAGAGGGTCTTTACGTATTACAACGCTACAAGCTCCCTCCAAACAAGAGACTTCTGCTATAGCGTATTTAAATGGAAAGCGACTGGTTTGTGGAAATATTTTGGCTTGATGAAGTTGATTCGACACAGCGGTATTTGCTAGACGGACTCAAAGATCAGACCCTAAAAGCTCCCGTTTGTATTGGTGCTACACTCCAAACGAGCGGAAGAGGATCCCGTGGGAACCAATGGGTGGGAGAAGAGGGCAATTTTTTTATCTCATTTGCCCTCAAGCGTGAGGATTTACCTCACGCTTTAAAGCTGGAATCTTCCTCAATTTATTTTGCCTATATACTTAAAGAATTGTTAGCAAAAATGGGTTCTAATGTTTGGCTTAAATGGCCCAATGATTTTTATTTAGGAGAGCAAAAAGTAGGTGGTTTGATTACCAATCTCGCAGGCGATTGCCTTGTCTGTGGCGTTGGATTAAATCTTCGACGTGCTCCTGAAAATTTTGCTGTTCTTGATATAACGACGGAAGCAAAAGCGTTATGTGATGCTTATTTGGAGAAGCTAAAAACATTTCCACAGTGGAAGCAGATTTTTAGTAAGTTCGCGTTAGAATTTGAGAGAAGCAAAGCCTTTTCAACCCACTCCAATAATTTAATGATTGAATTGAAAGATGCCGTTTTATGTGAAGACGGTTCCCTTGAATGCAATGGACAAAGGATGTATAGTTTACGATGAGCGAAGTAATTGTTATTGCAAACCAAAAAGGGGGTGTTGGTAAAACCACCACTGCCGTGAATTTAGCCGCATCGTTAGCGGTTGCCGAAAAAAGAGTGCTGTTGATCGATGCCGATCCACAAGCTAATGCGACGACTTCATTAGGATATCATCGTAATAATTATGAATTTAATATTTATCATGTCCTTATTGGGGCAAAAAAATTGCGTGAAATCATTTTGAAAACGGCGCTCCCGAAATTATTTATTGCTCCTTCTAATATCGGTTTGGTTGGGATTGAAAAAGAGTATTACGACGCGGAGAATTCCAAAGGGCGTGAGCTGATTTTAAAACGGGCAATTGCACAGGTAAAGGAGGATTATGATTATATTATTATTGATTCACCTCCCGCGCTAGGACCAATGACTATTAATGCTCTTTCAGCGTCTAACTCAGTAATTATTCCTATTCAGTGTGAATTTTTTGCACTAGAGGGGTTGGCACAATTGCTTAACACGGTGAAATTAGTACGTAAAACTATTAATCCAAAATTGACAATCAGAGGTTTTTTACCGACGATGTACAGTTCTCAAAATAATTTGTCTCGTCAGGTGTTTGCTGATTTACGTCAACATTTTCAAGAAAAACTGTTTAAATCAGGTGAAGATGAATTTATAGTTATTCCTCGTAATGTCAAACTTGCAGAGTCTCCTAGTTTTGGAAAGCCTGCTATTTTATACGACGTTAAATCAAGTGGTTCGATGGCATATCAAGATTTAGCGCACGCTATTATCGCATAAGGGGTTTCTATGGCAAAAGCATCTGCATTGGGGCGTGGCTTAGGGGCACTACTGAGTGAAATCGAAGAGGCGTATGATAATGAACTTCCTAAAAAAAATGGGGTAGAAGAAATTTTCATTTCTGAGGTTCGTCCCAACCCCTTTCAACCTCGAAAACATTTTGATCCTGAATCCTTAGCAGAGTTAAGTGAATCGATCAAACGTCACGGACTTTTACAGCCAATTGTCGTCAAAGAAGATATTGATGGCTATGTTCTTATCGCGGGTGAACGACGATTACGTGCAAGTAAATTGGCTAAATTGGAAACAATAAAAGCTATTGTAGTGAGCGTGAGTAACGAGCAGATGCGTGAGCATGCGTTGATAGAAAATATACAGCGTGATGAGCTTAATGCGATTGATTTGGCACATGCGTATCAGGAATTAATTAATATTCATCAGTTGACACACGATCAGCTCTCCCAAACCGTGTATAAAAGTCGTGCGCAGATTACAAATACCCTTCGTTTGTTACAGTTGAATGAGAAAGGGCAAAAAGCTCTTGTTGAAGGAAAAATTAGTGCAGGGCATGCCAAAGTTATTATTGCTTTGGAAGCGCAAGAACAGTCTTTAATCATAGATTCGATCATAGGGCAGAAGTTAAGTGTTCGAGATGTGGAACAAATGGTTAAGAAAATCAAAAATAATAATGAAATACACGCAGTGCAAATTGAAAAATCGCCAGAGTTTGATTTTAAGGAACTGCATACTCTTTTAGCCGAGATGGGTTTAAAATCATCCAGTAGAGGATCGAAATTTACCATCGATTTTGACACTAATGGGCAAATCGCCACATTTTTAACCACTCTTTCTTCATAAAATAGCTCATTTAACTGTCCCTTCAATTTAAGAGTTGTATAATCACGTAACTTTTAGGAGGTGGTATGTTAGATATAAGTCCGATGCTGTTAGTCAGCACACTGATTGTCTTCCTGGTACTTATTGCCGCTCTGAATAGTTTGCTTTACAAACCTCTTTTCAGTTATATGGAAAAGCGGGATGCAGATATTAAAAAAGATCTTGATGAAGTTGGGAACAACGACGCCGAGATTGCTGCATTTCACGCAACTGCTGAAAAGATCGTCAGTGATGGTAAGCTTCAGGCGAATGCAATGAGAGAAAAAGTTGTCGCTGAGGCCAAAAGTGCGGCTGTAAGCAAGCTTGATGCCAAGCGTGCTGAACTGGCGCGAGAATATGCCCAGTTCGAAGAGGCAATGTTGGAAGAACGTTCTCGTTTAAATGGTGTTCTTCGTTTAGAGGTTCCTAGTTTTCAAGCTGCTGTTACAGCAAAACTTAATCAGATTTAAGGAGAGTATATGGGTAAAATAGTAATAACCGTATTAATGCTCGGTGTATATCTCTTTGGTTCTGACGCAACACACGAAGCTTCAACAGATATAGTACAACGAACCGTCAACTTTCTGATATTCGCAGGTATTCTTTACTATCTTTTGGCAGAACCACTCAAAAATTATTTTGGTGGACGAACAGCAGGGATTGCGGGAGAGCTTGAAAAAGTTCAAGAGCGTCTTCGTGAGTCAAAACGTCTTAAAGAAGCTGCAGAACACAAAATTGATGAAGCTAACCGTTTTGTTAGTGATCTTATTGAGAGTACAAAGAAAGAGTGCAAAATTTTAAATGATAAAATTAGCGCTCAGTGTGATCAAGATGGTGATGTAATGCAAAAGCAAAACAATGGCTTGATTGAACTTGAGAAACGTCAAATGATTCGCAATGTCGTTAGCGATGTTATGAATGAAGTTATGGCAGCGAGTGATTCCGCCATGGGCACTAGTGCTATGGTTGATATTATGAAAAAGAAGGTGGCGTAAATGAAGCACGAGATGATTGCAAAACGTTACGTTCAATCGCTTGTTGATCTTTTAGATACGCCTTCATTGGATAATGCATCTGAACTTTTTAATCTTATCTCAAGCGCTTTTGATGATGCGAAATTTCTTCAAATTATGAACAGTAATGATATCGCTGTTGATCTAAAAACAACGTTGATCCTTGAAATGGTCAAAAGCGTTAAAAGTCAAGAAATTAATAACTTTATTAAGCTTTTAGGAGAAAATGGACGTTTGTCTTTAATTCCTGCTATTGCAAAAGAGTTAATGAAAGAAATTGCTTCTATTAAACGTGTTTACAATGGTCGTATATATGCAGTTTCACCAATGGATCAAGCTTCCATTGACACAATTGCAACTGATTTAGGTAAAAAAATGGGTGCAACTATCTCATTAGAATATCTAAAATCAGATACTGATGGTGTGCGCGTAGAAGTAGATGGTCTCAATATTGAGATAGATTTTTCAAAAAGTCGCCTTAATGCTCAAATAGTTGAGCACATTTTAAAAGCAATTTAACCCCCGCGAAAGGAGAAACTAGTGGTAGCAAAAATACAAGCAGACGAAATCAGTTCAATCATCAAAGAGCGAATTGAGAATTTCGAACTTAACGTAGATATTAATGAAACTGGTAAAATCGTCTCATATGGAGATGGCATTGCCCAAGTATACGGCTTGAATAATATTATGGCCGGTGAAATGGTTGAATTCGAAGACGGGACTCAAGGTCTTGTTATGAACCTTGAAGAAAGTAGTGTTGGTATCGTTGTTCTCGGACGTGCTAAAGCACTTCGCGAAGGTATGAGTGTTAAGCGTCTTGGACGTTTATTGAAAGTTCCTGTTGGTGATGCGCTTATTGGGCGTGTTGTTAATGCTATGGGTGAGCCTATCGACGGTAAAGGTCCAATTGAGACGACTGAAAGTCGTTTTGTTGAACAAAAAGCTCCTGGAATTATGGCACGTAAATCGGTTCATGAGCCAATGGCAACGGGTATTAAATCAATTGACTGTCTTGTTCCTATTGGACGTGGTCAACGTGAGTTGATTATCGGTGACCGTCAAACAGGTAAAACTACGGTTGCACTTGACGCTATTATGAATCAAAAAGGTAACGGTGTTATCTGTATTTATGTTGCGATTGGTCAAAAAGAATCAACAGTAGCACAAGTTATCCGTCGTCTTGAAGAAGCGGGTGCGATGGAATATACTATCATTGTTTCTGCATCAGCTTCTGAAGCAGCAGCTCTTCAGTTCCTTGCGCCATATACGGGTGTAACTATGGGTGAATATTTCCGTGACTCAGCTCGCCATGGTTTGATCGTTTATGATGATCTCTCTAAGCATGCGGTAGCTTACCGTGAAATGTCATTGATCCTTCGTCGCCCTCCAGGCCGTGAAGCGTATCCAGGAGATGTTTTCTATATCCACTCACGTCTTTTAGAGCGTGCAGCGAAATTGAACGATGAATTGGGTGCTGGTTCTTTGACAGCTCTTCCAATCATTGAAACTCAAGCAGGTGACGTTGCGGCGTATATTCCTACTAACGTTATTTCAATTACAGATGGTCAAATTTTCTTGGAAACTGATTTGTTCAATGCTGGTATTCGCCCGGCTATCAACGTAGGACTTTCAGTGTCTCGTGTTGGTGGTGCAGCGCAAATCAAAGCAACAAAACAAGTAGCAGGAACATTGCGTCTTGATTTGGCTCAATACCGTGAGCTTCAAGCGTTTGCACAGTTTGCTTCTGATTTGGATGAAGTAAGCCGTAAGCAACTTGAACGTGGTCAACGTATGGTAGAAATATTGAAACAGCCTCCATATTCTCCGATTCCAGCTGAAAAGCAAGCGTTGATTATTTTTGCAGGTAATGAAGGGTATCTTGATAACCTTCCTGCATCAAGTGCTGTTAAATTTGAAGCGGATCTTTATCCATTTATTGATGCGTCGTATCCACAAATTCTCGAAAACATCCGTTCAACATCTAAAATTGATGATGAAACGATGGGAATGATGAAAAAAGCGATCGAAGAATTTAAAACTACTTTCGTTCAAGCATAAGGATCTTTTATGGCTAACTTGAAAGAGATTCAACGACAGATCAAGAGCGTTTCTAACACGCAGAAAACAACGCGTGCTATGAAATTAGTCTCTACGGCGAAACTTCGCCGTGCAGAAGAACTTGCGAAACGTTCACGTCTGTTTGCTCAAAAAACGAATCAAGTCATAGCTGAAATCGCAAGTCGTATTCATTGTAATAAAATAGGCGGAATTCAAAACCGTTGTTTTGTTCAAAATGATGCGCCGAAATCGATCGATATTATTTTTATAACTGCTGACAAAGGTCTTTGTGGTGGTTTTAATATGCAAACTATTAAAGCCGTCAAGCGTTTGATGCGTGAGTATGAGAATAAAAATGTAAACATCCGCGTTCGTGGTGTCGGTAAAAAAGGGATTGAATTCTTTACGTTTAATAAAGTTGAATTACTTGATGAAGTAAGAAATCTCAGTTCTGCTCCCGATATGGTACGTTCAAGTGAGTTTATGGCGCGATCGATTAGGGATTTCAACGACGGTATTGTGGATGCAGTTTATCTTGTCTATAATGGATATAAAAACGTTATTACTCAAGAGTTGCATGTTAATCAAATTTTACCTGTATCAATCGGTGATTTTGATTGTGAAGGTGAAAAGAACACAGTTCTTGAGCTTGAAGCGCAAGACGAAGAAAAAATGTTGGATTCATTGGTGAATAAATATGCAGAGTACAATATGTACTATGCGTTGATAGACTCCGTTGCAGCAGAACACAGTGCGCGTATGCAAGCGATGGATGCTGCAACTAACAATGCAAAACAAATGGTTAAATCGTTAACGGTCAAGTATAACAAAGCGAGACAAGAGTCGATTACGACAGAACTTATCGAAATTATCAGCGGCGTTGAGGCGATGAAATAATTATGGAGGATAGAATGATTGGTAAAATTGCGCAAGTAATTGGGCCGGTTGTTGACGTTGATTTTGTAGGGTATTTACCTGCAATCAATGAAGCAATCGAAGTTAATGTTAGTGTTGAGGGAAAAACTACGCGTCTTGTATTAGAAGTTGCAGCGCATCTTGGTAACGGTCGTACACGTACGATTGCTATGGATATGTCTGAAGGTCTTGTACGTGGTATGGCAGCAACAGCTACTGGTGCTCCTATCAAAGTTCCTGTTGGAGATAAAGTTCTTGGACGTATTTTCAACGTTATTGGGGAAACCATCGATGGCGGTGAGCAAATTACCGATTGTGAAACATGGTCAATTCACCGTGATCCACCACCACTTATTGAGCAAAGTACCAAAACAGAAATGTTTGAGACGGGTATCAAAGTTGTTGACCTTCTAGCTCCTTATTCAAAAGGTGGTAAAGTTGGTCTCTTCGGTGGTGCTGGTGTTGGTAAAACCGTTATTATCATGGAACTTATCCACAACGTTGCACATGGACACGATGGTTTGTCTGTATTCGCAGGTGTTGGTGAGCGTACTCGTGAAGGGAATGACCTTTACCACGAGATGAAAGATTCTAGCGTTTTGGACAAAGTAGCACTGTGCTATGGTCAAATGTCTGAGCCTCCAGGAGCACGTAACCGTATCGCATTAACAGGTCTTACAATGGCAGAGTATTTCCGTGATGAGCAAGGGCTTGACGTATTGATGTTTATCGATAACATCTTCCGTTTTGCACAATCAGGATCTGAGATGTCAGCACTTCTTGGACGTATCCCGTCAGCTGTTGGTTACCAACCGACTTTGGCTCGTGAAATGGGTGCTCTTCAAGATCGTATTACATCAACCAAAAAAGGTTCAATCACATCGGTTCAAGCGGTATACGTACCTGCGGATGACTTGACTGACCCGGCTCCAGCTTCGGTTTTTGCTCACCTTGATGCGACAACGGTTCTTAACCGTAAAATCGCTGAAAAAGGGATCTATCCTGCGGTTGATCCATTGGATTCAACATCACGTTTGCTTGATCCACAAATTATTGGTGAAGACCATTATAATGTTGCTCGCGGTGTTCAAAAAACACTTCAAAAATACAAAGATTTGCAAGATATTATCGCAATTCTTGGTATGGATGAACTTTCAGAAGAAGATAAATCTGTGGTTGAACGTGCACGTAAAATTGAGAAATTCCTTTCTCAGCCGTTTTTCGTAGCAGAAGTATTTACAGGTTCTCCTGGTAAATATGTTTCTCTTGAAAACACGATCAAAGGGTTCAAAGGTATTTTAAATGGTGATTATGATCATTTACCAGAAGGTGCTTTCTATATGGTAGGTGATATGAACGAGGCGATTGAAAAAGCTGAAAAAATGAAAAGCAAGTAATTGCTTTTTAAAGGAATGATATGCATACTCTAAGTTTAGAAGTGCTAACTCCAAGTGGTTCTATCTTCAATGGTCCTGTTCAAAGTGTAACAGTTCCAGGAGAAGAAGGCGAATTTGGTGTTCTTTCTCAGCACGTAGCATTGACAACACTTCTTAAAGCAGGTGTTATTGATATTATTCAAGAGAATGGAAAAAAACAGTCCATCGTTGTCAATTGGGGTGTGGTTCAAATTGCTAACAATGTGGTAACCGTGCTTGTCGATGGTGCTGTTGCTATTCGTGGTGACAGTGAGAGCGATGTTGCAAAAGCACTTGAAGAAGCCAAAGCGCTCATTAGCAGTGTCGCGGATTCGTCAGCTATGATTGCTTCTGTTTCTGCTCGTGTTGAGTCTGCTGCGCACTCTCATTTATTCTAACGTTCATGTTAGAGCTTTTTTCTGATTTTATAGCAAAAAGTCATCCAGTAACCCTTGGGGTGTTACTGGTTCTCTCCCTCTACTTTATCGTTATCAACTGGATTTTTTTCTATCGCTGGTTTTCTCTTGGTCAGTGGATTGGTGTTGAAAGTGAATCGTTAGAATCACTTCTAATGGGTGCTTCACGAATTAATACTAATTCTTTTTTGGCTCCTTTTGTCAAAAATAATAATCCTACTTCGAAAGCTCTTTTTGATTTAGCCCATTATGCGTCTACCAAAGAGGCAACAAAAGGATTAACAACACTCTCTGTTGTTGCGTCTACTACTCCCTTTATTGGATTATTCGGAACGGTTGTTTCGATATTGGATACCTTTAAACATATTGGGGGTTCTAGTGGTACGATGAGCATTATTGCAACGGGTGTATCGGATGCGTTGGTTGCAACGGCATCGGGGATATTTGTGGCTATTTTTGCCTACACGTATCATCAAATTCTTAAACGACAATCTTTCGAGCTTGTAGGTCTGATTCGAATGCAAAGTGATTCTTTACTTTCAAAGAGTGAAGTATAATGTTTGATTGGGATGATAAGCCGGAACTCAATATTACACCCCTTGTGGATGTAATGCTGGTTCTTTTGGCCATTCTTATGGTTATTTCCCCTAATATCATTTATGAAGAGCTCATTAACCTCCCAAAGGGATCGGCGCAAACTCAAGTCAAAGAAAAAAAAGAGATTGAAATTGTTATGACTGCTTCCAAAGAGATAACGGTCAATAAACAACCTTTTGAACGTGCTACTTTTAATGATAATTTTTTACTCTTTTCCAATCAATTTCCCCCTGATAGTGTTGTTCGTATCAGCGCAGATCATCAATTAGATTATGGTGATGTTATTGCTATTATGAGTGGAGTAAAAAGGGCAGGTTTGACGAATATTTCACTTGCTACGAGTAATTAAAAGTTTCGTATGAATTTGAATCGCGACCGTTTTTTTATTTTGGGTGGAATTATTTCACTCTCTTTTTTTGCATTGATTATAGTAATAATAGGTTGGAAAGTTCTTGCTGCCTCAAAGCCAGAGACATTTGCCATGACAAAAAGCGATACCATCACTATTTCACTGAGCTCCTCTCCCGCAAAAGCACAAGAACTTGTTAGTAAACCATCCCCTCTCCCTGAGCCTGAAATTCAGCCTGTAGTTGAAAAAATACCAGAAAAAGTAGTAGAAAAAACATCTGAAAAAGCAAATAAAAAACCAGATGTAAAGCCAGAAGAAAAAGTAGTAGAGCCATCAATGTCAGATCTCTTTTCAACGGTTAAACCCAATAAAGTGGTACCAAAAGTTAAAGAGGATGGGAAGAGACTTGCTGAATTAAATGCGCTGGAATCGAAAGTTCTTACTGCAAAGAGGGATTCGAAACTATTTGAAAAGGCAAAAACACTCGATTTGGCAAAAACAGGGGTGAAATTGTCTGCTGTTTCAGGTTCAAGTGGCCCTATGGTGAACGAATATAAGGGTAAAATTCAAGGGATTATTTATTCCAATTTTCATCCTCAATCAGGGACAGAAGGCTTTAGCGCTCGAGTGCGGCTTACCCTAAGCTCTGAGGGTAAGCTTCTTTCTTATAAAGTGATTAGTTACTCAGGAAGTGGTGTATTTAATGCGGAAGTTGATTGGTTAAAAGAACGATTGGGACGTATTGTATTACCTTCAAATCCAAATGGGGATGAAGCAGTATTTGAAATTATTTTAACAGCTAAGGATTAAGATGATATATTGGATTTTATTATTTTTAAGTGGAATGACACTCTTTGGTGCTGAAGCAACACTTGAAGTGACGAAGAATGTAGGGGAACTTTCGACTTTTGTTATTGAAGATGGGAGTCCTGTCAGTGGAGACGAGACGCAAAAATTTCATAAAATGTTGAGTGCTGATATGAAAGTAGTGTCATTATTTAACGTAGATGATACGTATTCAACTCAAATTTATGAAAAAAGTGAACCTTCTCCGCTTAATAAGGAATCTGGTTATGTACTGAGGTATCGTTTGACTTCTGATGGCAGTGGAGGTTATAAAACGGATGTTAAATTAGTTCAAAATGGATTGATACTTTTTAGCAAAAGTTATTTACTAAAACAAAGTGAAATGCTTGTGTTCTTAGCTCACTCTATCGCGTACGATATTAATGCAAAACTGGGTGGTGCACCCTTGGAATGGATGAAGCGTAAGGTATTGTTAGTCCGCCTTACGGGAGCAAAACACTCGGAAATTGTTGCAGCTGATTATACCCTTTCATATCAAAAAATCATTTTAAAAGGTGGGATGTATGGTTTTGTTAAATGGGCAAATCGTGAACAAAATGATTTTTATTATACTTCTTTGAGCGACTATCGACCTACTATTTATAAAGTCAATTTAGTATCGGGGTCTAAGAGTCCTGTACTCTCATCGGATGGGATGGCCGTATGCTCAGATGTTAGTGAAGACGGCAGTAAGTTATTAGTCACGTTAGCACCCAATGGTCAACCAGATATTTATTCGTATGATACTACGACAAAAATGAAAAAAAATGAAACGAATTATTCAGGTATTGATGTTAATGGACAGTTTATGGGAAATGACACTATGGCGTTTGTTTCGGATCGATTTGGTAGCCCAAGTGTTTTTTCTAAAAAGATAGGTAGCAGTGCTATCTCTCAGTTGGTTTTTGAGGGAAAAAATAATTCGACATTCACTGCGTATCGTAATCTTTTGGTATATAAGACGCGTGATGATAAAGGCTTTGATCTTCATTTGATTTCACTTAACTCGAATGCAGTTCGAGCATTGACCAGTAGTGGTAATAACGATACTCCCCGATTTTCTTATGATGGTGAAGCAATACTTCATATTAAGCAAGAAGGACGGGGTAGCTCATTGGGCATCATTCGTCTTGGACTTAATAAAAGTTTTTCATTTCCTCTTCATGTGGGGAAAATTCAATCCATTGATTGGTGATTTACTTATATTTGCTAAACTTTCGTTTATAGAATTGATTTAAAGGGTTTTAATGAAAAAAGTAGCGTATATGAGTGCAGTGCTTGCTCTCTTAGTTTTTACTGGGTGTTCTACGAAAGAGCCTACAATTGATGCGTCGGCAGCAAATGGTTCGGCCGCTGGCAGTAAGACTGGCAATTCAACCGCCTCTACTGAGTCAGCTTCTAGTGTCCAACCTGCTGGAATGCAATCTAGTAGTACTGCAGGATCATCTGTTATTTCTCCTGTTAGTAATGTAAATGGAACAGATTCAAGTTCTTCAACTGCGAATGCTTCAAATAGTAATAATGCCGCTGGTGTGAATAGTGTATTATTTGATTTTGACAAATTTGATATTCGTGAGGATATGCAAGGTACACTTAAAGCTGATGCTGGATTACTGAAAAGTAAAACATTTAAGCTAGAAGGCAATTGTGATGAATTTGGAAGTGATGAGTATAATTTTGCACTTGGATTAAAGCGTGCAAATGCAGTTAAGACTGAATTAGTTAATGAAGGTGTCAATGCAGATTCTATCGCAATGACAAGTTTAGGAGAAGGCAATCCTGTTTGTACCGATAAAACACAAGAGTGCTGGTCTAAAAATCGTCGTGTTGATTTTAAACTTCCGTAAATGCGCTCGTTAATCGTTTTTACTCTTCTATCTTCAACAATTCTTCTAGCATCAGAACCGTCGGTTTTCGGTGCTGGAGATCTTACTAATCCCAATCCTTATGGTCTGACTCACGAAGAAAAATTATTTTTAGAAAATAAAAAAGAGATTCAAGGTATTGTACGTAAAAATAATGTCCAAAATGCTAAGGTCGAGTCTGTAACTGAACGTTTAGATGGGATGCAAGCAATTATTGAGGGACTCGGACAATCGGTCAATGATCAGAGGATCGCTCTCAAAAAAGTAGAAACTTCTGTATTGGATCAAAATCATTCAGAAGTTATAAATATTTTACGTAAGCAAAGTGATGCTAATAGTGAGAATATAATACAACTCAAAACATTGCTTGAAGAACTTTCGAAGAGTGTAGATAGCATTAATGCGTCCTTTGTGACGAAAGAAGAGTTTGGTGCGCTTATTAATCAATTAAAAATCACTCTTCCGTCTTCCGCTTCTTCTGTATCAACGTCAAAAAAAGTTGATAATACAACGTTGGAGAAAGAAAGCAAGAAGCTTTTTGATCAAAAAAAATATGATGAAGCACAAAGTTCTTTTGAGATGATGGTGCAGAAAAAATATAAAGTCCCAGAAGCCAATTTTTGGATAGCAGAAACCCTCTTCGAGCGTAAAAAATACAAAGATGCAATACAGTATTATAAACAGAGTGCTTCAGGAAATGACAAAGCTGCTTATTTACCAACATTATTGTTGCATACAGGTGTTGCAATGGAAAAAACTGGGGATGCTACTAGTGCTAAAGCATTTTATGGGGCGACTATTTCAAAATTTTCGACTACGGGTGCTGCTCAAGAAGCAAAAGAACGATTGTCAAAATTAAAATAAATCGTTATTTTGAACTCTAAAAGCTATAGGGGCATTTTCAGCCTATCTATAGCTAAATGTGCTAAAATCGCATTATCTTAAAATTTGTAAGGCAAAATCAATGGCAATTGAAGCAAATCAGATCGTTTCGATCGAGTATGAAGTACGTGATGGTGAAACTGTAGTAGATAGTAATGTTGGTGGTCAACCATTAGTATTTATGTTTGGTAAAGGTCAAATTATCCCTGGCTTAGAAAACGGGATTGTTAATATGACGGTTGGTGAAAAAGGTGACGTTCTTGTTAAAGCGCACGATGCGTATGGCGATTACAGTGAAGAAGCGCAACAAGAACTTCCACGTGAACAATTCGCAGGGATTGATTTGAATGTTGGAATGGTTCTATACGGTCAAGGTGAAGATGGCGGGACGGTACAAGTAACCGTTAAAGAGCTTAAAGAAGACAATGTTATTATCGACTTCAATCATCCGTTAGCGGGTAAAGATTTGATGTTTACGGTAACAGTTAACAGCGTACGTGATGCATCAGCTGAAGAAATGATGACGGGTATCGCAGCAGAGAATGCTGTCGATGATAGCGGATGTTGTGGAAGCGGTGGTAACCACGGTTGTGGATGTCACTAATTTTTTAACCGCTTCAAGCGCCTCATTTGAGGCGTTTAAGACTGCCAATCTGTTAAAAGGTCTTTCTGTTAATGCCATGATTATGGGAGAACGCGGGACTGGGAAACTCACTCTTGAGAGCACTATTTTACCATCAGCCCCTATTATTAACGGAGATAGTTTTGATGAGCTATTAAGTGCTTTGGAAACAAATGATGCTGTGATTATTCATAGACTTGATGGTATTGCCAATCTTAAACGACTTGAAGAGACCGTAAAAAAGACAAAAACGCGAATTATTGCTACAGGTGGATTTCGTTTTTCTAGCGAACAATTAGAAAACATTTTTAGCATTCGATTGTTACTTCCACCACTACGTGAACGACCTGAAGATATTGCACTCTTGACTGATAGATTTGCCCGTGAAGCATCGGAAACATTTGCCCAAGGTGATGACTCTTTTTCGGTCAAAGAGTTTCTTCCTGATGTGAGCGAGAATGCTCTTTCGTTACGTCGTCAAGTTTATTTACAGTGTTTGTTGGAAAGTATTGATGAAAATAATCTTATGGAGATAATGGAACAGTTTTTGATTCAGAGATTGGGAAGTAATAATGATTATCGAACATTCTTGCACCTCTATGAGGTTCCGTTGATTCGAGCAGGAATCAAGCGGTTTAAGTCTCAATTACAACTTTCGGATAAACTCGGACTCAATCGTAACACTTTACGTAAAAAAATTGCTGAACACGCAGAGTATAAATTAGAAATCAAGGAGAGTTAATGTCAAAAAGAATAGCGATGATTTTTCCCGGTCAAGGGTCTCAAAGTATGGGAATGGGAAAATCATTTTATGAAAATAGTCCATTGGCGCGTGAAATGTTTGAGAGAGCAGGGGAGCGTATCGGTGTTGATTTCTCCAAATTATTGTTTGAAGAAAATGAACAGCTCAATGAAACAGCGTATACCCAACCTGCTATTTTACTTATCTCAATGATTGCGTATAAACTCTTTCAAGAAGCTCATCCAACGGATGCTGTACTTTTCTTGGGACACTCATTAGGTGAATTTAGTGCATTGTGTGCGAGCGGTGCGATTGATTATGTCGATGCTGTGGAGTTGGTGCATAAGCGCGGGGCATTAATGCAAAGTGCGTGTGATTCGATTGAAGCAGGGATGATGGCGATTTTGGGTCTTGATGATGCTGTTGTCGAAGAACTTTGTCAAAAAGCTAATGATGATGGAAAAGAAGTGTGGCCTGCGAATTTTAACCAAAACGGTCAATTGGTTGTTGCAGGGTTAAAATCTGATTTGCAAGCTATGGAATCGACGTTTAAAGAGGCGGGGGCAAAACGGGCGTTGCTTCTTAATATGTCCATCGCGAGTCATTGTCCACTTCTTTCTTCAGCGCAAGAGCCGCTATCTGCTGAGATGGAAAAGATGGTTAATGACACCTTTAGTGCCCCCATTGTTTCCAATGTAACGACACAAAAGTATGCGACCAAATCCGAAGCAGTTACACTTCTTAAAGATCAGTTAATTAAGCCTGTCCGATACAAACAATCAATTGAAGCAATTAGCAGTGAGATTGATATGATGATCGAATTTGGAAACGGGACAGTTCTTAAGGGTCTCAACAAACGTAATGCCCCCAATGTGGAGACGTTATCAATCTCCGATATGGAGACATTATCAAAGGTATGTGAAGCTCTCTCATGAAAATAGCCCTTATCCAAAGTGCACCGAAGCTTAACCGTTCCAATATGGGAGACGTATTGGAATTCATTGATACCTTTTTGGAAGCCGATGTGGTTGTTTTTCCTGAATTGGCTCTAAGCGGTTATATGCTCCAAGATAAGCTTTTTGAAGATGCGTGGAAGATTGATGAACTTAAGCCGTTACGACAAGCAAGCTTGAGATGTGATATCGCCATTGGTGCTTCGATTTGGGATGAGGGGAGGGTGTATAACAGCTCTTTGTACTTTTCCAAGGGGGAGTTGCTTCATATCCATCATAAAAACCATCTTCCAACGTATGGAATGTTTGAAGAGGGGCGATATTTTGCTCACGGGGATGAGATAAAAAGTTTTAAAACAGCACAAGGCAATGCAGCGATGGTGGTATGTGAAGATGTTTGGAGAGCTCAAACCTTCGTAACCTTATCAGCACTGGATGTTGATGTTATTTATGTCCTAGCCGCTTCTCCCGCGCGTGATTTTAACGACGAAGGACTTGCTATTGAATCACAGTGGGATGCTCTTCTTAAAGCATTGGCTTTATTGACAAAATCGTATATCATTTTTGTTAATCGAGTCGGATTTGAAGATGGACTTGGATTTTGGGGCGGAAGTCGTGTTATTACCCCTTCGGGAGAGACTGAATATAAGCTTTCGCTTTTGGCTGAAGAATCAAAAATTGTTTCATTAAATCATAAACTTCAAAAATTAGAGCGTTATATCGCGAAAAATACTTAAGGAATTAGAATGAAAATAGCCATTATGGGAGCTATGCGCGAAGAGATTGATCCAATTTTAGCAACGGTTGGGACGTACACGAGCACTGAACGTGCGGGAAATGTTTTTTATGAGAGTGTTTATGGTGGTCATGAGTTGGTGATTGCGTATTCAAAGATTGGTAAAGTTTTTTCGGCAATTACGGCAACAGTCATGATTGAGCATTTTGGTGCAGAAAAACTTCTTTTTAGCGGTGTAGCTGGGGGAATTTCAAAAGAACTCAAGATCGGTGATTTGATTATGGCAAGCGCATTGTGTCAGCATGATGTTGATATTACGGCGTTCGGTCACCCTTTTGGTTTTATCCCTGAGGGGAGATTGATGATTGAGTCGGATCCGCAACTTCGCTCTCTTGCCTCTGAAATCGCTATTGATATGGGGATTGATTTGTATGAGGGAATTATCGCTACAGGGGATCAGTTTGTGGCAAGTAGTGAGCGCAAAGAGTGGATACACAAAACGTTTGATGCCGATGCGCTAGAGATGGAGGGTTCAAGTGTGGCGTGTGTATGCCAAAACTTCGCTATCCCTTTCTTTGTTCTACGAGCGATTAGTGACACCGCCGATGGGGGAGCAAGTGATGATTTTGATACATTCTTGAAAACCTCGGCACAAGTGAGTGCGACGTTTATTTTAGAGATGGTAAAACGACTTGAAAATTAATCTGAATAAAAAAATTATGCGTCGTATCGGACAGACGAATGCGGCGTTTAATCTCATCGAGGAGGGGGATCGGATCCTCGTTGGTTTGAGTGGCGGTAAAGATTCACTCACGATGGTTCATGCCCTTAAAGAGCAACAACGACGTGCTCCCTTTAAATTTGAGATTATTGCCGTGACGGTGACGTATGGAATGGGGGAAGATTTAACGGCGTTGATTGACCATTGTAAAACGTATGAGATAGCTCACCATATTTATGATACCAATACGTATAAGATTGCAGAGGAGAAGATTCGACAGAATTCGTCATTTTGCAGTTTTTTTTCCCGTATGCGTCGCGGGTCACTTTACAGTGCGGCTAAGCTTTATGGATGCAACAAAGTAGCGCTTGGGCATCACCTTGATGATGCGGCAGAGAGTTTCTTTATGAATATGATTTATAATGGTCATATGCGCGCATTGGCACCAAAATATAAGGCAGGGAATGGTCTTATCATTATCCGTCCACTTATCCAACTGCGTGAGCGTCAATTGGCGGCGTGTGCGCTGGAGAATGAAATGCCAACCATCGGAGATGAGGCGTGCCCGTCGATGCGGTTTGATGTGAAAATGCCCCATGCGCGAGCTTCTATGAAAGTGATGCTAGGAGAGATGGAAGAAAAGTATCCCAATTTGTTTATGTCCATAAATTCAGCATTTGGTCATATTAGTGATGATACATTTTTTGATCCTGAACGATTTGCGCTATAACTTTATGATCGGCACGGCTTAGTGAGAGCTGTTCGATTTCTTCCAAACTAAACCATTCAAATCCTTCGGGTAGAGTTTCCTCTTTATTTAGATAGACATCAGCTTGAAGAGTGAAATGGCTGTAATGCTGAGTAATCTCACCCAAATATTTCAGTGACTCGTCAGGCAAGTATTCTGATTCATAAAATCCCCATAGCCCCGATAAAAATCGTGTACGACGCTGGATGAGAGCGTAAGTTTCCTCTTTTTGATAGACGATGATATTTCGGACGCGAATAGGCTTTTGAACTTTAGCTTTTGGCATTGGATAATCAAGTGGGGAAGTTTTGCCTTGACACCATTTTTCAAACGGGCAATAGATACAAAGCGGTTTTTTTGGATAACAAATCGTTGCACCCACATCCATCATTGCCTGATTGTATTCAAATGGAGTGCTTGGATCAAAAAGTTTGTAGGCGTATTCCCAAAGTTTTTTTTCATTACGTTCTTTAACGGCGAAGTAGCGGTGAAGTATTCGCTTGACGTTCGCATCGAGAATAGGTAAGCTTTCACGGTAAGCAAAGGCACTGATCGCATGAGCGGTACTTTGTCCGATTCCAGGGAGTTTGATAAGATCATTGGCATTGGTAGGTAAAATACCGTTGCATTGTCGTGCGGCAGCGTGAAGATTGCGAGCACGTGTATAATATCCCAGCCCTTCCCACATTTTGAGGACATCGTCGACATCAGCGTTGGCTAAATTGGATAAAGTAGGGAATCGTTCTAAAAATGGGAAATAAAATCGCTCCAATACGGTTTTTACCTGCGTTTGCTGAAGCATGATTTCACTGATATAGATGTGGTAAGGATAGGGCGTAATACGCCATGGAAGAGCGTGGCGACCATTTTGTGAGTACCAATGATAAAGAGATTGATGTGCGGGAAGAATCATTTTGTGATTGTAGCAAAAAACACTTAGAAGAGCTAAAATGATTAAATAGAATGAGTATTTTGGACTTACCCGCTCTCAGAAACAGACCCAAAATCTCATTGATTGTATTGTATCATATTTAATATGGATTTATTGCCTTTAAATATATAAAAATGTTTAAAATAATTTATTGCCACAGTTTAGTGTACAAAAATCACCTAAAAGGAAAAAATACAATGGTGAGTGTTAATGAAATTTTTACCGATTACATAGAGCCGTCATTCCGCACATAAATTTACCATTTTTATTCATAAAATTTCCAATATCGTTTTCCAAGTAGATCAAGTAGAGTAGAGTGTCTAGTAAGGAGTCCGATAACCTGTTCGGTTGTGTCGGGTATGG
>JBAZTZ010000030.1:0-27317 GCA_041661705.1 Sulfuricurvum sp.
GGATTGACACTGCTGTATCTCCCCCCCTTATTCACCACAACTCAATATCATTGAAATGCTTTGGCGCTTTATCAAATACCATTGGATGGAGATGTCAGCCTATGGAAGTTATGCGGCTATGAAAAGCTTTGTTTTAAAAACACTGAACGAATACGGATCAAAACGAAAAATTGACTTCTCACTCTTTCAAGTTAAAAAATATCTGCCTGTCGTTTGTGTATGAAGTTGTTGTCTGATTCGATTTGCTACTTACTCTTACAGAGAATTTAAATTCAAAATTGCAGCAATTCAAGTCGTAATATAGCAATTTTATAAATCTATCCCATATTGTTTGATTTTATACCCTATTTGGCGTGCCGTCATCCCCAGCAGTCGTGCAGCTTTGGTTTGAATCCCATGTGAATCCATTAATGCTTGCACAATTGACTCTTTTTCCAATTCCAAAAGACTTTTTTTGGTCATGGGTGTACCACTTTCTTGAGAGGATTGCGGTGCAGGAGTTGTTATGTACACAGGTGGGGCAATTATTGCTACTTCTGGCTGCATGTAGAGCTTTTGGTAGTTAAATGGCAATACGTGGTTAAGCATCTCGGGTTGAAGCTCTCCGTTAGGACAAATGAGAACGATGCGCTCCATTGTATTTTGGAGCTCACGAATATTTCCAGGCCATGGATACTCTAACAATACTTCCATTGCCCCTTTGGAAAAATTCATATTCTTTCGATGCTCTTTCATAAAGCGACCGAGATAGTGTTCGATCAATAATTTAACATCCTCATAGCGTTCGCGAAGTGGTGGAAGATTTAGCGGAATAACATTGAGGCGGTAAAAGAGATCCTCTCGAAACTCCCCCTTGCGCACCATATCTTCAAGGTTACGGTTAGTTGCGGCGACGAGTCGCACGTTGGTTTTGATCGTTTTATTTCCTCCAACACGCTCAAACTCCTGCTCTTGTAAAATACGCAACAGTTTGACTTGGAGAGAGGGGGTAATATCGCCGATTTCATCGAGAAATAGTGTCCCCCCATCAGCGAGCTCGAAACGCCCTTTTCGCATCTCACGCGCATCCGTAAACGCCCCTTTTTCATGTCCAAAGAGTTCGGATTCGAGGAGTGTTTCACTGATGGCGGCACAATTAAGTTTGATAAATGGTCCATTTTGACGACGGCTAAGATTATGAACAGCTGTAGCAATAAGCTCTTTACCTGTCCCTGTTTCACCACGGATGAGAATGGTGGCATCGGTGGGGGCGACGGTATTAATCATCCCAAATACGTGTTGCATTTTCGTACTTTTCCCGACAATATTTTCAAATTTATAATCTTTTTGCATCTCTTCTTTATAGTAAGTTTTTAGTTCCGTAAGAGACTCTTTTTCTTTGATTATGGTTTGTTGTACTTTCATCGAGCCAACAAAAAGGGTTCCGACAATAGTGAGCATCCGAACAATTTCATCAAAATCTAAAGGGCTATTTTTCCCAATATTAGCGGAAATAACACCAATGACCTCTTCATCTTTGAGTAAGGGGACGGCGACGTATGAAACCATTTGAGTCGAAATATGCCCCATTTTATTGAGATAATTGATGTTATTATGAATGTTTTCGATGACGATAGGTTCACGACTTTTCGCTGCTAACCCAGTAGCTCCCTCACCGAAACGATAGATCGCCATTTTCTTTTGATTGGATTCAAGATCGATGGAGATAAGTAGCTCAAGCTCGTCTTTATCCTCCTTTTTTTTAAAAAGGGCACACCGTTCGACATAGCCATGCTGCTTGAGCTTTCGCATGGATTTTCCGATACTTTCGTTAATATCGACGGTACTCGTAAGAATAACAGCGATTTCGTACAACAAATTGATCTCTTTGTACGCGAATGTCAGAGCACAGGTCTGGCACTCTTCTCTATTAGGGATATTGGGGCTGTAAGTCATCATCTTTTTATCTTTTATATAAGTTATCCCTAATTGTAGTATAAATTATGTGAATTAGTATTCAGTAGTATGGATAAAAAATAAGCAGTTAAATAGAACATTATTTGCATTATCTCTCATAAAATTCCGACAAGGAGAAGAAATGAACATAACTGTCCATGGAGAAACAACATTATTAGAGGGTAAAGAGATGACCATCTGGCGTGAAGCTCCAGCAGCTCGTGTCACAGCATTGGATGGAAGTCAAAACGTTATTGGAATGATTGCACCAACCGCACAGTTGCTTATCGCCATCCCTTCGCTTAAAACCGAAGTATGTTCATTGGGAGCCAAAAAGTTTAATGAGCTGATTAAACAATTCAAAAAACTTAAAACGGTTATGGTCACTACTGATGATGTCCAATTTGTTAACAATTTTGTTACACGAGAGGGAATTGATGCGGCAGACATCGTTATCGATACCAACCGTGACTTCGCTAAACGTTATGGATTGCTTATCTCTGAAGGTAAACTCAAAGACCGTCTTGCACGTGCCGTTTTCGTTATCGATCAAGAGGGGATGATTAGCTACAAAGAAATAGTTCCTGAAATCACCGATGAAGTGGATTACGACAAATGCATTGAGGCGGTGGATAAAGCGGCGAATTTCAAGAAAAAAGGGCACGATCACGAAAACTGGATGGGTGTGTAGGCTCCGAAGTGCGTGAAAAAACCCTTCTCACTCCCGAATGGGTCGCTCAAAAGTCGACTTTTTTGGATTGGGAATCTCAACCATCATCTTTTAAACACTATCCCCATTTTTGTTATCGTACTCCATTACGGGATCACCCGTCACTGCAATGGTTGATGGAATCGAGAGCCATAACGTCCCAGCAAGTGATTGCGCATAAACCCTATTATCGACTTAATGTTCCCTCTGCAGGTAATCTCCACCCCATAGAGATCTATGTTCAAATACGTAATATTGCAGGTTTGCTCAGTGGGCTTTATCACCTAGATGTCCTGACGCAAGAACTTGTCTTAATCGCCGAAATAGGTGCAGCAGGAATTGAGCCTTACTTGGGACTGGATCATCGGTTTAGTGGTTGTATTGTGATGCTGTCAATCGTCCCTTTTCGCTCATCATGGAAGTATGGGTTACGTGGCTGGAGGTATCTTTATCTCGATTTAGGACATCAAATTGGTGCGCTTTCTTCATCCATACGACATTTTGGGTTTAAATTGACAAAAATGTTCACACCCGATAGGGAGGCGCTCAATCGTGTTATGGGGATGGGGGAGGATGAGCGAATTGTAGCCGTCTATGGAGTAGGTAAGACTTCAGAAAGAGCTGCAAAACACTTAGTTGAGCCATTGATGAATGTTCAACCTACAGACTATACGAATAAAAATACTTTATTATTCTCTAATATTGAATCGGTTCCTTTCTATTGCGAAATTCCCGATAGTTTTTATTATGAAGATTTTATGGCGATAAATCATAATCGTCGAAGTGCCCGAGGGTTTAATGTAAATGCAATGAAGGATACAGCTATTGTTGAATTAATCGGATTAAAAACTCCACCGTCACTTGAAATCGTACACATACTCTTACAAGCACGCACTATGCAATTAGGTGTGTATCGAAATGGAAAATGTGCCGTGAGTGGAAATTTTAATTCTGAAGTAGTTCATTTGCTTTTAGATCAGCGTTTTATTTCAGGATCAAATATGGTACTATTAATTTATGCGGTGGATTTTAAGGCTCACTCACATATAGAAGCTGGGATTTATGCTCAGGAGATTTATAGCGTGTGTGCGCATCTTGGAGTCGGATGCAGTGGAATAGGGGCATTTTATGACAATATAGGCTCTCAATGGTCAAACAATCCATTGCTGTATGCAGTGGTAATAGGTGGAAAATAGGATGAATGAAGCAGATAAAGCACACGAAATATTAGCGATTTACCGTTTTTACAAAATGGACGGTAAGTTGTACTATTACGATGAAGATGATCGCCTTGATGAGCTGTTTGATGCAGTTGTCCATGCCATTAATGATTGCGGTATGCTCAAACCCCTCTTGCCTAGAGAAGAATTTGTGGTTCCGTGTCGGGGGATACTAAACCAAGAGCGTGCATGGTTACAGCGGTTCGAACATCAAGATACGAGAGCTTTTTTCCTCAGTGATATTTATGACTTTTTAAAGCTGTTTACGGGGCGGACGAAGTTGCGGGTAGGGTGACTCGAACACATTATGCATTAGTCTTGTAAAAGACTCCATAAGGATGCTAATGCTCCCCGATATTGTTGAAATCAAAGACGGTGTCTATTTCACTGGTGCTTTTGACCCTAAAATCCGTACTTTTGATATTATTATGAAAACAGCCAATGGAAGTTCCTATAACAGTTATGTCGTTCGCGGAAGTGAAGGTGTTGCGGTTATGGATACGGTAAAAAAAGAGTTTTCAGATGATTTTTTTGCCCGACTTGAACGGGTATGTGATTATGATGAGATTCGCTACATCGTCCTGCATCATCTTGAGCCTGACCATTCGGGAGCGTTAATTGAGCTGATGAAGCGTGCTCCTGAAGCTCGGCTCATAATCTCAGGACGGGCGGTGATGATGCTAAAAGGGATCATCAAAACCGACATCCCTTACGAAATTGCTACAACGGGGAAAATCATCTCCTTGGGAAATAAAACCATCGAGTTTTTGATGACACCATTTTTGCACTGGCCTGATACGATGAGCAGTTATTTACACGAAGAGAAGCTTCTTTTTAGTGGGGATGTGTTCGGAAGCCATTATTACGATGAGCGGCTTTTTGACGACAAAGTGGGCGATTTTATGTACGCCTTCCAATACTACTACGACCACATTATGCGTCCTTTTAAGCAGCATGTTCTTAATGCTTTGGAGTTATATCGCAAGTTTGATATTGATATTATTGCCCCTTTGCATGGACCTATCTTATGTACAAATCCGATGAGTTACATAGAGAAATATGCTTTGTGGAGTTCTCAGTCAAAATTTCGTAAAAATGAACTGGGGATGAAAATGCTCTCGGTATTTTATATCTCTAGTTATGATAATACGCATAAAATGGCGGAAAAAGTGACTGAAGGAGCAGATAGCGTTCCTGGAATATGGGCAAGTATGTATGATTTGGCATCATTGGATGAACATAATATGATCACACTTCTCGAAGAGTCCGATGTCATTATGATCGGTTCTCCTACCATTAATGGGGATGCTGTTAGACCTGCATGGGATTTATTATCGTGCATGGCGTATTTGGAGAGTATCGGTAAAATCGGTGCGACATTTGGTTCTTATGGATGGACAGGTGAAGCTCCTGAAATGCTACATGAACGGTTACGCGGGTTAAAATTTCGAGTACCACTGAAACCGCTAAAAATCAAGCTGATTCCAACCGATGACGAGCTAGAGGGTTGTGTTGTATTTGGACGTGAAATTGCTGAAATCGCGATGGGAAAAATGATTGTGATGGATCTTTAGTACTCAATCAACGTGAATGATAGACGATCATAGATCAACTGCCACACTTTTGCAACAATAGTATGTAATAATACTGCTTAAATTTGAGGTAAGGAAATTTTTGATGAAAAATATTGTAAATATACTCATCTTGGTTGGATTATTGGTATATTCATCATTTGCAGCCGAGCGCTATAGTGTTGCAGTTGTCCCGCAAATGCAAACAATCTACATTCAAAAAACGTGGGGATCATTTTTAAAAGAGTTGTCTGGACGAACGGGGTTTGAATTTGAGCTTCGCCATTATGCGACAATTCCTCTTTTTGAACAAGCATTAGAGGAAGGTACTCCTGATATTGCTTTCATGAATCCTTATCATGCCGTAATGGCATACGACTGGCAAAAATATAAACCTATAGTCCATGATCAGAAATCTCTTGTTGGGATTTTAGTCGTGAAGAAAAATGGAGCTATTCATAAGTTGTCTGATTTAAAAGGCATGCAAATAGGTTTCCCTGCTCCTAATGCGTTTGCTGCTTCTTTGTATATGCGGGCTCTTTTGGAACAAGAAGAGGGACTCTCTTTTAAGCCAGTGTATTTAAAAACACATACTAACGTTTATCGAAATGTGATGTTTGGTCAAATAGGCGCTGGTGGTGGCGTGAACAACACTCTTATGCGTGAGGATGATGCTGTTCGTTCACAGTTAGAGGTTATTTACACGACGAAACCCACTGCCCCCCATCCCTTATGCGTTCATCCTCGAATGTCAAAGAAAGCGGTGCAAAGTATTGAAACCGCGATTTTTGATCTTGCTAAAGATCCAAAATACAAAGAGATATTGGATGATATTCAACTACCTACTCCCGTAAAAGCTGACTATGTAAAAGAGTATTTACCACTTAAAAAATTGAAACTTGAAAAATATATAGTCAACGATGATTAAGACTATTCGCAAATGTCTGCCCAAAACACTTATTGGGCGGTTAGTGCTTCTTCCCTCTACTGCCATTATGACTTTTTTTGTTGTAGCTGCTGTATTTATTGGTTATTTTCAATATCATTCGCTGTATAACAATCTGATTAAGAATTCAACCGTATTGACAAAAGAGATCGGGACGAGCATTGAAAAATATTTGTTACTCGATGATTTTGCTGAAGCAGAGTCGATTATGCACCGCTTTAATCGCCTTGAAACTATTAATTCAATTGCTTTAATCAATGATAGCGGTATAAAAATCGTGGAAGTACAACATAAAAATGGGGCAGTCACCCCTACCATATATGAGACTACACCTTCGTATCGGTTCTTAAGTCAACATCAACATCTCATTATTAATGAAAACGCTCACTCTTTCATTATTTATAGTCCTCTCTACAAAGGGGAATCGCGATGGTGGATTAAAATAGAGATCACCAAAAATGGATTGTATACACAGTTGGTTCATCAATTTGCGTTTGTTGCTTTTATTGTTTTATGTTTCATGGTTTTAATGTCATTTATTATTATTAAGGTGCTCAGAAACCCTTTGGATGAAGTTAAAAAATTGACTGACTTTTCATCAGATTTGGATGCACAAATTGGAAGTAAAATCACTATAGATTCCTCGGTTGAAGAGATTGATGCGTTGAGTAAAAGTCTTAACCATCTTTCTGAAAAACTTTTAGATAATCAAAGAACGATGAATAAACAAAATCAAGAACTTCTCGCTTTCAACCGAGAACTTATGGAACGAGTCGAAGAAGAAACACGTAAAAATAGAGAAAAGGATGCTATTTTATTTAAACAATCCCGAATCGTTGCACTAGGAGAGATGATGGAACATATCGCACATCAATGGCGGCAACCACTAAACGCTGTCGCCATCACTCTGCAAGATTTAGAATTAGCCTCTGCCTTGGATGAATTGACGGCAGAACACGTCTCAGTCTCTGTTACTGAGGCAATGGGACAGATTCTATATCTCTCTCAAACCATTGATGAGTTTAGTCGTTATGTGAATGCCAATCGAGAAGAAGCACCTTTTAATTTTGCGGATGTGATTCACCAAACCGTCTCTTTGATCTCATCATCTCTTGCCGAGAATAAAATTTCTATGGATTTTGAGATGAATGAGCTGTTAATTTCACCCAAAGGATCGGCTCAAGGATTTGGAGAAGTAATACTTAGTATTTTAAACAATGCAAAGGACGCTTTTTCTCACAATCACGATAATTTAACGAAGCAAATCCATATCTCACTCCAGCAAAATTCATTAGAAATTAGTATAGAGATAGTCGATAATGCGGGAGGAATTCCCGATGAAATTATTGAGAAAATATTTGATCCTTATGTGACAACAAAGCATCAATATAAAGGGACAGGATTAGGCTTGTATATTTGTAAAAGTATTATTGAACAGGATATGAACGGCTATTTATCGGTGAAAAATGACAATAATGGTGCACGGTTTTTGATTACTTTTCCAAATGGCTAAGCATCCATTTTTGTAATTATTTCTTTTATTATTTCGATAAATTCACCCAGAAAAAGTGGTTTTGAGAGTAAATAATCAATTCCGTACACTTGAGCCTCTTTCAGAACATCGCATTCTTTATAAGCGGTGAGTACAATAATAACTTGATTTGGATTTTGCTTGCGAATATGCTGAACTAATTGTGCACCATTCATGTTTGGCATCATCAAATCAGTAATCACTACCGTAAATTTGTGTTCTTGATACATTTCCCATGCTTCTACACCATCTACGGCAGCAATTGTATTGGGGCATATTCTTTTGATAAGAGCCAACATCGGACGGCGTATCATCTCCTCGTCCTCAGCAAAAAGAATTGAAAAATCTTTTTGCGCATTAATACGAGAAATTAGTTCATTTAACATTTTCTACCCCTTTAATGGACAAATTTTACGTTATTAATCTCTTGTTGTGGCAATGAAATAATAAATTCGGATCCTTGCGAATCTGTTTTGAGCGTTAATGTTCCGCCAAATTCTTGCTCAATAATCAAACGAGCAATGTGCAGACCTATACCGAACCCTTTTCCTTTTTGCTTCGTAGAAAAATTAGCTTCAAATATTTTTTCAACGAGAGCTTCTGGAACGCCGCCTGCATTATCCTTAATATAAAAGTTACACTGACCATTTTCTTGGATTAGGGTAAAGAATATTTTTTTTGGAACCTCAATCGATACGGTATCGAACGCGTCAATGGCATTTGAGAGTAAATTAATCAGTACCTCCTCCAAATCGACTTTAAATCCATATAACTCAGGTGCTTCCCTAATGTCTATCGAAATCGTAATATTTTTTTCATCTAGGCGATCTTTGAAGAAAATATTAAGAGTTTGCATAACACTATGAATCGAAAAAAGGGTTTTAATTTTCCGATCTTGCCCAATTTTTAGGATACTGTTAAGAATATTTGACATACGCTGTGATTGTTCTGAAATTAAATCGGCACTCTTACGAATATCAGAACTTGATACGGTTGTATTTATAGTCGCTTGAACGACAAGATTGATCGTTTCTAGGCTGATAAGATGCAGTGGTTGTCTCCATTGATGTGCTATTACCCCGAGAGTTTCAACATTAGTTGCATAATGTGCTTTTTCTTTTAAAGAGTTTTCATACTCTCTTCGTTTGGAAACTGATTGAAAAAAGTGAGAAATTTCTGCACATATGGGGGGGGGATTATTTAATAATTGTGTACGTGTAAACAATACCGTATGAAAAAGGAGCGATAACGATTGATGCAAATGTGGGTCACATGATTCAGAAACAATAGTTAATCCAAGATTATGCGAAAGCGCTGCATACGTTTGAAGTAAATGAAAGTGTTGATCCGTTACATCGACTACATCCAAAATTATCCCTGCACATTCATCGCTCATCGCCATAACATACTCGGTATTGGTTGTAAACAGCTTTAATGTGTCCGTAAAAAAGGTAGAAGCTATCGCGGGAGTAGCTATATCGGTTATATAGATAACAGTAGGAATATTATAGCTCACGTATGACCTCAAATGGTAAGCCTACCGCATATCCTTGTACACAATCAACTTTTGATAGAGCGCTCATTTGCAATAAATGTGAGTTCGATATATGTTTGAGGATTGCTTTAGAACCAATGAGGTGGATGACCTCAATTAATTTTTGAATAATACCAATAAAACTACTATCTACCTCCAACTTCAAGGTTAAATCACTGTGCAATTTGATAAAATCAGGAGCAATACTCGATACTTTTAAAAGGTCACACATCCCTAAGCCGAAATCATTGACAATAATCTTATACCCTTGCGCTTTAAGGGCTTTTACCGTCAATAGGGCATGATCTGAAGTAATAAATTTCATCCCACCCATAATTTCAAATGCTATTCGTTCTGCCTTTATAGTATATTTCTCAAGACAAAACGTGATGTAAGGGATCAGACCCTCATCATTGAGATCATTGCCAGAAAGGTTGATACTAATAAGAGAATCGGGATCAAGGTCACGACTATAATCCAGTGTATTTCGAATGATCGCTCTGGTTAGCATCGTCATTTGATGTGTATCCACAGCAATATTCAAAAAGGTGTCAGGTCCATAGAGTTTATCCTCACTACGAATACGCATTAAGCTCTCATATATTTCAATCTTCTGGGTATTGGTATTGACAATGGGTTGAAAGAAAGGGATGATGGATTCATTTTCGAGCGCATTAAAGATAAGCTTTAAAATCTTTTGTCCGTATGCAATTACTGGATAATTCTCATCGCTCTCTTCTTTATAAAAAGCTATTCCCCCCGCACTAATATCGGAAAGAGTTTCAAGTACTCGCTTGGAATGGTTCAATATATTTTCTTTTCCCGTTGCAATTGCAATAGAGAGTGTTGAGTTTAAAATAATTCCCCGCCCAGATATATTAAAATAACGAGCCATTGATACCATATCATCACCAAGTGCTGCCGCATAGGAGAGTTTATCTCCTTCAAAAAGAAGACAAAGTTCATCTTCGGAGCAACGGTAAAATGTCCCCTCATTGTCAGAATTAAGTCCTGTTAATGCTAGTGACAGCTCAAATAAATATTCATTGGCATATTCTTCACCCACAAGATTACAGATATTGGTAAAATAATTGATACGAATATACATCATAGTAAAAGAATGAGAATCAAGACCATGCAGCGTCTGCTCTAACATGGGTAACGTTTTCCATCCTGTTAATGAATCTGTAATAGGTATCTTGAAAGAATTTGATACGTTCATAAGGGAAAAAACTTTTTCAAGACTGTCAAATAATTTTGGCATTGCAAGCGGCTTTAAGAGGTAGCCTTGCACGTCAAGATTGATAGCTTCTGCCATAAATTCTGATTCATCATGGGCAGATAAAATGAGAATGGGCTGAGTCTTCGATAGAACACGAATATCTTTAATCAGTCCAAGCCCACCCTTTTTGGGAAGTTCAAGATCCGTTATCACAAGACTAAAAGGGTGGGATGACTCAAATCGTTCTAAAAAAAGAGTATACCCTTCTTCCCCGTCTGCTGCAACGACACATTCCTTAAAAAAAATTCGTAAAATTCTATTGAGTGATTCGCTCAACATCAAATCATCATCGATGATCAGTACTGATCGAAATTCAGATCCATGTTGAAGCTTTTGCATTGGATTAAGCACTATCAAGCCTTTTCATAATATAGCCGAACCCTCTAATATTATGGATGAGTTCTTCTTTGAGTTTATGTCGTACACGATTGACAAGTGAGCGAATAGTAGAAGATTCTGCCTCTTCACCTTCCCATATAAATGAAAGTATGGTCTCATCCGTCATTATTTGCCCTAAATTACTAATAAACAAAAGGATAAGGGCATACTCACGTTTCGTAAATTGCTGCATTATCCCATCATAAAACAAAAAGTTAGACTCTTTATCAAAAGTATAATGAGAACTTAATTCAATACTCGTTGCTGGAACTAGCTCCACAAAAGGATATGGAGATGGAGCACTTAGCTTGTTAATCCGAATTTCAAGCTCCATAAGATTGAACGGCTTTTTGAGGTAATCACTACATCCAAAGGCAAAAGCGTTTGATATATATTCAATATCATGGTACGCACTAATGACAATTTTCGGGGCATTGGGATATTTTTCTGCAATAACCTTGAGGCATTCCAATCCACCGACAAGAGGTGTATTAATGTCAAGAATATAAAAATCATGCTGTTGTGTCTTGATAATATCTAATACATCTTGCCCATTATCAAAATGATCTACAAAATAATTCCGACCAAGCAAATAGGTTCGGATTGAACGCGCCAACATAAATTCATCTTCAAGTAGCAGTATTTTCAAATTAGTCTCCAACTGCGTTTAATGACACTATTGTAGACGAATTGTGTTGCAATTCTGTGGCATTCTTGAAGATATACCGAAAATGTGTTCCACGAATGGGGGTAGAAGAGATTTTAACCTCGATCTCCTCCTCTTTGCAGATTTGTCCGATGATATTTAAACCTAGTCCATACCCCCCATTGTGATTAGATTCTCGATGAAAACGTTCGAATATTTTTTTCTTATCTTGGATGAGAGGTCCATGATTACGAACTTCAAAGAAAAGAATATTTTTTTGTAATCCAATGATTATATTAATTTCACTGGGACGATAGGAGTATTTGATTGCATTGGACAAGGTATTATCTACAATTCGAGATAATTTTAATTCAGAAAATAAAATAGCAGGTAAATTCGGTTGTCCAATACGTAAGGATAGACTCATATTATTCGCTTCCGCAATACAATTAAAATATCGTATACGTTCTTTGATAAAGGCTACGAGATCTATTTGAGTGTTTTCATACGGTATACGGTCATGTTTCATCAAATAGGTCATATCTTCATAACTGTTTTGAATGATACGTGAGCCTGCCTCTATGGCATTAAGAGATTCATTTTTAATACCGATTAAACGTAATAAATCGATATTGGTAATAATCACTGCAAGTGGTGTATGGATTTCATGAATAGCATTTTTCAGAAACTGATCTTGCTCATTCAATAGTTTGAGGGCATATTCTCTCGAATCTTCCAAGAGGATACGATTGTTTTTGAGCTCAATATCGTAGTCAATTTTGGTAAGAACCGAGATAAGTGCCTCAAAAAGTTCATTTTGGTCAATTGGCTTCAGGATAAACTGATCGACTCCGCATCGAATTAAATCAATAAATATCGTTCTCTCTTCGGTACCTGAAATAGCGATTAGTTTTTGATTGGGGTCAATAGCTTTTATTTGATGGGTCAAATCAATACCACTGAGATTTCCCAAATTAATATCGGTGATAATCAAAATAGGGAACTCTTTTGTTCGAATAGATTTATAAACACGCATAGCATCAATCACATCAAGAGACGAATAAATAGTATGAAAAAAATGAGAGAGGAGACGTGCTAAGCTTTCAGACAGAAGAGGATCATCCTCAACGATCAAGAGTATTTTATTGGATGCAAGTTCTCGTATACGCTCAATAGGAGAATTCATAAATTTCCTCTGATAAATGTTTGTTTTATTGATTATAGCTCTCTAACCTGAATATCATAATAGTATGGATTGAATTCGCTTCATAGTATTATTATAAGGAGTGGGGAGACCGAAAAAATATCCTTGTGACTCATCTACGCCGATTGACTTTACATGATTATAAATAGACGGAGTGGATACATATTCAGCAATTGTTTTAATTCCCATTTTAGAAGCAAAGAGGGCGATTGTTTCCACAATAATTCTTGAAGTATGATTGGTGTCAATATAATTTACCAATGAACCATCTATTTTAATATAATCAATATTGAGATTTGCTATATGTTCGAAACTCGAATAACCGCTTCCAAAATCATCAATAGCAATACGGCAGCCAAAACTTTTCAGTTGAGCAAAGAAAGCTATTACTTCTGCATACGTTTCAATGCCCTCGGATTCAAGGAGTTCAAATACTAAGCGTGAGGGATCAGAAAAATGTGCGATTTGCTCCAGTAAGAATTCTCGTGTAGCTCCATGTTTAATATCATCAATAGAGAGGTTAATACTAACGATACATTCTGAATCAGTAAAATCATTAAAAACTGATTTAATCATCATCTGAGTAATAAGAGGGTACATTTTTGTCTCTTTTGAAATCGGCAGAAAATGGAGTGGCGGTATTACTTCACCATCCTCAGTAATGAGACGTACCAATGCTTCATATTTTCGTATTTCACCTGTTTCATTATCAATAATAGGCTGATAGAAAGGAACGAGACGGTTTTCAAGAAGTGCCATTTTAAGGGTATTTTTACACTTTAACTTCACCGATTTCCCTTCTATAACCTGTGGATCTATCGTATACGTAACAATGTGCCCCATTTTTTCAGCTTCACGCAAAGCTGTATCCGCATGAGAAAGGGTTAACCCCTGCGCCCAATGGACAATACCTGCATCCATCTCTAAAAGTATTCTTTCTTCGTTAATCAAAATATGAGTCATTTCAAACAATTGAATAATATGATGAACATGCTTTTCAATATACGTCTCTTCTCTAGGAATCAAAAGAGCAAAATGGGCTCCACTAACGCGATAGAGCCCATGATGAGGAAAGTTCAATTCTTCACAAATGATTTTCTGAAAAAATTGAGCCGTTTGAAAAAGGACACTATTGCCTAAATCATAGCCGTATAATTCGTTGAGGCTTTTAAAATCGCGTATTTTAAACTCTACTAGTGTACAAGTTTGATACTCTGAAAGATCTTTCTCCAATTTTCCAAGTGAGTACAACTGTGTGACGTGATCCGTAAAATAAATAGTCAACGCTTCATCTGTTTTGATTTTAACGATCTCTTCAAGGTGGGTTTTGTAGTGTAGATTTTCTTTTTCAAGACTTATTTTTGAAACGAGCTTATGCAGTGTTTTTATGGTTTGATCTCGATCTAAAGGTTTGAAAAGATAGCCATCTACGCCAAGCTGAATTGATTTATGTAAAATAGCTGCATCTTTATGGGCTGAAATAAGAAGAGTTAATTGATTCGGATATACTTCTTTAATCCGCTCAATCATATCCAAACCATTCATTTTTGGCATTTGAATATCACTGATGACAATGTCGAATTTTGTTGCTAGTGCTCGACTTAAACCATCTTCACCATTATCATAGCATTCTACCCTATCAAAAAAGCGACTTAAAAAAGCCAAATACTGCGTCTGTATCAGAAGATCGTCTTCGACATAGAGGACACTTACCCCTTTGCTAAGTTCTCTTAATTCGGATAAACTATCCGTCATCATTTCAATAGACATTATAATCTTCTTCTGTAATCTGGATTGGTAGGATAATTGTAAAGGTGGTTCCGTTCGTATCGCTAGAGACGCAAATACTCCCCTTTAAGTGTTTTTCAATAATAGTAGCTGACATATAAAGACCTAATCCTGTCCCATTAAGCTCATTCTTAGTGCTAAAATAAGGTTCAAAAATACGATCTATAATAGAGGCTGGAATTCCTCCTGCTGAGTCGTGTACGGTGAATGTAACTGAAGTATCACTAAACGATGATACTAACGTAATTTCTCCTTCACCTTTGTTGGCTTCAATAAAGGCATCTTTTGAGTTACTCATCATATTTAGAAAAACTTGGAGGAGCTCATTTTTATAGGTGATAAAAGTGCTAGAACTGTCTCCTTTGAAAACCAGTAAAATTCTATGCGTTTCAAAACTTTTACCTAAAATCGTGGTCAACTCATTGGACAGTTCTCCAAAAGTAATTCTCTGTGGTCGTTTATTTGGACGAAAAAAGTTCCTAAAATCATCAATAGTTTGGGAAAGATAATGAACTTGTTTATCAACCAGCTCTAAATCCTTTGAAAGACGTGAGATATCCAAATCATCCATTTGCATATCCATCATAACATTGTTGGTAATCATACCAATGATAGTGATTGGCTGCCGCCATTGGTGTGCAATCATTCCGATCATCTCTCCCATAATCGCCATACGAGATTGACTAATCATCAGTTTTTCAGTAAGTGCATTTTTATGTTTTTCTTCTACAATTTGACCTGTAAGTCTCAGATTAAGAGTATTTAACTCTTCAACACTTCGGCACGCATTGATAGAATTGGCAAGTTTTGTTCGAAAACTTGAAATCATTGTCCCAAATATTTCAATATTATCATTCTCTTTAAAGCAAAAAATGAAATGGTCATTTCCTATTGGAATATCCAAAAGATAGGAACCTATGTGTATCAAATGAATCTCAAACCCGTCAGTATTTTCACTTAATATTTCTGGTATTTGAAAATCTTCTCCAATATTTAAGATACTTTTGATTTCTGGTGATGTTACTATATATTTACCGCCGACAGACCCCGTATGATGAACGAAGGTAGAAATAACTTCGGTAAGCATCTCATCAAGTACAAGAGAGTTTCCGATGGCGCTGATACACTCGTATGCTATGGACGATTGATGAATCATTTAACGTACCCCATTTCTAATTTTTCACTCATTAACAACACCATTTGTGGCAATAGTTATGATAAACACTGCTCCATCTTGATCATTATAGTGCACTAAATCACCTTTTAAATGTTGTTGAGCAATGGTCTTTGACATATACAAGCCTAATCCCGTCCCATTTTTCTCACTCTTAGTACTAAAGTAAGGTTCAAATATCCTTTCGGCTATATCATCGCTAATACCACCAGCATTATCAGCGATACGAATTTGATCCTTACCGTCACGATTACGATGAATAAAACGGATATGCGGATCATCGGGGTTATTATCAACGATAGCGTCTCTGGCGTTATTGATGAGATTGAGACAGATTTGAATCAATTCTCTTTTGTAACTATGCAGCGTAGAATCTCGATCAAAATCTGCTATAACTCGAATATTGCTATGTTCAAGACTTTTTCCAATAATTGCCATTACTTCATCAAACAATTCATAAATATAAAATATTTCGAGAGTATTGTCTGGGCGGAAATATTTCGTAAAATCATCAATTGTTTTTGAAAGGTGCTGGACTTGTTGGCTGATAAGAAGAGAGGAATCAGCCACTTTTTCCGTTGTTATCTCACTCAGCTGGGCATCAAGCATAAGATTGTCGGCGACCAAACCAATAGTGGCAATAGGTTGCCGCCATTGATGGGCGATCATACTCATCATCTCCCCCATCGTGGCTCGTTTGGATTGGGCAATCATCAATTTGTCTTTTTCACGATTATTTCTAATTTCTTCATTGACTCGGCGCTGAAGAGACGAATTAAGAATTTGCAGATCAATTGATGTTTTATCAATCAAATGGGAAAGAGCATTAAAGGTAATGACAGACCATTTATTTTGTGAGTCAGGGGTGAATGGAATCACTTTTTTGGATAAGGATACCTTCCCTTCACTAAGGGCCAATACGGTCATCGTTTGGTTGAGCAATGAACACCCGTGCCCATTGGAATGACTAAAAAATTCTCCGTACGTAAAAAACCCACTCGTAGGAGCTATTGATTGAAGGGGTAATAATTCTACATTAATCGATGATCCCAAAAAACGTCTGCGTGCCATACACGAATAGACGAAAAGAGCCTGCGGCGAATGTTTAGAGAGATTGTGCGCCGTAATAGTAGACGTTTCTAAAATGAGCTGTAGATTACCAATACCCAATTGAACTTCAATTCCTTGTGTAATAGTTCCCCCAAAGGCTAATCCACCATTTTCAGTCAAAGCCATCGGTGCTCTGCCGATTAGTGATCCCTTACTGTAAAATAATATTGGAAACGCTACACCTACGGTAGGCAATTGATCCGCAACGGCATCCCCCAAATATTCGCGATAAATTTGAAGAATAGGAATGTTATCAAGCGTATAAATTATATTTCCATCCGAATGTGTTACCAAGAATGATGGGCCAATAGGAATCCAATTAAACGAGTAACTGTTATGAACATTTAATTCTTCGCCATACAAAAATAGTGCAACAGCATCGTTGCGATAAATTGAGGAACCCAACATGACATACGTTTCTTTAAAGGCTCCATTATCTCCTGCAACACCACCTGCAACGATTAATTCTGGATGTGCGTATGAGATTCCCTCCATAAATTGATCGCTATTTGAATGGAAAGCACTAGCAAAAATAATCACTACCTTTGCGCCTATTTTTTTTGCCTGATTTCCTAATGCCACTCCAGCCTGATAACTTCCATCATCAAAGGAGACACAAAACGGCTCAACAATAGATGTCTCAAATTGAGAAAAACTAAGGACGATGGAATTCGATTGCGAAACTGCATCGATAATTTCTCCATCCGTACTTGAACCAATAATATGAGAATGAGGAAATCTTTTTATCAGATAATCGAGTAAAGATTGGGTCTCAATAGGAATAAGTTGCCCATCAAAGCACTGAATCATTAATGAGGATGAATCTTGAATATTATTTTCTACTAAGAAAGAATCAAGCTGGTCAAAATCGTGAAATAAATGGTTATAAATCTTCATGACGTAAGTTTATTCTTTTATTGTTGCAAATGTGTTGCATTTATCAATATTCTGCGCTTGGATAGCAGTAATTAAAATAGTATTGACAATATCAGCTATTTCACATCCTCGGCTGAGATCGTTAACGGGTTTTTTAAGTCCTTGTAAAATAGGACCGATGGCAATAGCTCCTGATGAACGCTGAACCGCTTTGTAGGTGTTATTTCCTGTATTGAGATCAGGGAAGATGAAGATTGTTGCTTGCCCTGCCACGAGAGAGCAGGGGAGCTTGATTCGTGCCACATCGGGATCAATAGCAGCATCGTATTGGATGGGTCCCTCGATAAGCAGATCAGGATGGCGTTTTTTTACAATAGCCGTTGCTTCACGAACTTTCTCGACATCATCTCCATGTCCAGAATCGCCTGTAGAGTAGGAGAGCATCGCGATACGAGCAGGTATACCGAATGCTTTGGCGCTGAGTGCGGAAGCAATAGCAATTTCTGCTAGTTCTTGTGCCGTGGGGTCTTGATTGATAGCACAGTCTGCATACACAAGTACCTTGGTATCCAAACACATAAAGAAAAGGCTGGATACTAGAGAGATGTCGGGAACCGTTTTAATAATCTGTAAAGCAGGGAGAACGGTGTCTTGTGTTGTATGTATCGCTCCTGATACCATCCCATCCGCATCCCCATTTTGAACCATCATCGTACCAAAATAGGTACCATGGGTCATGGCTTCGGTCGCCGTATTCATACTAAGCCCTTTATGAGCACGCATAGTATAAAAATCTTCCACATACTGTTGCATCAAGGGTGAGTTGATGGGATCAACGACCGTCGCTTTGGAAATATCCAGACCCAATGTATTGGCATGATGCAAAATATGCTCACGATCCCCCAACAAAATCAAATCAACCACATCACGACGTAATAAAATTTCAGCTGCACGTAAAATCCGTTCATCGTTGCTTTCAGGAAGGACAATACGTTTACGTACTTGACGAGCACGTTGATAGAGTGTATATTCGAACATTGCAGGAGTTATGACATCGCTGTGAACAGTACGAAGGCGTTCTTGCAGTGCATCAACATCAATAGCATTCATAAACTCACCCATAGCAAGAGCTATTTTACGACTTTGTTGCGGATGAAGGGTGGCTGAAATAGCATCAATCAGTACAGCAGTATGATACGTGTCGTTCGAGATGGTAAAAATTGGGAGACGTAAAAAATCAATCCCTCCAATAAGTTTTAAAAAAGTTTTTGGAGGAACCAACCCCCCTGTGAGTACAATACCAGCTATTGAGGGAAAATCTTTAGAATTATTGGCATACAGCACGGTTAAGATAATATCTAATCGATCCCCCGGAACGATTACAAGGTCATTGTCTTCCAATCGTTCCAGTAGATGCTCAATATTCATCGCTGCAATTTTAGGATTCTTGATAATACGATCCAAATCGTTTTTGTCACCAAAAAGCTGATCACATTGTAATGCAGATTTGACTTCACCAATACTTACGCAATCGAGTTCAGCAACCTCTGCCATAAAAAACGTAGGAACACTTTGATCGCAATCTTCCTCATTAAAACATTGATGATTAAGGGTATCCAGACGATTTACAAAGATTGCAATATGCTCCACATGTTCATTGATAAGAGAAGAACGTTCAAGATCAATTTCATGAGAAAGCTGTTCATGGCTTTTATGTTTTCCATTTATGACACTGATATAGGGAGCTTGAAGATTTTTAGCGATAACGTGATTGAGATTATACGAGAGAGTGTGGGAAAATGATGCCTGATCCAATCCTTGGATGAGGACAAAATCGTACTGTGATTCGAGTGCGTGATACTTTTCCAATAAGCGTCCAATAATCTGAGATTCATTTCCTTGTGAGAGGAGAGATTCAACTTCATTCAGTCCAAATCCATAACAGCTCTCTACATCTTGATCCAAGTTAAAGTGTTTAAGCATAAAATCAATGTCATTATCCAGCAGGGAACTATCTTGGATAATGGGACGAAAAAATGCTAGTTTATGAACGCGACTCTTAAGTAACTCCATGATTCCCATCGAGACAATTAACGAACCTGAATTGGCTTCTAATGAAGCAATATAGAGACTTTTAACACCCATAGCCACTTCCCCTTATTTTTTATATTACATATCAATTTGATCATCGTAGCATAGTTTAAATGATGATTTCATTTTAAGGCACTTTACGGGTACTCTTATACTATAATAAATTATGAATAATAAATTGCTTATAAATTTGTCTGCTAACTGTTACTGGAATCCTGATGCGCGCATCGTTATAGATCATGATAAAGTTATTGTTTTAACCGCTAGCATGACGAGATTGCTTAATTATCTTGTCAATAATTTTGATAAATCCGTTCATAGCATCGATATATTTTTAGATGTTTTTTATGAGTACGATAAAGAATTTAAAGCCAAAATAATCCGTAATATGATTAGTGATTTACGAAAAAAAGTTCCGTGTTTAGAAATAAGTAATTTTTACGGTGGGCTTTATATGCTCCGAAAGTTTCATGAAGATACGAGTGAATTTCAAAAGTACCTTTTGGATATTTTGGATCAAGCTAAGAATGGAATTACTATTACGGATCCCAATCTCCCTGATAATCCAATCATTTACGTAAACCAAGCATTTAGTGACCTATTTGGATACACACGCGATGAAGTCATTCATAAAAATTGCCGTTTTTTACAAGGAGATGATCGGGAGCAGTTGGGATTGGATGAAATACGACGTGCAATAGCTGAACAGACCAACGTCACCGTTACCTTGCGCAACTATGACAAAGATGGGCATATTGTTTATAATGAAATTACTATCAGCCCTATATTCGATAAGGAAACGGGAAAATTACGGTACTTTTTAGGGGTTCAAAAAGATGTCAGTCGTGTGAGTCGACTGATGCAGCAAATCAAAGGAATCGTGTAATCTATGCTAGCGAAAAAAGAACTTAATCTAAATTATGAAAATTTGACCCTTGTGGGTTTAGGTGCGAGTGCGGGAGGGTTTGAGGCTCTTTTAAAATTTATCCAAAATATTGAACCATCCGATATTATTACGTATATTATTACACAACACCTCGACCCCAAACAACCGACGATGTTGGGTTCATTACTCCAAAAATATTCCAAACTTCCTATTATTCAAGTAACCAATAAAATGAAGCCAAAGGGAAATACAATCTATTTCTGTCCGCCAAGTTTTGATTTAGTGATCGAAGATGGTCACTTTCTCTTAATGACGCCTCCTCTGAAACCCTACCCGAAACCCTCCGTTAACCGTTTCTTTAAATCACTTGCACTCGAAAAAAAAGAGAAAGCAATTGGAATTATATTAAGCGGTACGGGAAGCGATGGGGCTGAGGGAATTGTGGCGATCAAGCAAAATGGGGGAATTGCCCTTGCTCAAAATGAAAATGCCAAATATTTTTCAATGCCCAAAGCCGCAATCGATACGGAAGCAGTAGACGCAGTACTTCCACCTGATCTTCTCGCGCAGGGGATTATTTATGCCATCGACGATCCTACCTATTTTGACCGTCATTTTGATGTATTGGACAATATTGATAAAGTTTTCAGCCTCCTCAACCAAAAAGGTGAAGTAGATTTTAGCGATTACAAAGAAGCCACCATCCATCGCCGTCTTGAGCGGAGAATCATTGAAACCAAATCTGAAAGCGTTGATGAGTACATTACCCTTTTACAACGCTCACCTGCAGAGATACTGAATCTCAAAAAAGAACTTCTGATTATCGTTACGTCGCTGTTTCGTGACAAAGAGGCTTTTTCTGCACTAGAAGAGCACTTAGAAAAAATGCTCTCTGACAAACTTGATAACCATGTACGTATGTGGGTTGCAGGCTGTGCATTTGGAGATGAAGCCTATTCTATTGCCATTGTGATCACAGAACTTCTCAAGAAAATGGGAATAACGAAAAAAGTAACTATTTTTGCAACCGATGTCAGCGAAGAGGCTATCGACGAAGCCCGAAGCAGGAACTTTAGCGAAGATGAAGTAAATCACATTGACCCGTTATTGACAAGCCTTTATTTTGTGGAAAAAAATCACCGATTTACTCCGACGAAAAGTATACGCGACATGATTGTATTTTCGAAACATGACGTTATCAAAGATCCCCCATTTTTGAATCTGGATTTTGTCAGCTGTCGCAATCTTCTAATCTATTTTAACCCTGATTTACAGCAACGGGTTCAAAGTATTTTTTATTATGCTTTACGTTATCAGGGACTGATGTTTTTAGGATCTTCCGAGACAATCGGTACGTTGACCAATCTTTTCTCGATCGTCGATAACAAATACAAAATTTATCGTAAATCCAATGATACGGGCGTAATCGATATCGAAGGGTTAGCCTATTTTCAGAAAAAAGAATTCAAACGCGGTACGAAAAAATTGCGCGATGAAGTCAATAGTCTGGATGTTAATGCCTCCATCAACAGTGCAGTCGCATCGTTTTTTGCGATCAATGGGGTGGTTGTAGATGGTAATGGAACGATTTTGTTTTTCAAGGGAGAGAACAAATACATTTCCAATCCTCAGGGGCTTGTGACCAACGATATTTACAAACAAGTTTCCGATTTTTTACGTTTGGACATGCGGGCGACACTGGGTGAAGTGATCCGAAACGAACAAGTCGTTGTCTCTAAAAAAATAAGAGTTTTGCCTTTGAGCGATGAACGAAAGTATGTTGTTATCACCGTATTTCCACTGGGGCACAATAAGCTCTCAGAAAACAGTTTCTTCATCACCTTTGATGATATCAATGAAAAAGAGACTTCGTCTATCGCCGCGTATCAGCCTCAAACTGTCGATGGATACGACTTTAATATTCTCGAGAATGAACTCTCTGCTCTCAAAGAGCGGCTTCAAATCACCATAGAAGAACTCGAAACCTCCAACGAAGAGCTCCAAAGTACGAATGAAGAGCTCCAAAGTACGAATGAAGAACTCCAAAGCACCAACGAAGAGTTGGAGACTTCCAATGAAGAGCTGCAAAGTACCAACGAGGAACTTCGTACCGTCAATGACGAGTTTGAACACAAAAATAATGAACTTGCTTTTGTCAATGAAGCACTCAACAAAGTTGTAGAAGTTATCAATACCGATGTGTTGATTTTGGACAAAAATCTGGATCTTTTTCTTCATACCAAAGGTGTTGAGAAATTTTTCGAAATTGCCAATGCCAATCGAATCAATCTTAGCGAAATTATTATTCATGAATATTTTCCCATTCCTAATCTTTTTGATGATATTAAAAATGTCGTTCAAAATACCAATGAAGTGCAATACGATTTGACCATCGATCATCGAATATATTGGCTGCAAATAAAACGGATTAATCTCTCCGCCAATGATTACGGTGTTATTATCAGTTTTACGGACAAAACGGATATTATCCGAAATCAAGAGTTGATGTTTCAGCAGTCCAAACTTGCCAGTATGGGAGAAATGATCGGTAACATTGCCCATCAATGGCGACAGCCGCTCAATACTTTGGCACTAAATCTTTTTGGAATACAGAAAAAATTTGAAAACAAGACGATTGATGAGACGATGTTTAATACCTTTGTGGAAGAGTCTCAAAACAACATACAGCACATGTCCTCAACGATTGATGATTTTAGAGATTTTTTCAATCCTAACAAATCCAAAAAGCTTTTTTCCCTCTATGAAATCACCCAAAAAACCATTTCATTTGTAAAAGACACGTTTGATAATCATAATATCATCATCCAAAATGACACCCACGAAGACGCGCAAATCTATGGATTTGAAAATGAGTTTGCTCAAGTATTGCTCAATATTCTGAATAATTCAAAAGATGCTCTCATTAAAACAGAAAATCCAAATGGGTTAATACAAATTGGCATACAACGACAAGAGACTATCATTCAGATGATTATCACAGATAATGGGAGCGGTGTTCCTCCTGACATCATTGATCGCTTGTTTGAACCTTATTTTACGACTAAAGATAAAAAAGAGGGAACAGGAATAGGACTGTATATGAGTAAAATGATTATTGAAAACAGTATGAACGGATCCATCCAAATGAAATCACTGGAGAATGGGATGCAAACTACTATTTCACTGCAAGCAGAGCCTAATGCTTAAAGATTACTCTCTTTTATACGTTGAAGACAATGCAGAAACAATGCGTGCTTTTATCGGTGCGTTTGAAGAGTATTTTAAAGAAGTGCATGTTGCTAAAGATGGGGAAGAAGGATTGAGTCTTTTCGAAAAAAATTCTCCTGATATTGTCTTAACCGATATTCAGATGCCTAAAATAGGAGGACTGGATATGATCGCAAGGATGCGTGAATCCTCTCCCAATATTCCAATAATCGTCAATTCCGCTTTCAGTGATACCCATTTACTTCTTAAAGCAATCGCATTGCACGTCGATGATTACATTTTAAAACCAACCAATCCGGTGCTTCTTCTGGGGACGTTAAAAAAAATAGCCCATATTTTAACCCTTGAAAAAAAGTTGGATGATTCGCATAAAATGATGCAAACCATTATTGACGAAATCCCGGACCCCATCCTCTATATTTTGCCTGATTACACTGTGAGTATGATGAACAAAGCAGCGAAAGAGCTCAAAGGAGAGGGGACGAATGAGGTATTGCCTCAGTGCTATAAAATTTCAAATGAGACGAGCGGTGCATGTACAAACGACCATAAAAACTGCCCCATAGATCATATTTCCAATACCAAGCAACCCTCTACACTTCGCCATATCCATACCGATAAACAGGGTAAAAAACATCATATTGACATTCATGCAAAACCAATTTTTGACAATGATGGGGATATCATCGCCTATCTCGAAATTCGGCATGATATTAGCGCTTATTTGGATATTCAAAATCAATTGCTGAATGAAACAAAAAAATTAACCCATATCTCTATGCATGATTCGCTCACTCATTTACCTAATCGTCGGCTTCTCGCTGATCGAATTAGTCATACGATCGAAAAGAAAAATCGTTCAAAGGAAATGTTCGCACTCTTTTTTATTGACTTGGATCATTTCAAGGAGATCAACGATTCCCTAGGACATTTAGTAGGTGATCAGCTTTTAGTACAGGTCGCTAAACGAATACAAAAAGCAATCCGAAAAGGCGATACCATCGCACGCAATGGAGGCGATGAATTTGTACTCATTGTCGATAATGGAGATTCTGATCAACATTTTATATCGGTTGCCGAAAAAATATTAGAACTTTTTAAAACCCCCTTTCTCATCAATCATAAAGAAGTCTTTAGCTCATGCAGTATCGGTATTAGTATTTATCCTAATAATGGAGAAACAGCGGAAGTACTGCTCAAGAACTCTGATGCTGCTATGTATGATTCAAAAAAAGCTGGTCGTCATCAATTTGCTTTTTACTCTTCCAATTTGTGACCCTTACCCATGACATCCTTTTCCCGTATAACAGTTTATTGCCGCTGCGATTTTCGGTAATGCTTTTTCGAGTGAGAAAGGTGCATTTAAATCACTGAGAATCTCGTGGTAGAACACCGCACCATCTTTTGAAACAATAACAAGAGTCTTGGCAAGTTCTTTATTGGAAAGTCGAACACCGTAATAATCTCCGTATGCTTCGTCATAATCATATCCGCTTAACCACTCTTCGAGGATAGGTAATTCATGCTTGTCATTCGCGACGATGAGCGCTTTGGTAATTCCTCCAAGCGCATTGAGAGAGAGAAGAGTATCTATCTCAGTTAACTGAGAAATAAGTGCCTCATCAATAAATGGTGCACTAATAAGGAGTTGTGTAAATCCGTTTTGACCCCCGATAGTAAATGTCTCATCCTTGTGATTTTTAAGGCTCACTTTTTCAGAGGCATAACCGACATCGAGAGGCATATCTTCAAGATACAGCGTGGATGTGTTGTAATTTATCTGCAATTTCGACTCCTATAATAAAATGGTTCATTGCTTCGTGTATCGTTTTCATAAAGGGAGGAATCTTATGGATTTTGATCCCGACATTGCGCATTGCATAAAAAGTATTGAGACAATATTGACCCGTGATGAGATAATCGCATTTGCCGATGACTTCGAGGAGGGCATAGTGCTCACTGATGTGGTGTGGGTCACGGCTCTTATCTGTGTCACAGCTGCTTTCTTTCATCTTTGGGTCGCACACCATCTCACCTTCACATTTCTTCCAAGGGTTAAGTTTGGATTCTATATGTTGATAGCGAATGTCGTTGCGTTCTCCTGTAAGTTCATACAGAGCGAACATCATTGCGCTACATGGATTGTAGTGGTAGACGCGGTTTAACGCATCTATCGGTATAGCAACGATCATTGTCAGCTCCTTGTATTGACCTAACTATTGCAACTCTTGTTCTTGCATACATTATCTATAGAGTTTTGAAAAGGTGACAACGGCTTTGTTTGGATAAATACAAAATTGTCACGATGATCTCGCTCCCAAGCTCCAGCTTGGGAGTGTATACTAGCATTATTTATTGCAGTATTGTGAACATTTGGAACGAGTGGAAAGATGGAATGAATGAAAAATTATCCAAAAATCTTGCTATGAGTACCTATTCTTGTTAATATTAAATCATCATTAATTTGCGTATAAACTAACAATACATCTCCTCCGAGATGGCATTCTCTAAAATCTTTCCAGTTCCCTTTTAGTGTGTGATCTTTTGATTCTATTGGTAGTGCATTTCCATTTTTTAGGTCATTTAGATAAGCAATTAATTTTTCAAATTGTCCATCAGTAAGTTTGATATTCGTATAATCTTTCAAAAAATATTTATGCCTCTTAATATTAGGCATGTTTTAACTCATCAAAAGAAAAATCCTCGATATTTTTGCCTTCCCTAACTTCATTCATGATTTGTTGCGTTTTTGCATTGGGTATTTCTATATCAAAAGGGATCCCTTTTCTAAGTCTAACTTGATTTAAAAAAAGATTGACCGCTTCACCCAGAGTAAGCCCCAGTTGAGCAAATATTTCTTGAGCTTCATTTTTAACGGCTGTGTCGAGCTTTATGCTTGTTGTTTGTCTCATAATGGTGTCTCCAAATTATAAATAATACTTTAGTAGTATAGCAATATTGAATTTCGCTGTCAAGAATACTATGTTTTGTTCCCCTAAATACAAAATTGTCACGATTGTTGCACGATTTCTTCTTAATCTATAAGAACACTATTTGCATAACACTCACTAGAAAATGGTTGGTGCTGGATGAGGCAGATCATTAAAATAATGATAATAACAAGGAGATACTATGAGCTGTTCATCAACTGGAACCGAAGCTTTTATGCCCGATGATATTAAGGAAAAGATCCACAATCATCCATGCT
>JBAZTZ010000031.1:0-24839 GCA_041661705.1 Sulfuricurvum sp.
AACGGTTCCCTCTCTTACCGTGGTTACCCCCAAAAGCACTCTTCACTATATTGACAAAACAGGACATTCTCTTCTCAAAGGGGCTGCTGTTGAGAAATACACAACTATTAAAAAGCTGATCGGAGATGATTTGATTCTTACTTCAGGGGTTCGTGCTCCTGTGAAACAACTTCATCTATTTTTAAAAAAAATGGTATGTGAAGGGGGTGATCTTCGTGAAACATCTGCCTCGATTGCCCCTCCAGGATTTACATTTCATGGTATCGGTGATTTTGATATTGGCAAAGTAGGATATGGTCAATTCAATTTTACCTCAAAGTTTGAAGAGACAGATGTTTTTAAAAAACTGTACCATGGTGGTTATATTACGATCCGATATACGAGTAATAATCCGTATGGTGTTCGTTATGAGCCATGGCATATCAAAGTAACTGCTGGAAATGAGACTGCTTAACTGCTAATGGTGTATAAAGAGAATGTCTCTATATCTATAGTTTCATATATTTCTCTTTTGCAAACTCAACAGCTTTCTTTACAACAACCATCATTAACTCGTATCTTTCTTTTTCTCCCCAGACTGCTTCCAAAAATAAATTACTGAAAGATCATTCACTTTCAAGAAAGTTTAATCAATTCACGGTAATAATGTGATTAGAAGCGTCTTAGACACTCACAAAGGGTAATTATGAAGTACGATAAAATAATGAAAAAAATAAAAGAGAATGAGGGGATTTCTCGGCGTGATGCACTGAGAATGATGGCACTCTCACCAGTGGCAGCAACTGTCTTAGTAAGTACGGGTGCGCCCTCAACCGCAAATGCCTCTTCATCAAATGCTATCGGACGAGTAGTGATAGTTGGTGGGGGTTCGGGTGCGTTGATGGCTCTTTCTCGACTACGAAGAGCCCTCACAAAACCTGATATTACCGTTATTGCACCCAATGAAAAACATGTTTATCAACCAGGTCAAATTTTTGTTGCCGCAGGGGAATATGCGCCAGAAGATATTATATTTGATAATAGTGGTTATATTACGGATGATGTAAGATGGATAAAAGACGAAGTTGAGACATTTGATCCTAACAATAACAAGCTGACAACTAAAAAGGGGACGGTGGTTGAGTACGACTATATGATCGTGGCGACGGGAGTTCAATATCATTATGAGCAAATAGAGGGACTACGTGCTGATATGTTAGGACAGCATGGTATTGCCAGTGTTTATCAAAGCGATCTTGCCGCGGGAACGGCTGAGGGTGCAACGATAACGCGTGATTGGTTTAATGCTCTGCATGAAGCAGCAAAAACGTCTAAACCGCGTGTTATCTGTACTCAGCCTTCTACTCCGCTCAAATGTGGTGGTGCTCCTCAAAAAATTCTTTATCTCAGTGATGATTTCCTCAAACGTGATAAATTGACCGCTGACTTTACCTTTGCAACGGCAGGCGAAAAACTTTTTGCTCTGCCTGAAATTGATGCGGCATTGCATAAGGTTCAAGATGGCTACGGAAACATTACCAATAAATTCGGTCATGAACTGATCCGTATCGACGCAGAGAAGAAAATAGCCACCTTCCATCATACCTACCAATTAGAAGGGGAATTTGACAAAGAACTCAAAGAATATGACATGATCGATAAAGAAGAAGATGTTGATATGGAATACGATTTTATCCATATTACTCCTCCAATGCATGCTGTTGATGCGGTTGCAAATTCATTGCTTGGATGGCAAAAAGGGACAGCAAAAGGGTGGTTGGAAGTGGATCGTGAGACACTTCAGCATCGCCGATACAAAAATGTTTTCGGAATCGGAGATGTGTGTGGAATCCCGATTGGGAAAACAGGGGGAAGCGCCCGTCATCAAGGACCGATTGTCGTCGGGAATCTAATCTCTGTGATGGAGAAAAAAGAGCCTGCTCTTAAGTTTGATGGCTATACCGTCTGTCCTCTCAAAGTATCCTACGGCGAAATCATTATGGCGGAGTTCAATTACGACGGACTTTCTCCGTCATTTCCTCTTGATCCAGCACAACCTAGATGGGTATGGTGGGCGTTTGATTTGTACATGCTTCAGCCGATGTACCGCTATTTGATGCTCAACGGATTGATGTAATAGTAAAAGGCTAGAATGATAATTGTATTGCTTTGAGTATACAAACCCAAAGGAATCCAAATGTCAATTCAAGACTACATTGCAGCAAATAATCTCGAGTGGATGAGTGTTTTTAACGATCCAACGAATGCTTACAAATACGCCTATCGCGGCTCTCTCGTGGTTATTGAAGGTAAAATGATGGCAACCGACAAGAGCCTTCCACCGCAAGAGATTATTAAACAAGTCCTTATGGCAACCAATAATGATACCATCGACTTTTTAGCATGTGAACTCCAAAGCGTGAATAATTTCGAAAGATTTTTTGATAAATACAAATACTTCTTTAGCCCTGATGGAAAATACCTCCTCTTTATCTCCGATATTAACGGTAAAGGGAAGTTTGTTTATGAAGGGATCACTTTCTACGCGTATGCACTCGATGAGAGTTCAGTATGGAATGATTTGGTTGATCTTGCAGATCTTTCTAAAGGTGATTTGAAAAAGATGTCGGATAAAGAAAAAATTGATGCCGTTTGTAATGAGTTTAAGCGTACAACGCTTCGTATGGCTGACGCAACGCTTGATGAAATCAAAGCAATGAAACGTGGAAGTAAAGCCTCTTTCGGAGCCGTCTAATCTTTCTTTTCTATACCCGCTTATGGCGGGTTACTCGCTAATTAATTGATTTCGTCCAGTATCTTTGGCTTTATACAATGCAACATCAACCCTTTTTAGAATCTCTTCAAATGTCTCATCTCTTCTATAAGAGACCAATCCTAAGCTAATTGTTATTTCGCCAATACTGTCAAAACTATATTCTTCAATACTAACCCGCAATCGTTCTCCTATATCAATAGAAGACTCAAGCGTTGTTTGAGGCAATATTATCATAAACTCCTCGCCACCGATACGCGCAAAAATATCACTGCCTCTTAAGCATGAGCTGGCGACTTCAACGACCTTTACTAGCACCTGATCACCAACATCATGCCCATACACATCATTTACTTGCTTGAAATGATCAATATCAAACATCAAAAGAGAAAAAAAGCTGTTATATCGATTTGCTCTATTTATTTCATTTTGAAGGGCATCGTTAAAAAAATATCGATTATAGCTAGTTGTAAGGGTATCCGTAACGGCTATCTTTTCCATCTTCTCGTACGCCTCATTCAGTTGTGCTGTTCGTTCATCTATTGTATTTTCTAATCCTAAATTTAACGCATTTAGCTCATTATTTTTCATTTCTATCATTTCGGCATATTTGAGAAATCTTTTTTGTATCATTTTTGATATTAAATAAGAGATTACAAGTGAAATTAACAAGATCATTGCTGATAACAAAAACATAGTCTCTAATTGTTTGTGATTGGCTTTTTCGAGCTCATTTTTTTTTGCTAGAATTTTTTTATTACACCCCTCCATATAAAAACCGCTTCCAATTAACCAGTCACTATTGGGTACTTTTTTTACATACGTATGCTTTATTTCTATTTGATGCGTGGCAGGGTTATTCCATTTGTAAGTGACCCAATAAGGGTGATTAGCCTTTGAACTTTTAATTAACTCTTTAATAAATTCCTTACCATCTATGTCTTTCAAAGAAAAAATATTTTTCCCCAGTAAATGGTCATTTTTTCCAGGTGTAATGACATTTCCTGATTGATCAATTACGAAAAAATATTCGCTGTCACTAGCTGAAGTATTATTTAAAATTTCTAAGGTACTCTTTTTTATCATTTTCGTCGTTGTATCCAAATACTCTGCTGAACCGATGTACCAGTTAAACGCATCAAACTTTTTGATATACGCCAATTGTTTAAACTGTATTTTTGGGTCATAGTTAGGTCGAGTAAATGTATCCCAAAGATACCCTTCTCCCGATCTTTTTGCAAGGGCTATCTCTTCACGGATTACATATCTACTTGTAGCATCTTGAAAATTTATAACACTCTGCCCTTCCAAGTGCTTTAAATAACTCGGTGCTAAGGAAAATACACCATCATAATTCAAAATAAAAATAAAACTTTCCCCATCATTCCACACAAGTGGTCTAAGTGAATCCGTAATTATCTTTTGAATCTCTTTCGGGCTTCGAATATCCTTGTTTTGATCATAGATATTTTTTGCAATTAAGTAGGCACTATCAACCCGTGATTTCACTTTTTCCTTTAACATGACTTCCGTAATCGACTGCTGATACTTTGTTAATTTTATGGAACTTTCTATTTTGGAAAGGATTATATTTTTTTGTGTTTCAATATAAGATGATTCCAAATTTTGAATAGAATAGTTGTAGCGTTGCTGATTTTGATGAATGACCAAAAAGGAGATAAGTATAACGACGAAAGGTATGAATATAAATGGACCGTAAGCAATAAGGCGAACCAAATTCTTTTCTATAAAGTAATTCAAAACTCGCCTTTTTGAAAAAAAACATTTTATTTATAACATAATTATATCACTATACCTAATGATTGTAAAAATTATGTAAAAAAATAATTTTTTACTCTTATTTCTCCACCCCCTCTTCTATCCCAATGACTGCACGTCCGCGGCGGTTGAGATAAAAGGTATCGTATCCATCATCTCCAACACTCATACACTCTCCCAAGTACCCCTCATCATAAAGTTCAAAGATAATATTTCTCACTTCTGTTTTATCCATCTGTGCATACTCGGCAATATCATCCGATTCGTAAATATTGTATTCCCATTCATCACTAAGGTTAAAGATTGTTTTCATCACTTTGAGTTTCATTTCAGACATGGTGTTTCCTTTTTAAAAATATTTTCACGCACTAGCCTCTGCGATAAGGCACGTAAAACAGTGTTCCTGATCGTCACACGTTGCACACGCAGGTGCTACCTTGCCGATAGCATCATAGAGAAATTTTTTCCAAAGTTTATCTTTTGGTTTCAAGTCAACAAGATGGGGAAAGTGCTGTTTCATAAAGTTACCCATCTGAATACGGCTTTTAAAACCCAAATCTTGATAAAGGTGATTCATTTCTAATGATTTAATTGCTATTAGAGGGGCAATAATATAGCGTGCTTCATCATTAATGGCATATTTTTTAAGATAACTTTCGATTTCATGGCGGAGCAAATTCTGTTCACTCATTTTTCCATGTTCCGTAGTGCCGTATTGATCTGCTCTATTGCGAGAGATTTGGCATTTTCTAACTCTTTGTTATCCCACCAGTATTCGATGATAGCATGCTCGATTTGTTCGATTTGCTCCATACGTAAATTGGCAAAAACTTCATTTGTATTGATTTCATCGGGAGTGAGTCCTTTAGAAACAACAAGTTTATTCAACGTTTCAAGGATGCTCTCTTCGAGTGGTTTGGGACTAATTTCATCACGAGCATGATCGATCCATGCGCGAATTTCATCCTCTAAGTAATCATGTCCCCACACCTGATAACACAAAATGCGATTAAGCGTATAGCTGATAGTGTGATCTTCACTCAAAACATCAGAAGATTTAACGCTTCCATCGTAAATATAGACTTCCAGACGTTCATTGTCGCGTAGGGTGCAGGCTTGCTCAAAAGCCGCGCGGGCGTGTTTTAGCACTTCGCTTTTTAGATTTTCATTCATTTTAACTCCTTAAGATACTTTTTTATTATGGTAATCCCATAGCCGTTTGTAATGGCTGTCGAGCTCGGATAGGGTTGAATCGACGGTAATGAGCTCATTGGTGCGATCAAAACGTTTATTGTTCGTCTCATACCAATTTTCCATCTCTAATTTGAGAACATTGCGCTTGGTGGCCGTTTGGGCGATGAGTTGACGTATCTCTTCCATTTCTGAAGTGATGATGTATTCCATGTTTTCTCTTTAGGTAGGTGATTGATTCCTCTCGTGCATTTTTTATTCTTTGTGTGTGAACAGCAATTGCAATGCTCTTTATAATTAAGTAGTAAAAACAGGGAGCGACTATGGAAGAAGAGACACTGATGCAAAATGCGATTAAAGCCTACGATGCGAAAGATTACATAAATGCAAAAGCAATATGGGAATCTTTAAGTGCATCCAATTCCAATGCTATGGTAAATCTTGGGACAATGTATGTCAAAGGTTTTGGTGTCCCAAAAAATATTCATACCGCGCGTGAACTCTTTGAAGAGGCGGCAAAATTGGGTCATGAGACTGCAGCCTATTATTTGGGTGGAATGTATGAAAATGGAATCGGGCTCACAGCAAATATGGGAGAATCGATTCGTCATTATACCGTTGCAGCGGAAGCTGGAATGGCTACGGCACAGCTCAAATTGGGGATTTTACTCCGTAATGATGATGTTTTGAATTCAATGGGATGGATGATAAAAGCAGCGCATGCAGGAGAATCTCAAGCTCATTCGCTGTTGACTTATGTGAGCAACCAACATGAAGATAACGACATAAATGTCGCATTTCGCGCGTTAGATATTGCTTCTCAGCGTAGTATCATCGAGTCAGTGATTAATGAAAATCTAGGACCTATCCTCGCAAGCGATGGTGGAGGAGTAGAATTGGTCAATTACGTGAGCGGTGATACTCCTGAAATCTGGCTTCGATATTTGGGCGCGTGCTCTGGATGTCATCTTGGTCCTACCTCTACAGCCGGGATGATATTAGAACAGTTTGAAACTGTAATTGATAACAGTATTGTTATTTATCTTTGGTAGTAGGAGCCCACTATGAATGCAATGGTAGCACAGGTGGAAGATATTAAAAGCGATGAGTTTTTTAGTTGTATTACAGTGAGTATAAACGGCATAGATTTAAAGCTTCTTAAAACCGAAGTTCCAAAATGGCTACGCGTTGGGGATAAAGTAGAATGCCGTATACAAGAGGCGGCAATTGCACTGTGTACAGGAGCCAAAGAGGGAAGCGTCTCTATTGAAAATTATCTTAGTGGTGAATTACAACATTTTCGTAAGGGTTTGATATTAAGTGAAGTGAGTGTCGATACACCATGTGGAATTATGAATTCTCTTATCACCACGGATGCGTTTGAACGGATGGAACTTTGTGCTGGGTGTTCTGTGACATTATTACTTAAAGCGGTGGATATTAAACTTCTTCCAATATTAGACTCCACCTCGTACGAAAAATGCAAAGACAAAATATATCAAATCAACTAAGGAGTTTATTATGGCAGTAATGATTACTGATTTATGTATTAACTGTGACGCGTGTATCGATGAGTGTCCTGTAAGCGCGATTGCAAGCGAGGGTGATTCACCTCGTGATGATTGGGAATATACCTACGTCAAACCGGAAAAATGTATCGAGTGTGTCGGTCATGCGCAAGTTCCTGCGTGTGCAGCTGCCTGTCCTACGGAAGAGTGTATTGTTTGGGATATGCCGTATACGGCTGAGTTTAATGATTACTATGTAAACAGTTCGGATTATGCGATTGGTTCGAGTAAAAAACGCGGATTGCTTTCTCCGGAAGTCTCTCCTCAAACGTTCCGTGATGATATTTCGATTGAAATGCGTCAAGCACGTGAAGCGGTAGCCGTTTAAATGTTAATTGCGTTCGCTTCATCCGATGGAATCTCTGTCAATCAGCATTTTGGGTGGTCGAAGAGTTTTGAGCTGTATCGTGTCACGGAAGAAAACGCTGAGTTTATCAAAACACTCGACAGCTCCCAAGATGCGATCGAAGATGAACACGAAAAACTGGCGTACAAAATCGGGACGGTAAAAGAAGCAGATATTATGTTTTGCTCCCAAATCGGTCCGACGGCGTCGAAGATGGTGTTGGCTTCCAAGATTTATCCAATGCGTTCGGCTGAGAATGAACGTATTGACGAAGCAATCAAAAAACTTCAAGAGTTATTATTGGGCAATCCGCCGCTGTGGTTACTGCGCATTGTCCACACAACAAAAGATAAGGAGATTTAATTATGTCAGTAATTATCGATGATACCTGCATCACCTGCGATGCGTGTTTACAACAATGTCCGGTCAATGCAATCGTAGATGATACCACAAGCCCGATGGGGAACAAGCGTTATTACGTAGCTCCTGAGAAGTGTATCGAGTGTGTCGGTGTCTATGATGATCCACAATGTGCCGCAATTTGTCCAAGCATAGGATGTATTACATGGGACATGCCTTTTACCAAAGAGTTTGATGCCCATTTTCTTAACGAAGAGATATATAAACTTGGAGAGAAAAATGGTGTTCCTAAATCTCCAGCATTTAGAGAGAAAAAATATCGTAAAGATATTCCAATAGCAATGCGCGGAGTTGGGTATATCGTCCAAGAAGAACCTGCTGCTAGTTTACTTTCAAAGTAAATCTTGACTTAATTTCCAAAGAAATATGCTTAGGAAAACGGGAAAAAGTAACGCAAAGGGTGAGGAGTATACCGGAAGATTGATATTTTTTATTACACTTTTATCGTGAATCACGTTAAAGTAAAAAAGAGTTCGTGTCTGTTATGATATTAATAGATAAAAAGGTGGAAAGAGGGAGTAAATGAATCTGAGCTTTAAAGCGTTTTTTAGTATTTCAGTCCTGATAGAAATTCTGTTTTTCACTGCTTTTGGATTTTACTTTTATAAGTACGATTTATATTCTGGCATGCTTGGTAAATTACAGTCTGAACGTTTTACGATGGTTAGTAAAGCTGAAGAGCTCAAAGCAAGTTCCGATTTACTAACGCACTATGCCCGACTTTATGTCATCACTGGTGATCGAAGCTATTATAACCATTACAAGAAAGTGCTTGCAATCAGAAATGGTACTCAACCGCGTCCGAAACAATACGATTATGGGTTTTGGGAACTCAATATACCACTGGTACAAACTACCCTACAATCCACACAATATGTTTCCTTAACGCATTTGATGCAGATGCTTCCTTATACCTCCAATGAACTTCAATTATTGAGAAAATCAGAGAAAAATTCTAACGATCTTGTTAATTTGGAAATAGAAGCGTTCAATGCATTGGAAGGAAATTTCAAAGATACCAAAAATAACTATACAATTATCAAATCACCAAACCAAAGTTATGCCATTGCACTTCTTCACTCGCAACAATATACTAATTCCAAAAATAAAATTATGGCTCCGATTCACACCTTTTTATACGAGCTAACTAAGCGTACAGAACATAATATTGAAAAGATTTTAGAACAAAAACAACATTTGCATTATATTCTCGTTTTGATTAGTCTGTTGTTTTTACTCTTTAATATACTCCTTGTATGGGCAATTCAACGTAAATTGTTAAATACGTTGCACTATTTTCAAACTTCTGTAGAGAAGTCTGAGCATGGTATGACGATCCAATTGAAACCTCTTTATCAGGACGAACTGGGTAATTTGATGAATCGGTTTAATTCCCTCACAAATTCTTTTCAACTTAAGACGAAAGAGGTTGAAACGGAACGTCAACGTTATCATGCCTTGATGAAATTTTCATCCGACGGTATCTTTATCATGGGTCTCGATGGCAGGCTCAAAGAATGCAGCCAAATGGCAGCCAATATCTTGGGCTATTCGATGAATGAGATGTCAATACTCTCTATAACTGACTGGGATGTTATGATCGGTGCCGATGAGTTTGCAAAGCTGTTGGAATCAACTTCATCAGAAAAAGCGATCAATATTGAAACCATACATAAACGAAAAGACGGCACACTTTACAATGCGGCGATTTCGTCTATTAAGATTATACTGGATGGAGAGCCTGTTATCTATAGCTCGGTACGGGATATTACCGAATCGGTAAGGCTTAAAGAAGAGATCATACAAGAGCGTAATTTTGTCTCTACTTTAGTGAGCAATGCCAACGCTATTATTGCCGTCATCAATGCGGATGGAACCATGATTCGACTCAACCAATACGGTGAGGAGTTTACGGGATATACACAGGATGAAGTCGCATCCAAACCTTATTTTTGGTCCCGCTTTTTAAACAAAGAGATTCAGGGTAGTGTACTTGATATCATTACTCAGGCTAACAAGGGTGAAATTGTCAAAACTTTTCAAAATACCTGGACCTCTCGTATGGGTGAAGAGAGGATATTTGAATGGTCGAATGCTCTGGTAAATAAATCAGATGGAAGTCTCAATTATATCTTTACCATTGGGATTGATATTACCGAATCTGAGCGCAAAAAGCAGGAATTTAAAACCATATTCGAAATAGCAAAAGATGGTTTGGCAATACTTGATCTGCAAAGTAACTTTATTGAATTTAATGAGGCGTATTTGATTCAGACTGGATATACACGAACAGAACTTTTCCAAAAATCGTGCATTGAAATGAGTAGTGTCCCTGAAGATGTAGAAGGTATTAGAGCTGTTATCGCAGAAGTACTTGACGTTGGTTCTAGAAGCAATTTCGAAAAATCATGTATCCGTAAAGATGGCTCGATCAGCACTATTAACATGGCTATCGCTTTGATGCCGGATAAACAGCATCTATTGATAAGTACAAAAGATGTAACAGCCGATAAATTGCTTCGCAACGAACTCATCAGAGCGGAAAAGAAATTTCATACCATTTTTGAGGAATCACTGGACGGTATTGCCTTGCTCGATATCGAAACGCAGGTGTTTATTGATTACAATGCCAAAACACTTGAAATGTATGGTTACACGCAAGAAGAGTTCAAATCATTGACACCTAAAGACCTCGATGTATTGCACAATGAAGAGCAAGTTATCAAAACTCAGTACGAAATTTTTAAAAAAGGGTGGGATCGGTTTACGACCCAGCATAAAACCAAAAATGGTGACATCCTCGATATCGTTGTTAGTGCTAGGATACTGGAAGTTGAAAATGCAAAAGTTTTGTATATTTCCTTCCATGATATTACCCAGCAAAAAGAACACATGAAACAGCTTATGGAAGCCAAGGAGCAGGCTGAAAAGGCTAACAAAGCCAAGAGTGAATTCCTAGCCAATATGAGCCATGAGATTCGTACTCCGATGAATGCTATCATCGGGATGAGTGAACTCGCACTCTCGGAAAGTGTAACGGGGAAAATAGAAAATTACCTTAAAAAAGTTAATTTTGCTTCCAAAAGGCTTCTCACTATTATCAACGATATACTTGATTTTTCTAAGATAGAATCGGGAAAGTTGAGTTTATCTCCTATGCACTTTCAGCTTAAAGATATTATTACTCCGACCTTGAATCTGATAAAAGAAGCCTCACTTGATAAAGATATTAAGATACGTGTCATAATAGAAAAAAATGTTCCTATGTTTTATTTTGCAGATTCTTTACGACTCGAACAGGTACTGACAAATTTGCTGAATAATGCAGTCAAATTTTCCAACCATAATGGTGCTGTTACCTTACACATTTCACTCGTAAAAATGGTAGAAAATCAAGCTTTACTTCTGTTTTCAATAACAGACAATGGTATAGGTATTTCAGAAACTAATCAGAATAATTTGTTTCAGCCGTTCAGCCAAGCTGATAATACAATCACCCGAAAATTCGGTGGTACAGGACTAGGTCTTGTAATTTCAAAAAATATTGTACAAATGATGGGTGGTGAAATCTGGGTAGAGAGCAAAGAAAGTCAAGGAAGCACTTTCAGTTTTACCGTCAATATGCAGCTGTCTGACTCCAGTACGCTTATCAAAGCAGAGGGTAAAAACAACCGTGACACTATGAATTCGAACCTTATAAATACAAATATTCTTCTTGTGGAAGACAATGATATGAATCAGGAGCTGGCATTTGATCTTTTAACAAGAAAAGGGATAAATGTGACAATTGCAACAAATGGAGCTGAAGCCTTGGTGCTTGCGAAGAAAATGATTTATGATTGTATTTTGATGGACATTCAGATGCCTGTCATGGATGGATTTGAGGCAACACGAAAAATTCGAGAGATTGAAGCGTACAAAACAGTTCCGATTCTTGCTATGTCCGCTAATGCTATGGATGATGATCGCAAAAAAGCATTAAATGCTGGAATGAACGATCATATTGCCAAACCAATCATCCCAGAGAATATGTTTTCTATTTTGGAACAATGGATCACCACTGCCAAAACTGATAAAAGCCAGATGTAACAATCATCTGACATATTCAGCACCAAGAATCTTTGAATTGATCTCTGAGAGTTAGAAACTCGTCAAGGTTTTCAAAGAACAGTTCAATTAGATTGGGATCAAACTGTTTGCCCGACTCTTTTCGAAAAAAATCAAGAATATCTTCTATCGACCACGCTTCCTTGTAGATACGAGCTGAGCCAAGTGCATCGAAGACATCGGCAACAGCAGTAATCCGACCGAAAATATGAATTTTATCTGCTTTGATTCCGCGTGGGTATCCTTTCCCATCCCAACGTTCATGATGTTCATGGGCAATGATAGCTGCCGTCTGCAACAGCTCCCGTTTAGAGTTTTTAAACACTTCATACCCTTTTTCCGCATGGGTTTGCATCACCTTGAACTCCGATTCATCCAACTTCCCTGGTTTAAGTAAGATACCATCAGGAATGGCAATTTTTCCGACATCGTGCATAGGTGACGCCATTTTTATCATATCTATGTCGTGAATCGACAAATTACACAGACGTGCCAGTAATGCCGAATATTCGGCAACCCGCCGAACATGGTATCCAGTTTCTTTGGAACGGGTTTCCGCGAGCTCACCAATCTTTTCGATAATCTCTTTTTGTGTTTCGACAATCTCGTGTTGTAGATGGTAAATTTCAGTAATATCTTGACGTATTGCCATGTATTCGACAGTATCACCATTGCTATTTAATATTGGTTTGACGAGTGCCTTGACAATATAGGTGTCTCCGTTTTTTGAGCGATTTTTGATAATGCCACTCCACGATTTTTTACTTTTCAGTATCTGCCACATTTCATTGAAGGCACCTTTAGGCATGTCGATATGGCGAACGATGTTGTGAGGCTTGCCTAACAGTTCTTCACGGCTATAACCGCTGATACGGCAAAACTCGTCGTTGACATAGGTAATAATACCCTGAATATCGGTTTTAGATACGATCGTGCACTCATCGACAGCTTCTTTGTATTGGCGAAGCACCAGCTGATTTTCCTCCAAGTATTTTTTAAGTTGCTCCTTGGTGGTGTAAAGCTCCAACTGTGTCTTAACTCGGAGCTTGAGCTCAACTGGATTAAACGGCTTGGGAATGAAGTCGACCGCCCCGTGTTCGTATCCCTTGATGAGGCTTGCTTGGTCGGCATTAGCAGTCAGAAAGATGATCGGAATTTCCTTAAGACCTAAGTCGTCACGGATCCGCCTAGTCGTTTCGAATCCATCCATCTCGGGCATCATGATATCCATCAAGATTAAGTCAACGTGCTTGCCATTGAGCATTTTCAATGCGCTTTTCCCATCCGTTGCAAAAAGTACTCGATAATGCTGTTTCAAAATATCTGATACCAACTGGATATTCTGTGGCAAGTCATCTACGACCAAAATGGTGTTTTTATCTTCCTTCATCGTAATCCTTTTTTATTAGGTTCATTTCAGTTTTTCGATCAACACTTTCAGTTCATCGATGTGAGGCAGAGCATCATCAAAGTTGAAAGAATCAAGTAATTTTGCTAGCAATTTGAGCTGATCTGAAAAGAGAGACAGACCATCGAGTGTTTTGAGTTCTGCTACTTTGTCGGACGCTTCAGTGTCGAAATCGGAAATCAGTGTTTTAATAACATCTAGTTTTGCAAGGGCATCATCTACATCAATACGTTCCGTTATGACGTGGCTCTCTTGTAGATTTTTTTGTGCGCTCAGCCATCGTTCAAGTTCTGTAGTCATCTCCTCGAGCCGATTGCATGTCCTTGCAAAAGCTACTTTGATTATTTCTGATTTGGGATTACTTATCAGAGCATCTTCGAGTTTTTTAGCCTCAGATTGCAGACCATTGGCACCAATGGTTCCACTAAGTCCTTTAAGCGTATGCGCTAGTCGGATCATATCCTCCGTTTTGTTTGTATCTTTCATCTGCTTGAACTCGAATGCAAATGTCTTATAGCTGCTAACGAAACGATCAAGCATTTTGATGTAGAGCGTTTTATTCTGGTTACTGTTGATTAACCCTTTTCCCGTATCAAGTTCGTTGATCTGTGGCAGATCTAATAGTATATCGTGCTGTTTTGAAACTAATGCAGTAAGAGACACATTTTTCTTACGATGGGTCCATTTTCCAAGGGTCTGGATCAGATGGTGAGGGTTGATCGGCTTGGTCACTACATCATTCATACCAGCGTCTATGATCCAGTTTAGGTTCTCCTCCATCACGTCAGATGTCAGGGCAATCACCGGCAGATTACTGCTACGGTCATTTTCTCGAATTCGCCTCGTCGCTTCATAACCGTTCATAATCGGCATTTGACAATCCATCAGCACCGCATCGAAGGATTCTTGTTCGAGCATATCCAAGGCAACCTGACCATTTTCAGCGATTTTTACATTGACGTTACTGCTATTAAGCAGATCAACGACAAGCTCTTGATTAAGTTCGTTGTCCTCCACCAACAAGATATTCAGACCACTCAAATCGAGTTGACTTGTCTTGATAGCTTCATCAAAAATCTGATGATAACGTCCTCTATCGCCAATTCTAATCTCACAGATGACATCATGTAGATCCGAAATCGTAAACGGTTTGGCAAGAACGCGGTCAATTGGTAAATCGTCGATGTGCATCTCTGCTTCATGAACACCGTGGGCTGTTAGCATGATGACATTGGGGTAATCGGAGGGATGTAACTTTTGAGTCATCGTTTCGACGAGTTCAATACCATCCATATTTTTCATTTTCCAGTCGGTTAAAAGCATATCGAAAGCTTTACCTTCGGGATGGAGCAGTTTTTCAAGTCCCTCTTCGCCATTGGAAGCTTCGACAACTTCAAAACCAAATTTTTCAAGAATAATAGTTAGAATTTCTCGTGCATATTCATTGTCTTCAACCAACAAAATTTTAAGATTTCCAAGTAATGAAGAGAGTCCCTCTTCAACCATATTCACGCTATGATTTTTGGGAACACTGACGATGAAGTGAAACTTGCTCCCCTTCCCTTCTTCGCTTTCGGCCCAGATCGTACCACCCATCATTTCAACCAACCGTTTGCTAATGACCAGTCCAAGACCAGTGCCACCATATTTCCGTGTTGTCGAGGTGTCTGCTTGTGCGAAAGCTTTGAAGAGTTTAGACAACTGTTCTTCGTTCATGCCAATTCCCTCATCTTGAATACAAAAATGGAGTTTGACATTCTCTTCCTGATCCACTTCCTGATGCACTATGACGAGGATACTTCCACCATTTTTGGAAAATTTGATCGCATTGCCTACCAAGTTTAACAAAATTTGCTGTAATCTCAGCGAATCCCCAATTAATCGTGTCGGAACGTCATCATCGATTTGATAGAGAAGTTCTATTTCTTTTTCTTTGGCTTTGATCCCGAGTATTGAAGCCAGATCGCTTAACACGGTGTCCAGAGAAAAAGGAGCGTATTCCAGCTCTAGTTTGTTTGACTCAATCTTGGAGAAGTCCAGAATATCGTTGATAATACCAAGGAGCAGTTCAGAAGATCGGTACACCTTCTCGATGTAATTGCGCTGCCGCTCATTCAAATTGGTTTGTAACGCAAGATGGCTCATTCCCATGATCGCATTCATCGGAGTGCGAATCTCGTGACTCATATTGGCGAGGAAATCACTCTTCATCTTGGTAGCCTGTTCCGCTGTCTCTTTCGCTAGAATGATTGCGTTTTCTGCGTCTTTCCGATCGCTAATATCCTGAATTAGTGCAGTAAAGATACTACGATCACCCGTTTTGATTTCACCGATGCGGATCGATGCTGGGAATTGCGTGCCATCTTTACGCATAGCAAAGAGCTCAGCGGTACGTCCGATTACCTTGGCGATACCGGTACGCATATAATTGGTAAGATACTGTTCATACTGTAAATGATAGTGTTTAGGGATGAATGTCTTGAAATTTTTGCCGATCACCTCTTGGCGATCGTAACCGAAGAGTATCTCGGCGGCTTTATTGAAGGTTTTAATCTCTCCTTTTTCATTGATACTAACAATGCCATCAAGCACACTCTCCATGATGTTGCGAAGAAAACTTTCCGACTCTTCCAATGCCTGTTCTTTGCGTTTTTCTTCCGTCAAGTCCCGCCAGACTACATGGATGACATTACCTCTTTCAGGCAACATAATCGGTACTAGGGTTATCTCACAAGGGAAAGGTTCGCCATTGGAACGCAAGTGTGTCCATTCAAATCTTACAAAACCTGATTTAAACGCTTCAGCCATAAATTCATCAGCTTTTTCCCGAGATGCTTTCCCGTCCAGCTGATATTCCGGGGAAAAGTCTAAGGGACGCTTATTCAGTATCTGTGCCTTGTTTTCGTAGCCTAGAATTTCACATAACTTTGCATTACAGTCAACAAACTGACCATCTTCGATGATCGATAGACCCTGAGAAGATTTTTTAAATAGCAGTTCAAACGTCTCTTTTTGAATCAAGATCTCTTGATTGCGTTCTTCAACACGACGCTCGAGTTCATCATTCAGCCGTTTGAGTTCTTCTTCAGCACGTTTTTGTGCACTGACATCTTTTACATTGACAATCAGCCGTTCATTATCTGGCAAAAGGGCAAAGCTCATATTGACATGAACGAGGGTGTTATCTTTTCGGATACAAGACTTCTCGAAATTGCAGAAGCTCCCCTCTTTGAGTGTTTTTTCAATTACTTGCATTGTTCTATGGACATCTTCGGGTATTGTCATACCTATGCAGGATTTGTCCATAAGCTCTTGACGATTATACCCCGTCAATGTTTCATACGCTTTATTGAATGTGATGAAGTTGGATTGCAGATCTACAATGGCGATACCGTCTATAGAAGAGTGAAAAATCGTCTCAAATTCTTCTTTAGCATAACGTAGCTCTTCGGCGGCTTCATATTGGCTAGATATGTCATTGAATATTCCAAGAATACCAATGATTGCCCCATTGTAGTTCTTTAGCGGAACCTTGGAAGTTTCGATGGTAAGATATGTGCCATTCTCTTGGATTATATGTTCGAGAATATTTAGTTGTGGTAACCCTGTTTCTATCGTTTTCAGGTCATCGGCTCGGTAAGCATCTGCATGTTCTTTCCATGGCATATCGTAATCGGTTTTTCCAACGATGTCCGAAGGGTTTTTCAGCCCAGCATCAGTTAACAAGCTTTGATTGACACCTAAAAATCTTCCATTAAGATCCTTCCAGAAAATTCGAAGTGGAATTGAATTGATGATAGTCTCAAGCAGAAGGTTTTTATTTTGGATCAGATCTTCAATGCTTCTCATGTTCACCCTTACTGTTGGTTTTGATACTGCTGAAGGTAATTAGCGAGTAATCGGTCCTCTCCGGTTGTATGTTGGATAAACCAGCTGAGGAGAAAATCAATAACTGCTTCAGCATCTTCTGGTTTTGACGGATTCGTCAACTTGTATTGCGCGACGCTCAGTTGCTGGATTAAGTCGAAATGGTGGTTTTTGTGTACCTCATACTGGGGGTAATTGCTGTGAAGCATCATCCGCTCTTCGCTTCTAAAGTGAAATTTTGCATAAGCATCAAGTTCTGCTACTAGTGCTTCGAGATATAGTTCGCTTTCATTTTTGTTAATTGCTTCAACTAACGTGTTGATTAAATTCAGAAAGTAATGGTGCTGAAGATCGATATCTTCAGTTCCTGTCTCATATTTTTTATCCCATTTAATATTTGTCATGTCAATTCCCCTCTTATTGGATGATATTATATCATCCAATTTAAGATGTATTACATCAGTAATTCTAACTTATTAATAGTCATAGAAGGTTCTAAAGCGTTTAGGTAACCAGTTAACGATAGGACAGAATGTTATTTTTGTCAATTTAATTAGTGATAGTACAGCATTTGTATTTTTTGTATACAAATGTATTAAATGTATAGAAGCATACAAATTTAGAGGTATTAAGGGTAAATTATAAAGTATTAGAGGTTGTTAATAAGATATTAGAGGTAGTAAATAAGATATTAGGGACTATTCTAATAGCGTATTAGGAGTAGCTTTTAGGGTATTAGGGGTTCTTCCTCTCTAATCATCGTTATCTTATTGTTAAGACAACAGAGTACTTGTGTACTTATATCACCAAATAGGGTATTAGGGAATATAAATAGCGTATTAGGAGTATTATTTAGAGTATTAGAGGTCGGATTAAAGTATTAGGGGTTTAGTAATTAGCGTATTTATTCAGAAAGAGAATTTGATTTAATGTAGTAATGATTTTTTGATTCAAGCTCATTAAATACTAATGTTTCTTCACCAACAATAGTAATTCCAAATCGCTCTTTGAGAAGTTCTTGTGTTTCGGTACTTTTTAGAAGTTTGATATTTCGTTCAAGCTCAATATGGCTCATTATTTTATCGGTTTGTAATTTTTTTATGAGATTACTGATCTTTATTTTTGAATCTCTCCCATTATTAATAAGCATATAGCGTACAACAGCTTTTACAAAAGTATTATCAAGGCTGACAATATCATCAATGTAATTGGAGTAGTCAAGAATCTCTGTTCGAGCAAGAAACGCGGTATAGGCTTCTGAAAATACAACTTTGATGGTTTTTTCATCTCCATGTCTTGTTTTACCGTCTTTACTTTTTACCGAGAGACCTGAAACGGTATCAATAAAACCAAATGAAAAGTCTTGATCCACTTCATCGTCATCACTAAATACGCGGATTCTACACTCAGCGATTTCATTGATTTTTTCAGAGAGCCATTTTTTATTGGAGGTGGTAACACTAAGACGTTTGAGAATCTGATAGGCTGACATTTCTACGCTAAAACGACGATCATTTTTGTTAAATCGTTTTTCTCCTGTTAGGAGAACTTCAAGAATATCTTTATGAACCTGCCCTAGAAGACGCGCCCGTACTTCAAGTTTTCCAAAAAGGTTGTGCTCGATTTCAAGAACTTGATTGTTTTTGAAAAAGCGTTTTGCAACATCTGAATTATCAATTCTTTTCAAAGGGAGAAAAATAGAAGAAGAATTTTCAAGAAGTGAAGAACAGGCTCTATTAATGTTAGGAGCACTGTCGATAAATTCCATAATAGAGAGGGTTAATTCTTTTCCATGTTGTTCAGCCATTGGTAATTCCTTTTTAGTCATCAAAATGGATTCCTGATGCTGCTATCTCTTTGAGTTTACGATCAATAATTGCTTGTTCTTCTTCACTCAACACCTCTTCTACCGGTTCATCAACAATACGAATATTGGCACCTGGGGGTATAGTTGAACGAACAGCTGGTTTTGATTTTTGTTTAATAAGTTTAGATTTGACGGTTGCGGGCTTACTTTGCGCTATCGTAGAAGTCGAATTAATGGGAAATAATTTCACATCTTTTTGAAATCCACCAAAATAGAGGTGGGCATTATAGTTGTCTTTGGTCAAAACAACTCGACGTAAACTTTCATCCGATAATGTATCGTCTGTCTCCGATGAGGATGGTTTTATTTTTTCAAATTCATAAACAGCTCTTACGGCATCTACAAATGCGGAAGCACCACGCGTTTTACTCTCATTTCCGACTCGGATTCCTTTTGAACTGTGATGGATAAAAAGAATGATTTTATCTTCTTTCGCCGCCCATTGGGTAAAAAGTTGCATAAATTGTCGTGCATTGGAATTGCTATTTTCATCACCCGTAAAAAAACCAATCAACGGATCGATAATAATGAGTTCGTACTCTTTGAGCTTCGATTTCATTTGATAGAATTCAGCTTTTACACTCCCCTCCCCTGATGATTTAAATGTCATAACGGGAAATGTTGGATCGTCTGATATGTCCAAATAGCCTTTATAATTTTCGAATTTTTTCAGAAGAACTTTGGATGCTATCTCTATCGCTCTGCTTTTTGAAAGCCCTGCTGGATCTTCTGAGAGCCATAGAAAAACTTTTTTGGAATAATTTTCTTCTTCAATATAGCGCAAAGCGAGTTGAAGTGCCGCCATGGTTTTGCCCATCCCCCCGCCTGCTGAGAATATCGTAACGGTTTTTTTTGGGATTGGAATCCAATCTTTGCAGATAAATTGTGGATCTTCTCCCTCAAGATCATGCATACTTTGGATTGTGAAGGCATCCAAAGAGTCATTATTACGCAGCTTTTCGGCAGTTAGCTCAAACTGGGACAACAGATCATCTCCATCTATCTCTTCGCTGAGTGATTTTATCTTGTTGATAGCCGAGAGAATTTCCCTCTTTTTCGCCATTTTTTTGATTTCAATACTATAAGGATCCAAATGTGCAATGGGATTGGCAGTCAACACTTCAATCATAATCCGTTCATCAAACTTTTTTTGTTTTTGAAGCTCAATTTTGATGAATTCTTCATCAATTGGTTTTTCAGATGTTTGTAGAAGGAGGATGGCTTTAGCTATATTTTGATGGGCTTCTAAGTAAAAATCAGAAGCTTTTAGGGTAATTGAGCGTAGAAATTCAGGTTCAAAAATGATTGAACACAAAAGGGAGCGCTCAAACGCTAAATTGTAATGTGATTCAAACAATCCCCTGCTCCTCTAGCTATTATAAGTGCCTAATTATATAAGATTACGATTAAGAAAGAGATTATTGATCGCGTATACCGAAGGATAAAAGCTATTATAGGGACAAACTTTGTTAAACTTTCAACATTCTCGACCACTAAAAAAGCAAGGATGGCAACCGATGATTATCACAATCGCACACTCAAAAGGGGGTGTCGGAAAAAGTTTGTTAGCATGGCATCTTTCTGTCGCGATGAATGTCCCGATTATTGATCTGGATTTTCAACGTACCCTTGTTTACATCGATCAACTTCGACAACTTAATGGTTTGTCCGCGCGTACTATACTTCATCCGCAAAGTACCGAAGAATTTATGGAAGTATTTAAAGCTTGGGATGAAACACAAGATATTATCATTGATGTGGGGGGATTTGATTCAGATCTCAATAGGATGGCGATTTATCTTTCGGATATGATTATTACTCCAGCTGTTGATCGTGCGACTGAAATCGCAGGATTGCATAAGTTTCATGAGGTAATACAACAAATTTCTGAATCGACGGAAACAGATTTAAAGGCTAATATTTTACTCAATGATGTTTCACCTTCGGCACGTGATTTTTCTCTGATGGAGGGGATGGTGGCACAATTTCCACACTTTCAAATGATGAAAACTGTTGTTTCTCACCGAGCAGATTTTTATAGGACGATGAATGAGGGGAAGGGGGTTAGTGAACTTTCCTCTCCTACGAAAGCTTTGGATGAGCTCAATGCCCTTATCGCTGAAATCAGAGGAGGGATAAAACAATGAGTAATAGTAAACTATCCAAGCTTGATAAAATGATGCAAGCAGGTCGTGGAGCAGCTCTTGAAGTTGCTAAACTACCCTCCTCTGCTTTAGTAGAGTCCGAATATGGACTCAAGGATATTCCCCTTGGTTTGATTGATGACAATCCTCGTCAAACACGACTTAGCATGAATGAATTGGATTTACAAGAACTTTCGGAGTCCATTACTAAGGGGGGACTTATTCAGCCGATCTCTTTGCTAAAAAATGGTGATCGCTATACGCTTCGAGCGGGTCAACGACGTTTGGCTGCGCATAAAATATTGGGGCTTGAAACCATTAAAGCTATCGTTGAGAACAGTGACAACAGTGAGAAATCTCTTTTTGAAATCTCAATTATTGAAAATGCACACCGAGAAAATGTTGATCCCTTGGAACTCGCTATCTCATTCGATAAAGCACTTAAAGATGGTTTTTATAAAAGTCAATCCGAACTTGCAGCTGCGATTGGAAAAACAGAAGGATTGGTAAGTCAATATCTCTCAATTTTAAAACTGGCAGAACCGATCAAAGAGAAACTCTCTAGTCGTGAGGTGAGAGTAGGGGTGAAAGATTTGTATATGATTCAAAAAATAAAAGATAAATCAATGCAAGTGGAAATGTTTAATCGTTTGGTTTCGGGAACAGTTTCATCTATGAACCTGTTGTCTGAAATCAAACAATCTCTTTCCTCTCCTACTACGACAAGTTTGTTGCCGTATTGGGATGCTAAGAAAAAGATTTTAAAGTTAAAATTAGATGTTAAACGAGCAGGGAAAGAAGAAACATTAACAATTCTCAGAAATATTATCAAAGAGATAGAAGCGCTTTAAAAAGCTTAAATAAAACTTAAAATTAATTATTTAACAGTAAAATGTTGTCCTGAAACCCCTTAAAATAGGGCTTCATAAAGGGTTTAGAAAAAATCTTTAACCGTTAAAGATAGGATCTCTGTGATAAGAGATTCAGCTAATCTCGAAACTTTAATTCGTACTCCACTCCATTAAATACATTGGTTCTGCAATTTCTCTATACTTTTTCTCTCAGCCTGCAAGTACAAAAAATGCAATAGTTCTAAATATATATCACTCTTAGGAATATCCTATGGTCAGCCGAGCAAAAATAAAAGAACTTATGAACGAGAGCGCCTGCTCTCATAGCAAAGATAAAAAGCCAGGAGAAGGATGCGATAAACCTAAACCCGGACTTGCCGCTGGGGGATGTTCTTTTGATGGGGCACAAATCTCCCTTTTTCCCTATGCGGATGCAGTACATCTCGTTCATGGACCTCAGACGTGTTTGGGGGCATCATGGGAAACGCGCGAGACGAAAACGTCGTATACGGGTCGAGATCACACACAAATGGGGTTTACAACGGGGATTACGACCAATGATGTCATCTTTGGTGGAGATAAGCGTTTGTCAAATTCTATTGATTATGTGATGGAACACTACAAGCCGGAAGCGATTTTTGTGTATTCGACATGCGTTACGGCACTTGTTGGAGATGATATTGATACAACATGCCGTTTGGGAAGCGAAAAGTATGGAGTGCCCATCGTTCCTGTACATGCCCCTGGATTTGTTGGGAGCAAGAATTTAGGCTCACGTTTAGCTGGTGAAGCGGTATTGGATTATCTTATCGGGACAAAAGAGCCCGAATTCACCACTGCTTATGATATTAATTTGATCGGAGATTACAATGTCACTGGGGATATGTGGCAATATTTACCGCTCTTTGAAAAGATAGGACTTCGTGTTTTGAGTTCAATGAGTGGAGATGGAAGGGTGGGTGACATTCGCACAGCGCATAGAGCTAAACTAAATGTCATTGTGTGTGCTAAATCTCTCATTACTCTCACACGCAAAATGCAAGAACAGTACGGTATTCCATGGATTTCGGTCTCATTTTATGGGAAACGTGATACCTCGTTTGCTATTCGTGAAATCGTCACCGCGATAGGATGTCCTGAACTCATCGCACGTGCCGAAGTTGTCATTGCAGAAGCGGAGGCAGAACTTGAAACGGCACTTATCCCGTATCGTGAAATATTCGCAGGGAAAAAAGCGGTACTCAACACAGGTGGGAACAAAGCGTGGTCGATTGCGTCAGGATTACAAGATTTGGGTATCGAAGTAGTTGCCACGAGCATTGCAAAATCAACGCAAGATGACATTGACAAAGCGCGGGAATATTTGGGTGAAAATGGAGTTTTAATGACGAAGCCAGCTTCCGAGCAGGGGAAAATTATTGATTCGACTGGGGCACATATTCTTCTAGCGGGTGGACGTAGTCTCTATACAGCAATTAAGAAAAAGATTTCATTTATTGATGTCAATCAAGAAAAAAAGACGAGTTATGGCGGATATGGCGGATTGCTTAACCTTGCGGAAGATTTGAAATATGCGTTTAATAACCCAGTTTTTGCCAATGTTGGTAAACCTGCTCCGTGGGAGATGTAAAGAGAAAGAATAGGGCATAATGCAATTTTTGATTACTAAGGAGATACGATGAATCAAGAATTGCATTATATTCAAGCGTTTTATGATCAGACGATCGCATTTTTGACCAATTATAGTTTCCAAATTATTGGTGCTTTGATTGTTGTCTTTATCGGATGGTTTGTCTCAAAATATGTTTTCAATCTTTTGATTAAACTTTTTACTAAGCATGATTTTGATGTGACCCTTGGGAAGTTTGTCGCTAATATTGTGAGAATACTAATATTTGGAGCAATGTTTGTCATAGCCATCGGAAAACTTGGTATATCAATTGCTCCATTCATTGCGGCAATCGGGGCTGTTTTTCTGACCGCTGGTTTGGCATTGCAGGGGAGCGTAGCCAATTTTGCTGCCGGAATTTCACTCATTATTACCCGACCGTTCAAAATCGGTGATACGATTTCAGTCAATAAAATCTTTGGTGTTGTAGAAGAGATCAAACTCGCCTACACGACCCTGAGAACCGAAGATGAAGAGATTATCACTGTCCCAAATAAAAATATGATTGGCGAGGTGATTGTTAACTCTTTTAACTATCGTATTGTGGAGTCGAGCGTCGGTATCTCCTATCATGATGATGCGCAAAAAGCGATTGAGTTGATCAAAAAGACAATTGACGGTTTTGAGAATCTTTTCAATGAAAACAAATCTATCGTTGGAATACAAAAATTTGGTGATAATGCGGTAGAAATCGGTATACGCTACTGGGTTCCTACGAGAAATTATTTTAAAATTCAGTATGAAGAGCCACTTGCAAATCTCAACCCGAAATTATCCTAAAATCAACATAGATTTCAGGAATCAAGTTAATGACGGCATTACTCGTATGTATTTTGAGATATTTTATCAAAAAACCTCTCAGATTCTCTC
>JBAZTZ010000032.1:0-24021 GCA_041661705.1 Sulfuricurvum sp.
CACCATCGGTAGAGTCTATCCAGATTGATCCCCATGATCTCGCCAATCTCAATTGCCGATAACCCTTTGTTGCTAAACAGCACTGTTTGAGCTCGTTGTCTTGGGCGATGCCTTTTCTCTTTTATAATAATCTCATTGAGTTTTTGAATTGTTTCTTCCGGTAAATCTTTAAAATGTTTCATCCCCTGCTTAAAGCAAATTCTATGCCAGTACTTGTGATTTGATTTGAATTGCTACTTACTTTGAAATCTTTATGGCTTGTATATGGAGATTGTTTTTGTGCAGACAAAGAGATTTATGAAAGAATTAAAGAAACGATTCCAAATGGAATCACCTCAATCCCAGATGTTGAGTTTACCGAAACGAATGAACTTGGGAAAGTTAAAAAAGTCGATCCGTTGGGAATTACGGATTTACGCATTCGTGGAATGTGGCATATTGAAAACCCTGCAAAGATTTTTAATTATATTTATCAATACGATGATACGAAATCGTTTCAACTTATTTGCTTGATGAAAAGTTCTAAATACTACTCTTTTTCAAATGAAGATAGAGATTTACTTGAAAAAAATGCCAACATACTTATTCGTGAAGTAAAAATTAAAAATCCCAACAATCCTGCTAATTTACTTGACGCAAAATTATTAGTATTTAAAGTTTAATTATGAATATCATATCTTTATTTTCAGGTGCTGGCGGTTTAGATTTAGGTTTTGAAAAAGCAGGTTTTCAGACCGTTTGGGCGAATGAATACGACAGTGAAATTTGGGAAACCTTTGAAAAAAACTTTCCCAATAGCACCCTTGACCATCGTAGTATTGCTAATGTCCCCTCTAGTGATATTCCCGAAGCGATAGGGCTTATCGGTGGACCTCCGTGCCAAAGTTGGAGCGAAGCGGGAAAATCACGAGGGATAGAAGATCATCGTGGGCAACTCTTTTTTGAATTTATTCGCGTTTTGAGAGACAAAAAACCACTTTTCTTTTTGGCTGAAAATGTTTCGGGTATGTTGGCAGATCGACATAGTGAAGCTCTTACCAATATAAAAAACCATTTTATTGAAAGTGGCTATACCCTCTCGTTTAAACTTTTAAATGCACATGATTACAATGTCCCGCAAGACCGCAAGCGGTTATTTTTTATAGGATTTCGAAATGATTTGAATATTAATTTTGAGTTCCCAAAAGAGTTCCCAAAAAAAAGATTTCTTAAAGATGTCATTTGGGATTTAAAAGAGAATGTTTTAGCGGCTAAAGAGAAAAATTATACCAATGGAGATCGTTGTGTTTTAACCAATCACGAATATATGATTGGCGGTTTTTCAACCATGTATATGTCCAGAAATCGGGTGAGGGGCTGGGACGAACCCTCGTTTACGATTCAAGCGGGTGGACGACACGCACCTCTGCATCCATCGGCACCCAAAATGGAGTTTGTAGAGCAAAATAAACGGATCTTTGTCCCTGCGCATGAGCATTTGTACAGACGGTTGAGTGTTCGCGAATGCGCGCGTATTCAAACTTTTCCTGATACGCATACCTTTTATTATACGAATGTAACAGCGGGTTATAAAATGGTGGGTAATGCGGTTCCCCCAAATTTGGCCTATTATTTGGCTAAAAAAATACAGGAGACTTTATCGAGTGTCATATTTTAAAAACCCTTATGTTACACTACCTTTAAATTTACACGCAAGGCTTTTTTATGCTCTTTAGTGCCCCCCTTAAAAACAATTCTACGAAAATAATGCTCTTAGGTTCTGGTGAACTCGGTCGTGAAGTCGCTATTGAAGCGCAACGCCTTGGGATCGAAGTGATCGCTGTTGATCGCTATTCGCATGCCCCTGCCCACCTTGTTGCCAACCGCTCTCATGTGGTCAATATGCAAGATCGCCAAGCGGTGCTTGATATTATCCGTCTTGAAAAACCTGATTATATCCTCCCTGAAATCGAAGCTATCAGCATTGAAGCCCTTTTTGATGCGGAGGCGGAAGGATTTTGTGTCATCCCTAATGCCGAAGCGGTCAGTAAGACGATGAACCGTAAAAATATCCGTCGATTCGCCGCCGAAGAGTTAGGACTTAAAACAAGCTGTTATCATTTTGTGAGTACTTACGAAGAGATGTGCACGGCAGCGGAAGATGTAGGCTTCCCGTGTGTTATCAAACCCGTTATGAGCAGTTCGGGACATGGACAAAGTATCGCCAAAAGTCCGTTTGATTTGGAACACTCATGGGAGATTGCCAAAGAGGCGCGCGGGGATGCGAGTGAGCTGATCGTTGAGGAGTTTATCCGTTTTGATTATGAGATTACTCTGCTTACCGCACGTAACGGTAAAGAGACCGTATTTTGTGAGCCTATAGGACATATCCAAAAAGATGGTGACTATATTTTTAGCTGGCAGCCGATGGAGATGTCGAAAAAAGCGTTGAAACGTTCTCGTGATATTGCCCAAAAAATTACCGATGGTTTAGGCGGTCGCGGATTGTTCGGTGTGGAGCTCTTTATCGCAGGGGATGACGTCTATTTCAGTGAAGTGAGTCCTCGTCCACATGATACAGGGATGGTGACACTCATTACCCAAAGCCAAAGTGAGTTTGCCCTCCATGTACGTGCGGTTCTTGGATTACCTCTTGGATTTACCTTTTACGGAGATGGGGCGAGTGCGGCGTATAAATCGACCGTAGAATCCACGGAGCCCGTTATCGATATTGCCGATGAGCTATTCGATGATAACAGTTTTGTCCGTGTCTTCGGAAAACCTGAAGCACATATTGGACGACGGATGGCGGTGGTTCTCGTCTTTGATAAAGTGAAAAAAGCGCTCAAAAAAGCGGAAAAATTGATTGCTAAAATCAAAGATGTTTAACCGTATGAAAATTGTACTTCTTGATACTCTAACTTTTGGGGATACCTCATTAGAAGCGTTTAATGCACTGGGTGACGTAACGTCCTACCCAACGACTTCATCGGATGAAACGCTGGCGCGTGTTTGTGAGGCTGATGTTATTGTTACTAACAAAGTTGTTATCAATGATGCCATGATGGAAGCCTCCCCAAATCTCAAGCTGATCTGTGTCGCTGCAACGGGGATGAATAATATCGACCATGAAGCGGCACAACGTCGTGGCATTGCGGTTAAGAACGTAGTAGGTTACTCGACTGATGCTGTCGTTCAACACACGTTTAGTATGCTCTTTTATCTGATGGGGCATTCGCGCTATTACGATGAGTACGTCAAAAGTGGAGCATGGCAAAAAGAGACGGTATTTACCCATATTGGTCCTTCGTTTAGCGAATTGCGGGGGAAAACGTGGGGAATTATTGGGCTGGGTGAAATCGGACGTAATGTGGCGACGGTGGCTCGTGCGTTTGGTGCTAACGTTGTTTACTACTCTACATCGGGTAAAAATGAGAATAGTGATTTTGAAAAAACAACATTGAGCCGTTTGATTGAGAAGAGTGACATCATCTCGATTCATGCGCCACTGAATAGATCAACGGAGAATCTCATCTCCCATTCCGAACTGTTGCAAATGAAAGATGGAGCAGTGCTTCTTAATCTAGGTCGTGGGGGAATCGTCGATGAAGATGCTCTCTCCGTCATTATCGACGTAAAACCGATTTTTGTTGGTTTGGATGTGTTAGTGAAAGAACCGATGAAAATATCTCATCCGCTTTTGAATATCAAACACTTTGAACGTTTGTATATTACCCCTCATATTGCTTGGACATCACGGGAAGCACGCGAACGGTTGATTGCGGCGACGGTGGAAAATATTCGATCATTTTATCAAGGCTGAACATATCTCTCGTTCCCAACGTCCTCGTTGGGAATGCAGACTGCAGTATACACTCCCAAGCTCCAGAGACTGTGAAAGAAGTACTCACTTTTTCAGTCTCATCTTAGAATATACCTAGTATTTCTCTTCATAAAAATACGGGTCAGGCGTTAAATGTCAATAGACTTCTTTACGATGTCCGATACGAACAATCATAATAAGAACTTTTTCTTCTTCGATACGAAAGATAATCCGATAATCTCGCACACGCAGACGAAACTTACCTGCGTATTCCCCTTTGAGTGCTTTGATATTATTTTTAAGCTGGGATGGATCGGTTGCTAATAGGATGATTTTTTCTTTGAGTTGTTTTTGAATAACAAAATCTAAGCTTGAAAGCTCTTTTTTGGCTGAGGGCAAAAATTCTATTGCGTACATCGACTATAATCCAAGCTCTTTCCATACATCCTGTGCTGGTATTGCCGTAACTGTTCCCGATTCAAGTTCACGCAAACGCTTATCGGCAAGTTTTTCATCCAGTATATCAAAATAAATCATCAGCGCATTTTCAATAAGATGACTTTTCTTTTCATTGAGCTCTTTGGCGATTGCATTAAGCTCCATCACTACTTCATTATCCAACGTAATACTCATTTTTGTCACATTAACATACTTACTCATTTTGCACCTCTATTTGTATGGATAATTATACATTTAATAAAAAAAGTTGTCAACAACGCGCTACAACACGAGTCAAGCATTAAATGTAAACTATGCTCCCTCAAGAAAACTAGAAATATTTTTCAAAACATCCGTAACAGCGTCGGGAATACCAAGGCTATCCCCAAAAACAATACCGAAGTAATAAATACCTGCACCGTCACCGTGCGGGGGGAACAGTTATACAGAGAGGCAAGATTGACATTCGCTACGGCAAGAGGGACAACCAGTTCCAAAAATAAAATCCCTTTGACCATCGGATCCATCTCCACCATTTTTAATACGACCAATGCAATCAATGGTATCAGAATAAACTTCGTTACGCTTACCCATACGGTGAGTCGGATATTGATTTCAGTGAGTTTAATCCCATAGAGGTATATCCCAAACAAGACCAACTGCATTGTTATCGAGGCATACGCCCCCATCATCAGGGTTTTATCCATCGCAACACTTGGGACATAGCCAACGAGATTGAGGGCTATCGCAACCATTGCCGCCCATAACACGGGAAGCTTGATTATATTCAGTAGTGATTGGCGAATACTAAACTCTCCGCGTGAATAGTAAAAGACCCCTATCGTATAGACGACGAAGACATTGACGAGATTGATAAGTGTGAGATAGGGGACACTCTCTTCACCGAACAACGCTATGCCTAGAGGAATTCCTAAGTTTCCCGTATTACCAATGAGTGCCGCGACCGTAGCAATGGAGCGCTCTTTGGTGTCACTAAAAAGTATTTTTGAGAGCGGTATCATCAAAAGTAATGAGAGTAGCGTGATAGCAAGATAAAGAGAGGGGGCAAACAGGAGTTGCGTATCAATGGGGCGCTTGAGCAATCCCCAAAAGGTGAGAAAAATCTGTAAAAAATAGACACTAAGTAATGTGATCGTACGGTCGTCAATTTTTTCTTTGAACGTCCATTTGGCACCAAAACCGACAGCAATGAAGAGGTAAATACCAAGAATTGAGAATAAAGTTTGCATAGTATATTTTATCCTAAAAATTAGTCAATCTTTTTGAGTGGGTACTAAAACCCATTTCGCTACAATCACCCAATTCAAGGAGTCTTTATTATGGCTAAAGTATTAATTATCGGCGGTGGCGGGGCAGGTTTGGTGAGTGCATTATCGGCGCATGAGGCGGGTGCAGAGGTAATCGTCATCTCTAAAGTTCTTCCCACACGCTCCCAAACCTCCATGGCACAGGGGGGAATGAATGCCGTTTTGGGTGGTGATGATACGGTGCAAAACCATATCGACGACACGCTTGGCTCCAGTGCAGGATTGGGGGATGAAAAGCAAATTACTTTTATGTGTGAAAATGCTCCTGATGCGGTGCGTTGGTGCAATAGTATGGGGTTACCGTTTAGCCGTGATGAATCGGGGGAGATTGCTCGCAGACGTTTGGGCGGGGCCAGTGCTCCTCGTGCTTGTTATGCCCAAGATTATACGGGACTCAAACTTTTACATACGCTCTATGACCAGTGTCTCAAAGCCAATATCACCTTTGTTAATGAGCGATTTTTACTCAATCTTATCGTCGATAAAGAGACGAATCGTGCGTTAGGGGCGACATTTCTCAATATCCCTACGGGAGAAGTGGAAGAGATCCGTGCCGATGCAGTGATATTGGCTACGGGTGGATACGCAGCCCTTTATGGCAAACATTCAACCAATGCGGTTGGCAGTAGTGGAGATGGGATTGCGGCGGCGATTCGTGCAGGGGCGAGATTAGCTGATTTGGAATTTATCCAGTTTCATCCGACGGCACTGAAAAACTCTTCTATTTTGATTTCAGAAAGTGCACGAGGAGCGGGAGGATATTTGCTCAACGGGTATAAAGAGCGTTTTACGGATGAGTTAGCTCCTCGTGATGTCGTTGCTCGCGCGATTCATGATGAGATCGCTTCAAGCGGTGCTGTTTATCTCGATATTCGCCATTTGGGGGAAGAGTTTATCACACATGAGCTTCCTCAAGAGCGAAAATTGGCTCAAATTTATGAGGGTATTGATCCTGTTCATGAACTCATCCCCATTAAACCCTCAGCTCACTACAGTATGGGTGGAATCGAAGTTGATTCCCAGTGCATGAGTAGTGTTAGCGGTTTATTTGCCGTAGGAGAATGTGCCAATCACAAAACACACGGAGCAAATCGTTTGGGGGGTAACTCACTGTTAGAACTTGTCGTGTTTGGTCGTCATTGCGGAAAAAATGCGGCGGAGTTTGGGGTGAAAAATCCTGCTCCTGCACTTGAAAATGCTCAATTAGCCAAAGATACTAATTTTCTTCGTGGCGTGATGGCTTTTAACAATGAAATTGATTTTTACAAAAAACAGGAGATGTTAGCCAATATCTTCTATAACGATGTTGGGTTAGTGCGTGAGGAAGTGGGACTCAAAGCGGTGTTAGGGGCAATTCGCCAAATGCAAAAAGAGTTACCGTTAATGGGTCCGAAGGATAAGTCTAAGATTTATAATACAAATTTGGTAGAATTTATCGAGTTTGGAAATAAAGTGGAACTAGCCGAGATTATCGTGGTGTGTGCTATTCGTCGAAATGAGAGTAGAGGGGCGCATTATCGAGGTGATATTCCGACTCGAAATGATGTTAAGTTTGGAACTCATACGATTACATGGAAAGAAGGGGGAGTGTTATGCGCGGATTTTATGGAGTAGAAGAAGAGAGGGGAACAGTACCGTTCGTGGTGAGCTTGTCGAATCATGAAGATACCCTTCGACAGGCTCAGGACGAACGGGAGGAAGGTGATGATTTTTACGATGATGATGACGAAGACGATGAGAGAGAGTGGTGTGACTGATGAAAATTAAAATTAAACGCTCCCATTGTGAAGAGCTTCAAGGATTTAACGTTGATTTTGAAAATGTCACCTTACTTACGATTCTAAATCATATTAAAACCAAAATTGACCCGACGCTCACTTACTCTCACGGATGCCGTAGCGGTGTTTGCGGAAGCTGTGCCGTACGGGTCAATGGGCGTGAACAGTTGATGTGTGAATACAAGCCCAATGACGGTGATACAGTAGAGCCGATTCGGTATGCAAGGGTATTACGTGATTTAGTGGTCGATTCATCGAGTGTGGAAAAATTCAATCGGGTGGGCTTGGCATGGAGTGAAGGGTCGAGAGAAGGAAATGTTGGAGAAGAGGAGATGGCTCGGATTCAAACGCAAAGTGATTGTATTTTGTGTAGCTCATGTGCTAGTGCTTGCCCCGTTTACGCAGTCAATCCTAATTTTATCGGTCCTTTTGCCCTTACTCGTGTGTGGCGATATGTGAGTGACCCTCGTGAGAAATTTAGTGATGCCAAAATAGCAGCGGTTCAAGCTAATGGGATTTGGGATTGTACCCTTTGCGGTGAGTGTGTCCCTGTATGTCCTCAAAACATTGCTCCTGCACAAGATATACGGATGTTGCGCTCTAAAAGTGGAATGATGGGGTACAATGATCCCACTATGGCATCGATGTTTGGTGGCGGATTGGATTTTGGCGCGCCGATTTTTTAAAACATTAGGGTTTTAGTGTGTTATACTAATATACTAAAAAAAACATTTTATAGGATATTAGTATGGCATCAGAACACTCTCTCGACATCTCTGCAAAAATCGACCTTCAAGCTTTCAAAGACGCGATTGCCCAATCGGAAAAAGAAGTTATCGGTCGTTACGATTTTAAAGGGGTAGCGTACGAAATAAACTACCGTGAAAAAGAAAAACAACTCGTTTTAGTCGCTTCCAGTGATAACAAACTGGATGCACTCAAAGATATTGTTATCGGTAAACTCATTAAGCGTGGACTCTCTTCTAAGGCACTTGAAGAGCTAAAAACTGAAGATGCAAGCGGTGGAAGTCGTAAGGCAACCTATAAAATCGTCGATACGATTGAGTCAAAAGAAGCAAAAAAAATTATCGCTGAAATAAAAGCGCTCAAAACAAAAGCTTCTGCCATTATTGAAGGGGAATATATTCGCGTAAAATCGAAACAGATTGATGAACTTCAGAAGATTATGGCACATATTAAAGCAATGGAGTGGGAAGCCCCAGTAGTGTTTGAGAATTTCCGCTAAGGGCTCATGATGACTCGTCAAAAAAAGTATACCGCTATTGATAAGCGGCTTATTACTGAAGGTTCTTATATTGATTTTGACCTTTTTTTGACCAATGAAGCCAAAACAAGTATGAGTATATTTCTCAAAAGTGCTAGCACTGTGGATGGAAATATAAAGGTAAAGCTTCGAGAAATAGAGAAGCTGTATGTCCATAAAGAAGATGAATTTCGTTATCAATCGTATGTTGATAGCCATCTTCAGAGTATCGCCCAAAATAGTGATATACCCACAGAACAAAAAGGGAGCTTGGTTTATAAGAAAGCGACAGAAAGCCTTGCTTTGATGTTCAAAAATCCAGAGTCGTTGGAAAATATAAAAAATATTCAACCCGTTGTTGACGATTTTATTTATATTATATTACATGATGATTGTGCTATTAAGTCGTTGATGAAGATTACCGCGCACGATTATTATACGCATACGCATTCCATCAATGTCAGTGTCTATACTCTTGGCTTTGGTTCTTTTTTAGGGATAAAAGGAAAAGACCTCGAAGCTCTGGGGATGTCTGCCGTCTTGCATGACTTAGGAAAGAGTAAAATTGACTCTAAAATCATTAATAAAAATGGAAAATTGAGTGATGAAGAATTTGATGAAATGAAAAAACATCCTGCTTTGGGTCATGAAATTGCTTTAAAGCTCGGTATTACGGATGAACGTATCCTTAGTGGAATTCGACACCACCATGAAAAAATAGAAGGGGGAGGGTACCCTGATAATCTCAAAGGAGATCAAATTAGTCAATTCGCTCGGATTATCGGGATATGTGATGTGTTTGATGCCCTCTCCACAAAACGTTCGTATAAAGATCCTATGAGTTCGTTCGCGTCATTGAGCTTGATGAAGCAACAGATGGTGGGTCATTTGGATATGAAGCTAGTGGATAAGTTTATCAAAATGTTACGGAAATAAGAGGAACCTACTTGATGAAAAAATTAACAATTGTTGATGCTGCGGAGTATTTTGGAATTTCCAAAGAGGCGATTCATAACCGTATTCGTAGGGGAAGTCTCAATTGTGTTATTGAAAATGGGGTGAAATATGTCACTTTTTCTACTGGAAAAGAGGCTCCTCTCCCTGCTCCTTCTCCCGTAGTTGACAATCGCTATACGCAGTATATTGAAAATGAGAATCTTCGTCTTCATGAAAAAGTAGAAGTGCTTGAAAAAGAGACCCTACGATTGAGAGACCAACGTGAGCAGATGCTGATTGATGAGCGAAGTAAGATAGAACGAATTTACAAAGAACGTGATACTCAGTTGCGAAGCGTTCTTCATCTTGTGGCAACGAAATTTTTATCGCACGTGAATGAAGATATTGTGATGAAAGAAGTCATGAATGCCGATAGTAATGACGATGCCATTAATGTTGAAATCATTGAAATCGACGAATGGGTCTCCTTGAAATCATTTTTAAAGCTTAAACGATATGAGGATAAGGTCAAAAAAAAGATCAAAAGTCGATTTGAATCTTCCATATTGAAGAAGGATGAGCGACTTATTCTTCGCGATAAAAAGATTTTTATGAATCCAGCTTTATTTGATTACTCTGATTTGATAGAGTAAACGTATGCGTAAGGAGATCCGTATTAATCGACTGATCTCTGTTAAAGAGCACGTTGAACATTTACAGATTGAAAAATGGCTGATTGATGTCGGAGATATATTGGAATTTGATCTTTTTGAGGATGTCCCTTACAGTACAAAAAAAGAGTTGTTCTTATCTAAAAAACATTCCATTAGCCTTGTCATGAAAAATAAAATAGATAGAGCCGAACGCCTTTATATTCAACGCAGTGATTTAATGCTTTATGAACGCTTTATCAGTGATTCGATCCGATCTGTAGCCAACAATACTCATATTTCTATTACGAAAAAAGCAGCGGTGATTTATCATGAAGCTTCTGTTGTTGTGGATGAGCTGTTTGATAATCCCGAAGCTCTTGAAAATGTCCCCAAATCGAAAAAAGTGGTCAATAATTTTATCAGTACCATTTTTAGTGATTCTCGTGCAATAGAATCCCTTATGAAAATTGCCTCGTATGATTATTATACACAAACGCATTCGATCAATGTATGTGTTTATTCTCTAAGTTTAGGTTCATTTTTGAAGCTAGAAGAAAAAGTGCTTGAAGAACTTGGAACAGCGGCGTTATTGCATGATTTGGGAAAGAGCCTTGTTGATCATGCTATTACCAATAAAAATGGGAGACTCACCACGGCTGAGTTTGAACTGATGAAACTCCATCCTAGCTATGGATATGAAATTGCATTAAAGCTCGGAATAGAAGACAAACGAATCCTTGATGGGATCAGACATCACCATGAAAAACTTGATGGCAGTGGCTATCCCGATGGAATACGGGGGAAAAAGATCACCCTATTCGCCCGAATTATTGGCGTATGTGACGTTTTTGATGCTCTTTCAACCAAGCGTTCTTATAAGGATAGATTGGGTTCGTGTGCTGCATTGCATCTTATGAAAGACACCATGCAACAGCATCTTGACATGACGTTTGTCGATGCCTTTATCCGAATGCAGCAACACAAAGAGCCTGATTAAGGACGCTTTGGCGGATAAGATTTACCCCACCCTTTCGTTGGCGTTGCCACTTTTGATTTTGCACGGTTAAGATTGTGAAAACAACTTTGACAAATACTAAATTCACTTCCCAATGCCAGCGGTTTCCCACATGTTTTACAGCGAGGAACAAAATGGCTTTGCTTGAGAGAATTTTCGATAAAACGGTTCAGCTCCCCCCGATACGAACGAGCCTTTTCGCTATCAACAAAAAATTCACCCAAACGGTACGAGAGCCACAAATATAAACTAATCTCTTTGATCTGATCCTCTGCTTCTTGAAGCTCTTCCGTTGTTTGAGCATGTGACCCCAAATGGCGCGGAGGGATATAGGCAATGGGCTTGGCTTGTGAAAGGGCACGAACGTATCGCTCGAATGCGGCCATTACCAATATTGAACCCGTAGAGAGAGGGGCAGTAGAGAGGGTGTATTTGGTACGCATATCCAGATCATAACGATCAACGATGGCGGCGGCTTCCGACATAGATTCGAGATTTATTGCCCGAAATGGCCCCTCAAACTTCATATTATCCACGAAAAAGCGAAGAATTGCCAAAAGCGATTTTTCCTCTAAGATGGTCGATACGAGTTGAATGTGGTCAAAATTTGCCATGACATTAAAAGGGATTTTGATAATTTCAGCCTCTTTGGAAAACAGCGGTGTAATTTTGCGAAGAACATCAGGAGAGAGTGCCCCGACATACCCTTTCTCTTCCAATCCATATCGTCCTGCCCGTCCTGAAATTTGGTGTATTTCACTGGCGGTGAGGGTACGCTGGCTTTGACCATCGAACTTATCCGCCTTGGAGAAGAGGAGTGTTTTGATAGGGAGATTAAGCCCCATCGCAATCGCATCGGTAGCAACGAGAATCTCCGTCTCCCCTTCTCGGAAACGACGCGCTTCTTCACGGCGTACCTCTGGGCTAAGGTTTCCGTAGATAATACTGGTTTTGTAGGTTGCTGAGAGCTGTTGTTTGATTCGTAGCGCACTGGAACGACTGAAGGCAATAATAGCACTTTGGGGTTGGATGGCGTTGATGGCGGTGACGTGGCTCATTAGTTCAAGAGGATTCTTTCTCTCAAATTCGATAATCTCCAACGGTTCACCCAAATACTCCGCCAATGCGACAATGGCTTCACGAGAGTTGGGGGAGCCTGTCATTATCACGACTTTGGCAGGGGCTCCGATAATCCCATTTGCCCATGCCCAACCGCGATCTCTATCTCCGATCATCTGTACCTCATCGATCACACACACATCGACCTCTGTTTCAAAGCTGAGCATCTCGATGGTGGAACTAATATGGGTGGCATCCTCATCAACGATTTGTTCTTCACCCGTAATGAGAGAGGCAGTAATCCCATGCTCTCGTAGATCTTCATACCCCTCTAATGCCAATAAACGTAAGGGGGCAAGATAATATCCCGTCCCACCTTTGCGCAACTGTTCCATCGCCGTATAAGTCTTACCGCTATTGGTAGGACCGATGTGTAACACAAGCTTACGACGCAGTGAACGAGCAAGGGGGAATAGGTTTTTAAAATCCCGTACCGTTCGTGCCAATAACTCTTGCCGCTGCTTTTTGAGCAATTCACCCGCAATGCGTCTATCGAATGCAAAGAGTACTCGACGTATTACTTTGGTGCTGATATGAAGGGATTCGGTAAGCTGAGGAAGTAAAATCTCATACACTATTTCATAAAGATTGGCATCGCTCAGGTTTAACAGTTTCGCATGGTCACGACACTCCGCTATTAACCCCTCAAGTTCTCGCAAGAATACTTCTCGAAGCTCTTTTCCTTGAACCTCGAATTGTTCATCAAAGACCAAATCCTCTTCACTCCATATCAGACGGGTGATCTCAAAATGGCTCAGTTGCAGGTGAGTCGTGTGAAACAACGGCTCATTATGATGAGGTAGGGCAATCGCTTGAGGATACTCAATGAGCAATTCCTCCCCCACAAATTCGATCCCAATAGCGTGGGCAGGCAATACCCGTTTTAGTGTTTCCATTGTAAGGGGGAAGAAAATATTTTTATTGGAGGGGGGTGCACTTTTGAGCGCTGTAATAATCTCATCATGGGTGAGATAACGGTGATTATCCAGTTTTAATGACCCAAGGAAAGCACTAATTTGTGTTTGTTTTTGAGTTGTAAATTCCTCTTTGAGGAGAGTAATCTCGTGCGTTAAAACATTCTCATTCTCTTCATGGAGACGCTTATTATCCAATGGAGAAGTTTTGAGAACATGAATTTTGCTGAAATGTTCATCCCCTACGTCGTAACGGATAGAGGCATAAAATTCGAGACGGTCATCGTAATCAAATTTCCCCTCCACCGCCTTCTCTAAAATCTCTCGTTTTTGAAGATAGCGGATATGCTCCAGTTTGGACACTATTTTTTCGGGGGTGATTTTACGAGTACGAATATCATTAAACGCCGCATGCAATGCCACGTGTTCATCACGAGTCAGATTAATGTTTTCAAGAAGTTCATCGATTCGATCTTCTCTCTCATGCGGTTTTTCTCGTGGGCTTGGGTTGGGGTATCTTTTGCCATCGTGGATGAAAAAATCGACGATTAATTCTCGATGATCGTCTTGTTCTTGCGACCATAGTCGTCGAAAGGTTTTAATTAGTAACTCTTTGTTTGTAGTGCCATCAAAAATTCCAATATGATGTGCCATTGCTATAAGTGTCTCCGTGGGAACTCTAATAATCCCCTCATCAAACGGTTCACCACCAAAAAAAGAGCGCATCTGCCCGTTGAGTTTCATTGTTTTTTTCTTTTTCTTTGCCATAGTGTAAGTGTAGCGAAAAAAAGAATTAAATTTTTAACTATTTTAGTCGATATGCACTTATTACGATAAAAGGATTTATCATGGCAATCGCTTCATTAGGAGCTGGGGCAGGAGTTTTGACCAGCGATATTATTGATAAGCTTAAAGCTGCGGATACCGCTGGGTTAATTACCCCAATTGACAACAAGGTTACTCTTCAAACACAAAAAAATAGTGCCATCGGTCTTTTAAATAGCCTATTGACGACATTTAAAAGTAGCGTAAAAGCACTAGATGATGATGCTTTGTATCAACAACGAACCGTATCGGGGAATACCGATTCGATCAGTGTCACAGCTACAAGCGGGGTTGCCGTGCAATCTATGTCCATTTCAAATACTGTTATGGCACAAAAAGAGGTTGTTGAGTCAGGGAAATTTGCATCAGGTGATAGTAAGGTCGCTTCTGGAGCTGATGGAACAATGACCCTCTCTATGGCGGGAACTGATTATAAAATTGGTTACACCTCTAGTATGACATTAAACGATCTTAAAGATGCAATTACTGTTGCAACGGGAGGTAAAATTACCGCATCAACGTTGCAAGTAGGGACAAATGATACACGACTCGTTTTAACCTCAGGAACAACGGGGGCAGATCAAAAGATTACAATGAGCGATTCGGTGGGGGGCTCATTGGATGGAGCACTCCAGCAAACGGATAATATAAAAAGTGGTCTATTTTCATCAACAAGTGATCTCGTTGCTGGCGGTGCAACTTCTGCTGGGACGTATAATATTACGATGAATAATACGAACTACTCAGTAGCTTACGATGAAACGACTACGTTTCAACAATTAGCGGATAGTATTAATACTGCTGTGGGAAGTAATGTTGCTTCGATAGGGCAATCGGGATCATCGTATCAACTGTCTATCGGTTCCACGGCGACGGGAGAAGATTCCACATTAAGTGTGAGTGATTCAGGAGGATTTTTAGATTCTTCTCTTACGAGTGGGATAACAAACACAACAGTATCTGCTAGTGAGATTCAAAAAGCATCGGACTCATCGTTTAAGTACAATGGCATTACCATAACCCGTCCTACTAACACGATCTCTGACGTAGTTGTTGGTGTTTCCATTAATCTTCTCAAAGATGCAGGTTCTGCCAATATAGGAATTTCTCAAAATGTTCAAGCAGTCAGTGATGAGCTCAGTAGTTTTGTTCAAAGTTATAATTCATTAACCTCGCAACTCACGAGTATGACGACAACCGATACAACGGCTGGAAAAGTCGGTATTTTTAATGGTGATAGCACGATTAACGGTATAACGCGTGAGATTAATAGGCTCTTGACCTCTGTAAATTCTGATGGACTTGCCCTTACTCAATTTGGGATAGATTTGGATCAGACGGGCACTATGACCTTTAACAGTTCTACTTTTACAACACAATTTAATAAAAATGTAACTTTGTCAGAAAAATTCTTTAGTGGGATGACCTCAACCAATGCAGCAGGAAACACGACAAGTGTGGACGGGCTTTTTACCTCTATGTCTACTCTCATGGATAACTACACTAAAGCGAGTGGGACAATGTCTCTTCTAACGACGGATGGAACTGATCAAATTAAGAATCTTACGGATAGTAAAACGAAAGCACAAGCACTTTTGGATGCTCGATATGCAACCATGACTGCGAGATTTGCGCAGTATGATGCTATGATGACTAAATTGACTAATCAATTCAGCTCTTTGGAACAGCAAATTAGTATGGCTGCTAATGGGACAGCGAGTTAGTAATATTGGTATTGTTTTTGCTTAACTTTATTATCTATGTTGACAGGACAGATTAATGCTCAATGGAAAAAATATTCTTATCACTGGCGGAACGGGCAGTTTTGGGAAACAATTTACTAAAACAATTTTAAAACAGTACAAACCTAACAAAATTATTATTTACTCGCGTGATGAACTCAAACAATACGAAATGGCGCAACGGTTCACTGATCCATGTATGCGTTATTTTATCGGAGATGTTCGAGATAAAGAGCGTCTTATCAGTGCAATGAACGGGGTTGACTACGTTGTTCATGCGGCGGCTCTCAAGCATGTCCCTATCGCTGAATACAATCCGATGGAATGTATCAAAACGAATATTAACGGTGCCCAAAATGTTATTGACGCATCGTTGCATTGCGGGGTGAGTCGTGTTATCGCCCTCTCAACCGACAAGGCCGCAAGTCCTATCAATCTCTACGGTGCAACAAAACTGGCATCCGATAAGCTCTTTGTTGCTGCCAACAACATCCGTGGAGGTCAGGATATTCGTTTCGCGGTCGTTCGCTATGGCAATGTTCTAGGTTCTCGTGGTTCAGTTATCCCTTTTTTCGAAAAACTAATGGCACAAGGGGCGACGGAACTTCCCATTACGGATGAGAGGATGACACGGTTTTGGATCACCCTTCAAGAGGGTGTTGATTTTGTCCTCAAAAATTTCCAGCGGATGCACGGAGGGGAGACCTTTATCCCTAAGATCCCGTCGATGAAAGTAAGTGATGTGGCCACGGCTATTGCTCCCCATCTCCCTCATAAAAACGTAGGAATCCGTCCAGGAGAAAAAATGCACGAGGTAATGTGTCCCCGTGATGATTCTCATTTGACGCTGGAATTTCACGATCACTATGTTATCAAGCCTACTATTTTATTTACGGAAAAAGCAGATTTTAGTCTCAATAACTGTGGAGAAGAAGGTAAGCCTGTCGAGTATGGATTTAAATACAGTTCGGATACCAATAGTGATTGGCTTACCTCGAAGCAGTTATTAGAGAAAATAGCCCTTACCCAAGATGAGGAAAAATAAACGTGATTCCGTATTCTACGCAACTCATCGAAGAGGATGATATTGCCTCTGTTGTTGAAATATTACGATCTTCTCATCTAACACAAGGCGCTAAAGTCGAAGAGTTTGAAGAGGCAATTGCCCACACGGTCGGTGCCAAATATTGTGTTTCTTTTAACTCAGCCACATCAGCACTTCATGGAGCCTATGCCGTATGCGGTTTGGGTGAGGGGGATGAAGTTATTACGACCCCTATTAGTTTTGTGGCAACGTCCAATATGGCAATCGCATTGGGATCAAAGCCCGTTTTTTGTGACATCAAAAGTGATGGAAATATTGATGAAAATCTTATCGAAGCACTCATAACTCCCCATACAAAAGCAATTGTCCCCGTCGATTTTTCGGGTAAGCCCGTTGCGATTCATGCTATCAATCAAATCGCCAAGAAACACAATCTTCTCGTCATTGAAGATGCTTGCCATGCGTTTGGCGGTGATATTAACCATCAAAAAATCGGTTCTTTTGCCGATATGACAATCTTTAGTTTCCATGCGATCAAACCGATCACGACGGGTGAGGGAGGGGCGGTCGTCACCGACAATGAAGAGTTCGCAAAAAAACTACGCCTTTTTCGCTCTCATGGTGTGGTCAAAAAACAGCTGTGGAACTCGGATATGGTCATGATGGGGCACAACTATCGCATGACCGAATTTGCTGCCGCATTGGGGCTGTCACAACTTCATAAGCTTGACCGTTTTATCAATATCCGTGAAACTATCGGTCGCTATTATGATGAACGATTTGAGAATCACAAACTTTTTACGACTATTCACATCGATTTCAGCGAACAAAGTGCTCGTCACCTCTATCCTCTCTTGCTCAGCCCTGAGCTTCACTGCGTGAAAGAGGAAATTTTTACGCAAATGCAAGAGAGAGGGCTAGGGGTACAAGTTCACTATAAACCCATTTATCAAAACAGCTTTTACAAAGAGCGTTACGGTGAGATGCGCTTGGAGAGTGCAGAGCTTTTTTATCATAGTGAACTCTCTATCCCTTGTCATCAGAAAATGACGATAGAAAATGCCCAATACGTTGCCGATACGGTTTTGGAGATTATTGGCAAATATGGGTATAAAGGATGCAGTTTCTAATGCGCGTCGCCATTATCCCTGCCCGTGGTGGAAGCAAACGAATACCTCGCAAAAATATCAAATTTTTTCACGATAAGCCAATGATTGCCTACAGTATCGAAGTGGCGCAAGAGTGTGGACTTTTTGATAGAATCATTGTGAGTACCGATGATGAAGAGATTGCACAAATTGCGAAAGAATATGGGGCAGAAGTCCCCTTCGTCCGCCCAAAAGAACTTAGTGATGATCATACCGCTACCATCCCCGTCATTGCCCATGCGATTCAAACACTGCAAGAGCAAGGTGATCGTATCGACACCGTATGCTGTATCTATGCTACTTCCCCCTTTATCCGCAGTGAGGATATTATCAGCGCCTATAACGCGTTACTAACACAACACAAACACTATTCCTTCCCTGTTACAACCTTTCCTTTTCCCATTTTTAGAGGGGTGAAGCGTGACGAGGAGGGAAGTATTGAGATGTTTTTTCCTGAACACTTTTCGACACGAAGCCAAGATTTACCTGAGGCGTATCATGATGTAGGGCAATTTTATTGGGGGACGTGTGAAGCGTGGCTAGAGGGAAAACCTATTTTCTCAGAAGCGGCAACAACGATCGTTTTACCTCGCCATTTGGTTCAGGATATTGATACGTTAGAAGATTGGGAGCGGGCAGAGCTAATGTACAGAGTGCTTCACTCCTAATGAATCTCTTATTTCGTGCCGACTCCTCCAGCCAAATCGGGCTTGGACACATCATTCGCGATCTTGTTCTCGCGCAACGTTATCCTGATGCCAATATCACCTTTTCGTGCCAAGATTTAAGTGGTCATATTATGAATAAAATCCCATATCCTGTTCATATACTCACATCGAACGATCCCGAAGAGCTTATCGAATTTATTAAGACTCAAAAAATAGAGATGGTAATTTTCGATCATTATGATATTGATGAGGTATTTGAAAAGCAGGTTAAAGAAGAGACAGGGATTATTGTTATGAGCTTGGATGACACGTATGAAAAACACTATTGTGATATTCTCCTCAACCACAATATTTCAGCCGATCAAAACCGATATAGTAGCTTAGTTCCACCTCATTGTGAACTTCTGTGCGGAAGTGATTATACCCTTATACGTGATGAGTTTAAAAATGAGAAAAATGTTCAAAGAGAAAAGATTTACGATATTTTTATTGCTATGGGGGGAGCGGATACCGCCAATATCACCACTGAAATTTTAAAAACGTTAGGTGAAGGATTGAGCGTATGTGTCGTAACGACAACTTCAAATGCCCATTTGAATGAACTTGAAAACTACGTCAACGAGAAAAAGAATATTACTTTACATATCAACTCCAATGAAGTTGCCAAACTTCTTCATCAAAGCCGTTTTGCCATTATCACCCCTAGTGTAATGGTTCATGAAGTTCTCTTTATGGAAATCCCGTTTGTTGCCATCAAAACCGCCGAAAATCAGAATGATATTTTTCATTATTTAAAAGATCATCAGTACGATGTAAGAGAGGAATGGGATGTCGATACAATTACTCAACTTTACAAAACTTGACGTAACACAAAAAGAGATTATCCTTTCATGGCGTAATCACTCTGACGTTCGACAATGGATGCTTCATCACGATGCAATATCTATGGATGAGCATCTAAGTTTCATCGAATCTCTAAAAAACCGATCGGATAAACGCTATTTTTTGGTTCAACGTGATGAGGAATACCTTGGTGTTATCGACTTTACCGCTATTACGGAGGATTCGGCAGAGTTTGGAATCTATGGTAATCCTAGTGTGTACGGTGTTGGCAAAATATTAATGGTGACATTAATCGACTATGCGTTTACGGCTCTACGTGTTTCCAAGCTTATTGCCAATGTTTTTAGTGATAACGAAAAAGCAAAACATTTATACGCAACATTTGATTTTAAAGAAACAAGTCATACCCTCTATCGCAATAGAGAAATTATCACGATGGAGCTACAGCATGACGATCGGTAACCACAATCTCAACGAAAAAGTTTTTATCATCGCCGAACTCTCTGCCAACCATAACGGCTCTCTTGAAACGGCACTTCAAACAGTCACGGCGATGAAAAAATCGGGTGCGGATGCGATTAAGCTCCAAACCTATACCCCCGATACGATCACCCTTGATTGTGACAGTGATATGTTTACGATTTCTCAAGGAACCCTTTGGGATAAACGAAAGTTTTATGATTTGTATGCGGAAGCAATGACTCCGTGGGAGTGGCATAAACAACTTTTTGATCATGCCAAAAGTTTAGGGATGGAGGCTTTTTCTTCTCCTTTTGATACCAGTGCCGTTGATTTTTTGGAACAGTTGGATGTACCAGCTTATAAAATTGCCAGTTTCGAGATTACCGATATTCCTTTGATTGAATATACCGCCTCCAAGGGGAAGCCCATTATTATCTCTACGGGAATCGCGACACTTAGTGATATTGAAGAAGCCTTGGAATCGTGCCGACGTGTAGGGAATACGCAAATCACTCTCCTAAAATGCACCTCCGCCTATCCTGCCGATTTAGAAGAGATGAATCTCCTCACCATCTCCGATATGATTGACCGTTTTGGAGTAACAGTAGGATTGAGCGATCACACGATGAGTATTGCTGCCCCTATTGCCGCCGTGGCTCTCGGAGCACGCGTTATCGAAAAACATTTTATACTCGATAGAGAAATGGGGGGAGCGGACTGTGCCTTTAGTCTGGAACCACACGAGTTTAAAGCAATGGTTGATGGTGTACGGGATACCGAAAAACTATTGGGAAAAGTAACCTATGATCTCTCCGCTAAAAGTCTAAAATCGCGCGAATTTTCTCGTAGTCTCTTTGTTGTGGAAGATGTGAAAGAGGGGGAAATGCTTACCACAGCAAATGTCCGATCTGTTCGCCCAGGGTTTGGAATGGCACCGAAATATCTCCCTGAGATTTTAGGAAAACGGTTTGTTGTCAATATGCCAAAAGGTACCCCCTTGGAGTGGGAACATTTTAGATAAAACACGATAATCTTTGGTATTCTATCTACCCTAAGAGTTTGCATGCAACCCACTATTTATGAAAATAACATCGCCGCTTTACTGGTTGTTAACCCTGTATTAGCTACAACCCTTTTTGCCCTTGAAACCAATACGACATTCTCCGTCTTTCAGGGTAAAGATCCAATTGACATCAATATTATTCATAATGAGTCTCATCACTATATGTATGAGAATCCCGTTCACGATGTTGAATTGGCTATTGCTGATGTAGAAAAAGAATTTTCACGTTATCCCGTTCTTTTTTATTATGGGATTGGAAATGGTGTTTTGGCAAAAGTAATTGCTTCCAATCCTATTCGAAAACATATTGTTATCATCGAGCCTGAGCCTGAAATTCTTTATATCGCCCTTAATTTTATGGATCTTTCTGAAGAGATTTTAGATGGAAAAATAATCCTTAAACTCTCGTCTCAAATGACCTACGGAGATGCTATCAATATTATGTACAAAGGGGATATTAAACCCTATGTCAAACTTTATGATCTTCATTTTCATTCCCCCTTTTACTACCACTACGAACGTGATGTACAAGAGATGAATCAGCTTTTGATACGTGCACTACGACAAATGGTACTTAGTCATGGTAATGATACGAGTGATGCTCTCATCGGGATTGAACAGCACGTTTACAATCTACCGATGATGATTGCAAACTATAAAGTACAAGACCTTATTGCAAACAATAAGAACAAACATGCGGTGATTATCTCAACAGGGCCCTCGTTAGCAAAACAGCTTCCTCTTCTCAAGCAATACGCCCCGTATATGACCCTTATTTGTATCGATGCTTCTCTCCCCATTTTACAACAACACGGCATCCTTCCTGATATAGTTGTTTCCATGGAACGAGTAGAACTAACGTCTAAGTTTTTTGAAACCATTTCTCCTGAAGTTAAAAAACATACGTATTTTGTCGTCTCCTCGTTAACTCACCGCAAAACCATTGAGAACTTAAAAGGGACAAAGTTAGTGTTAGCTATGCGTCCATTGAGTTATATGCGATTTTTTGAGATGCCTGATTATGGATATGTTGGTTCGGGGATGAGTGCAGCCAACTTGGGCTTTCAAGTGGCATACTATATGAAACATGAGAGCATCCTCTTAATAGGACAGGATTTGGCGTATGCGGAAGATGGTAAAAGCCATGCCAAAGGGCATATTTTCAGTGAAAATGAAGTTCAACATCGTGATAGTGATCTATTGGTCACCAAATATGGAGGAGGCGGGTTTATAAAAACCACGCAAGTTTGGAATATGTTCCGAAACTTTTTCGAAAAAGATATTGAATATACTGCGACTACAAAAATTTCTACTTATAATTGTACCGAGGGAGGGGCGCGTATCTTTGGTGCGATTGAACGCCCATTTGCATTTGTTCTAAATGACATTATGGACACGACCTCTCCTAAAATACTCCTACAAATAAAACGCCCCTCGAAGCGTGTAATACCAAAGTTACTTAAGTATGCTTATGACAAAACACAAGAGATGATTGATTATGGCGTAGAGTTTCAAGGCGAGATTGAAACACTTTTTCTGGATATCGTTCAAGAAATTGAAACCTTAGAAAAATTAAATGAGGCAAATGAACTTGAGAATATCGAATATAATTCTCTTATCACCCTTTCAGAGCGGATTGATCTTATCAAAGAAAAAGTAGAAACCATTGAATTTTCCAAGATGTATACGGATGCCGTTCAGTCGTATATCTTTCATCAAGAGCTTGATTTGGCGAAGATTGTGGTTAAAAATACAGAGAGTGATCTTGAAAAGAAAGCCAAGCTAATTGAATGGATTATTGCTCACCGATACTGGCTTTTTTCATTGGCAGGAGGAATTGAAGCAGAAGTTACCGCTATTACCCGAGGGCGACCTCCCCTTGTAGAGGAGTGCCATAACCAACACCTACTGGAGTAGTTTTAGGACGTTTTGCTGAACGGCATTTGCCTGACTCATAGCGTAACTACCTGCTTGAGAAAGAATATTGAATTTAGAGAAATTTGCTGATTCTGCCGCGAAATCAACGTCGCGGATTTGTGATTCGGCTGATTTCACATTTACTTGAGTGACTGAGATATTATTGACCGTAGAAACTAGCTGATTTTGCACGGATCCAAGATCGGATCGGACACTGTCCAACATCTTTTGAGCTGTTTCTGCGATATTCATTACCGCCATCGCCCCTTTTAGGGTTGTAACACCTGCTGTTTTATCACTTGTAATATTTTCTGTATTGGAGTTCGCATTGAAGCCCATTGCGCTAGCGATATTTGCATTAATCGCTCCACCCGTCTCACGAAGGTTGACCGTAGCTTGTGCTGCTGCTGACATTCCAACACCTGCAGCTGAAAGACCACGAATGTCTTTACCATCAAGACGAGTCAGACTGAGACGACCAAAATTTGCTACACCAGTCGCTGGCATACCAGCAGCACTAACGGTTCCAGCAGAAATAACGATACCACGACCATCTTGGCTCGTAAGAGTGAGTCGTCCACGGCTATCGACAGATGCGGCTACTCCTGTGGTATCTTTGACAGCATTGATTGCAGCAACGAGAGCCCCATTCTTGTCATTGGCTTGAACATCAACTCTTCCAAGGATTACACCATTAATAGAAAGCCCACTAATTGTACCAGACCCAATAGTTGCACTTCCTGTGGTAACCACTTGAAATGATGCGCGTACCCCTGTTTTATCGGAAGATTTATTGATTGCTTCCGCCAATACTCCTAATCCTGTCCCTGCGCTGGATGAAATCGTTACTGATTCAATAGTAACATCATTTTTTCCATCAACTGCCGAAAATGTCAATGCAACATTTGAAGTTCCAGTGATTTTCATCCCTGTTTCAAAACGAGTTTGTCCGATTTTATCCGAACTTGTCGCTCCGATAGAAAGACCAACAGTTTGATTACTGTAAGCCCCTACTTGGAATGATTTATTGGTAAATTGACCTGAAAGAAGCTGTTGACCAT
>JBAZTZ010000033.1:0-23317 GCA_041661705.1 Sulfuricurvum sp.
TGATAGTTATCTTGTTTGTTGTAGCCATATCAAATTAGCCTTTTTTCCAAATAAAAGCAATTTTAGTGCCGATTTAGAGAGGGAAGGATAATTCGAAATTTATGTGCGGAATGACGGGTATAAACCACTTATTAAATTTCTTAACTCTGAAAACAACCGCATCCTTATTGCCGATGAAGTAGGATTGGGTAAAACCATCGAAGCAGGAATGATCTTCAAAGAAATTAATCAGCGTGAAGAGTTAAAAATATCCCTTATCGTCGTCCCTTCATCTCTCACCTACAAATGGAAAGAAGAATTCGAAATCCGCTTCAATGAACGTTTTGAGATTTATAAAACCAATCAATTTATCAATCTGATCGATGAGTTTGATCGATTTAATACAGGCAGATTATTTAACGAGAAAATCATCATCTCCTATCATACCCTCCGAGATGAGAGGGTAATGAAAAAACTCCGCAACAGTTTCTTTGAAGTTGATTTCCTCATTATGGATGAAGCTCATACAATGCGAAATGGTGGGACTTCAACGTTTGAAAGTGGTGAGATTATCACGGCACTGTCCGATCACATTATATTTTTGAGTGCTACACCTGTCCAAAACAGCCTGCGAGATATTTTCAATATTCTCTCACTGCTTGATAATGACTATTTCAAAGACTATGATTATTTTGCGAGAATGATTGCTCCTAATGCGGTTATTCATAAAACAATTGCAATGTTGCGAAATCATCATTCTATCGAAGAGATCAACGCTTTTTTGCTTGACAAGGGGACGTTTGAAGGAGAACTGGGCGAAGTCTTTGAAGCACTTATGCAACTTCAGACGATTGAGAGCGAACAGCGGATTCACTTCATCAACCGTCTCATGCAGTGCGATCATTTGAGTTTTATCATCAATCGAAGTAAGAAAAAGGACGTAGGGCTCTCTATTCCACGAAATGCCACTTCTGTTATTGTTACGATCACCGATGCGGAACAAGCGTACTATGACAGTGTTATAGAGTTTGTTAAATTTCTCAACCCCTCTACACCGCAAGGCTTTATCACTATTATGCCGGAGCGAATGGCAGGCTCATCGATGATTGCGTCACTGGAGAGCTTTATTGCCATGCGCAAAAGTGGAAAACTCTTTATCAAAGACATCGAAGATTTGGAAGATTACTATGAAGATATTGATATTCGTGCCGAAGCGATGAAATATCTCGATTCCGTCATTGAAAAAGGGATTGTCATCGGTCAAGACGATTCGAAATTCTTACAGTTTGACGAAATTGTTCGTGACCTCCACAGTCAAAATATCCGACAGATGATCGTTTTTTCCTTTTTCAAAAAAACGCTTAATTATCTTGAAACCAAACTCACAGCATTGGGATACAAAGTAGGGAAAATTCATGGTGATTTCACCATAGAAGAACGATTTGCCAAAATCAAAGAGTTTAAAAAAGGCACCTTTGATATTCTCCTCTCCAGTGAAGTGGGGTCAGAAGGGTTAGACATGCAGTTTTGCAATGTCGTCATCAATTATGATCTCCCATGGAATCCGATGAGAGTTGAACAGCGCATAGGGCGGATCGACCGTATCGGACAAAAGTTTGATAAACTCCATATCTTCAATCTCTGTATAGCAGGTTCGATCGAAGATCGTATCTATAACCGTCTCTATATGAAACTCGATATTTTTGAAAGCTCTATCGGTGAGTTAGAGCCTATTTTAGGGGATTTGCAAAATCGTCTCAATATTGCCGAACTCATCCACCTCACCCCCCAAGAGTGTGAGCAACGTATCCACCTCCAAGAACTCGCCATTACCCGTGAGAAGATTGAGATTGCAGGACAAACCGCCGAAGTCGAAAAGCTGATTAATGACGATTACCGCTTTGAGCATGAAAAAGAGCAGTGGATAGGAGCTGAAAAAATAGCGTATCTACAAACACAAGTACGTAAACTCTTTTTAGGCTTTTTAGAATCTAAATCTATCGGTTACAATGAACTCAAAGACGGTACGGTGAAATTGACTTCAGAGAACACCAAGCGTCTTATAGGAGTATTGAAAGATCGTTTATCCGACAAAAGAACCCAGAATTCTCGTTATATTGTGGAGCGCGCAGCGATACAGGTAATTTTACGACAAAAAGAACTTCGCATCAGTTTTGAGACGAACAATAACGATGATTTTGGTATGTTGTTTCTCTCCATCGCTCATCCATTTATAATGATGATTGCTCCAACTAAAAGCGCTACACCGCTTTACACCACACTAAGCCATTCACACTATCAAAGCATGGTTGGGGTTATCTATCGTGCCGACATTCATGCACGAAAGCCAAAATCATCACTATGTATTACCCTTATAAATGACACCAGAACCGTTGAAACACTCGATTATTTTGATTTTATGGCTCATGCCACCCCATCCAATGAAATCAGCACGAATGATGCCGAAGCGATCAAAAGTCGTCTTATGCCTCATATGATGCACCACATCGAAACGCTCAAATCCGATGAATCCGAATCGCTCAACCGTCTCATCGACGTAAAGATTCACTCACTTGCGAACTATTACGACAAAAAAATCATCCAAGCCAAAAAGATGGAAGCTAAAGTCACCGAAGAGGGAGTCTTGCGGATGCGCGAAGCACAAATTGACAACTTGATCGAGGATAAACGGCTCAAGATTGCAGAGTTGGAAAAAGAACGGGAGATTGCGGGGAGTTTTGAGATTTTGGGGATGGTGGGGATAGGATGAAAGCGTTTGATGAATGGAATGAAGTTAAAAAAGTTACGGACGTAAATACTAATGCTCCGCTTTTTAAAGAGCGTGAAATTTACAACGTAAAAATCGGAGAAAACGTCGGTTTCGAACAAAGCGGCAAGGGGGATGAATTTGTTCGTCCCGTTTTGATTTTGAAAAGAGTGACAAAGGAGATGTTTTTTGGCATCCCCCTCTCAACGACGTTCCGCGAGGGAAGTTTTTTCTATGGATTTGAGTTCATTACAGGAAAGCACAGTACGGCTCTATTGGTTCAAACGAAACTCTTTAGCAGTCGAAGATTACTCAATAAGATCGGTATGATAAACAAGGATGATTTTAAAAATCTAAGAGAAAAAATAAATGAGTTAATGTTTGATGGAGATTTTACCTCACCGAAAGATTCGGCGAGTCGTCCCGAAGGAAATTGTAAAAACGATTATACATCAAACACGATAAATAAATCAAGTGATGAAAATGTTTGATGTATTTTTGCTCTCTCGGATGAGATGGACGATCCCGAAGGACAATAGCGGGACAGTATACAAAAATATATTTGGATTTGAAATAAAAACGGCTGAATATGAAAATCAGCGGGAGATTGCGGGGAGTTTTGAGATTTTGGGGATGGTGGGGATAGGATGAAAGAATATGAATTTAGTTTAAAAGAATCTATCAAAAAAGATTTTTCTTTTTGTGAAGCAGAATCTCAAAATTGTGCAAATAAAATTATTCAGAATTCGAAAGAAGTCGCAAATTATCGTGATAATCCAGATTTTTCGATTCTAACTTTGCAAGATACCTTATATAAAGAAAGTGAAATTCTAAGGATTAGTCGATATAAACGATCTATCATCGCCAAAAAATATGTTTTTGATAATAGAATTATTTATATTTCTTCTAGTAAATTTTTACTTGAGGAGCGTGAGACAAGACGTGGATCGAGTATTACGTTGCTAAGTAAAGATGATCCGGCAACTTCAGATTTTTTAGATCTTGAAATAGGTGATCAGCATCTTGCTCAAGGGCAACTTCATGAAATTGCAGAAGGATATGAGTTTATAGAGTTGAATGATGAGCTGTATGATTTACGAAATGTACATTTTCAAACTAAAAATGGTAAAGATATTTGCCAAAGCTATAGAGAATTAATGTATGGCGAATCTCTTGAAAATAAAAAAATTATCGTACATGAAATATTCAGCTATAAAGAGCGAATACAGTCATCTGAACAAAATATTTTATATAAAGTAATTCGTGAAAATCAGAAAAAATTAATTTTAGTTGATGGGCAAGCAGGTAGTGGAAAAAGTACGGCTGCCATTGATGCTTTATCTAATGAAATAGCAACGATTTATATAGTTCTTAATGATGCAAAGAAAAATGAAGTTATTGAATATCTTTCTGGCAGCAGCAAAGCTCCGGAAATTATGAAATTTGAGCAAATCCATGATTTCTTGCAAAAATCAATGTCTTTACAAAATGTAAAAGAAAATTATAAAGAACTGATGGAGGATGCAAAATTTTTAAGCGCTGAAATTTTGGATACCTGTAATGAAGTTAAAAATATTTTAAGTAGTGATATTATTAAATTATCTTCTAAATACAGTGGTATTTTTGAAACGTTATCATCACTTATTTTTGAGCAAATTGATGTAGATAAAACGTTGGCAAGCATCTTAAAAAGAACTAATAAAGAAGAAGCAAGACTTTATCAACTTTATATTAACAGCTTCCCATTTTCTATTAGACAACAAAAAATAATACAAAAAGTTAAAAAGTTTTCTATAAAATTGTCAATGACACTAACAAGAAAAGAAAAGATAAAAAAAGAGATAAAAGACAAGATAACTTCTTTACGACTAATACATGAAGAGTTAATGCTAACTAGACAAATTAAGGATAAAAATTTATTCTACACTGGTAAAAAACAGATATTGGATTTACTCAAAAAGATAACCTTAGAAAATGAGGTGGTTTCGAAAGATAAACGTTATATTAACGAATTAATTGAAATGGTAAATTCTGAGCTTTTTTTGAGCTCATATTTTTTTGAATACAAGCGACCAGATGTTATTTATATAACAAAGCAGATACTAAGAGAACAAGGGTTCCATCTGCAAGGAAATAAAATTCCTCAAAGTATATTAATTGATGAATATCAAGAATTAAATCAACCTGAAGCAATAGAAATATTACATTTAATTTTTGATCGTATTATTTTAGTAGGAGATAGTATTCAAAGTACAAAAAAAAATATATATAAATTAAACGATAGGGTTAAAGAAATCATCTTTACTCGGAATTTTCGACAAACATATCAACTTGCAATAGCTTCGTTGGTTATTAGAGAAAATATATCAAATTCAAATTTTTTATTGCCTCAAAAGAGTGATTATTATAAAGATCAGATTCAGCATAATGGAGTCGAATATAAAAAACCATATATTAAAGCTATTCAGGACATAAAATCTATTAGTATGGAACTCATTAAAATTATAGGACTTAAAGAGGAAGCTTTTGAAGGTGATTTTCCTATAGTAGTTATTTATCATGAAAATGAAAGAGTATTTATTAACGCATTGAAATTTGACTTGAAAGATAAAGGTTTTAAATGTGAATTTACAAACTCGATATTACTAGAGCAGGAAAATATAAATTTTTTATTTATGACATTAGAAGAGGTGAAAGGGAAAGAAGCCCCAATTATTATTTATATTTCAATGGTACAAAATATAGATATTACTAATTTTTATATATCTATAACGCGATCACAATTTGAATTTTATGCTTTTATTGAAAAAACACCAACCTGGATTCACGATTATAATTCTTACTTTGAAATCGAAAATGATCATAGCAGTTTTGTTTATGATGAAGCTATTAATCCATTTCTTAATAAAGCATCAACAGAACAAAAGCAAAAAAAAATATTTTCACGTACTAAACAAGTTAATGATCCAGTAAAAGACACAAAAAATTCCATCAAAATAGAAAATGAATTTTTAAGGTCAGATGGTCATCAATCAGGGAAGAAACAAGTTATTAATAATAATGCGACAGTTGATGATCAGTCAAAACCTATGATTGAACCATCAATACTAACTAATCAAAATATGTTCAAAGAATCCTATCGAAAAAAACGGGAAGATAAACTTCAGCAATTAGCTGAACGTTCCAAATCACTTTCATCTGCTACAAAAACCATAGTTATAAAAGAAAAAATAACTAAAATTGGGGCTGAAGAAACAAAAGACTTTTTCAGACGAAGAGAACAATATGCTGGACATTGCCAAATTTGCGGGTTTTCATTCAAAACTAAAAAGAATTTTTACTACTGTGAGCGTTTTACATGGACAGATTACAAAAAAGGAAAATGGACAAAAGCCCAAAAAGAGTTATTGGAGCATAAAATAATTGACGCTGGAAACTCTCTATGTCTCTGTGCAAAATGTCATTCGATTATCAAACAAGGTGGAGATTTTGAAGCTATATTTTTGAACGATATATTTGATCGTATCGGAGCACTTTCGGATGATGAAATCCTTCAATCAATACATAGCAACAAGCAAACTGAAGTACCAGATATTTTTAGAGATCATGTCGATTTTAATGATATGTATGCGCTCCCAATCAGATTATTGGGGAAAAATGAGCATTTGTATTTTACTGAAATTCATTTGATTCAATTTATCGAGTTTTTGAAAAACTAAAAATAGGAGCAAAAAATGTACACAACACGAGGCGAATACACGGAATGGCATTTAACACCACACGGATGGGAGCGTGGAACAGAAGTAACTGATTCATCAAGAAATTATAAAGATGCTCCGAATGATAGGGTTATGACATGTAAATACTCAGAGCATATGAAAGTTGATTATGGAAAAATAAATCAAATGATTTTAAAGGAGACAAGATGATACGAGAAGTAATACGACCACAACAAAGAGATTTTCATATTACGATACCTTCTGATTATATCAACAGAGTCGTGGAGTTCATTATGTTTCCTCTTGATGAACAAGAGGTGATTGAAAAATCAAAAACACCTAAAAAAAAGTCATTAAGAGGGGTGTTTAACTGCTATGCCGATGAATCAAAAATAGCTTTAGAAGATAAAGCATGGCAGATGAATGTTGTTGCAAAGTTTAAAAATCATGACTAGAGTAGACACTAACTATATCGTGAGATATCTCATCAATGATAATGTTGAAATGGCGAATAGTGCAGAAGATGTTTTGATGAATAAAAATGTCTTTATTGCTAACGAAATTTTGGCTGAAGTTGTTTATGTGCTGTTAGGGGTGTATCAAATATCCAAAGATGAGATTGCCGATCAACTAATAGAGTTGATTGATTTTGAAAATATATCGACAACAAATCATGGTGTAGCTGTCCAAGCATTAAAAATATTCAAAACGAAAAGCCTTGACTTGCTCTGTGCTTATTCACAACATGATGAGATTCTTACCTTTGACAAAAAGCTGACGAAATGTGTTTCACAAAAATAATAAGTGGATAATTAATCGAAAACACCCCTATCTCTATGGTATTATCGCCTTTTTAGTTTTGGAGTGCACATTTGGGTCGTATAGCTATTTTTCTTTTTTTAATCCCGTTTGCCCTTTTGGGTGCGGATGCTCAAATGCCTGCGATGAGTTTCAATCTTGCAGCCCCCGAATCTCCCCAAGAGGTGGTGAGTTCCCTTAACGTCTTGTTGATGCTCACCGTTCTTTTCCTTGCCCCAAGTCTTGTATTGGTGATGACGACGTTTACCCGTTTTGTTATTGTTTTTGGATTTTTGCGTCAAGCGTTGGGGACACAGCAAGTTCCCCCTACACAGCTTCTCGTGATGCTTGCCCTTATCCTCACTGTCTTTGTCATGGAACCCGTTGCCCAAAAATCGTATGATGAGGGGATTAAACCGTATACTGAAAACAAGATCAGTTACGATGAAGCGTTTGAAAAAACGACCGAACCGTTTAAAAATTTTATGGTTCGTAATACCCGTGAGAAGGATTTGGCTCTTTTCTTGCGTATACGCCACATGGAAAATCCCCAATCGATCAAAGAAGTACCGCTGACGATTGTAATTCCTGCTTTTGTTATTAGTGAGCTTAAAACGGCGTTTGAGATTGGATTTCTCCTCTTTTTGCCGTTCTTGGTTATTGATATGGTCGTTGCGTCGATTTTGATGTCGATGGGGATGATGATGTTGCCGCCTGTTATGATCTCGATGCCGTTTAAAATCCTTGTTTTTATTATGGTGGATGGGTGGAATCTTCTCATTGGTAATTTGATTGCCAGTGTTAAATAGTTTAGTTTTAGAGGTGTTGTAGTGGAATGTGAATATTTTGGAATTTGCGGCAGCTGCCGTTTGTACGAAGAGGGGTATGAGGGGCAATTGAGCACCAAGACTGAGATGATAAAAGAGCAGTTCACCCCTTATTTTAGTGGAAAGATTGATTGCTTTGAATCCATTGAAGAGCATTATCGCTCTCGTGCTGAGTTCAAAGTGTATCATGATGACGAGGGGTCATTTTATGCGATGAACCGTGCCGATAAACAAGGGGTGGTGAAGATCACCCACTGTTCTATCGTCCATGAGAATATTGTAGCGGTGATGCTCCCCCTTTTGGCGGAAATCAAAAAGCACGAGTTGGGATATAAACTTTTCGGTATTGATTTTTTGACGAGTCACAGTAGTGGTGAAGTGTTGGCAAGTTTGATCTATCATAGAGCGTTGGATGATGCGTGGAGTGAGAAAGCACGGCTGATCGAAAAAGAGTTGGGCATTTCCATCATCGGGCGCAGTCGTAAGCAAAAAATAGTGTTGAGCCACGATTATGTCACCGAAACGCTCCATATTGGTGAGCGTGATTACCACTATATTCACATTGAAAACAGTTTTACTCAACCCAATGCCCTTGTCAATGAAAAAATGGTCTCATGGTCGTTGGAACAGTTAAAGGGGATTGGTGGCGATTTACTGGAGCTTTATTGCGGTGCAGGAAATTTCACCATCCCTTTTGCGACGCAGTTTGATCGTGTTTTAGCCACTGAAATTTCCAAAGCTTCTATTGTTGCGGCGAAACGAAATATGGTTCTTAATGATATAGAGAATATTGATTTTGTCCGTCTTAGTGCAGAGGAATTTACCCTTGCACTCGATGAAATTCGTGAGTTCCGTCGTCTTGAGGGGCTCAAGGTGAGTGATTATCATCTCAAAACCCTTTTCGTCGATCCCCCTCGCAGTGGTTTGGGAGAAGAGCCATGTGCTTTTGCCGCACGATTTGATCATCTTCTCTATATCTCGTGCAATCCTGAAACGCTCTTGAGAGATTTGGAGCTATTGAGTCAGACGCACGACGTTCAAGCGATGGCACTGTTCGATCAATTTCCTTATACGCATCATTTGGAGATGGGGGTTAAGCTTAGACGAAAGAGTAATTATGGCGATAACAAAAAATATCATTGACATCATAAATGTACAGAATTCTTGTAAGGATGTTATTCAAGAATTGTACAACTATGAGTCGCGACCCAATACTATACTTCGGGCTAATTACAAATATGCCAAGATTGATGAAGCGATTCGTTTTGAGATACTGGAGTATGATAATTATGATGATGCTCTGAGTTTATCCAGCGATACGGAAGAGTATTATAGGACAAGGCTTGGGCAAAACAGTGAAACGTATATAGGTCTCATTGGGGATAAAATCAGCAAGCTCAATGGACATCTTCTCACTTACAATATAAGAATTAGGAATCAAGAATCGGCGGATAAAGAGATTCAATCAATTTATAAGATTCTAAATCAGATCCCTTCCCACCTTAAGTTTAATCTCCACACTATCGCCTCAAACTCTGTTTTTGCTTTTAAAAATGAGCCAAATTTTGAGATCAAAATGATAAAACTCAAACTCTGTCAAGAGGAAATAAAAGAGTTGATTGATGCTTCAAGTAGCGTGGATTCTTTGCTAGCGGAACAGTACCATTTTTTTAGGGCGATGGTAACTCCCAAAATTAACGCTACCATCCTAAAATTAAAACATAATAGTGCCCAGATGGAGGGCTCGTTTAGACAGCTTTATGATGATATAAAAAACTTCATAAATCAGTCGATTAAAGATGGGGAATTTATCAAAAAACTACAGATTCTCAAAAATTTAAAAGATGAAAACAAACTTTTAGAATTTACAAATATAGAAGAATACTCAAAAAATAAACCCTCTATCGCAACGAATATACGGGAAAAAAGAATTCACCCAGACGACAAGATACATGATTATATAGACACTATTTTGCAAATCATCGAATCACGAGCGTTGGAGTTTAAAAATAAAAAAGATGATGTAGCGCTAAGCTATGATATTGAAGCAGAAATAAAAATTGAAAAAACTCTCTATAATTATCAAGAACTCCATAGCGATTTTTTAGCGCAAGAGAAAGATTTAATCTCCTTCTTGATTCAAAATAATATTGCCAAAGAGAGAATTTTAGGAGTTTTTGTGAGGATGCTCAAAAACTATGCTCCAAAATACCAAATCAATAGTCAGAATTTTGTAAAAATAGATACAAGAGAATATATAGAAATTTTTAGTACTCAAAGGGAAGGTGTCTAATGCTAATTAACGTTGAAGAGCTGTTACCACAGCAGATAGAAAAAATTTATCAAACCATACTTAAAGGTAATTTTATAAACGAAAATAGTACCAAAAATGGAAACTCTGAAATGTATGATTCTATAATGAGCAAAGAATCGGAGTTGAGAGCCTATTTTAAACCTATCGGCTATGTGTTGATAAAGCGGGAGGGTTATTTTTATTTTGCTCACGATGATGCTTCTGACAGCGTCTCAGCATTAGAGAAAATCGTTGATTACATAGATATTGCTTCATTCTTACGAACACTGGATTCTAATTTTAGTGTGGGGTATAGATTTAGATTAACCTCGATTGAGAATCAGCTTAATAATAATATTGAACTCCAAGAATTGGCGTATAAGATGAAGGGAATCAGTGCAAAAGATAACCGAGAATTTATACAAAAGATCATTGAGAAACTCAAAAAAGATGGTTTCGTAGAGGAAATCAATACTACAAACGGGGACTATATCATCCTTAATTCGTACGAATATATAGAGACTTTTTTAGGTGAGGTGGAAGTTTATGAATAAGAATAAAAATGGCTTGAAAAAAATCTATCTTATCAAAAGTGCTGGCTATGAATTTGCAGAGATAGCGCTTCATGATAACACTCTTTTGCTAGGAGAGAGTGGAGTGGGGAAAACAACCATTATGCGAGCGGTTTTATTTTTTTACACAATGGACTATTCCGATGTTACCCTTAATATCAACCCCGACACTAAAAAGTCCTTTAATGATTGGTATTTTAAAGAGCATAACTCCCATCTTGTTTATGAATACATAAAAGATGAGAGCAAATTTTTATTTATTGTCAGTAAAACTGGAAAACTCCACTATACCTTTGTAGATATAACAAACACAGCACTCACGGTAAAAGAGTTATTTTTGGATGGGGATATGCCTCTGAATTTGGAACGACTTAACGAAAATATTCAAACCAATAATCTCCCAAACACCACCACAACCATCAAAGAAAAATATATCAATATTTTTCATAAAAAAGATTCGGATAACAAAAATATAAAACAGGAATCGACGACAAGTTTTGTGCTGTTTGAGAGTATAAATTCAAGAAAAGAGTTTGCCAAAACATTGTCAAATATTTTTGCTAGCTCAAAAGTAAGCTCTAATTCTCTGAAAAAAAGTATTGTCTCCCTTATAGCTGATTCGAATGCTTCCATCAATCTAAACACTATAAAAGTTAACCTCAATGAGTTTATCAAAGAAAAAAAAGAGATTGAGCAGTTTGAGAAAAAATTTCCTACAATTTTAAAACTCGCCGAGACGCACACGAACTACAAACAAAACAAAAATGAGTTTAAAATAAAAGCGAACCAGCTGGAGAGTGTTAAAAAGAATTCTGCTATAGAGATGGAGGAAAATACAACAAAATTAGCAGAGTTAGAAAAAGAGAGAACGGAACTGAAATTTGCTTATGAGGTGGCATCCAAAATTTCAAAAGATAAAATATCTGAGAAAGAAAAAGAGATATGGCGTCAAGAAGAAGAGATTAAGGAACTGAGTGAAAAAGAGGTAGAATATAAGCAAAAAGATATTGATTCATTAGTAGTAGAATATAACAATGAACAAGTCTATAAAGACTCACTCAACAATGCCAAACAAAGGTTTAATGCCTTAACCTCTGGTGCAGAGGGTATTAAAAATAAATATCATAAGATATTGGAAAATCTTATGCAAGATTCAAACAATAATATGCTTAGAACTAAAACAATAGCGCAAGAAAATATTGGAAAAATCAACGATAAAATCAACGAAATGATTCAAAGTAAAGAGACGAAAATCAAAGAATCATCTCAATTATATCTCAATGAGAAAACTAGTTTGGATCTATTGCTTGAGACACAAAAAGCTATCCTTGGTGAGACCAAAGTATCGTTGGGAAAGGTGGAACATTTTCCTTTTAATAAAGAAAAAATTGACGCTTACGGGAATGAGATAGAGAGGTTTTCTAAAGAATTGTCTGATACAAAACTACTGATACCCAATAACAACTATGAGATAGAAAAAGTAGAGCAAGAGATCGAAAATATCAGACTAGAGCTAAAAAAGGCGATAGAAAAGCTAGAAGATGAGGTAAATAAGCAAAAAAATATACTATTGACCGAAAAGCTACAAATAGAAAAAAAGCTTGATTTTGAGAGTGACAATTTATATGGATTTTTAAATAAAAACGACATAAAAAATAAAGAAAAAATAGCAACGTATCTCAAAGAGGAAATTCTATTTTCAGATAAAAAATTTAGGGCAAAAGTGAGCGATGAGAATAACTCTATTTTTGGTTTGGAACTGGAGTTTGATACAGAGTTTTCAAACGAGTATGAGCAGGCAAAACTTTTGGAGCAACTTAAATTACTCAAAGATAAAATCAAAAATTTGAATAAAAAAGTGCTGGAAGATAAAAAAATAATAGAGGAAAATGCTTACAAACAGACGAAGGAAAAAAATAAACGAAGAACCGATCTCTACTCCTTGAAATCAAACTTGGATGAGAAAGAAAAAAGCTATCACAAAAGTTTGAACTTAGCCAAAGATAAGCTTGTTTTTGCTCAAATTGAAGCAACCAAGCAAAGAAAAGAGGAGATGGAGAAACTCACTAAAAAATACGCTAATGAGGATTTAGAGATAAAAAAGCTAATTGATTCTATCAAGCAGGCAGTGAAAAAAATAGAGGATATTCAAAACTCTATCACGCAATCCACAGAGGAAATAATACGTGAGTATAAAGAACAAATAGCGACTTTAAGTGCATCTAAAAAGAGAGATGTAGCGCAAATAGAAGAGAAATACGAAAAGGACGCTTACTCCCTCCAAGAGGAATTATCGTGTGCATTAACAGCGGAAGGTGTTGATGAAAAGCTACTGAAAGAGATTTCACAGGAGCAAAAAAGCTTAGAGCAAAAGCTTCACATCATAAACAAAGATAGAATATTCGTCACTTTTTATCTCTTTGAGTATCAAGAGAAAATAAAAGCTATTCCAGCGCAACGAGCCATTCTAAAAGAGAATGAAAGTATTAAAAAAAGCTTAAGCGCGGAGTTGGAATCACTAAAAAGCAATTCCAAAAAGGATAATGCAGCAGTCGATAAAAGAAAAAAAGAGTTAGATGCAAGACGATCTGATTTAGAACTGTTTATAAAAAACTACGCTGAGAAAATTGAGAATCAAAACATTAAGGAAAGCATAAAAAATTCGCTCATCCTAGAGAACGCTAGCGTGGATAATGAGGTAGATATAAAAGAGATAGTCAATGCTATCGTGAATCTTTATGAGAACATCAAAAATAATGAGGAGAAAATTAAATCTTTGGTGTTGGAGTGTGAAAAAGCTCTAGCCGTTGATAATATATTTAAGATTGATATATCAAATGATTATGTCGATTCGATTGAATACCTTAAAACCGCAAAAGAGCTGATAGCTTACGTTCAAAAAGATAAAATCACTACTTTTAAAGAAATGGCATCTGAAACTTTTAAAAGTAGTTTGAACTCTATCAAAAAAGATTTAGCTCTTTTTGACGATGCGATTATGGATGTAAAGGGTGAAGTGTTAACTTTGCGAAATACTATCAATAAAGCAGTCGATTCTTTTAATGTGATCGATAATATCAAAATACGTTCTGAAGATTCTAACAATAATATTTTATATTCACTCAAAGCATTGTCCCGTTTTTACGATGAAAATACGGATATGTTTTTAGGTGGTTTATACAAAGCAGACATCAATGATGCTATAAGCAAAAAGGTTAAAGGCGAGTTAGATACTAAAATATCTGATTTTGTGGAACTGCTAAAAACTTCCAAAGAGCGAATAGAGCTAGAAGATGGGTTTGTCCTTGAGTTTAAAGTCACGGAGAAGGGGAATGATTTAAAATGGAGACAAACTTTAGATGATATTGGCTCAAATGGTACTTCAACGTTAGTCAAAAGTATCATAAATATTGCAATGCTGCAAATGGTAAGTAAAAATATAGTCAAAGATAATCAAATACTTAGCCATTGTATTTTGGATGAAATAGGAACTATTTCAACCGACTATTTTAAAGAGTTAAAAGATTTTGTCAACCGAAGCGGGTTCGTATTTTTGAACGGAATGCCAATAGAAGATGATATGTTGATCTCTATGTATCCGACTATTTATGTTGGGCAAAATCATGGGAATTATTCACGGATGATACTTGCGAGTAAGATGGAAATTTAACGGATGAATGTAAATAAGCAGGATTTACTCAATCTAAAAACTCTTTTAATGGAGGGAAGTATCACTGTTGGTAAATTTAGCGATAAAGCGATAGTTGAGAAATTAAAACTTAATGGTGCCATTGTAATACAAAGAGAAACGCCGAAACGACAAATTGTTCATCTCAAAAAAGAACAGAATGTTTTTAGCTTTTTGCAAAATAGTGGATATAAAATAGCCACACTTCAAGAGATAGATGCTTATATTGAAGAAGTGTTAAATTCACCTCCTTCACGAGATAAAATACAACAGTATCGCAGTGGTACAAAAGCGAAAAAATCTGACAGCTTAAAAGGGTTGTATTTTTCATCTTTGAGAAATATAGATATAAAATTAAATAATGAGATAGTAACGATTATACCGACAAATGGAATGGGATATTTTTTGTTTCATACTGAAAAAATTGAAATTTTTAAAGATACCATCATCGTCGGTATTGAAAACTATCAAGTGATTTGGTTCGCAAAAAAGTATCAACAATTTTTCAATAGTGATAATTTATTATTTGTAGTTATCAATCCCTACATGCTTAAATGGATAGAAAACTTAGAAAACGAATATATCCATTTTGGTGATTATGATTTGGCAGGGATCAATATTTATCAAAATAAAGTAGTGCCAAGACTCAAAAAATGCAAAAAGCATACTATGTTTATACCTGATGATATTGAAATTCTGATTCACAAATACGGTATTGCAAAACTCTATACGGATCAAATACGATATAAAAATTTGGTAATAAATTATGATGAAATAAATATTTTAAAAGAGATTGTCAAGAAGCAAAAGAAAGGGATTGAACAAGAGGGACTGTATTTGTTAATCTAAAACTGTTGCGTAGCGAAAACTACTCCAATGCCATTACGATTGGATTAAATGCTTTTGTCGAAATAATGGCATGGTCTCCGATGTGCAAAGCCGATGCTTCCTCACTACTTAAAACGGTACGAACAATAGAAGAACCGACAAGCAACGTAACAATTACTACGGGAAAATCCTCTTCCATTTTTAAAACTTCTCCGATAAGCTGTAATTTACCACTGAGGGTTTGGGGGCTGAAAAACTCCATGGGCTTACACGTACGGAGGATTTTTCCCGATTCGATTGAAGCTATTCGGTCGGAGAGTTTGACTGTCTCGGCAATATCATGACTTACCAATAATGTTGTAACCCCAAGCCGTTTATGGATGAGGGAGAGTTCGTCTTGGAGTTTTTGGCGCATGGTGGGATCCAATGCGGAGAGTGGTTCATCAAGGAGCAATATCTTAGGTCGTCGAACAAGGGCACGGGCAAGGGCAACACGCTGTTTTTGTCCCCCTGAGAGGGTTGAGGGGAGACGACTTGCAAGGTTGGAGAGTTCGATGAGGTCGATGAGTTCATCAACGGTACGACGCTGTTGTGTATTCTCAGCGGCAAAAAGGAGATTGTCTCGGACGCTCATTGTCGGGAAGAGGGCATAGTCTTGGAACACAAATCCGATGCTCCGTTTTTGGGGTGGGAGGTTGATCTTTTGGGTGTGATCAAACCACACCTCACCGTCCACTTCGATATGTCCACTATCGGGTTTTTCAAGACCTGCAATCATGCGCATCAATGTTGTTTTACCTGCACCAGAAGGACCAAAAAGGGTGAGAAACTCCCCATCATGAATAGAGAGGTCAAAATGGGCTTCTAAAGCCCCATCCGCAGTGTTGAGATGTTTGGTGATATTAATGAGAATCATTTGATCCCCCCTAAAGACTTCTTGTTGAGCGTATAAACGAGGAGGAGTATCGAAAATGTGACCACAAACAAGGTGATGGCGTATTGGTGCGCCATGGCGTAGTTGAGTGATTCTACTTCGTCGTAGATGGCGATGGAGGCGACACGTGTCTCTCCCGGAATATTACCTCCGATCATCAGTATCACCCCGAACTCTCCGACCGTGTGGGCGAATGCGAGGACGATCCCAGAGATGAGCCCGTGACGGATGGAGGGGATGATAACACGGATCATCGTCTCTAATTTTGATTTTCCAAGAGTATAAGAGGCCTCGAAGATGGAGAGGGGAACTTGGGAGAGAGCTGATTGGATAGGATGCACCATAAAGGGCAAGCTAAAGAGGACAGAACCGATCACTAACCCTTCGAAACTAAAGGCTAATCGAATGCCGTGAGAGGTTAAAAACTCTCCGATAACAGAAGCAGGGCTGAAGGTGAGGAGGAGATAAAACCCTAGTACGGAGGGGGGTAATACAAGGGGCATACTAACGATGGTCTCAATAACACTTTTGAATCGCATTTTAGTGAAGACCAAGAATGAGGCAAGGGGAATTCCGATAAGGAGAAGTATTACGGTCGTAACGGTTGCAAGTTTAAACGTCAGTAGCATTGTACTTAGAAATTCAGATTCCATGGTTACTCCGTAAGAGGGAAATTTCAGATGGACTCACTATCCAAAATACATCATCTCCCTCATGGATATTTAGGGGATTGAATGTAAGGGTAGGGACGAGGGCTAAGAGCGTTGTTTCGTGATAGGTGAGGGTGATTTGGGATAACACACTTCCTTGTTCAATGTTTGCTACTACGGCACGATGGATATTGGCGGTCGTTGCGGTAGGTGTTGAGGCGAGGATTACTTCCGTCTCTTTGAATACTAGCGTCAAAGGTGTACCAATGGTATCATGACATTGTTCGGCTAGGAGGAGGTGAAACGAATCGGCTCCTACGGAGACGGTAAGGGTACTTAGATGTTCGGATGCTGTGATGGCGGTTAGGGTGGAGGGGAGGGTGTTCATACCGCCTCTATCCTCACCTTAACATCCGCAGGTTGCGCATTATACGGCGATGAGGTGACGATCATATCAACACCCGTAGCCGCATACTCAGCAATATTTTTGGTACTGATTCCCCCCGTGGCGATGAGGGTGATATAGGGGTAGTCGGTGTGAAGGATACGTACTGTATCGGCGAGCTTCGTGAGGGGCATTTTTTCGAGTTGGAGAATGTCGGCTCCCATTGCGGCGAATTTTAGCGCATCGTCATGAGTTTCAGCCTCGATGACGATTTTTTTCTCGGGATTCATTTTTTTTATTTTTCTTAATGCGGTAGCAAATGCATCATCATTGGGAAAAAATACACGATGGTATTCAAATACGAGAATGGATTCAGAGAGTCCCAAACGATGTGCGACACCACCCCCTGATTCGACCGCTTTGATGGCGATTTTTTTCGTAAATGGGGTCGTTTTTCGGGTGGTGGCGACAACGATATCAGGATTGATTGAGCGAGCTAAGAGTACCGCTTCACGGGTATAGGTAGAAATTCCACTGGCATAATCGAGGAGGTTTTGGATGCTTTTCCATACGCGATGGATATTTCCTGCTTCGCCGTGTGCTTCGAGAAAGACGCTTTTGGGGGGAACGAGGGTTCCCGATTTGACAAATCCGTCGATCTCCAATCCATAGAGTCCACATAGCCGAACCGCCTCTTCGGTGCACGAGACGACGAGAGGGCGTTCACGCGTTGAGAAAGTGATACGGGCGCGTTGGTCGGTAATACCCAATGACGTAGTAGTCAAATCACCGTAGGGGACATCTTCGGCAAGGAGGGTTTCAAGTTCATAGTCTGTTAATGCGATCATTTGGTCTCCCATGCAATAAATGCCCATTGCATCGGTTTGGGATGGCGATTCTCACCCGTGATAAAACGATCATAATACTCTCGTGCTTTGCTCTCTTGCTCCTCATTTATCCCCCCTAGACTCCAGGTCAACGATTGGATAAACTCTTCTATAGTGGCACTGCGGATACTTCCTCTCCCTGTGGTGATATAGTCGATAGTTGGGAGATACCCTTTTTGGTAAAGGAGGATGGGAAGATACCAATAATCGGGTTTGGTGATGATCTTTTTACCAATATAATCAAGAATATTCATATCGACAAAACTTCCCCCCACTTTGTAGGTAAGATAACACCCCTTGCGTGCCTGAGAGGACATCTTCACCAGTGCTATCGCTGCATCATTGACCTCCATAGAGCGGGATGCCACGACAATATCAACGATTGGAAGTGTGCTCCAATCATCGTCCCAACCGAGAAGAACGGTTTGTATATTCGTCACCCCTTCACGTGCGGCGTACGCTTCGAGTTCGGCGAGCATTTGGGGAGAAAAGTCCATAGCTATCACCTTCTTGGCTTTTTTGGCTAAGGGGATACTCAGTGCTCCTGGACCGCATCCAATATCGAGAATCACATCATCTTCCGTAATGTTCATACGGGAGATGAAATCATTCACGTAGGGGCTATCAATAGTGGATGCCGCCATATCGGCGGATTTATCATCCCAGTCACTGCTGGTTTTTCCTTTGAAATCGGTCGCATTTTTATGATCGCGGTACATCGCGGCAAAATCGATAGGTTTTAAAAACATGGAGTTCCTTCGTGTATAAGAGTTGTGACCCCTAAGGGGATCGGTGGATTTAAAAACGGTAGTTTGCTTCTAAACGCATTTCTTTGTTAGAGGTGTTTATCATAGATGTGCCATCCTCTTTTGTTCCATCAAGATCATTATTCTGATCCATAAAACGGGCTTTAAGCTCCGTCCCTTTAAAACTGCCTGCTAATTTATAGACAATATCAAGGTTGGTTTGACGAGTATCCCCATTGCCAAAGAGACGGTCAGTCGCACTGGCATAAGGTGTTTTACTCGGATCCCGATTGTAATACGAATAACTAATTGAGGTGCTTAATCCTGATACAATTGTATTGAAATCATAGTCAATTTGCGCTTTATATCCCTTGGTGTTGGCGTTCCAGTCTGTGACCGTCATACTGCGGGTGTATCCTTGTGTCAAGAATCCGCGCCAAGGGGCAATCATATCACCGTTTTTATTGGTTTGCGACAGGGATAGGAGCAATTTAACTGCACGATAATCAGCCGTTGTCCGAAATGCCCACAACGAAGAGTCAATGCTATTGTCATTATCACCATTGGTGGTTTTAGGGGCAAGAATTGCTCCTGCTCCTTTATCATATTGTCTAATATAACGAGCACCAAACCCAAAGATTACATCTCCTGCTTCAAGTGCGTAGTTGGCTTCAACAAGTGCTTGGTTGGCAAGATTGTTCCAATTCATTCCCCATACTTGAAGTTCTAAGCCGTTAATGGATTTGTTTTTAATCCCTGCCACGATGACGGAGGGGGCATCCCCATGTGTTCCACCACTGTAATAATTTTTAATTTTAAGGGGGGTGTCTCCCGTATCGGTCATATTTCCAAAATAAGTCATCCCGCGTTCTTTGAGTTTATCGGCATAATCAAGCTGGATGGTGGTATTGGCAATATCATTTGAGATCCCTTCATACCCCTCTACCGAAATAGGGATCATTTTGGTATCATTGGGGGTAATCCATGGATTGTTCATTAAGAAATGACCCCCTTTACCTTTGGTTTTGGCAATATCGACTTGCAAATAAGCTTCAGCTAAAACCGCATACCCCTCACCATAAGGCTGACCCGTATCACGAGAAAAGAGATCTTTACTGGTGGTTGACGTAGCTCCGTCGTTCGCCTCAGTCCATCCGGCAGGATTTTGGGTCGTATAAAGACCAGTCCCTGCACTAATTCCATACAAAGGGGCTGTTTTATAGATCAAACTGCCACCGATGGCAAGTCCGTTGGCATCGGATCCATTTTTACCTTTAACGCTATTATCATCCCAATCGGTATTAAAATACTGAGCGCGAATTCGCCCATCAAGTTTTCCCTCTTTAAACGCACTTGCCAAATCATCGGCAGCGGATGCCAATACACCACTTCCTAATAGTAATGCCGTTACAACGCTTAGTTTTGTCATTGGAAATCCTTATTTCGCAGCAGGTAATTTATACCCACTTGCTTTTAAAATCGTTTGCGCTGCTGATGAACTCATAAATCGAAGAAATTTTTTGGCAGCGATTTGATTTTCGGGAGTTCCATTTTTGAGTCCTACCATCGCTTGATCGATTGTGTTGTACGCTTTTGGATCGACTTCTACCCATTTCCCGACGTTTTTCATTTCAGGAGAGAGGACAATTGATTTTGCCATAAATCCAACATCAACGGCTTTGGTGGTGACGTATGCGCCCACTTGAGAGATGGATTCAGCAATGACCAATTTAGGGGTAATAGCATTGCTATCTACTTTATAAAACTTCATGGCGTTCATCGCTTCGACTCCATACGGAGCTGTTTTTGGATTGGCAATAGCAATTTTTTTCACCGATGGATCAGCGACAACGGCTACGCCTTTAGAAAGATCAATCCCCGTATCGCTCCAAAGGATAAGTGCTCCATACGCATACACTTGAGAAGGGGTTGTTGTAAAACCACTTTGTGCCAATTTGGTAGGAAACTCAACATCGGCGGAGAGAAACGCATCGTAAGGGGCACCGCTCATGATTTGTTGGGTCAATTTCCCTGACGCTCCGGTGATGATTTTGACATCAATCCCTGATTCTTTGGTAAATGCTTTGGCGATGTCGGTGACCGCGTATTTCATATTCGCTGCCGCTGCTACGGTGATGGTTTGAGCCGCAAGGGCAGAAGCGAGTGCGATTGAGAGGAGAGAAAGTTTAAACAGTTTCATAATAATTCCTTTACACCATGCCGATAATGACATTGGAAGCTTTGAAGATCGCATAAACGGTATCCTCTTTTTTGAGCATCAGTTCTTCAGCCGATTCATTGGTGATAATGGCAGTTAAGGGTGTGGTTCCAAGATCCATTTTGATCTCAGCATTCACCGCACCTTTGATTACCTCTGAGACGGTTGCGGTGAGAACATTACGCGCACTGATACGTAACGGTTTGTTTTTTGCCAAAATCATTGAACTCGATTTGATAAGGGCGTATGCGCTACTGCCGACACTAATCTCAAGATTTTTAACCGACTCATTCGTAAGGGTAGCAACTATTTTTTCATTAACAAGAGATAAAACAAGTTCGGAATTAACCGCACCAGCGACGAGAGATTCAACCGTCCCATAAAGGGTATTGCGAGCAGAAGTTAACATGATTTTTCCTTGGTATCTATTTTGATATAACGTTAATCACGAACACACTATTGCAAAAAATATTCTCAAGAAGAGTAACATTTTCGTTGTGTTTTGTAGGATATAACGATATTATAAAGAAAAAAAGCTTAAATTTGTCCGACTGTTGATACTAATGTGTTAGTCGGAAAGAATCTCAATGGCGAAACCATTCGGAGCCTAAAATTCGCAGACCAAACGTAACCCATTGGTGAAAATCATTTCCTCCTGCGCCGTATGTCATATCCATTTGTAGTTTATTTGGAATAAGCCACAAACGGCTCCCCCCTTGCCAAAATAGTTCGCCTGTTGTATCACCATAGACTTCAGTAACTCCGAACAGGTGCTCGCTGATAGTGATTTCTGAGCCTATTCCATAGGTTCCAAATGTGTTATAACTTTGCGTATCGTGTACCATCCCTCCGTTAAGATGCAGTATTATTTGATCGTTATTGAATGAAAAACTTACGGGAATATACCCATAAAGTGAACCAATTTGATTTTGATAGGTATCCGATATTGTATTGGTTGTAACCCCAGCGGCAATGCCGATACCATATCCGTTTGTTTGAAGAGGATGAAAGAGGGTTTTAGCTTGCAGTGAGATATTATCGAAGGTATTTGATTGATTATAACTTCTCCCAACTCCAAGGGTGTATTCAAGATTTCCAGTGGGATTACACGCAGGAAGTAACCAAAAATCATTCACGAAAGTGGTGTGTTTTGTGTAACTTTCGAGTTGGCAACTATAGGGATTTGTTAACCTTGCATCATCCGTTACAAGAGGTCTGGCACCGTAGAGTGAGAGGGCCGTGAGAACGCTAAAGAAAATAGTTTTATGCACAATCGACTTCCCATTTTCTATATAAATTTTGGGTAGTGTAATTGTTTATGATAACAAAATGATTACGCGGTAGAAGCAGAAATTACAATCCAATAATAATATGTAACGGCGAGATAAGTGCGTAGGCGGTCATACTGAAATGCGACATTTTTGTTATGTTTTGTAAGATATAACGAATTATAAGAAAAAAAACTTAAATTTGTCCGACTGTTGATGTTAATGTGTTAGGTCATTTTGATTGTAGACACATAAATCAAAAAATTTGAAGTAAGTGGAATATCAATAATAAGGGGGCAAGGGGACAAACCCCTTGGCGTTGCGCTAATGCAACAACGGTGCAAGAATGCACAAAAGCAATATTGTTGGTATAAGCTTTTCCATAAAGAACCCCCTTCTGTTTGAACTTTGGAGGGTAAAAAAAAAGGTCAAGGGGTAATTAATCCCTCAACCTTAGCTTTACCGCTCCATTGTTCAAACAGAAAGTTATACCAACAGCAAAATTGTAACCACTTCAAAATAACAAGTCAAGAAATTTAACTAAAGAAAAGGGGGCAACTAATAATTATAACTCATTCACTATCCCTCATCTTCATAATATATGACTGAGAAAACCCCAAGACTCTACTATATCCGTCATTCCGCACATAAATTTCGAATTATCCTTCCCTCTCTAAATCGGCACTAAAATTGCTTTTATTTGGAAAAAAGGCTAATTTGATATGGCTACAACAAACAAGATAACTATCAAAAACTTA
>JBAZTZ010000034.1:0-19211 GCA_041661705.1 Sulfuricurvum sp.
ACCCGGAAGCTAAGACCCTCTTCGCTCATAATACTGCATCTTTCAGGTGTGGAAACGTAGGTCGCCGCCTGGCCTCGGAATATTTCTTCTTTATCCCCCTTCTTTTTTTACAACTAATCATTCTTCCATTTTTCTCTTTTAACTATCTAAATATATTGTCAATCGCCTTTTGCTTTTCAAGTATATTTTTATTACCAAACATATGATCAATCTTTAGTTATGTAGTCTACTCTCTCCCAATAATATCAAAAATATTGACACCATCAGGAAGTCGTGTTGTTCCCTCTCGGAAACTTCGGGTGTGGGAAATAAGCCGTTTGAAATGTTTGCGTAGATGATACGCATCAGGGACATTGGGGCGGAACCAATCCCCTTTGGCACTAAAGAGCCAATCGATCCCAGTCTTGACATCAAGCACGGAATAGCCTTGGGTGTCAATGAGAATTTTAATCTGTTTTGCCCAGCTCATTACATCAAATGGTTCTTCAAATTGGGGGTCGATAGAAGCTAGACGACGGATGAAATACTGTGCCATTTCAAACTCTGCTGATGTTGGTTTATTCTCTTCGAGTTGTGAAGCGTTAGCTATGACAGGTGCTTTGGAAGCCACTTCGCGCCGTACCCATTTTTCAAACTCAGCGTGCCAATCAAATGAACGGCGGTTTTGAGAGCGTTGGTGAAAGTTGAAATCATCGAAAATCTCTCGTCGCAACCCCTCACGATCACACACCTCCAGCGCATAGCCGTGAAGCTCTTCGAACACTTCATTGGAAAGGTTGAGATAATAATTACTGTCGGTGTATTGGGTCGCGACGAGAGCTGTTTGGGGAATGCTTTGTGCGGAAATGATAGCCTCTAAACGATAAAGGATCATTACTCCATCGGCTGTTTTCTCACGGGTTGTTTTGAGAATCTTTTTGACAACGAGGCTATCAAGTGCTTCGACCACTTCTCGAGAGCTGTGGCGTAAAAGTTCAGCTAGAAATGAAGCACTTAATGCTTTTGGTAATGATCCCCAAATAAATCCATGACGGATAATAAGGGGAATCAATGCGCGTTCTAATAGACTTAAATCATCATGGTCGATGAGAGAAGTTGGGATTCCTATCATTTAGGTTTTCTCGTAATGACTCGTTTGGTTGGGGTGGCGATAGAGGGTTGTGCCCGTTGTCGTTGGCGTTCTAGGAGCAATAAGGTGTACTCATGTGCAACGCGTCCCTCAAAAAGCCCCCGATCCAGCGAGACATAATCATAAATCCACCGTTTTGTGAGGATTCGAATTACCTCAATGTCAAGTGAGTCCAATAATGGCTCTGTAGAACCTGCCTCTTTGATCGAGGTGAAACGGACATTTTCAAACCGCTCTATGGCACTTTGTTCGCGGTTACGTTCATCGGTGATGCTGCGACGTAAATCGTACATCAGGGCATAAAGTTTTTGCGCCCGTTCGTAGGCTTCAAGTTCGAGAGGGGAGCGTTGTTCTTCCAGAAGTTCATGGGAAATCAATGATATTTTTTCAATCCCTGTTTTGTAAGAAAAATCACGACTAGAGAGACGACGGAGAAATTCACTGTAGCGATTGGTGCTGATAGGGCGAATCAACTCATCGATGTGAGAGCGCAAGAAAACGTCCTCTTCGATTTTGAAATAGTTCATCAACGAGGTGACAAACTGTGTGCGGATTTGATCATCGGTTGGGATATATTTTTGCATTTGCGAAGTATAACATCTTCCTTATTCAACGAGGAATAAAAGTGTGGTAAGATAGTGAAGATACAAAAATAACAGGGAGTGTTTCTGTGCCAATAGATTCATTGACGCTAAAAGAGCAACTGAAGGAACGTTTACGTTCGAATGATCCAGTGCATCGTTACTACAAAAATATTTTTAATGCTACTACCGATATGATCGTTATTACGGACGGAGAGAGTGTTGTTGATGCGAATACCTCTTTTTTGAATTTTTTTAAGCCCTATATCGAGCGTTCTTTAGAGCCGTTTTATTTCTCATCATTATTTGAAAAAATTGAAAAGTTTGGTTACGTCTACGAAGGGTATCAAGATAAGCGATGGTTTGAAACGATTTTGGAAGGGACGAAAGGGCATTACAGTATTGGGGTGATGAAAGACAATATCTTGAATACGTTTAATATCACCCTTAACGCTTTGGAGCCGTTAAGTGATATGTATATTGCTACATTAACGAATGTAACCGATATTATGGGGTATAAGACCACCCTTGAAGAAGGGATCAAAAGCAGTGTTGAGGATCGGAATAAAACGCAATTTTTGCTTGCCCAATATGACAAAGCAATTGAAGCCTCAACATTAGTGTTTAAATGCGATTTAAAAGGGACGATTACCTATGCCAATAGAGCGTTGAGTGAAATGATGCTGTATGGAAAGGGTGAATTGAGTGGTCGTCATTTTTCCGTTTTGCGTGGGGTGAATGTGAGCGATGAAAGTCATGATGCTATCTGGAAGAGGGTGCAAAGCGGTAAAATCTATAAAGGAACTTTTGAGATTGCGGATAAATTAGGGGGGGCTCATTATTTGGATATGTCATTTATCCCTATTCAAGATCATGAGAAAAGAATTATTGAATTTTTTTCCCTTTCGCATGAGATAACTGAAGTAATGGAAGCCAAAAAAATGGCGGACAAAACACTTGAAGCCAAAAATAAATTTTTTGATCAAGTCTCTCATGAACTGCGTACGCCGTTAAATGCTATTATTAATTTCACTGACAGTGCGTTGGAAAGTTTTGATGAGATTATGGATGATGAAGAGAGTCGAGATCTGGTACATATGTATATTCAGCGTTCCCATAAAAATTCGTTGCATTTGTTACAGCTGATTAATTCATTGTTAGACATGGCGAAACTTCGTGCAGGAAAAGAGCACTATCTGATGGCATCTACCGAGGTTACAGCATTGGTGAGAGATATATATGAGACGACCAGCGCACTTAATACAAAAGAGGCGCTAGAGTATCTCCTTGAGGTTCCTGATGCTTTGTTGTATATTCAAAGCGATGAATTGAGGTTGCGTCAAATTATGACGAATCTCATCTCCAATGCGATTAAGTTTACGGAATGGGGATACGTGAGGCTTTACGTTCATTTAGAGGCGGATGCGTGTTACATTGAAGTTGATGATAGTGGCATTGGGATTCCTGAAGATAAGCTAGATCACATCTTTGAGCCGTTTGAGCAGGTTGGTGTGCATGACATGGGAACAGGATTGGGACTTGGTATCGTTAGTGAGTACGCCAAAGGGATGGGGATGACGTTGGAAGTTGCTTCTGTATTTGGTGAGGGGAGTTGTTTTACCCTGAAAATTCCGATGATAAAAACTGAAGAGGAGAGTGTTGAATGGAAAAAATAAAGCTATTAATTGTTGATGACGTAGAAGATAATAGGTTGGTATTGCGGGCAATTTGTCGAAAACTTAGCGAATTTGAAATTTACGAAGCAGTTGATGGTCATGATGCGGTTGAGCAGTGTGACGCATTACGCCCGCATATCATCTTGATGGACGTAATGATGCCGCGACTTGATGGATTTCAAGCCTCAAAGATCATTAAAGAGCGCTATCCAAAGACGATTATTATGGCGGTAACGGCAGTCATTGATCCGAAGATGGAAGAGAATATGGCAGCTATCGGGGTAGCAGCTTATATTCGAAAACCAATTGATAAAGAGTTGATTCGGTTAAAACTGCAAAGTTATGCTGGAGTAATTTCTCTAGGGGGAAAGGAGAGGGTAACGCGTTCTACATCAGTTGCTCTTAATCCTTTTGGCGAAGAGGTTCGTAGTTTTAAAACAGTTTTTGAGATTCATAATATGGATGCAATTATGGATTTTGGGATGTGGTTATTGATGAGATTTGAGTGTGCACGAACTAGAATGTGTAACAATATTGATAGAGTCATTGAATTGCTATACGAACTACTTCGGCATGAAGTCAAAAGTGGAGCGATGGTAACGATTACTATTGAAGAGAGTTTTGATGATATGTTTATTCAAGCTCCCTTGCAAAAGCCGATAAAACATAATGAAATGATTGATCATTTGATTCGTGGGTTGGGAGATGGGTGTTTGATGACGAAAAAGATGGCGGCATTTCGTATCCCATTAGTCTCTTCGATAGTGAATGATTCCCACGTGCAGCATAAAAAAGAAGAGTTAATAGTTGCTATCGCATGTGAACCAAAAGTTAACCGTGCCCTTGGTGCGGCGGAGCATCAGGTTCTGAGAGAAAGTTTTATCCATAAAGTGATGGCAGGGGATTATGTCCAAACGCTTGACGCCGATGCATATGGGGAAATTCATGATCTTTATGAAGCGCAGAGGGAGTGGACATCGTGGGAAAATACCCTCTCTCAAGAGGGGAGTGAAGAAAATTTTTATAATTTTGCAAATGAAGTTTTAGGGGCATATAGTAATGCTATTAGTGCTTTGTATGAATTTTCAGGGCTCTCTTACGCCATCGTTTCTCTTTCGACACTTTTGAAAACACATGGTTATATTCTCGCAAACGATGAGATCAAACGTACTAATGTGCTAATATTCTTAGAGGGGCTTAAAAATGATCTCACCGCATGGGTACATCATATTTTTGAGATTAAAGATGCGTTGGATATTCATTATCTTGATGCTTCCTTTTTTAGTTCGTGTATGCAAATAGAATCAATTATAACAGGAACGGAAGTGGATTTGGGAGATGAGGAGGATATAGAATTCTTTTAATTTCTAACTTTATTATTTTCGCTAAAATACGGTGGGCATTGTCAGCATGCCTAAACACAGGTAAAAAGGCTCCCCTTGCTAACTATTAATGCTACCGTAATCCCCCATGGAGATGAAGATCTCGGGGATAATCTTCTTTACTATGACTACAATATTGACCACCTCCTATCCCTGCAAGCCAAAGGGCTTACCATGGAGGATGAAAGTTATGTGAGTGCCTTTCGATCATTTGAGGGGGAGGTGTATGAAAATTACATCTACGAAAAACTTCTCCGATTTGCTACCAATGAACCGAAAATAAAGCAGTTTATTATCAAAGGTCCCCACAAAAGCCGTACCCATGCGCAAAGTGATGCTCTCTCGGTGAGCTGGAAAGGGCAGATTATCTATCGTGCACGGCACAAAGAGATTGGGGAATTCGACGGGTTACTATTTACCGATAAAGAGCTTTATTTCATCGAGATGACGTTGGTGAAATCGGTGAGTAATCTCAAAAAACGGCTTCGTAAAAAACGGGCACTGCTAGAGGTATTATTTCCTCGCTATAACGTTCGCTCCATTTTGGTTCTCAACGATGGGGCAACGGGGACAACGGAACTTCCACCGTATGCGAGCGTTTGGTTTACCAAGCCCTATAGTGCTGCTCATTTGTTGGAGCGACTAAGTACAAACTCCCAACGTGCGCCTATGATTTGTGTGGAGAGTGATAAAATTGCCCACGCCCAAGAGATTCGAACATCGTCCTTTAAATATTATGCGACGTTATCATGGATGGTTCGCTCTTTGCGTAATGGAACTCCTATCGATTGGGATTTTTTCCGTAAACCTGCGACACAGCGGTATCATGATATTTATACCAAAATTTATATTGGATATTTGAGTATGGAGGATTTTTATATTCTTATCCCTTCTCTCTCTTTTGAGAATTCTCAGGCGACACGGGCGGTAGTAGCAATCGAAAAAGATCACGTAGGGGGATATTTCCTTACTTATTTCCTTCGTCATTCGGGTAAAAAACTTGATAATGTTACGATAGCAGATGGCGTAGCAAAAGTGGCGAAGAAAGATCCATTGGGGATTACTCTTACCGAAATGAACCATTTGGACAAAATGATGGATTCGAGTTTTGCTTTAACGCTTGAGCAACATAGCGAGATTAGTGCAACATTGAAGACGATTAGTCATAAATAAGGACTCCTCTCAATTACTCTTTCACACCCCTCTAGCGTGATTAAAAAGAGGAGATTAGAAAGAAAATCCTGATTTTTTAGTTTGTTTCTCACAATACTTCTTTGCAATCAATAACCGCTCTTTGTGTTTACTATCAGCAAGGGCTTCGGAGATAACGCTTCGTAAATAATATTCGACGTATTTACAGAGATTAAGATCTCCTTTTATCCCTGCTTCTTTTTTGAACCGCTGGATGGGACCTGAGCGTTCTGAGTCGTGGAAAAGTGTTTCGTTAAAATCGAATCCAAAATAGTTGAGTGCTTCGGTAAATTGAAAAGCTATCTTTTCTTTAATTTCATTGAAACATTTTAAAAACTCCTCTTTGTGTAACTCTTCAAAGGCTTTAAGATTGGCTTGATGTTCTTCGAGTTCGCTACGATGGGTTCCGATCGTGTGGATGGTATCCACTTGCTCCCGACGGACGCGTTTGAGATCAATTTCAAACTCTTTTTGATGCTCTTTAGCAATAGTAAGTGCTTCAATTTCCATGATTTTACGCTTGGCTGTTAAAACTTCTTCTTTCGCCATGAGCATCTGAAGTTCTCCTTTGAGCGTCTCAAACTCTTTTTTTTCTTTGACGTATCCTTCTTGTGCTCCTAAAAAATTCCTCATATAGACGTGTGAGGCGTAGGAACTTCGTTGTTCAAAATCAGCGTATTTTTCGTGTAGAAAGCGGATAGTTTTAAATTTATTAATTAAATTCTGATTATAAATAGTGGGGTCAAGATCTCTAAACATTCCAGCTGCAGAGTAAATAAACTCTTTAAAAACATCAAATTGAAATTCTTCATCAAAATCAAAACCAATAGCATTAAAATACTTCTTGACAATTTTAATATCGTTCTCGAAAAAATTCATACCGACTTGTTTTTGAGACGTTGAAACAGGTATCATCAGTATATACGCTTTATGTCAAATTATAGTTAGGCAATGATAGCGTATAATTGTCGTAAAAATACTATAAAAAGGGGATGCGTGTGCGGAGTATTTGGAATAATCGGTGACTATACAGCAGAGAAAGCGCGAGTAGCACTTGCAACTCTTGCTCATCGTGGACGGGATCATTGCGGGATTATTGAAGAGCAAGGACTTTTTATAGCGCATCAGCGTCTCTCGATTACCGATACGCATGCGCGTTCTCACCAGCCGTTACGACATCAAAAGTTACTCCTTAGTTTCAATGGAGAAATTTACAATCACAAACGATTGCGCCTTGAACTGGAGGAGTTTGAATGGCAAACACACAGCGATGCAGAGGTGGTATTAGCCGCGTATCAAACGTGGGGGATTGAGTGTTTGAGTCGTTTGGATGGGATGTTTGCTTTTGCCCTTATGGATGGAGAAAAGCTTTATCTCGTCCGTGATCGTGCAGGTAAAAAACCGATGTTTTATTATCATAACGCAGCAACTTTTATTTTTGCTTCGGAGATCAAAGCGATTAAACCCTTCTTATCGTCGATCAAAATGAACAATGAAGCGATGCGTTCCTATCTCTCTTTTTTAGCCCCAACGCCTCCCCATACTTTTTATGAGGGGATTGAGAAATTAGAGAGTGGTGAGTGGCTTTGTTTCGAGAGAGGAAAAATTACAAAACAGAGTTATTATGATATTTTGGATATACCACGTACGAATGACAATCGTATTGAAACACTTCTTCATCACAGTATTGAAAAACGGCTTGATACTGATGTCCCTATCGCCGCACTTCTCTCAGGGGGGATTGACAGTGCGATGATTTGTGCTATTGCAGCGCACCAAGGGAAAAAACTTTCCACGTTTACTTTGGGCTACGATGAATATGCGGGGTACGATGAGCGGAAGAATGCGCGTACAACGGCGGAATATTTAGGATTGAAAAATACCGAAGTCGTGATTTCACGTACTGATTTCGATGAAAATCTGGATACCGTTTTAGAGCAGATGGATGAACCTCTTAATGATCCTGCTGCATTGCCTTTGTATTTGTTGATGAAGCGTATTGCGAGTGAGGGGTATAAAGTTATCATGAGCGGTGAAGGCTCTGATGAGCTTTTCTTGGGGTATCGGCAGTATTTTGAGTACCTTGACATCGAAAAAACTTCCACCCTTGCCCATAAAAATTGGCTCAAAAAATATTTTCACAGCAATTTCTCAATGAACCGTGAGTGGGAGTGGTACAAACGAATCTTTGATGAGACGTTGCTCTTTCGAACATCGGGGGAGAAATTTACCGATTTACAGCAAAATCTCCTTTTGCGTGCTAATGTTCGGGATAATGAATCGCTTCGTTTTTTGAACTTCTATCGAGAAAAATTTGAGCAAAGTAACTATTCCCACCCTTCCCATTGGTACAGTGCGATTGATTTAAAACTGTTTGTAGGGGAACATTTCCTGACGAAGCTTGACCGCGTCTCCATGGCACACACCCTTGAAGCTCGCGCCCCATTCCTTGATCAACCATTGGGGGAAGCAATTTTTGGATTACCGCATGAAATGAAGCTGGGAGAGGGGGGGACGAAGTATTTGCTCAAAGAGATAGGGAAAAAGTATTTGAGTGACGAGATTCTAAACCGAAAGAAGAAAGGCTTTGCAAACCCTTATATGGAATGGCTTATCGCATCCGATAGACTAAAATTGATTAAAGAGGTGAATACTCAGACGGGATTATTTCATCCGCTTGAGCTTGATAAGTACATTGAAATGGCGAAACGTGGGAAGTTCAAACAACATACATGGGGATTATATGTGCTGAGTCACTGGATGAAGAGGGAGTTGTTGTAGTCTTTTTTCCCCGTTCGCCCTGAGCCTGTCGAAGGGTTTTCATGGTTCGACAAGCTCACCACGAACGGAAAAGTTACTTCTGATTCTCTTCCATCAACAGTGCCAATTCCAAGGCACCACTCACATAATTTGCAAAAAAACTCATAATTCCTTCGTCACTTTCGGTAAAGTCTCCATGATATTTATTCAGGAGTTGAATTACTCCGATAACGGCTTGTTTGGAGTTAAAAATAGGAACGGCCAAAATATTTCGGGTAATAAAACCGCTTTTTTCATCAATTTTTGCCATAAATCGGCTATCTTCGTATGGGTGATTCGAAATTTGAGGTTTTTCACTTGTGGCACACAGCCCTACAATACCAGAGTCCAATCCGATAGCAATACGCCCAATTCCATCACTTAGTTTCGTCCATAACATATTAATATCACGGTCAATCATAAAAATAGAGCATCGCTCCGCCGCAATAATTGCTTTTGCTTCCTCAGCAATAGCAGGAAGCGTAGCTTCGACGGTGCTAAGAAGTGCTAGTTTTTTCCCAAAATCGGCAATTCGTTGGTAGACTTCAATGCTCATATTGTTCCTTTTTAAGGAGTGTTCCTTGGGCATCGTAGGAAAGAGCCAACTCGAGATAAGTACTGATATAGTGGGCAAAGAAAATCATTGACTTGGAATCGGCAGCACTAAATCCATCGGGTTTATTCAGCAATTGAAAAACTCCAATAATATGACGAGCCGAATCAAAGATAGGGACAGAGGCGATATTTTCGGTGACAAACCCTGTCCTAGCATCAATCGAGGATAAAAAACGTTCATCGCGATATGGGTCGTTGATGAGCAGTGGTTTTCCCTCTTTGATCGTATGACCAGCAATACCATCATCTTCATGAATAATAATAGGATCTGTCTCATCAGCAAGTGTTGTCCAAAGAGTCCTATTCTCAGCATTACGAATAAAAATAGAGCATCGCTGTGCACCGCTAACCCCTTTGGCGTATTCAGAAATGATAGGTAACCCTTCACTTAATGTTGGTTTTGTCAAAAGAGCACGTCCAAAATCGGCTAATTTAGTAAAGCTTGACTGGGAATCCATGAATTTCTCCTCGAATGCAATTGTGGGGTAGAATTGAAGCAATGCTAACATTGAAAAGCTAAAAGTTGACTCAAAAGGGAGAAACAAAAAAAGAAAAATGGAAGTAGATTCCCGAGCTAGTCGGGAAAGATGGGAGAAATTTAAAGGCTATGCTCTTTTTTGTAATCGATAATCATCGCATACGCTTGATCTTTAAGAAGTAGTTTTTCTTTTTTAAGAACTTCTAATTCCATATCGGTCATTGGAACTTCACCGTTTTCAGCTTTGGTGATTTGATTGTCAAGATCGTTGTGGCGATCAAAAATTTTTAAGAAATGGGCATTTGCCGCATTGTTCTCTTTCATATGGGTAATAACATCACGGTATTCATGTAACATAGGTGCTCCTTAAAGGCTTGAAATAAATTTATAGAGATTTTACCATTTTTTATTTTAAAATACGTGGAAGAGTGATCCCCTCTTGACCTTGGTACTTGCCGCTTTTGTCTTTATAGCTTCTTTCACACATCTCATCTCCTTGCAAAAAGAGTACTTGTGCAATCCCCTCGTTGGCATAGATCTTGGCAGGTAATGGAGTCGTATTTGAAATTTCAATAGTAATATGCCCCTCAAACTCAGGTTCAAACGGTGTGACATTCACGATGATTCCACACCGTGCATAGGTTGATTTTCCCAAACAAATAGCCAAGACATCCCGAGGAATTTTAAAATATTCCACGGTGCGGGCTAATGCAAATGAGTTAGGGGGGACGATACAAACATCCCCTTTGAAATCAACCACATTCATATCGTCAAAATGTTTGGGGTCAACGACCGTGGAATTGAGATTGGTAAAAATTTTAAATTCATCGGTTACCCGTATATCGTACCCATACGAGCTAAGCCCGTAACTGACGACTCCAACTCCCACTTGATCCTCACAAAATGGAGAAATCATCCCCTCTTCTAATGCCTTTTTCCGAATCCATCCGTCACTTTTGAGACCCATTGTCGTATCCATTATTAATTTTATTTGTGGTAGTATAACACATCTATTACCCTACTTTTAGGAGCGATTTACTCATGAACCTCATGGATATTAACAATATTAAAGCACTTGTGCAAGAATTTGATACAAGTACATTGTCAAAATTAAAAATTACATCGGATACTTTTTCAATTGAATTGGAAAAAAATATCGGTACTGTTGCTGCCCCTGTTATGATGGCAGCTCCTATGGCTGTTGCTGCACCGATTACTCTTGACGCGCCAGCAGTAAATGTTCCTGTTGTTGGTGACGCGATTTTATCACCTATGGTTGGGACATTTTATTCTTCCCCTTCTCCTGATTCAGCGGCTTTTGTCAAAGTTGGTGATCGTGTTAAAAAAGGGCAAGTTGTTGCAATTTTAGAAGCAATGAAAATAATGAATGAGCTTGAAGCTGAGTTTGACTGTGAAATCCTTGAGATCCTCAAGTCTGATGGACAAGCGGTTGAATACGATATGCCGTTGTACTCTGTTAAAAAGCTTTAATTATGGCGGAAATTAAACGAATTTTAGTCGCAAACCGCGGGGAAATCGCTCTTCGTGCCATTCGTACAATTCAAGAGATGGGCAAAGAAGCTGTTGCCGTTTATTCGACTGCGGATAAAGATGCTTCTTATCTTAAGCTCGCGGATGCTGCTATTTGTATCGGTGCCGCACCAAGTTCGAGCAGTTACCTAAACATCCCCTCTATAATTGCTGCTGCAGAAATTAGTAATTGTGATGCCATTTTTCCGGGATACGGCTTTTTGAGTGAAAATCAGCATTTCGTAGAGATTTGTACCCATCACGGGATTAAATTTATCGGACCGACTCCTGAAGTGATGGTCATGATGTCGGATAAATCCAAAGCTAAAGATGTCATGATCGCTGCGGGTGTCCCTGTTGTCCCTGGTTCTGACGGTGCAATCAAAGACATCGCTGAAGCGCGTGTTCGTGCCAAAGAGGTTGGTTTCCCTATCATTCTCAAAGCAGCAGCAGGTGGCGGTGGACGTGGTATGCGCGTTGTTGAAGAAGAGGGCGGTATTGAGAACGCCTTTTTAGCAGCAGAAGCAGAAGCAATTACGGCGTTTGGCGATGGAACCATCTATATGGAAAAATTCATCAAAAACCCGCGTCATATTGAAGTACAAATCATTGCGGATAGCCATGGTAATGTATTGCACATCGGTGAGCGTGACTGTTCGATGCAACGTCGTCATCAAAAGCTCATTGAAGAGTCTCCTGCAGTCGCATTGACTCCTGAAATCCGAGCAGAGCTTCACGCATCGGCAGTTCGTGCAACGAAGTTTATTAAATACGAGGGTGCGGGGACGTTTGAATACCTTCTTGATGCCGATAAAAATTTCTATTTTATGGAGATGAATACTCGTCTTCAAGTAGAACATACGGTATCTGAAATGGTAAGCGGATTGGATCTTATCGAGATGATGATTCGTGTAGCAGAGGGTGAAGCTTTGCCATCGCAAGATACCGTTATTCTGAGCGGTCACTCTATCGAATGTCGTATTACGGCAGAAGACCCTATTAAATTTTTGCCATGCCCTGGTAAAATCACCCAGTGGATTGCACCAGGTGGACGTAATGTTCGTATCGATACGCATGTCCACGCAGGATATATGGTTCCTCCGACGTATGACTCGATGATTGGAAAACTCATTGTGTATGGAAGAGATCGTAACGATGCGATTGCTCGTATGCACCGCGCATTGAGTGAATTTACCGTCACAGGAATCAAAACAACGATTCCATTTCATCAAAAAATGATGAAAAACCCTGATTTCATCAATAATAACTTCGATACAAAGTACCTCGAAAATTATAACGGCTAATCGCTGTTATATCTTCTCCTTTTCGCACCTCTTTAAAACCCTTTTTAGAAATAATTGATTACACTGTTCTTACATAGATTTTAGAAGGAATAGTGATGAATAACTTAAGTATTGGACAAAAAGTACATATTCCGCTGATTGCATCGATTGTGATCGGGTTTATAGCGGTTTTGATTAACTATTGGCTTTCTATTGCGCAGCTTCAAAAAGATGTTTATGAAACTCAATCCAAAGAGATGAAGACTGTTTTTGAGGAAGCGATTGAATCGAAAAAGAGTGTTGGTCTGACTAATGCTATTAGTATTTCAAAAAATAGTTCCCTAGCTAATGGGTTAATAAGTAATGATAGAGAAGGTGTGATACGAAATCTTCAAGATCTCTCAGCTGAGTATAAAAATTCTACGAAATTTGGCAGTGTTAAAATTCATGTACATGATCGAAATGTACATAGCTTCGTCCGTGTCTGGAAACCAGAGAAATTCGGTGATGATTTAAGCAGTTTCCGTAAAACAATTGTAACGGTTAAAGAGACAAAAAAGCCACTAGTAGCGATTGAAGTAGGTGTCGGTGGATTAGAACTTCGTGGTATTTCCCCTATTATTTCAGGTGGGGAATATGTGGGTTCAGTAGAGTTTATGCAGGGTCTTAATTCGGTGATTACAGACTTACGAAAGAATTTTGGAACCGAAATTATCATCGTACTGGATAACCGCTTTTTAGAGCACGCACTTGAACTTCAGGATGCCCCAAAAATAGGTAAAAGTTTTACCCTTGCTGTAAAAGAAGATAGTGTTGATAAAGGGTTTTTGGCAGAGCTTAAGAATACTGAATTTGACCCTAAAGCAGGTTCTTTTACGACGAAGAACTATTATATTAATCCTATTGTCATCAAAGATTTTTCGGGAGAGGAAGTTGGATATGCTTTTTCAGGAAAAAAACTTGAAGCGGTAGAAGCCATTATTAGTCAATCGAAGGACTCGTTATTACGTCAAGTGATGATTATGTCCGTATTTGATGTCATCATATTGATTTTACTCATTATTATTATCCGACGTGCTGTAATTCAACCCATTCAAAATTTGGATGATATTGCTCAAGAGTTGGCAAGTGGAGATGCTGATCTTACAAAACGCCTTCGTGTTACTTCGGATGATGAAATTGGAAAAGCCGCAAAAAGTTTCAATGTTTTTATTGAGAAGGTACAAAAAATAGCGCAAGCTGAAGAACGTCGGGCGTATGAGGCGATAGAGGCGAAAAGTGAGTCGGACGTTCAAATGAAGAAAAATGAGATGTCTTTGACACTGGCTCGTCAGATGATTAAAGGGTCTATTTCAAATTCTGGTAGTCTACGTGAGTCGATGGAGCAGAACATTAAAAACTTGCATGATGTTAATTCTCTCAATCAGAATACTGGAAGTGTAGTAGACGATGTTAGTTGTCAAACCGATGGAATTATGAGTAGTATGGTGAATATTACTGAAATGATTAATGATTCACGGACAAATTCCCAACAACTTAATCATAATGTGAGCGAAATTGCCAATGTTATCACCTTGATTAAAGATATATCGGATCAAACTAATTTATTGGCACTTAATGCTGCCATTGAAGCAGCGCGGGCGGGTGAACATGGACGTGGATTTGCTGTTGTAGCGGATGAGGTTCGAAAGCTTGCGGAGCGAACGCAAAAAGCAACAAGTGAAGTGGAAGCCAATATTAGTATATTAAAACAAAACTCGATAGGGATGCTAGAAAATAGCGAGAGAGTAGAAGAATATGCAACTGATTCTGTTCAAAAGTTAGATCAATTTAAAAAAGTTATGGCAATCCTGATTGATAATGTGGATAAAATTAAAAAAGACAATCAATCAATTAGTCATGAAATATTTGCTAATATGGCAAAAATTGATCATATGATTTTTAAAAGTAATGCGTATGCAGCAGGATTTGAGGGGAAAGTGTCTCAAGAGTTTAGTGATCATCATGAGTGCGCCTTGGGGCATTGGTATGAAAATGGAGATGGTCGAGCAGAGTTCTCAGCAACAGTAGCATACGGCAAACTATTAGAGCCCCATAGACAAGTACATGCAGAAGTTAATAAAGCGATGACATTACTAAAAGAGGATCAGCTTCGCAACACAAAAGCGATTACCGATTGTTTCGAAGCGGCAGAAAAAGCGAGTGCCGAACTATTCGATATTTTGAATGATATGATGGAGCAGTAAGGGCTCTATCACGGGTTTATTCAGGTAATCGTACCGTTTTAATATCCGCGCTTAAACGTAACCGCGTAAAATAATCGTTTAATACTTGATTTCGTTTTTCACCCATAATCGCATTTGATATTTGAGGTCGAACGGTATCGAGATTTTCAGTGATAATATTGGGCTTGTCTTTCATATAAAAACTCATAAAACTATCTTTGCCATTGGGGATGATAGGGCTAAACTTCCCGACTTCGATTTTATTGAGAATTTGAGCCAATTGAGGATTAATAGAAGCTCCGGGAATTTTTTCATCTTTGAAATTGACACTCTCAATATTGCGCATAGGATCATCAATTTTCGCTTGTAACGCTTCGTGTGACGTTGAGAAGTAGGTGGTAACATCATATTTGTCAGGGCGTGAAAACTCATCGAGATGCAGTTGATAATACTCAGCCTCTTCGGATGCTGTCGGCTGAGCCATTTTGGAAAAAGCGATAGCGCTATAAAGTTTTTGACTTCGAACGCTCTCTTGGACTTTAGCCGTTAGATCGCTTTGGCTAATTCCTCGTGTGGTTTGCATAGCATCCAAAAATTTTTCCAATGGTAAATTATTTTGTTTTGCCATCCTCTCCATCTCTTCTTGAACCTCGGCGGAGCTAACGGTAATCTTTTTCTCCGTCGCTTCCAATTGTTCTAGTTTTTTACGAATAAGGGTATCGATACTTTGCTCGGCAGTGGTACCGCTTTGCTTCATCTCTTGTTGTACTTCATACAGCGTGATAGGGCTATCTTTTACCAACACGGAGACGCCACCAATAGGTGCACTCCAAAGTGAGGTGAGTAGTAGTGATGCCAGTAGCAGTGAACGCATTAAAGCTCCTTGTGATAATCGCCTATTTTACCCGCTTTTAACCTAGCCTCAACTAAAATTAGGAAATCAAAAAAGGATTATTTATGATAGTAACACGTTTCGCTCCGAGTCCAACGGGATATTTGCACATTGGCGGTTTACGTACCGCACTTCTGAGTTACCTTTGGGCACGTCGTAACGGAGGGAAATTCATTCTCCGTATCGAAGATACCGATTTTAGCCGTAACGATGAAGCGGCAGCATTGGCGATTGTGGAAGCGTTTAAATGGGTTGGTTTGGAGCATGACGGTGTGATTGAATACCAATCTAGCCGTTTGAGTATTTATCAAGAGTATGCTCAAAAGCTTCTTGATGAGGGGAAGGCGTATAAGTGTTATATGTCCAAAGAAGAGCTAGAAACACTTCGTGAAGAGCAAACACAGCGTAAAGAGAGAGCAAAATATGACAACCGTTACCGCGATTTTACGGGGGAAGCTCCTGAGGGTCGTGAAGCTGTTATTCGTATCAAAGCACCGTTGGAGGGTTCTGTTACGGTACACGATGGGGTCAAAGGGGATGTCGTTTTCAATGTAGCGGATAGTTTGGATGATTTCATCATTGCACGAGCCGATGGTACTCCTACGTATAATTTCGTCGTTGCAGTCGATGATGCTCTTATGGGGGTAACGGATGTTATTCGTGGCGACGATCACCTCAGTAACACCCCAAAACAAATCGTCGTTTATGAAGCCTTAGGATTCCCATTGCCGAAGTTTTTTCACGTTCCGATGATCCACAACAGCGAAGGAAAGAAACTCTCCAAGCGTGATGGTGCAACCGATGTCATGATGTACAAAACAATGGGGTACACCCCTGAAGCATTGTTGAATTTTCTCGTCCGTTTGGGTTGGAGTCACGGCGATCAAGAGATTTTTTCGATGGAAGAGATGTTAGAACTTTTCGATCCAAGCGACATCAACCGTTCGGCATCGGTCTACAACACCGACAAACTTGATTGGCTTAACGCCCATACGATCAAAAATACCCCCAACGAGAAGCTGTGTGAACTCCTCGAATTTCATGGGGTAATGTTAATGAGTCACGATAAAAAAGAGATTCTCCTCGATGCGGTCAAAGAGAGAGCTAAAACCTTATTGGAGATGGCAACCCTTATCACTGAGATTTTGGCTTGCCCTGCCGAGTATGATGAAGTAGCATTGAAGAAAGGGTACAAAGAGGAGAGCAAAGCTATCTTAGAAGCCTTTGCTACAGCGTTGAAGAATACGTCAGAACTCCACTTGCCCAGTGATTATCACCATGTGATGGAAGCGGTTGTGGCGCAGCTTGAAATCGGATTTGGGAAAATTGGACAGCCATTACGTATTGCCCTAATGGGGAAACTTTCAGGTCCTGGATTGGATAGCGTTATGGCGATCATCGGGGTAGAGGAGACGTTGGTGCGTATTGAGGCATTGTTGAACCATTAAAGTTTCATTGAGAGGGTAGTTTCCTCCCCCTCAAACCCCCTCTTTCTCAAACTCTTTAAACATACTTTTATAGCGTTTTAAAATCGAAATAATTTTTGCTACCGTTTTTGGCAATTATTCTTGTAGTAATCTTGACATTAAAACGATATTGTATATAATATCACTATGAAAATAGTTTTGGATACCAGCGTCATCGTAGCAGCATTGATGAGTCGAAATGGTGCGGCGAATGCGCTACTTATATATCTTTTTGAGACGGAAGAAAAAATCAATGTCATTTCTAATACATTAACGGTAGAAATTGAAGCTGTTTTGAAACATCCATCAAATAAAGAAAAAATTGGCAATTTAAGGGACGAAGAGATTAATCAATTTATAGATGATTTATGTCTGATTTCACATCATCAGAAGATTAATTTTTTATGGAGACCTTTTTTACGTGATTCGCAAGATGATATGGTTTTGGAAACTGCTTTTAACGCGGGTGCGGATGCCATTATCACTTATAATCTCAAAGATTTTGCTAACGTTGAAAAACATATGGGTATCAAAGTAATGATACCAAAAGATTTATTACGCCAAATAGGAGGCACATTATGAATTTCGCACTCAGAATTCCTGACTATTATCGACAGGAAATTGAAACATTCAAAGGGGATGTATCTATTAATCAGTTTATTATCACTGCCTTGAGTGAAAAATTAGCATCACTACGAACGGAAGAATATTTGATAGAGAGATCTGCTTTAGGTTCACGCTCTCATGCAATAAATCTTCTGAAAAATGCACCAGATAGGGCACCTGATTCTAGGGATGTTATTTAGTATTAAAAATACCAAGAAATTCCGTTCGTCGGGAGCTTATCGAACCATTAAAATGTCATTGAGAGGGTAATTTTCCCCCTCAAACTCTTCAAATATACTTTTATAGCGTTCTAAAATGGAAATTATTTTGTCTATTAGCCCTACAACTCTCTCATCCCCTCTTCATACGCTTTTTTAAACTTCCGCATTACAGTTTTGATCTGTTCTAGCATCGGCTTTGGGGTATATTGAAGTAAATCCAAAATTTCCCGTGCATCTTTTGAATAGCGCATATTGTATTCGGTTGCATACTCGATATCAAAACGAAAAAGCTCCTGTTCATCAACTCCCAACACTTCGGCTATGTAGGGTATGAGTTCTACTTTTAGTTCTCGCTTGCCGTACAAATAACCCAAAATTGTTTGGGTCGATGGGGACTCCCCTGTCCTTTTTAGCTTTGGCTCTAGTGCTACGAGCTTATGTGCAAATTCTTGTTTTGTGATTTTCTTTTCATCTAAAAGATAATTGACTTTTTCCCAAACTTCCATAAAATTTAAACCTTTGGTCAAAATGAGATAATTTAGTCAATAATAAGAAGATGCAAAGGTCATATTGAATACACTTTGGTCAATTTGAACAAAAGGCGTTTTATGAAAAACAAAATTTTACTTGGCTTGTTAACGAGTAGTATGATTTCAGGTGTTGCAATGGCGGATATGTATGTGGGTGTTGAGTATGGGGCTGCAAAAAGCACTACAACAATGGATGCTCCTCTATTAGGAACAATTGAAGGTGATAATAATTACAAGGATTTAAAATTTAAGGTTGGTAGCGGTACTGATGGAGGAGTAAAGTTTCAAGGAACACTGTCTTTAATCTCTTACGATGAAGCCGTTTTTGATGGTGTAAATAAAGATTTGATGGAATTCGGTTTTGACATAATTAAAGAATTCGAAGTCACTCCATCTGTTTATCCATTTCTAAAAATTGGAATGGGTGCAGGTTCTATGACCGTGGAAGGATATGCGGAAGATAGCATAGTCGCTGTTTCTGCTAATATTGGTGCGGGAGTTTCCTATAACTCCCTTTCCTCACACCACCTAAACACTTTTGAGAATTAATTATTTTTACTCTTAGTGCGTCCGTTTTCGGTATTATTTTAGCCATTATTGCGTGATA
>JBAZTZ010000035.1:0-17456 GCA_041661705.1 Sulfuricurvum sp.
GAAACAGGTTGTGCTTGAACAGGAACAGAAACAGGTTGTGCTTGAACAGAGACAGGTTGTGCTGGAACAGAAACAGGTTGTGCTTGAACAGGAACAGAAACAGGTTGTGCTTGAACAGGAACAGAGACAGGTTGCGCTTGAACAGAAACAGGTTGTGCTTGAACAGGAACAGAGACAGGTTGTGCTTGAACAGGAGCAGAGACAGGTTGTGCTTGTGATACAACAGCATCAGGATTTTTGGTCAGTCCTTTAAGCAATGATTGCAATGGTTGCGAAGCTGATTCTTCACTCTCTTTGATTGGCGTTTTTTCTGCCTGTACCCCTTTGGCTCGCGTCAAAAGTTGTGTCATCACGTCAACTGTTTTTGGGGCTGCTAAGGGTTGCGCTTTTGGAGCCTCTTTTAACTCGAACAAATTTTTAGAGAGTAATGGAGCAGGAATGTCTTTGGAGAGCGTTTGGGTAGAATCGTCAAGGGTTGAAAGAGTGATACTACTCATATCAATCCCTATCTTATTCGCTACTTCTACGAGTCCCATAAGGGTCTTAGGAAGTGTTTTTATGTTGATTTGGTTTTCTGGAGCTTTCGCCATGATCTCGTTTTTTAGAAATTCTTTGGCTTTTTGGATGAGCGTACGTACTTGGTCATTACTCAAAACAGTGACGACCTCTTTGGGGAGCATTTTGGTCTCTTCCGCGATGAAAGGCTCTTCTACTATTTTTGTATTTAATTTAACAATATCGTTTATTTTAGGCGTTTTGGATTGAGTTTTCGGATCAACCACTACTCCAAAACTTTTTTCCACTTTTGCGGGGGCGTTAAGGGATGCTAATAATTGAGCGAACGCATCGGTTGTTTTACCAGTTTTGCTTTTCGCACTTCCGCCAAGGAGATCAATTAGGGATGAGGAGACTTTTTTTTCGGTGCTTTTAACAACCATCATTGATCCTTTTTGGCGAGTAATAAATGGAATAAAGCAAAAAGCATTCCAAATGCTATAATAATCACTTAAACCATCCTTAACTTTATTTTGGGTAGAATTCGCGAAAATATTATGCTTCCCACAAGGACATTCAATGCAAAAAATTCGTAATATCGCCGTCATCGCACACGTTGACCACGGTAAAACCACTTTAGTTGACGGATTGCTTAAGCAATCTGGAACGTATGGCAGCCACGAGCAAGTCAACGAAAGAGCAATGGACTCTAACGTCCTTGAAAAAGAACGCGGAATTACCATCCTTTCTAAAAATACCGCAATTCGCTACGGTGATCACAAAATCAACGTTATCGATACTCCGGGCCACGCCGATTTCGGTGGAGAAGTTGAGCGCGTATTGAAAATGGTTGATGGTGCATTGATTCTTGTTGATGCCTACGAGGGTGTTATGCCTCAAACCAAATTCGTTGTTAAAAAAATGTTGGCGCTTGGACTCAAGCCAATCGTTGTTATTAACAAAATCGACAAACCTTCCGCTGATCCTGAGCGCGTAGTTGATGAAGTATTTGACCTTTTCGTAGCAATGGACGCAACGGAAGATCAACTTGATTTCCCAATCATCTATGCAGCAGCGCGTGATGGTATTGCAAAACTCAATATGTCTGATCCTGATGGTGATTTCACATGTTTGTTCAACACGATTCTTGAAAAAATTCCTGAGCCTACAGGTGATTCTGAGAACCCAACACAATTACAAGTTTTCACATTGGATTACGATAATTATGTTGGTAAAATCGGTATTGCTCGTATTTTCAACGGACGTATTTCAAAAGGGGATAATATCCTTCTTGCAAAAGCAGACGGCGAAATGGTTAAGGGTAAAATCTCTAAACTTATCGGATTTATGGGTCTTAACCGTACCGAAATCCAAACCGCAGAAGCGGGCGACATCGTGGCGCTTGCAGGTATCGAAACCGTAGACGTTGGGGACACCATTTGTGATCCTAACAATCCTATGCCTTTGGATCCTATGCACGTTGAAGAGCCTACGTTGAACGTATTCTTCTCGGTTAATGATTCTCCCCTTGCAGGTCAAGAAGGGAAACACATCACGTCAAACAAAATTCGTGAGCGTTTGGAATCAGAAATGAATACCAACGTTGCAATGCGTTGTGAAATAATCGGTGAGGGTAAATTCCAAGTTTCAGGGCGTGGAGAACTTCAAATCACTATTCTTGCAGAAAATATGCGTCGTGAGGGCTTCGAGTTCGGTATCGGTCGTCCAGAAGTTATCATAAAAGAGATCGAAGGGGTCAAATGTGAGCCATTCGAGCACCTCGTAGTTGACCTTCCTCAAGAATTTGCAGGAAGCATCATCGAGCGTCTTGGTCGTCGTAAAGCAGAAATGACAGCGATGGTTCCAATGGGTGAGGGCTTTACACGTGTTGAGTTCGTTATCCCTGCACGTGGACTTATTGGTTTCCGTGGACAATTCTTGACTGAAACCAAAGGAGAGGGTGTTATGAACCACTCTTTTATGGAGTTCCGCCCATACACAGCAAGTGGCGTTGAGAGCCGTCAGTACGGAGCATTGACTTCTATGGAAGACGGTGTTACCTTGGCATTCTCCCTTGCAAACTTGCAAGAGCGTGGAGTATTGTTTGTTAATCCTCAAACAAAAGTATACAAAGGGATGATCGTTGGTGAGCATAGCCGAACCAATGACCTTGACGTTAATCCGATCAAAGGAAAAGCGCAATCAAACGTTCGTTCATCAGGAGCAGACGAAGCGATCAAACTCGTACCACCACGTGATATGAACCTTGAGCGTGCACTTGAATGGATCGAAGATGATGAACTTCTTGAAGTAACTCCTCTGACTATCCGTATCCGTAAAAAATGGTTGGATCCAGCGGATCGTAAACGTTACGCAAAAAAATAAGTAAGTGCGCTTTCGCGCTTACTTCCCCATCTCTTTTCCCGCAATCATTCCACTAGCCCACGCAAAATTAAAATTGTATCCCCCGCGACGACCGACAATATCCAGAACTTCACCCGAAAAATAAAGTCCCTTTGTCAGCGTTGATTCCATTGTCTGATTGTTGATCTGTGCGGTAGCTACTCCACCCCCACTTACTTCCGAATGTTTGAACCCATGGGTATCGGTCACTTCAAATTTCCAATTTTGGAGAAGATGAATGAGTGTTTGAATCTCTTTTGAGCTAACCTTGGAGACGATTTTAGTGCGTTCAATCCGAGCGTCTTCGAGGAGATAGGGGAGTGCTTTCGTCGGTAAAAGGGTTGAAAGGAGCGTTTCGATGGTGTGATTGGGTACAGAAATACAAAGTTTTTGGAGCGTATCGCTTAGAGATTGGGAGTCAAAACGAGGAAGGAGATTAATCCCAATCGTAACGCGTTGTTTTTGCATCAATGCGTAGGATGCCCTCTGGCTAATATCCAAAATCGCCAATCCTGAAATACCATAGCTAGCAAAGAGAATATCCCCTTGAACTTTTGTTATCGGTTTGGTATTGATGGTTAGCATCACTTCGGCAAACGTTTTGACCCCTGCCATTTTGGGAGGATATTTCGAATTTAGATGCAGTTGCACGAGTGAAGGATACGTTGGGCTGATCGTATGCCCGAAACTTTTGGCAAAGGTATAGCCATCTCCCGTTGAGCCTAACTGAGGTGCCGCTTCGGAGCCTGTGGCAATGAGCACTTTATCGTAGGATGTTTTCTCCCCACCCGTATGCACGATAAAACGCCCTTTTTCTTTCGTAATTGAAGTCACTTTTGTGTCCGTGAAGACGTTCACTCCTCTCTCAAAAACGGCACTTTTAAAGGCAATTAATACTGCTTTGGCTTCATTGGAAAGAGGATAACAGCGCCCATCCTCTTTGCATTCAAGGAGCAACCCAATAGAGTGACAAAACGTTTCAAATGCCAAAAAAGGGAGTTCTTGAAGGGCATACGTCACAAAATCGGGATCAGTTCCTGCATAATCAGTAGATAAAACGGTGGTATTGATAATATTACATCGCCCGTTTCCTGAGGCTAGGATTTTCTTCCCAACACTATTATTGTGCTCATACATCGTAACATCCGCACCTTCTCTAGCAGCAACAATTGCCGCCATCATTCCACTCGCACCACCACCGATAATTGCTATTTTTTTCATGATGAAATTATAGCACCTATCCCTCTCTCCCATACAGCTCATTATAAAGTTTCATCGCATACCGATCCGACAAACTCGCGATATAGTCACTCACAATACGATGCTGATTACGCACTTCTAACTGATTATAAAAATAGGGGGGCAACATTTTTGGCTCTTCCATCAAGGCATTGAACAATCCGATTATCGCCTGCTTTCCCGAAAACATTTTACGAACAATATCTTTATGCTGATACATGGTTTGAAAGAGAATCTTTTTGAGTTTTTTGATTTGTGTTTCCAGTTCAGGTGAAAATCCGACAGGGATAGATTCTTTGGAATCAATAACAGACGCTAACACCTGTGTGTTATTGATTTTATCGCGTGAATATTCGAGGAGTGAGTAGACCAAATGGTTGATAAGATGGGAGCTAAAACGGTAGCGAAACATCTCATCTTCATCCTCCCGTATCCCCTCAGCGACTACTTTTTGTAAAATCGTTTGGATAAGTTCGCTTGATTTGAGAGAATCAAACGTAATCAGCCCCGACGCAACACCATCGTCAATGTCGTGTGTGATGTAAGCAATTTCATCCGCACGATCAACGATCATCGCCTCAATACTAGGATGGGTATCCAGATCAAACGAGTTACGAACGCTCAGAGGTAAAAATGGCTTATTATAAGGATAGGAGTGTTTTAAAATCCCCTCTAACGTTGCATAGGTGAGATTGAGTCCCAAGAATGCTTTGTAGCGCTGTTCCAATAAAGTTACAACCCGAAAGCTCTGAAAATTATGTTCAAAACCATGGATGAAGCCACTTTTTTTCAAACAATCATCAAGCGTATCCCCACCAATATGACCAAAAGGGGTATGCCCTAAATCATGAGCCAGTGCTATCGCTTCAGCGAGAGACTCTTGAAGCCCAAGGTGAGAACAAATGGAGCGGGCAATCTGACTCACTTCAATGCTATGAGTGAGACGAGTACGAAAAAAGTCTCCTTGAGAATTGAGAAAGACTTGTGTCTTGTATTCAAGATGACGAAAACTTCCCGAATGGATAATTCGATCACGGTCACGGGCGTATGGGGAGCGGAAATCATCACTAACAGTAAAAAATCGTTGATCAGGACGCATAAAAAACCTTGATTATAGATGTTTTGCACATATCATAGCCATTTTTGATACGTTTTAAGATATATTAGATACAATTACATTCTTCATTATCATGGACAGTTGGCCGAGTGGTCGAAGGCGCACGCCTGGAACGCGTGTATAGGGCAACCTATCTAGGGTTCGAACCCCTAACTGTCCGCCATAACATAGAAACCCCCTATTTTACGGACTTTCAAGCCACTTTTAGGAATCCTTTACTACATCTTTTTACTACAAATTGTTTTTTACTACTCTTTTACTACCCCTTAAAATCTCAAGTATTCTCAACACTTTCAAAATTGATCGTAACAATAATTTCTTTTTTTGTGGAAGTTTTGGAATAGATTGCCTTTCGCTGAGGTACGCTAAACGCTTCAAGAGATACAACCACTACAGCACTTCAACAACTTCCACGATACAAATACTCATTTAATCATTTAAAAATGGGTAAAAATACGATTAAGCACACATCTGCTAAAGAGCTATTCGACGATCTTGGATTGTAATGTACACTCCTGAATATCATCGTTTCTTCAAAAAAGACATTGAGAGATAAGAAAAGCGGTAAATTGTCGGTGGATGATTTTTACTTTACTCAAAGAGATCATGTCTACACTTCTTAATGACGACGTGCCACATGAGAAACACAAAAATCATCCGCTCAAAGGGGAATGGGAGGGTACGCACAGATTTTTAAAAAGTTCAAATGATCGATTTTAAATGACGATGATCTGCTCAATCAACCACCATGAAATCATCACCCCTTAAACGACCCCTATTTGAACCCAATGATTTTTTTTAATTGTGCAGAGTTATCATTTTTGATATAATGACTCTATGAAATGGAAAATTGAATTTTTTAACGAAACGGTAGAATCAGAGACTTTAGCGTTTCCTAGCAAGATTTTGGCAAAAATGCTCCATATATTTGAGATGATACAAGAGCATGGTCCAAATTTAGGAAAACCTTATACTGACGCGTTTGGTGATGGACTTTTCGAAGTTAGAGCTAAAGGACAGGAAGGCATTGGTAGAAGCTTCTTTTGTTATGCAACTGGAAAGAAAATTATCATATTGCACTCGTTTGTTAAAAAAACTCAAAAAACACCTCAAAAAGAGATAGAAATCGCACTTAAGCGAAAAAAGGATATTGACAATGAATAATAGACCTTCTTTTGAAGCATTCAAAGAAAAAGCAATGCAAAGAGATGAAGTCAAAGCTGAATATAATGCTTTAATGCCAATCTTCGAACTTAAAAACCAAATGATCAAAGCGCGCTTAGAAGCAAATCTCTCTCAAGAAGAAGTCGCCAATATGCTCCACACCAAAAAAAGTAATATTTCGAGACTAGAAAGTCCAAACTCCAAAAACTTCCCGAACCTCTCAACGCTCATGAGCTACGCTAAAGCTATCGGATTTAATCTTGAAATCAATTTGACTCGGAATAGTGCATTACAAGCATGACTATTTAACGACCGTTTATGTGTGTTCCAAAATCACCTCTATAGGAACATACAAGAGAGTGCCTCATATTACCTCTTACGGCTCATTTCACGTTAAGAGGTAATCCCCTCAATATCCCTTATCGAAGTAGAGATGAGCAGTCGTAAGTCTACGGCAGAGAGAAAAATTGATGAGCTACTCTTGGCATTGAAAAACGGTGACATCTTGGTTGTCAGTGAACTCAGCCGATTGGCACGATCTCTTTCAGGATTGTTTATCATTGTCAACGCATTGATTGACAAAGGGGTTACACTCATCGCTATTAAACAAAATATGACCCTTGATAAAAATAATATCAACGATATGCAAAACAAAGTGATCCTAACGATGTTTTCACTGATGAGTGAACTGGAGAGAGATTTTATCTCAGCCCGTACCAAAGAGGCTCTCAAATCACGTAAAGACTTAGGGATGATACTGGGGAAGCCAAAAGGGGTTATCCAATCCTCCATGTATGATATTGATGCTCTACGAATCGGTGAACTTGTTAATCTTGGAGTCCCTATCAATAAGATCTCAAAACTTCATCTGGGATATGGGACGGCTAAGAGTTTGGGGGAGTATGTGAAGAGGAAGGTATGCTAATTCCTTTTTAGCCAACTCATTGTAAGATACCTTTAATTAAATCAGGATGGACGAATACACGTATGGGCGAAGAGCAAAAGAAACAATTAGAACAACAATTATGGAATATCGCCAACACCCTCAGAGGGAAGATGGATGCGGATGAGTTTCGTGACTATATCCTTGGCTTCATCTTTTACAAGTATCTTTCTGAAAAAATCGAAGATTATGCGGATGAAATTCTCATTCAAGACGGTTTTACCTATCTTTTACTCAACGAATCCACCGATGAGGGGAAAGAGTACCTAGACGCTATCCGTGAGGAAGCTATCGAAAAACTGGGGTACTTTCTCAAGCCATCCGAACTGTTCAGCCAAGTTGCCAAGCGGGGGAATGGTGAGAATAATAACTTCATTCTCGAAGACCTCACTAAAATTCTCCGCAGTATTGAGCAGTCAACCATGGGGCATGAGAGCGAAGACGATTTCGTTCACCTCTTCGAAGACCTCGATTTAACATCAAGCAAGCTCGGTAAAACCGAAGAAGCAAAAAACACCCTTATCGCCAAAGTCCTTTTTCATCTCGATCAGATCAATTTTGAACTCAAAAATCACGATCGTGACGTTCTCGGTGATGCGTATGAGTATTTGATCGCTCAGTTCGCTTCAGGTGCAGGGAAAAAAGCGGGTGAGTTTTATACCCCTCAACAAGTCTCAAAAGTCCTCTCCAAAATAGTCACAGCCAATAAAACGAAACTCAAATCGGTGTATGACCCGACGTGCGGAAGTGGTTCTTTGCTTTTGCGTGTTGCCAAAGAGGTTGAAGAGGTGAGTAATTTCTACGGTCAGGAACTTAACCGCACCACGTTTAACTTGGCTCGTATGAATATGATTATGCACGATGTCCATTATCGCAAGTTTGACATCAAACAAGAGGATACACTAGAGCACCCTCAACACATTGATTTAAGATTTGAAGCTATCGTTGCTAATCCACCATTTTCGGCGAATTGGTCGGCAAGTCCTCTACACATGAGTGATGATCGTTTCAGTCAATACGGGGTTCTTGCCCCATCTTCCAAAGCCGATTTTGCTTTCGTTCAACACATGGTTCACCATCTTGATGACAACGGCACGATGGCGGTTGTATTACCTCATGGTGTACTTTTCCGTGGGGGTGGTGAGGGAACTATCCGTAAGTATCTCATCGAAAACAAAAACTATCTTGATGCGGTTATCGGACTTCCTGCTAATATCTTTTACGGCACGAGTATCCCGACGTGTATTTTGGTATTTAAAAAATGCCGTGAAGACAGTGAGAACGTCCTTTTTGTCGATGCTTCCAATGAGTTTGAAAAGATTAAAAGTCAAAACTACCTTACAGAAGAGAATCTTGAGAAGATTATTGATACGTTTAAAAGCAGAGAAACAATCGAAAAATACTCTTATCTTGCAACACTTCAAGAGATAGCCGACAATGATTATAATCTCAATATTCCAAGATATGTGGACACATTTGAGGAAGAAGAGGCAATTGATTTGGATGTGGTTTCGAGTGAACTTGTAGCGATTGAAAAAGAGATGAAAACCACCGATGATGAGATAGCGAAGTTTTGTAAAGAACTCAATATCTCTACTCCGTTTTAGGGTTGTTGGATGAGTGCCAAAATGAACGTGCCGAAACTTCGATTTCCAGAATTTAGTGGGGAATGGGAAGAAAAAAAATTAGGAGAAGTCACTACCTATGTAGATTACAGAGGTAGAGCACCCACAAAAACAGAAGAAGGTCATTTTTTAGTAACTGCGAAAAATATTAAAAAAGGGTTTATTGATTACGAGTGCTCAAAAGAATATGTTGCAGAGCATGATTACTTAAATGTAATGAGCAAAGGATTGCCCGAAGTTGGAGATGTTTTATTTACTACCGAAGCACCAATGGGTAATGTTGCTCAAGTAGATGACAAAAATATCGCTTTAGCTCAGAGAGTAATAAAATTTAGAAGTAAAAAAATGCTTTCCAATTTATATTTACTTCATTATATGCTTTCTGCCATTTTTCAAAAATTAATATCTGAGAAATCCATTGGCACAACAGTTCAAGGAATTTCAGGAAAAGAATTACACCGCATTAGATTAGCATTTCCCTCTCTCAATGAACAAACCAAAATCGCCACCTTCCTCACCGCCATCGACACCAAAATCGACCAACTAACAAAAAAACAAACTCTTTTAAAGCAATATAAAAAAGGGGTGATGCAGAAGATTTTTAGCCAAGAATTGAGATTTAAAGCGGATGATGGGAGTGAATTTTCGGGTTGGGAAGAGAAGACTTTAGGAGAAATTGCAGAAATTAATCCTAAAACAGGATCATTGCCCGATGAGTTCATTTATATTGATTTAGAAAGTGTAGATAGTGGAACTCTTTTAAAAGAAACAAGAATTTCAAAATTTGGAGCACCAAGTAGAGCACAACGATTACTTAACAAAGATGATATTTTATTTCAAATGGTACGACCATATCAAAGAAATAATCTATTTTTCAATAAAATTGGTAATTATGTTGCATCTACTGGCTATGCACAAATTAGGGTTAACGAAAGTGCACAATTCATATATCATCTCCTGCATTTAGATAGTTTTGTTAATGATGTAATGAGCCATTGTACAGGTACAAGTTATCCAGCTATTAACTCAAGCGACTTAGGGATAATTCTAATACAAATTCCATCATCCATCGAAGAACAAACCAAAATTGCCACCTTCCTTACCGTCATCGACACCAAAATCGACTTAGCAACCAAACAACTCAACGCTACCAAACAGTTTAAAAAAGCACTGCTTCAGCAGATGTTTGTGTAACTGTGATAAAATAATAAAAAGGAGTCAAAATGTTAGCATTGCAAATAGATAACCAAGAATTAGAACGAACTCTATTTTCTCAGTTTAAAACACCTGAAAAAATAAAAGAGTATTTTTATGCACTCATTACCGAAGATTTAGAAAACAGAACTTTTGCCAATATCCTCCAAGAATCTGAAAAAAAAGATTATGTACCTAAAGAAGAGATTTTTAAAGCCCTTGATTCTATCGCATGAAAGTAGAGTTTGAAAAAAGTTTTTTAAAGGACATCCAAAAGCTAAACGATAAAAATACAGCAATCAAATTAAAAGCAAAGCTCTTGGAGTTTGAAGAACAAGCCGATTTGGCAACTATGCAAAACATTAAAAAGCTCAAAGGACACAAGAGCTATTATCGTCTCAAAATAGGAGATTACCGTTTAGGTTTTAGCTATGAAGAGGGTAAACTCAATATCATCCGATTTTTACACCGCAAAGATATTTATAAGTTATTTCCATGAGCACCCAATCCGAAGCAATCCTCGAAGCTAATCTCCTCAAACAGCTCGGCTTACTTGGATTTGATAAAGTAGCCATCACCAATGAGGATGAACTCTTAGTCAATCTCAAATCACAGCTCGAAAAGCACAACAAAGTAACCCTCAGCAATACCGAGTTCAACCGTATCCTCAACCATCTAAACAAGGGTAACGTCTTTGAAAAAGCGAAAATCCTCAGAGATAAATTTGCCCTCACCAAAGACGACGGGACGAAGGAATACATTGAGTTCATCGACTCCGATCACTGGTGTCAAAACCTCTTCCAAGTAACCCATCAAGTCACTATCGAGGGAAGCTACAAGAACCGCTATGATGTCACCTTGCTCATCAATGGACTCCCATTAGTGCAAATCGAACTCAAACGACGAGGGTTGGAACTCAAAGAAGCATTTAACCAAATCAACCGCTACCAACGGCACTCGTATGGTGATAATAGTGGATTATTCAATTATGTCCAAATCTTCGTCATCTCCAACGGTGTCAACACCAAATATTACGCCAATAATCGTAAGCAATCATTCAAACAGACGTTCTTTTGGGCGGATAAGAACAACAAAAATATCACCAATCTCGAAGAGTTCACCCAAATCTTCCTAGAGAAATGCCATATCTCCAAAATGATATGCAAGTACATCGTACTCGCCGAAGTTCCAAAGATTTTGATGATACTACGACCGTATCAATATCATGCCACTGAGGCGATAATTGATAGAGTAGAGAATAGTAATAAGAACGGTTACATTTGGCACACTACGGGGAGCGGTAAAACGCTCACCTCGTTCAAGACGGCTCAAATCCTGATGAAACTTCCCAATGTCCACAAAGTGGTATTCGTCGTCGATAGAAAAGACCTCGACTATCAAACGACTAAAGAGTTTAACAGTTTCAGCGATGGAAGTGTGGACGGAACCGATAACACAAAAGCCCTTGTGCGACAGTTCGGGGATGATACGAAACTCATCGTTACCACCATTCAAAAGCTCAATAGTGCCATCAGTAAGAAGCAATACTTAGGGGATATGGAGGGGATAAAAGAGAAGCACATCGTCTTTATCTTCGATGAGTGCCACCGTAGCCAATTTGGGGAAACACATCTCGCTATTACGAAATTCTTCACCAAGAACCAAATGATAGGATTTACAGGGACACCGATATTCGCCGAAAATGCAACGGGCAATAAGCTCGGTAAACGTACTACGAGAGAACTCTTCGATGAGTGTCTCCACAAATACGTGATTACCGATGCCATTAGCGATGACAATGTTCTCAAGTTCTCTGTCGAATACGTGGGACGATACAAGCAAAAAGAAAACAGTGCCACCAATATCGATATTGAAGTCGAAGACATCAACACCAAAGAGCTATTAGAAGCTCCTGATCGGTTGAATAAAATTACCGACTACATTCTTGCACATCACGATAGAAAAACCCACTCCCGAGAGTTTACGGCGATAATGTGTGTGAGCGGTATTGATGTACTAACTCTCTACTATGATCTCTTCAAATCCAAATCTCACCCTCTGAAAATAGCGACAATTTTCTCGTATAGTGCAAACGAAGACGATAAAGATGCTAATGGGCTGGACAATCTCGATGAGAGTGATGGGGCACATATTGACGAAGAGCATATCAATATGCACAGCAGGGACAAGCTCGAATCGTGTATCGTTGATTACAATGGAATGTTCGGGACGAACTTCACCACCAAAGACTCGGTGAGTTTTTACAATTACTACAATGATATTTCCAAAAAAGTAAAAGAGAGAAAAATAGATATTCTCCTCGTCGTCAATATGTTCTTAACGGGCTTCGATAGTAAAACCCTCAATACTCTCTACGTCGATAAAAACCTCAAATATCACGGACTCATACAAGCGTTTTCCCGTACCAATAGAATCCTAAATGAGCAAAAATCACAGGGGAATATCGTCTGTTTCAGAAACCTAAAATCGGCAACCGATGACGCAATCGCTCTGTTTTCCAACAAAGAGGCAAAAGATGTCATCATCATGAAGCCCTATGAGGATTATGTCACCAAATTTGCCGAAGCCCTTGAACGTCTCAAAGCAATCGCTCCTGATGTGGAGAGTGTCAATGATCTAACCGATGAAGAATCAAAACTTGAGTTCGTGAAAGCATTCAGAGAGCTAATGCGCCTCAAAAACATTCTCGCCAGTTTCGCTGATTTTAGTTTCAGTCATTTGAGTTTAAAAGAGCAGGAATTTGAGAATTACAAAAGCAAATACCTCGACATCCACGATACGACCAAGCAAGTCAAAGAAAAAGTTTCGATTCTCGAAGATGTTGATTTTGAACTGGAACTGATCCATAAAGATGATATTAATGTCACCTATATTCTGAAACTTCTTGCCAAGTTTAAAGACAGCACCGATACAGAACAGCAAAACCAACGGCAAAACATTATCAACATCATTAACGCAAATCCTCAGCTACGTAGCAAGCGTGAACTAATCGAACGCTTCATTGATGATTATCTGATGGATATTGATGATGTCGATACGATTGACGATGCGTTTGAGACGTTTTGGGAGAAAGAGCGAGTGGATGCGTTTGCTCAATTATGCGATGAAGAAAATTTGATTCAAGACGAAACCAAAAAAATAGTTGATACCTACCTCTACGACCAGCGCCAACCGCTGAAAGATGATATTGCTAAGACCCTGAAAACGAAGCCAAAACTCCTTGAGCGTAAAACGATAGTGCCAAGAGTGTTGGATAAGATAATGGGGTTTGTGGAGCGGTTTTATGATAGGTGATAGGGTTGTCATTAATTTAATCATCTACCCACTACCGTAACCACCCAAAAATCAAACACATATTAAAACCTTGTAAGTAACATCTACAAGGAGATAAATGCACCATCCCCCCTTCACCCTCATCATCCACAATCATCCCCATGAAAACGAAACCGAAGTTGCATCACGATTGATGCCGTGTCACCTATTCCCGATCAATAACGCTACCTACAACCCCCTTTCCCCCATCGCCTAAATCAACCCCAAGGAGACCCACACCATGTTTACGTTTAACATTGACTTCGTACTCAATAAATCCAGTGACTGCACCTGTTCAACCCCTTCAAATTCCAAATAGGAGAAAAATCTCATGATGAGCAACTACGATAAAATCTGGATACGTCCCAGTAGTATAAAGACGTTCTTGAAAAACCCCTACGAGTGGTATCAAACCCACATCCTCAAAGAGTACACCCCTCCCAAAAGTTACCTCACTCTTGGAACCGCCGTTCATCATGGTCTCAATATGGGTTATGCTGAATATATCCGCACAGGTGTTATGCCTAGCCTCTCTTTGGTACTGGAAGCCACCTCAGACTCCTTTCTCAAAGATTCCCCTATGACCCAATGGGAAGAGAACGAAGACCCCAATGAGTTTGCCCTCTTGGCAACAAGGCTCACGTATGCCTATCACAAAGAGATCATGCCCACCATCACACCCAAAGCTACCGAACAATACGTCGAAGTAGCGTTTGATAATAACCCTTATATCGCAGGAGTACGGGGAACCATTGATCTCATCACCCAAGATGATATTCTCGTGGATATAAAAACATCCGCAACCCTCAATAAAAGTCTACAGCTCAAACACGAACTGCAACTCTCTGTCTATAGCCTGTTGGCTAAAAAGTCAGGGATGAACATTAGTGGTGCATCCATCCATGAAATCATCAAGCCCTCATCAACACTGGATACACGCACACGCATTGTAAGCATAGAGTTACAAGAGAAAAAAGCCGATGAGATTTTAGAACTCTTAGCCAGTCGTATCGGTGATTTTTACCGAGCCATCAACGGGGAACCCATCCTTGACCCTGCCAATTTATTCCATATTGACAACAGGGAGTATATGTATGCCTAACATCAACCCCACACCCCTAACTCAAGGAGTCCACCATGTTAATTGACAATGAAACCAAAGGTGAGTTAATCGTAGCGGAGAGTGATTCACTCCTCCCTCTCAATAACTCCAACTTCGCTAATGGAGCGATTCAAACCAAAAACCGTTATGTCACCGCAATGGCGGTACTTAAACCCCGTAATCTCAACCGTGTTATCTCCAAATGTGTTGAAGAAGCCTCTATTGCAGGTGAAGAGTTCCTCTACAGTTGGAAACAAGGAGGAAGTATCATAGAGGGACTCACTATCGGTGCGGCGTTATCCATCGTCCGTAACTTCGGGAACTGTTTCGTGGATGTGGATGTTGAAGAGCGATCCAATGCCTATATCTTCACCGCCTATTTCTGTGATCTGGAAACGGGGTTCAATCTCTCACGCAGTTTCCGTCAAAACAAAGCCAGTCCAAAAACCAAATATGGGAAGGATATTTATGAGGGAGAGCGGGGAACCGACATTATCTTCCAAATAGGACAGAGTAAAGCAATCCGTAACGTCGTCTTAAATGCCGTTCCAAGATGGTTAGCCACCAAAGTAATGGAAGAGGCAAAGAACAACGCAATGGCAACCATCAACAACATGGGAGAGGTGAAAGCCCGTCAACTCATTATGAGAAAGATAGAGAACCTAAAGGTGGAGCTAGTACGTGTCGAAAACATCTACGGTAAATCCAAATCATGGGATAAGGTCAAACTTGTACAACTCAGTTCTGCTCTGAAGTCATTGGAAAACGGCTATGAAGATGAAGAGACCCTGTTTCCTCCCATCAAAAACGGTTCAGCCCCTATGGAGATTTTAACCCCTAATGAAAAAGAAGCACTGCTGAAAGTGAGTGAACCCTCCGATGAAGAGGATACCAATAGCAGTACCCCCAATACGGGAACCCTACGAGCCAAAACCCTACGGATCAATCAAGAAATCCTCAATGCCGTCGATGGGGATTTTAAACAAGGTGCGGAGATACTGGAGAAGATGTTCAACCGTAAATTCAAGATGAACGCCTCCTTTGCCTCACAGCTGTCCCCTGATGAAATTGACACCATCGACGGAGTATTCACCCAAAAGATAAACACCCTAAACGAAAAGGTTGCCTAATGATACAAGCACATATCCTCATAAGCGATAAACAACGCAATACCCTCCCACCTCTTTATTCCACCGAAGAGATACCCGATCCCATAGCTCACATCAAACTCTTCACCCCTGATAGTAACTGGACATGGTACATCACTGAATACTCCCAAGAGGAAGATCTCTGCTTTGGATTGATAATCGGTCATGAGACAGAATTGGGTTATTTCAGCCTCAATGAACTCAAAGAGGTCCGTGGGGCAATGGGACTGAAAATTGAACGGGATATTCATTTTAAGCCTGAACGGTTATCGGTACTGAAACAACACTAGCGATGAAAACCATCCAATCATGGGAACAACTCAAGGATCTCAACGAACCCTTCAAAACGTATCTCACACACACCAAGTCTATGATCCCAAGCAGTGATGCTTGGGATTTTAATTGTGGGTACTGGATTATTATTGAATGCTTTGAGGAGTTGAAGGAAGGGATAAATCTCAACGGATTGACTCTCCCAAGTCTCAATGACGGATTACTGGAACGATTGGAGCTGATCGAAGAGCGGTTTGGGGTTTATGAACTGGTGGTGTTGAGGGACAGCGACTACGGGATCGGACTACTGGTGAAAACTCAGAATGTTCCAACGCAGTATAAGGCTCTGTTTGAGGAGTATAAAATCCCTCTCTCAGCGTAACAAAAAAACTCTTTCTCAAATAGTCGCGCCCGTTAGTCCCGTTGCACCTTTTTACGGGCGCAACGGGCGTGGAGTTTTTGAAAATATTTTTTTTAATTGAGGGAAATAGTATCAATAATGATACGTTTATTGATATAATCATGTAGCAGATACGATACAAATTGGAGATACTATGTTTAAGGCACTTATCCTTTTGGAACTCAAAAAACAAAAAGAGGCTCTCTCTATCCCTTATGAAGCAATATCCTCACGCGCAGGTGTAGGAATTGCTACTGTTAAACGAGCATTCGCAGGACATGATATATCATTGGATACCCTCGAAAAGATTGCTAGTGCCTTAGATTGTGAGATCACCATCAAACCAAAACATTCCGCAAAGGCACTCTATCAATCACAAATAGAGAAAAAAGCTCATGAGATCGTAAATCGAGTTATTCACACCTCTGCACTTGAAAATCAGATTCCCAAAGATGCAACCCAACGCAAGATGTTCACGCAAGCCAAAGCAATGATTTCCAAAATGCCAAAATCACAAATATGGGCATGATTGCATTTGATAAAGAAACGAAAACGTTCAGGGCTAAAGATGACGAGATTAAAGGAAGTATCTTGTTACGGGCGTGACGGGCATATTATTTCTGAAAATGTTTTCATTTTATGATCTACAGTACGATCCCCACTATCATCACCAGCTTATTAGGATTAAGATAATCCATCACTACACGTGTCATCAAATTCTTGAGTCATCAACAAAGAGTGATTACGCACTTTAATGATGCTCGATTCATTTGCTCTTGCTCTAATGATTCTCCATAATAGTTGACAGAGGAGCGACGGATTAATTCACTTTTAGTGATTTTGAGCGTCTTTGCCATCTCTTTAAGTGTTTCATAAAATTCATCGTCTGCTTTTAATCCGTCATTCCGCACATAAATTTCGAATTATCCTTCCCTCTCTAAATCGGCACTAAAATTGCTTTTATTTGGAAAAAAGGCTAATTTGATATGGCTACAACAAACAAGATAACTATCAAAAACT
>JBAZTZ010000036.1:0-15055 GCA_041661705.1 Sulfuricurvum sp.
CAAGAAAGAATGAACTTCCTACATACATAAAGACCAGTACAAGAAAGAATGAACTTCCTACATACATAAAGACCAGTACAAGAAAGAATGAACTTCCTACATACATAAAGACCAGTACAAGAAAGAAGGTATCCCTTACATGACTTCGATATTCTACATAATTTTCTACAGTTGGTTAGATGAAGATACCAATTTAATTTTAAACATAAAGTTTTATTTCAGCTATAAAAGCAGATTTATCAAAAATAACAATAATAGTTATTTCCTTCCCATCCCCCATTTTGAATTTTCTGAATATATATTATATTGATTTAATTAGCAAAAAAAAGTAGACAGCTTAAAGCTATCAACTCAAAACATCCAACGCTTGACCAAACTCATACCCTTCAATCAATATTTTCACTTTTTCATACCTCTTTTGTGATGGATGGTCCAAGTGAACATTCTCAAATTGTGCTAATATTGGTTGAATTCTTTTTGGACGTTTAGACTCTAGTGCCTTTTTAAGTTCAGTAAACAAAGCTTCTATTTCTTCTTCCGAGATTTGCTGTTTATCGTTTAAGTTTACTTCATCTTTTGTAAAGCTTGCTTCGATTTCATCACAAACATATAATAGTTCCTCTGTAAACTGCGTCACTATAGATTTACTTTGATCTTTTTCCAATTCTTGGGCAAGCCAGTATAAACGTTCTGCTCCAATGGTGCCACTCAGCCCTTTGAGGGTATGTAGTGTGTCTTTGAACTCAGGGCACTCCTTAGACGGAATAAAGTGCTTATATTGTTCTGCGAATTTTAATACTAAATTCGTGTACAAAGCTAAATTGCTTATAGTAGCTGGAACGATTTTCTTGACGTTTAAGTATCGTAATTCTGGAATAACTTGGATGAAAATAGTCTCTTCCAAATGAGGAATTTCTACTTTTTTGGAAATAAATTTTAAAAGCAACGCAAACAGTTTTTCAGTATCAATCGGTTTGTTCAAATGAGCATTCATTCCAGCACGTTTTGACTTATTTGCATCTTCTTTCATTGCGTTTGCACTCAGAGCAATGATGGGTATTTCGCATCCCATATCATGTAGAGCCTTGGTCGCTTCATATCCATCCATCATCGGCATTTGAATATCCATTAAAATAAGTTCATAAAACCCTTTTTTAGATTTATACATCTCTATAGCTTCTATTCCATTTGAGGCTATATCAACAATAATCCCGCTTGGTCTTAGTATTCCCGTTAGCACTTCTTGATTAAGGACATTGTCTTCTGCTATTAAAATTCCACTCCCCTTAAGAGAAGAGAGCTGAGTCTTAAGCGACGGAATATCCGTTATAGTGTTCATTTTTGCGATATTTTCACCAAAAATTCCGACGATGATGTTGTATAAGAGGGATGGATTGATCGGTTTTTTCAAGAATATATCGATTCCTACCTCTTTTGCTTTTTTGAGAATGTCAGCAGCCGAATAAGCACTAATCATAATAACGGTTGGAACTGTACTGTTACGACATTGTTCCTTTAGCCGCTTTGTCGTTTCAATACCATCCATATTGGGCATCTTCCAATCCATCAAAACCAAATCAAAATGGTGTGACTCGTCACAAATAAGGGATAATGCTTCTTCCCCGTTATTGGCAACAGTGATGTTGAGGTTGAAATTTTTGAGGAGTTTGGAGATAATAATCTGCCATGATGGGGTATCATCGACGATGAGAACATTTTTGTGTTCATAATTATCATAGCTTCGCTGTTTTGGGCTATTTTCCAGTAAGTTCACTTCAAAGATAAATTCGCTACCTTTGTTTGGTTCACTTTCTACCCATATAGTACCGTTCATCATCTCAACAAACTTTTTACTGATTGCCAGTCCCAATCCCGTTCCTCCAAATTTGCGTGTTGTTGAGTTGTCTGCTTGAGTAAATGATCGAAACAGTTTGTCAGTTTGATCTTTCGACAATCCTATTCCCGTATCTTTAACTCTGAATCGAAACCGCCCTTGAGAAACCTTTTCGATATAAATACCTATTTCGCCTTCATCGGTAAATTTCACGGCATTGGTTGCAAGATTGATAAGGATTTGTCCAAGTCTGAGAGGATCGCCGAAGAGATTCATATTCATGTTGTGATCGTAACCGACAACAAACTCTAGCTCTTTTTCTTGAATTTTCAACTCAATGATATTGACTACATTTTCAATGACTTCATGAAGATCAAATTCAATATTCTCCATCTCTAATTTACCCGCTTCGATTTTACTAAAATCAAGCACATCATTAATAATTCCCAAAAGGGAGCTAGCCGCACTTTCAATTTTTTTTAGATAATCCAGTTGCATACCATCGAGATTGGTATCTTTCATAAGATACGTCATTCCAATAATCGCATTCATGGGTGTTCGAATTTCATGACTCATATTTGCCAAAAATTCTGATTTTGCTTTGGTTGCTTCTTCAGCTTTCTTTTTAGCTTCTTGGAGCTCTTTTTCGACCATTTTACGGCCGGTAATATCCCTCGCTGCACAAAAGAGCATAGGTTTATTCCCGATTTCAACACCAACTGCATTGATTTCAACTGAAATAATGCTCCCATCTTTACGCTTCTGAAGGGTTTCGAATGTTGAACAGGTTCCGATGAGTTGTGGAATATGGTTGATTGATTCTTCGGGAGAGTAGTGAACGTCCCAATCTTTTACTTTTAATTTCAGTGATTCTTCATAGGTATAACCAAGCATGTCGCAAAACGCTTCATTGGCTTCTACCAAATTACCCTCCACATCAAGAACGTGGATTCCGTCCCCAGAAGCCCGCATTAAAGTCTCATATTTTTTCAATTCTTCTTGGGCTTTTTTTCTAAGAGTGATGTCTCTTGATGCACATAAAAGCATCGGCTTGTTATTAATTTCTACCATCGATGCGTTGATTTCTACGGTAATAATACTTCCATCTTTACAGCGATTAAAGGATTCGAAGGTTGGTGATGCTTCAACGTTTTTAGGTAAATCATCGACAAAACTCATAGGTTCCCACTTTAGATCCCAATCTTTGACACTTAGTTTAGATATCTCTTCGGTCGTATAGCCAAGCATCTTGCAAAAAGATTCATTAAACTCGATCAGTCTTCCTTCGTTGTCGATAATATGGATACCGTCGGCGGATGCTTTGAGAAGTGACTCGTATTTCAGATTCTCTTTATCTCTTACCTCTTCCATCGCACGTTTTTCAGTAATGTCTATGGCAAGTGATGCGACTTCTTGCTTGCCGTCTTTATTGGCTGGAAGTATAGAGCTGTACCACTCGCAAATAATAGTTTCACCATTTTTAGTAAGGATTTCATTAATGGTATGGATAGTATTAGTCTTAAAAAGTTCTTCAGCACTTTGGAGTATATTATTATGATTTTGTTCAGGTATTAGGAAATCAAGGAAGTTTCGTCCTAGAACTTCTGCTCTATTCCAGCCAAAGAGTTTTTCGGATTGTTTATTCCAATCATTGATAATAAACCCTTCTCCCCATACGACACCGGGTGACGCGGCTTCTTCAAATAAAACTCTGTGACGCAATTCACTGTATTCAAGTTCTTTAATGTATTGTCTAATATCTTTATCCATGCTATTACCTAAATACAATTTTATTGCGCCCACTGTTTTTTGCATCATAGAGAGCAAGATCTGCTTGTTTTATTAGTTCATCAATGGATTGAATGGAAGCATTTTTCTGGGCTACACCGTTACTGATTGTAAAGCTGATTTGATGTCCGTTATAATCGACGTTTGATGATGCAATTGCCTCTCTTATTCCTTCAAAGAGTTGCGTCATTCTCTCAATAGAATCATCAATACACACCGCAACAAATTCTTCGCCCCCTATTCGTGCAAAAATAGAGTTTTCAGGAAGCTTGTCTGATATTGTTTTTGCTACCAATTTAATAACCAAATCTCCAGCATCATGCCCAAAACTGTCATTGACCTTTTTAAAGTGATCGATATCGAGCATGGAAACAAAAAGGTTGTTTTCGCATTGATCAAACATAGGCTTTGAAAGTTCAAAGAATTTTCGTCGGTTATATATTCCAGTCATAGTATCTCTTGACGCTAAATATTCAAGATTTTCGATAGTTTCTTTGAGTTTGAGTTGTATTTGAACCCGAGCAATAACTTCGCTACGCTTCAGTGGTTTACTCACATAATCATTTGCACCTACTTCATAGGCTTTTGAGATACTCTCTTCATCGGTTTTAGCAGTCGTAAATATAATCGGAATCCCTTTCGTATGGGGTTGCGATTTTAGGATTTTACACACTTCATATCCATCTATATTCGGCATCACTATATCCAGCAATACCAACGATATATTTTCTTGATCGATAATTTCAAGTGCTTTTTGTCCACAAGTTACGGGAATGACATCAAAATCCTCCAATATGTTCAATAATACATCAAGATTCTCTTTTTTATCATCAACGGCAAGAATAGTTTGACTCATTTGCATACGCAACCTTTTAATTTAAATTTTATTATCAAGCGTGCAAGCATCTCTATATTGAAATAAATCACCCACAAAATGCGTCATAAAGGGTCAAGATCCAAATAAATGCCAACATCGCCAATGCAATAAAGACAAGTGCTGCCCCCGCATCTTTTGCTCTCTTGGCAAGTTCGTGATGTTCAAATGTTACCAAATCAACCGTTCGTTCAATAGAGCTATTGATAATTTCAGCGATAACAGGTACGAAAAGTGACACCGCAAGAATAGCACTATGAACAAAATCAAGGGGAAGTGTCCACGCAAGGATCATTCCCACGACAAAGAGGAGAATTTGAAGACGAAATGAAGGTTCGTTTTGGGTCACTTCGATCAACCCATTAAGAGCATAACGGGTGTTTTTAAAGAGGGTATATTTAGGTTTATTAAGCGCCATAGTTTTCCTTTAAAGCAGTAATCGCATTATACACCGTTTGAGGGTCAGATTCCATCGCAAGCGGTTCACCGTAAATAATACGGACATTGCGACGAAACCACGATTTTGACGGTACGTATCGAGTTTTAGCACGCGAAAAAAGAGAGCCGTAGATTCCGTCTATGTAAAAGGGGATGATTACCCCCTCCACTTTTGACGCAATCACTTGGTATCCGGGATAAATCTTTCCTATGGTTCCATTGTTGCTGATAGAGCCTTCAGGAAATAACCCCACGATTTCGTTATTCTTTAGACGAGTCTTGGCACTTTTAAAGGCATCTTTTGCACCATTAGGAGAGATAGGGATCACTTTTCCGATCTCCATAATAGGACGAATCAGAGGCTTTTCATAGATGGAGCGTTCCATCAAATAACGAATACGCCGTTCTATTCCCACCTGAACCAAAATCCAATCAATCCAACTGATATGATTCCCAAGCAACAACACCGCCCCATCACGTGGTATATGGTGGGTATGCAGTGGGATGATATTGTAACGAATGGCAAGGAGTCGTTCAAAGAGCAACCAAATAAAATAATCCTTATAGCGGATCATTGTCCAAACGCTTAAAACAATAGAGACCCCTATCATGGCGTAAAATATCATTATCGTATCCAGCCCAAGGTACGCGAACAGTGTGGTAAATCCTAAGGCAGAAACCATAAAAATATTTTGTATCCAGTTGTTTCCTGCCAGAACAAACGGTAAATGGACATTAGAAGTATTGGCTTGGATAAGGGCATTGAGAGAGACGATGAGCATCGCGCCCCCTACTCCAAAACCGAAAAAGACAACGCCAATTAGGGGCAAACTGTGAGTCAGTGGCAAAATAATGAGCATCACACTCATCTTCAATGCCCCCGCCACAATAAGCCCTTTGTGGAGATAATGACGTGAGAGACGTGTTGCGATAAAAGAACCGAGAATGATTCCGATTGCGGCTAGTGCCATTAGTCCTTGAACGACAATCGTGTTATGGATTCCAAGGGTACTTTTGGCATACGCCCCAAAGGCTGCTAATATCACCTGAGAGATCGACCAAAAGAGCGATAAAAAAAGAATTGCTTCAAAAACCTCTCTTTTGCGACGAATTAAACGCCAATTTTTACCGAAATAGTCTCCAGATAGATACTTCTTAATCTTAAATTTCGTTTGGACAGCTATTTTTGAATCCACTAGCTGTAACGTCATAAAAAACTCAATGATGCTCCCCCCGACTAATAGCCATCCAAGGGGGGCGATCTGACGCAAAATATCAGCTTCACTCTTGTACGGCAACGAAAGAGAGTTCTCAAACAGTATCGTGTAGAGAATAATCCCTGACAAAATAGCTACCGTCGTAAACGATTGAACTATAGCATTTAGTGCACTAATCCCCTTTTCGCCTGCCAACTCTTTGATATATCCGTACTTGGCAGGTGAATAGAGGGCTGCTTGGACGGCTAAAAGAAGGGTCAATATAAACGATGACCAAAACCACCCTTGATAATAACACAGTGTAATAAGCGCCGTAATGAGAATTGCCGCAAAAGCACCGTAGCGCATAACACGAACTTTTGAGAATCGGTAGGAAATATAGCCTGATGGGGTAAAAAGGAGAATAAACGGAAGTAAAATCAAGGCATTAAGAATCGCAGTATAAATAATTTGTGTTTGATCGTCGTAGATTTTGAAAACGGTATTTTGGAGGAGTATTTTGTGTCCGAGGTCGGTAAAAGCGTTGAGAAAAAGGGCTGCTGCGTAGGGGATAACCCCTTTGGTTTTCCAGATACTTGCCATTACGCCAGTACCGTACTCCACCCTTCGTAATTACCATGTTCTTGAAGAACTGATTCATACAACATTGAGGTTGTCTCTTCAACTTGCTCATCCGTAATCGGCTCTATTTTAGCCAATGTCACACCATAGCTATAATCACTCTCGTCATCATTCATTTTTTCTTTGACGGAAAACCCGTGATTTTCCATTAATGCACCAAAACGCTCCAGTGCAGTTGGTGTTTGAAAGAAAAAGTAATGTTCTACTTCCCGCGCTTGGCTCACATCATCCCCTGCTTCTACTAGTGCTTCAAGCGTATGACGACTTTGTATGGTGATCAGGGTAAAAGGTTCAGGATAAAGACGCTCTTGGTACATTTCCCATTTCGTATCTCTAAAAGAACCGCGTTCATACGGATAACTCGTGTGTCGTCCCATAACATCCGACGTAAGGTTCTCAAATTTCTTGGAAGATGAAGCATAAAAATAAAGTTCACACCACCCTTCTTTCGCAATGGTTCCAACATATTGTGCATCTATTTCAGTATTCAATGTATGTATCAGATCATCTCTAAATGTGATAAAGTCAGCATCTAGGGGATAAGAAACTTTTACAAAGAGCCATAATAACCATGAACGCTCCAAATCAGGGGCATCTTCCACCAACGAGAGATCTACCTCAATACGACTTGTTTGGGTCTCATCACTTAAAACATAGTATTCAATCATTTTTTATCCATTATTATTTTCGTCATTTTACCCAAACATCCCTCATTCAGCGTTATAGCTTTGATGCAGTTTAACCTTGTGGGCTAGTTCTTGCACTTCTTTGGGAGAAATAGGAGGATTTTGAGCTTCAAAATGTCTTATTTTTTCACTTAATGCTTCAATTTGAGCAATAGCCACATTGGCAACATCTTCCAAATGATCGCGCATAAGTCGATGTTCTTTTTTATCATACGATTCTAGGCTTACAATCAACTCTGAAAGTTTACTTTTTGCCATCAAAAACTCTTTGAACATTGCTTCAGCAGAACTAAAAAGAGTTCCCAATGGTCGCATAGAGTCGTTTAGCTCTTTGGTATTATGAGATATTTCGCGCATCTGCTTAGAAGATAATGCCATCTGTTGCAGTATAAGTTCACTTTGATCCCTTGAACTTTTGAGTACGGTTTCATTTTCGAGCAATGTATTCACGATACTTTCACTTTTAAAACCAATAGTTTGAATTTGGTGCGAAAAATCGCTAATAATATGGGATAATTCACGTTCTAATATCCCCGTAATTCCTTCAACAGATTTGGATTTTTGGATTTTTTCGAGAATATTTCCAATCCGAACAATCTCATCGTGATGCTCTTTTTTCTCGTCATTGGTACTTTTCATGACACTTTTAAGTTGATTAAAGTGATCTTGTTCTGAAATACGTAACATATCAATATGACGATGAACGATATTGTCCAAGCTTGGCATCTCACTTAAGGTAAACTCTTCGAACTTCTCTTGAGCCGATTGCTGTTGTGCTAACATCGACTCTACTTTTTGAATAAAGAACTTTTGATTGTGTAAAATCGACCCTAGCGCTTCAATTTCTTCTTTGAAAATATTTTTTAGTTGTTGATGGGTTGTACTTTCCATTTGTGTCACATGCCCCAAAGAAACATTCATGGACGCTAACAAACCATGAAGCAACTCAATATCATTATGCGTATTTTGAGCATGAACATCATCGAGCTGACGATTTATAACATCTTGCGTTTGGCTCATTACACTCATAATAGCAGAAAGAACACTTCCGACAATGACAGTCAAAAGCGATTCACGCAGTGTCAAAAGCCACTCATTGCTGTCACTTAGCATTACAAAGTGAAGAAGCCCCGCGATAAAACCGATTGCCACAACCACTGGAGTGTAATTTATTTTATTTCGATCTCGGTAAACACTTGTATGACGTAAAAATAGTAGCGACATCAGGACAATAGCAATAAAAAGATCGACTTTAAACATAGATTATTCCTCTAAAATAATTGACTTCACATCTCGAGGGTGATAGGCGATAAAATCACCCTCCCCTTTATCACTAAATCCCCATGCAGCAAAAATTGTATTTATTTTAGCACTTTTTGCTGCTTGCATATCCTTACTATTATCTCCTATCATCCATGCACGGTCATTCTCTTCATTGTAGCTATGGTGCATTAAAATACGCTCTATCATCTGAGGATGAGGCTTAGGATGATCAACATTGTCAGCTCCGAGTATACAATTAAAATACTCAGCTATCCCTAAATGCGTAAGCATCAAAATAGCAAATGCACTGGGTGCGTTCGTTGCTACGCTCATTATACATCCACGAGAGCTAAGATGAGAGAGGGTTTCTACAATTTCATTGTAAGAATAAACGTTTTGAATACATTGATTTTTATAGTGTTCTTCAAACAGAATTTTCGCCCTCTCTTCATACGTCTCAGTTTCGTAAAAAAGATGCGCCAAATTTCGCTCATGGGCATTGATCGCATCAATAACGAATTGTTCACTCAAAGCTGAAAGAGCATAGCCCTGAGCACGTACATAATTAATAGATATAGTAATATCCAAAGCAGAATTAATAAGGGTTCCATCCATATCAAAAATTACAATACGTTTCATTTATCGCATCTTCTCATACAGTTCTTTGAGCATTTGAACGAAAAGGGGGTGATCGTTCGGACATCGGCATACTCGATAATCGGTAAATCCATAATTATGGGCAATTTCAGCATATTCAATCGTAAGTTCAAAATCCGTTTCCGAATTATCAACTGTGAAGGCGATAGGGACAATAATAACCTTTTTCTTCCCTAAACTTTTCAACATCGATTCAAGCGAAGGCTCCAGCCATTTCATAGGACCTACTTTGGATTGATAGGCTAAATGCACTCCTCGAAAATAAAATCCTTCACTGTGAAATTTATCTTTCATCAGTTCAACGTGGGCGCTAACTTGACGCTGGTAAGGATCACCGGCATCGACTATTTTTTGAGGTAGTCCATGTGCGGAAAAGATAAGTTCAAATTCGTGGGAATCATCCATACCTAGAGACTCTTTTATGCGTTCTAATAAACAGTTGTTATAGGTTGTATTAGTAAAAAAATGTTTTATCTCAACCATAATAGGAAACCAACCCATTTTCCTTGATGTATCTTCAAAATCGTTAATCGAAGAAGCGGTCGTTGTCGAAGAATACTGGGGATAAAGGGGTATGAGATAAACTTTCTGAACTCCCTGATTTTTCAACTTTTCACACACTTCATACGCCATCGGTGGTGTATAACGCATTACAAAATCCACAACAACTTCTCCATTGAGAGCTGTCTTGAGTTTTTCAACAAGGGACTTTGTTAAATCAACAATAGGTGATTTCCCTCCAATGGAACGATAAATTTCCTGCGACTTTTCAGTGCGAGACAAAGTAATAATCCCTGCAATAAAACGGCGTAAAAGCCGACTTTTTGTTTGAATAATGGCGGGATCATTAAACATATTGGTTAAAAACATCTCTACTTCACGAAGATTGTTGGGCCCACCCATATTGAGAAGAATAACTGCTTCTTTCACTAAAACTCCTCCCTTATTAACTGTTTGTTTTTTCTGATAGTGTACCATAACGGTTCGTAAAATATTTCAATTCATAATAAAACATAAAGTTTTTTAGCTTATAATAAGCCTAGTTGGATGAAAAAATCAAACAGGAGGTCAGATGAATAGAGTCTATTTACTGTCACTCGTGCTTTTAAGCACTTTTTTACATGCGGATGCGCAAAGGCGTGAACCTTCACTATTTTTAGAATACGAACGTGAAGTTTCTCATTCTTCAACTGATACGGGGGAAGAGGAACTAAGTACTTTTAAAAAAGTCGTTAATAAAATGACTCCGATAAAGCCTCTGACACCGTACGTTGTTGTGATTCCTACCCCGTCCCCCAGTTCTAAACCTGCACTGCTTGAAAAATCTTCGATTGGGCATGATACACATCCTTATTTAGTTATTAACAAACCCACCTCACCTTCGTCCCGTAGTTCTTCGTTTTGTATTGATAGAACTCTTCCTTCTGAGAATTTTACCGATGTACCAAAACCAAAGAAATCGCTCTTTGAAAACATTTCTTCGGCGAAAGAACATATTTTGGCGCGCGCAAAAGAGTTTTTAGGAACACCTTACGGATTTGGGAACAAAGATCTTGCACAAACAGATTGTTCAGGTTTCACGCAACAAGTTTTTCAAAAATTTGGAATTGCACTTCCCCATAGTGCTGCAGAACAAGCAGCCCTTGGAACGTACGTTGATGCTACCGATTTACAAGTAGGGGATTTGATGTTTTATCAAACCTACAAGAATGAACCATCACATGTTGCTATTTATGCAGGGGACGGCAAGATTATTCATGCCTCTTTTAGAAGTAAGCAAGTCCAATACGATGCCATTGATAAAGGGTATTATAAACAGCGTTTTATGTATGCAAAGCGGCTTGCACTCAATACTAACAGTAGCAACGATTAGACGTTCGATGTCGGCTCTTTATAATCTTTTAGATAAACACTGGTTGTGGCGAGAGATCAATATGAAGCTACAGCTTAGTTCTCCAGCCTACAGCTACTGGAGTGAAAGCCGTCACATCAAACTTAATCGGTATGTTTTTATCGAAAAAAACACCCTCCCCGACAAATATTCTCATATTGAGACTTCTCTTACCGATTTATCGGGATATTTACCGACACAATATGCAGCGTCAACCCTCAGTGCTGACTCCCACATTTTTGCCTACAAAAAAATGCGTCTTTACAATCAGTTTGAATATAAATATGTCAACGATATTAAATTTGTCAATCTCAAACGATTTTTTACCGAAAACGGTATCCTCTTAACAAAAAAAAGTTACGTTCATTTGGGGCGATTGGATGATTTGAGTATTACGGCTGATTGTCGTTTTTACCGTATTGATGACAATTATGGCGTTGTAGTCTACGATTAATACTAAATATAAACATACTAAAAAGGGTTCATTTGCGTAAACTTCTCCTCGTTCCACTCCTTTCAACATCACTGTGTGCACTCGTTTCTATCGCGCCCGTTGAAATTGGCTCTAAACCAGGCTTCAGCGGTACAGTAGGGGGCGAAATAGGCTCCAAAAGTGGTAATACCAATACTAATGGATACGCTTTGGGTGCACGGTTACAGTACGACCAAGGGAGTGACTATTTGGCGTGGGGAACGTTGACCTATAATTATGGAAAGTCCAACAGCGTAAAAAATGAAGATAAGCTATACACTCATTTACGCTTTATTCATACTTTATATGAGGACAATTGGTGTAGTGAACTTTTTCTTCAGTCGGAGCAAGATAAATTCAAGAGTATTAATAATCGCTCCCTAGCAGGCGTGGATGTGCGTTGGCGAATTTTTAATTCTACCAAGCTGGGCAAAGGGTATATTGGAGTTGGCGCATTGAAAGAAGAGATTTTTTACACGCAATCAAGTATTAATCCTAATGAAAATAATACACGGCTCAACAGTTATATTACGTATACTGAAAATTTCACTGAATTTTCCAAACTCAGTTATATCGGATATTATCAACCCAAGCTGAACAATGGATCGGACTATATAACCTCTCAAAATATAGAGCTGATTGTTCCTATTTTTGAAAAGCTTAATCTGATGATAACGGCATTTTATCTCTTCGACAGCCATCCAGCCCTTGGAGTCAAAAAAGAGGATGTCCAATATAAAACGAGTTTTACGTGGAAATTTTGATTATTTCTTTCGTTTAATCCAACGAGCAAAAAATCGTGAGGGTGAAAGCCTCTCGTCAAGTGCTTCTTTGTTCACCAAATAGTTTTTAAGACGTGTAGCCAAATAAGGGGCGAGAACAAATCCATACCCTCCCGAGCCATTTATCATCGTTAAATTTGGATAATTGACAAATTCAGACGAAGGAACGGCTCTTCCATATTGAAGTTGGGGATGGAGATTTAGTGTCGCTTGAGAATCGACAAGCGATCCCAACAGCGGAATATAATCATTCGACCCTGAACGTAGTCCTGCATAATCATGCAGTATTATTACATTCTCCAAATTTACCGTTCGGGAGGCTTTTTCAAGAAGCTCTTTGCGCCCCTCCTCTACGTTGTACGGCTCTTTATCTGTAGGCATATAATGGACATTATGAGTTGCCCCAATCGCCATAATATTTTCTTTCGAAGTCGGAGAAATAGAGACATAATGGTGAAGAATAGTGGGAAGTACTGTCGTTGTTTGAATATCTATGCGATGTCCCCAAATACCACGTAGTGTCAGATATGGGAGTGGAATGATTTTCTCATAGGCTCCGATAGAGAGGACGATATGAGAAGCTCTCAGATCACCGACATTCCAAACTCCCTCCTCGTAATGGAGCGATTGAACCTCGTGTTGGTAAAAATCAATCCCCTCTGCTAATGCGTAACATACCCCCTGCGCATCCACAACCGCTCCACGAGAAAAGCAAATAGATTCAGAACTTTTTGCCTCATCGCTTAAAATCATTTCTGTATTTTCATCCAAGGGAGTAAAATTCAACATAGTCCCATTTTTAAACTCTCGTAAAGTCTCTCCCTCTTCATGGGTTTTCGTGATATGCAGTAAGGGTTTTTGGAGGGTATATTCGGGGAAAAGGGTCGTGTAAAATTCCAATGCTTCCAAATGTGCCGTGTGCATAATCTCTTTTAACACACCCTCTTTCGATATTTTCGGGGAGATAAACGCCCCAGCAGCACCGCTTCCGCCCTTGGCAATCCCCTCTTTATCCAGCAAGGCAACTTTTAATCCCGCTTGGTGGAGGAAATAGGCACTGGTACAGCCGTTGATCCCTGCACCGATTATGATTACATCATAAAGTGATTTGTTTAAAGTCAGCAAACGTATCAAATTCCTTATAAATCATATTAAGTAATTTCTTTCGATTAGCTCGAATTTCTAAATTTTCGTCATTAACCATAACATTCGTAAAGAAATTATCCAATGGTTTTTTGATCTCAAATAGCATTTCTAAATTTTCTCCAAATTCATTGACAACTTTAGAAAATGCGTCAAACAAAGCTTTTTCGTGGTCATTAAACAACTCGCCATCAGGATTTCCATCAATCACTTCATCTTTAAGGATATTAGCAAGACGTTTAATGAGAGAAAAGGATTCTTTTGCATCTGAACTTTTTGCCATCTCGTCAACTTTTCTAATTTTAATATCAAAAGCTAGTACATCCAAGAAAGGGGTTTCTCGATTGACAACCGCCTGAATAATAGAAGAGTTAACCTCAGGATAAACTCCCGCCAAACGCTCGACAATAAAAGTTTTAATCGCTTTTTGATAGGATTCACCACTAAAAAAGTCGGAAAAATTCAACGGTACTGCATGCTTCAAAGCGATACTGATAATCCCATTGACCGCACGACGCAACGCAAACGGATCACGCGACCCAGTAGGAATCTCACCAATACTAAACATCCCAATAAGAGTATCAAGTTTCATCGCTATATTCACAATGGCACTCAATGGAGATGAAATATATTCACCTGAAAAATGATACTGTTCTTTGATCGCCTGTGCCACATTCTGAGTTTCTCCCAAAGCAAGCGAATAGTAATACCCCATAATCCCCTGAAGTTCGGTAAATTCATAAACCATTTCTGACATCAAATCGGCTTTTGCCAATCCCACAGCCTGATTCAAATCCACTTCAATCGTCTCATCGTCGGTGAAAAGACCACCACATTTACAGATACCTAAAAGTTGTTGAGCAATAATTTTTTCGCGCTCTATTTTTTCTGCAACGGTTCCCAACCCTTTCATAAAGACAACTTTTTCTAGCCCTTGTGTAGAGAGCCCTTTTTTGAGATCATTGTGGTAGAAAAAGAGGGCATCGCTTAAACGTGGGCGTAAAACACGCTCATTCCCCTCGATAACGTGGCTAAAATCATCCGCAAGGGCATTGGAAACGACGACAAACGCATTAATAAGCTTCCCGTCTTTGAAAACAGGGAAATAACGTTGATGTTCACGCATAGAAGTGATAATAACCTCAGGTGGAAGTTCCAAAAAGCTTTCGTCAAATTTCCCAAGCAACGGCGTTGGGTGTTCCGTAATAGCAACAACTTCATCCAGTAGATCTTCATCAATATCAATAAAGATTCCGTGCTCTTCTTCCAATGAAGCAAACGCTTTTAGAATATTCTCACGGCGTTCTTGAGGAAAGAGGGTTACTGAACCGTTTTTGAGAATATCAAAATAGTCATGAATCGACGCTGTGGCATTGCCCCAAAATGGCT
>JBAZTZ010000037.1:0-14850 GCA_041661705.1 Sulfuricurvum sp.
ATCTCGTTGAGTTTTTGAATTGTTTCTTCCGGTAAATCTTTAAAATGTTTCATCCCCTGCTTAAAGCAAATTCTATGCCAGTACTTGTGATTTGATTTGAATTGCTACTTATTCCATATTGGGAAGGGGTCTGGAAGGCTGACTCGAAGAGAGTGGTGCGGGATAAAGCTTAGCTTTTAGCGCGTCATCGGTAAGGAGATTGATGGTATCAATCTCTAAATCAGACGCTTTAAAACGCTTGGCATACTCTTGTATGGTTGTTTTAGAAACACCGGTCGCTTTTTGCGTTTGTCTGGATGATAGACTCATCCCAATCTGAAGCCGTAAAACTTCACGTAGCTTTTTCATTGATATATTCCTCATGTCTACTCCTGTTTAAGTTGGTAAAACAGTGTAGTAAAATTTGAGAAAATACCCTTCCTGAAACGAATATAAAATAGCGTTTTATCCAACAAAACTGGCCGGATCAGCTCCGTTTTTAGTGGTCGGATGCGACCGTTTTTGCTGGCCGGATCAAAACGTCATGGGTGGTCGGATGTTTGCGTTTTTTGCACTAACTGAAGAAGAAGCCTATCAACTCTGCCTGCAAGAACCTCGGACAGTTGCTAAGTTGCTCGTAGAGCTTCTTGCAAAAGTGGAGGTTCTTCAGAATCGAGTAGATGAACTTGAGCGTCGCCTTAAGCTTAACAGTAGTAATAGTTCTAAGCCTCCCTCAACAGATTCTCCATTTGATCCTAAAACAAAAAAACCATCAAATGCTGAAGGTAAAAAACGTAAACCAGGCGGTCAAAAAGGGCGTGAAGGTAAAAATCTAAAAATGGTGCAAGAACCTGATAGTATTATTGTGTCTTCTCCCCAAATGTGTAGTGGCTGTGGTAGTTCTTTAGTCGATATAACTCCGAGCTCTATTGCTTCTCGGCAAGTATTTGATCTTCCTGTTTTAAAAATTGAAGTAACCGAGCACCAAGCGCATACAAAGAAATGTCCTTGCTGTAAAGCAGTCAATAAAGGGATATTTCCAATAGAGGTTAAAGCTCCCACCCAATACGGTAAACGCTTTGATGCCACAATTGCATATCTAAGTATCCACCAAATGCTCCCATACGAACGAATTACCCAAGTAATAAGTGATCTTTTTGGACATCCCGTTAGTGAAGGGACAATCCTTAATGCCCTTTCTCGTGTTGAGACTCTTATTAAACCAAGTGTTGTAACAACAAAAGAGTCTCTGCTTGGTTCCCCTGTACTTCATGTTGATGAGACAGGCATCAATGTGAGAGGAGTTCTTCATTGGGCACATATTGCTCTATCCGGAGTTGCTGCAACGTGTTTGCTTCATCCTAAACGAGGAACAGTGGCAATAAATGCTATGGATATTCTCCCTAACTACACAGGGATCGCAGTACATGATCACTGGAAACCGTATGAAAGTATAGGGGGATTGTTTGAACATGCTTTTTGTAATGCACATCATCTCAGAGAGCTAACACGCGCTTGGGAACAAGAGAAGCAGCAGTGGAGTCAAGATATGTTCAAATGGCTACTGCTAGCGCATAAAAAAGTTACTCAAGCTAAAGGCAAGGGGGAAAAGTCTCTTTCATCTCGAATGCTCAAATATTTTAATGCACGCTACGATGCTATTATCCAAGCCGCAAGTGTTTATCATCAAAAGAATGTCGATAACCCTGAAAAAAAAAGAAGAATCAAACAAACATTCGCCAAAAATCTCTTGGATCGACTCATAAAGTACAAAGATGGCACGCTACGATTTCTAACGAACTTCGAAGTTCCCTTTACCAACAATGCAGCCGAACAGGGACTTCGAATGATGAAGGTAAAAGAGAAAATATCAGGTTGTTTTATGAGTAGAGAAGGTGGAAGGATTTTTATGAGTATCTACTCCTATATTTTGACCGCCAAAAAGAATGGACTCAATAGTATGAACGCACTTATTGATGCCGTAAATGGAAATCCATTTTTGCCAGCTGTTGCTGTAAAATCTGTTACTTTTTAGGGGTTGGTGAGTGGTTACCTTTTTTTGACAACAATTAGACGAAATGCATTTTTAGCGTTAATCATCGTATGAAGAGATTCTCCTATGGATTCACAAGGGGAGAATTCTTCCCACTGCGTCATCTCTCTTATAGTGTTAAGAGCACTTGAATCAAGTTGACCTCCAATGGTGTAGGTGATAGCATTGTCATCACAGTAATCAAATAGTGCAGCTTGATACGAAGCACTGTCGGCTCTAATAAAAGAAAACGGTTGTGTGTTTGGAAGTTGTTGTGCACATCGCTTCACAAAGGAGAGGTTTGTATCAGCTGGGGCAATATTGCCACTGCGAAATTCGCTATGAATAACATAGCCACCATTAATATGACCGATCATCGGGGTAAACCCCGGAACTTTTTTGTAGGTGTATGCGGCAGTTGATTTATGAGATTCAATAACTGAAGCATCAATGTCTAAAACAAGAGGTTCTTTATCCAGAGTTTTTAGATGACGGCTTAAGAGAAAACGGTTAATAGTTTCAATACCGTACATACCAGCTAAGCCAAGTCGTCCAAGCCATTTGCCGATTCCATCGGCGGTAGCTATTCTTTCCATCTTCAGTAGAGAACGTAACGCTTTATCACTCTTAATTAATCGTATATCTTCTAAAGAATGACCACCACTGTGAAGCATTAAGATTAATGGCATCATATGTTCGAAAGGGCTAAACCCTCGGTTACTTCTTGGAAGAGGTAAGTGCGTATTGATTTGCTTTTCTAACCCTATAGCTTTACAGTACTCTCCAAAAAGAATCATTCCCGCATTGGCGGTTAATCTATCTTGTGTCCCCTCAACAGAAAAATTTAAAAAAGTTTGTGCCATAATCCCCACCTTCTTGTTCGAAGAAAGCAGCACCCATTGGGTGAAAGAAATAGGTGCTGCAAATACCTCTTTAACTCCCCTATTTTACGACGTTTTAGCTTATAGTGTGATGCTTTCTATTTCGAGGTTTGGGTGCTCTTTTGTCCATCATTAAGCGTTCAATTTCTTCTGGGCGGTAGCACTCACGCGCTTTGAGGAGAAGGGCTTTAAGCTCTTGGAGAAAATAATAGCGCGGATTGAGCTCATACACACGTGCACGCCCAATCTGAAAGCTGATAGTAACTCCGCCAACTTCAAGTGATGCTAGTTGCTTTATGATTTGACTGGAATGTGTATCGTAAAATCGTGCAATTTCAGAAGCGTAACCTTTTTCTTTTGAAAGAAGAAATTGTAAAACCCGTTCACGATCTTTTGATCCTAGAAGTGATTCAAGCATTTATACTCCTTTAGAGGTTTTAATAACTATATTATAGTTGATAATAATGGTAAATTAATCCCCGTCATTCCACACAAAAATTTACCATTTTTATTCATAGAATTTCCAATATCGTTTTCCAAGTAAATCAAGGAGGATAGAGTGCCTAGTAAGGAGTCCGATAACCTGTTCAGTTGTGTCGGGTATGGAGAGAAGATGAATCGCAAAAAAAGATTTAAATACCCGGCGGGCAGTGGGATTATTAATAGGTTTTCCGAGTTGAAGGGTACAATCTATTATTACAGCTACTATCAACTAGCACGAAAGCACGGATAGTATGCTATACTTTTGTCTATGATAGTTTCATTCTTGAATCAGGCGACGTCTGACATTTTTAATGGAATAGAGAGTAAACAAGCCCGTAAACTCCTACCAATGGAGTTGTGGAAAATTGCAACTCGTAAACTGGATCAAATCGATTCAGTAATTGTTCTCGATGAGTTAAAAGTACCCCCTGGCAATCGACTTGAAAAGCTTCGAGGAAGTAGGGAAGAGCAAATGAGCATCCGAATCAACAATCAGTACCGTGTCTGTTTCACTTGGAGTGATGCAGGGGTGGTCAATGTAGAAATAACCGATTATCATTCATAAGGAGGTAATTATGAATATTCCAACCCATAGAGCACCTACTCATCCAGGTGAAATGTTATTATTAGAATTTTTAGAACCAATGGGAATATCTCAAAAAGCTTTAGCTGATGCGATTCATGTCCCTTATCAACGGGTTAATGAAATCATTAACCAAAAAAGAGGGATTACTCCGGCAACAGCTTTGCGTTTGGCAAAGTATTTCGGAATGTCGGCAGATTTTTGGTTAAATCTTCAAATTCGATGGGATCTCTATCGATCATTACAAACGGAAGCAAGAGAGATTGAGATGATTCAGCCGTTGGCATCTTAAATTAATCCAAGCTTATATATCAGTCTTCAGATGCAAGTGACCGAATGTCGACCGTTTTACTGTCCGGAGATGTTCCGATTAGCTGTCCGAATAATTCCAATTTTTACAAGTGCTTAAATCCTTCCAAAAGATCAATAGTCTGTTCCAACCAACTAATATCATCCACCGTTAATTCAAGTTTGCCCTTCAAAATCCCAAGTTGGATAATTTTCAGTATGGGTAAATGAGGATATTTCTCAATTAATACGTTTGCTTTGGTACTATCTTTAACTCTATTTATACGAGAATGTAATAACATCCGCTCTTTATTATAAATGGCTTTTCCCATATAATAAATTCGTTTCTTTTCTTGGTCATTTTTATCAGGATAAGCAGCACCGACATATTTACCTAAACGTTTTGCTCCCGAGGTCGAAGTATTTATTCCTCGTACTTTATTGATTTGTTCATCCTTAGCGATCGTAAGAATACTTTTTTTAAATTTAGATCTCGTATCAAAAGATAGTGCACTGCGGCTTGTTTCATTAACAATTTCAGAAAACCAATTATCATCATTTAATATTATCTCTTCGAGAAATTCTGTAATGATAAACACATCCTCTTTTCTTTTAATATAGTTTGGTAGCTGATTTGAATTATCATAAAACTTATTCAGCATCTCAGCTTCAATAACAATAAATTGTTCTTCAGGGATCAAGGATAGATCGCATTTCATTGGGTTTCCTTTGGAATTATTTTATTTCAATATCATTCAAAATATTTTTGATACTCGAATCGATATTTACATATAGGTATAGCCGGTAGAAACAAAATTTTTACAATTAGTCCAAAAAAAAGATATTTTGTACATATACTTCGTATATGAATAGTCTCCATTTCCGTATCTTTTATTGGCAAATTCTTTTGCAGTATCCGCATATATAATGCGGATTTCCGTATTTATTTTTGTAACATGCAGAAATTTGTAATATCTGGATATTAATCTACCGAATCGTATTTATTTTTCAATAATATAGATTTATAAGAGTGTCCCCTCCTGTATGAAAACAGACTACCTTGAACTAAAGAAAGGTTTGGCTTAGCAACGAAGAGTTGCCAGTTAAGTAAGATGAGAGGTTTGAGTTTCTTCTTTGATGTTTTGTTCTGAACAAATTATAATGGAAATAATTCGATCTAGCCACAAGAGATCGTCATTGGCAAGTTCTAGTTTATCCTCTAAAACACATAGAGAGACGAGACGATTAATATCCATATTAGGGTGTTTTTGAGCTAATTCGAGAACTTTAGGGCTAGTGTTGATGCGCTTTAGTTTACAAATTAGGATGTTTTTGTATTTATCGTAGAGCTTTTTGGCAATAATACCTGCTACCTTTTCTCCTGCTTCAGGGAAAATATGAAAAAGATAAGAAGAAAGTTTAGTGGTAATCCATTTTTTCTTTTTCTCTTTATTGGGTTGAATTATCTTTTCTATTTGATCAGATTTAGCAATGGTTTGTATACTTTTTTCAAAAACGGAACGTTTATCATCTTCAAATAAAAATCCAAATTTCCTGAAAATTTTAATAATTGTACTATCCTTTCTTTTAAGTGCTTGAAGAAAGCCTATTATAGATTCAATTTGTTCTGCAGATTGAATTCCTTCAGGCATATTACCATTCTCAAATTCTTGTACTAAAATATTCTTTAGTTCAAGAAATACTTTTGGTGTCATTTTTTCTAGTTTTAGCGTCATGAGGTTCCCTTTTTGTATGTGATATACAACTTAATGCACTACATAAGGTATAGCCGGCTCGAACGTTTTTTTTGAAAAAAATGAAAAGAATTTTGAAATGCTGTAAAAAACGCATAATTTTGGGTCAATCGACAGATGGTTTATGGGTGTAGAAGGGAGGTAAGCCGTCATGGGTTGAGAAATGATCCCCCCTCTTAACACACTAAACTGACAAAAACATTCCACCATCACCACACAATACTATCCATCTCAATAGGCTTATCATGGCAAAAAATACACAAACCATCATCGCTTAATCCGCTGGGTTCCATTAACCCGCATTCCTTGCACATCCTTTTAGGCAGATGAAAATCGTCATGACCTTCAATAATATCTCCCATATCGTAGACTTGCTTGTACGCCAATTCTCGTGACCAATGAGAAGCAGTTGAAAGAATGGCTGTTCCAACGTATGTTTTTTCAAAAAGTTCCCTAACCACACTCTCCTCATCACTCTCAAATGTGGTAATGGCAACATTAACCTTTTCCCCTATACGGTAGAGGGGCATATAAAAAATATTCCAGTACATTGATTTCTCCTTTTTAAAATACTTTGTTCAAAAACTCCATCAGCTTTTTATTGGCTCGTATCTCGTCGGCGTAGAACCACAGAAGAAAGCATATTATTGGAGCCGCTGTCATACTCATTGCACTTTGATAATCCCCCAACAAACAAAAGTCTAGTGGAGGTATCAGCAGACCTATAAACATGTATTGATCGAATTTGGACATTTTCACGGTAATTTCTCCCTATTGGCTTTAGTCTCTTTTTTCTTCTTAGACGCCTTAGGGTAAATATTGCAATAGCCCCGTCGCTCATCACGCTCTACCAAGAGCTTTCCAATGGCAAGTATCCCTGCTAAAAATACAAATAGTCCAAATATCCATTGGGCAATCTCTTTTGTTCCCATCACCACTGAAATCCCCAAAACGTTGCAAGAAGGAACATAACTCCATACACCGCCAGATCAAACACGATCAAATAAATCAGCAGTCGTTTCCAGTATTTGCGTATCATTGTAAATTCTCCTTTGTTTTTTCATTTTTTTGCTTGTTGTATTCACGCTCATGACGGCGAAATATCCATGCCATCCCACCAAACACCCAAATTGCGGTCGCAATACCAGTACCGATCATCCATGTCTCACTGATACATCGGGGTTCTTTTTGATCAATGATCTCGCATTGGTCATTAAGCAGCTCAATGCCTCTGCTGCCTTTGAAGAGATAACGCCCTTTACGCTCCCACCCGTGTGCTTGAGAAATTAGTAATGGATTTGCATTGGTGTCTTGACAGATGATTTCCCCTCCACCATCAAAGTGTTGCGCATAAAAATGTAATCGATCGTTTCGGCTACACACATCATCACCCCATACCATGGCAATCATCACCAATAACCCCGCCATACTTAACCCTATCTTTTTATCGATGACACTCATGATGCTTGTGAAGACAACAATCAGTGAGGTAATAGCCATCATCTGCAGATCAAAGGGATTCATGAGTTCTCTCCTTTTGCCCCTCAAGAAGTTTGAGTTTAAGCTGTAACTCCTCGATCTCAAGCTTCTTTAGTCTCCCTTTCTCCATAAGCACCATCGCACTGTCAAACTCACGCTCGGAGATACGATCATGGATTAACCTATTGAGATACTCTTCATCCTTTTCACATAGAGTGAGGGATGGTTTAGGATTCGTTTTAGGTTTAATCATCTCACCTGTAGTAATGACAATTCTCCATAAGACAATAAGCAGTGCTACAATCATATTAAGTGCGACGAACATAAACACCAAGTTGGCGATGTGGTGGTCAATAATCCATTGGTAAAGATTCATGGGGTTTCTCCTAACGTTTTCGTATCATCATTTGAACTCTCAACACCACACTTAAAATTCCGATAAAAATACCAAAGGGCGTAATAGGAGATCAACAGCATAAAAACGATTGCTCCCAGCAATACCCATTTGAGTTGTGTAAACCAAGCAATCCCTAAAACGGTGAGGGTGTAACTCCCAACCCAAGGAAGTTGCGTTCTTTTAAATCCTATAATCGCCAAAGTCGCAATACCCAGTGCGTAAAAGAACAAACTCAAGAGAATCAATTTAAGGGTATGGTCACTCATGGGGCTTCTCCATAGTTTCTTCTTGATCTTCTTCCTCCTCTTTATGATCAACCGTATGACGGAGTAAAAAGGAAATAAATATTAGGGTAAAAAATACAAACGTGTACGGTATGACAGAGGGTTGCGGTGCCTCTTCTGCAATAACATTACACAGCCTAGGGTCATTGTGAATTTGATCCCCTTTCACAAAGCCTATCTCAGGAACATATTTCCAATTGGCTTTGGGATCAACAAGAGTACCTTCTCCTCTCCAAAGAGAGCATTGAATTGTCTGACCCTCCTTAAAGCGTTTGAGAACAAATGCTTCGGCACGATTACTGCTATCGGTACTGTACGCAAGAGATAAAGACATACCAAGGACTATAATTCCAAAAAACGGCATGCTTGAATCTTTAATAAAGGCGATCATTATTATTGCGGCAAAGACAAAGAGCCCTAGGGGAAACCATTCCCATCCGTTGATATATTCAAACATCTTAATCTTCTTGGGTGCACATATGCGATAAGAATTCAAGTCGTTCATGGATTTGATAGGCTTTATGTTTCCCCACATAGCGTGCACGTGCCTCACGTTTCATCACCCCTTTGGCTTTGAACCAAACGATTCCAAGAAAACTGTGTTTGGTGATAAGCTCTTGAGGGTGTTTACACAAAAGGGTTTCATAGTGGACACTTGACTCACTATGCTTGGTATAGAGGGTTTGATCCCCTTCAATACAATAATTCCCTTCTTCATCGTGACTAAGGGTAGCGTTACGATAAATAGCCGATTGATCTTCACAATCAACCCCGTAAAAACGAAACCCCTTAGGGTTAACGGTGATCGTCTTGTACGACTCGTTGATGAGTAGGTCGCAGTGGGTGTAGAGTTCTTGTTTCATGGTGATTTTTTCCTTTTGGTGGCTTAGATGTTCTACGTTTCACCAAGCTTTTCTCAAAACTTGTTATAATTGAGCAGAACAACACTATTAATTGTATTGCTAGGTTGTACAACTATATACTAGTGGATTAAAGCTTAGGATTTATTAAACGATGAAAATATCCATCAATTTTACCCCTCATGAAATATCAGAGATACTAGAAGCTACAGGGGAAGCTTCTGAGAATCTCCCTGTTTTTTTACGTCATTTGATTTTAGATCAGTTGAAGATACAAAAGTCCCACTCACTCATTGGTGTATTACCTCCCCATCCATTGATTATTTACTTTTACAAGAAGATGATGCCAAAGTATTCCATTACCCAACAAGAGTTAGCTAAGAGCCTCAATGTTTCCCAACAAGCGGTATCGAAGATATTCAAAGGGCATTCAGGGAAACTCTCTAAAGAGATCATAGGGTTTAAAGATCAAACGAGACTGGAACTGGAGTTTGTGATTCCGTTGTTTATTGCTATCTATCGCAAAGTGTTTGAAACATTTTATGAATCGGAGGAGCTTTTAGCGTTTAGAGGTCTTTTTGATGGGTTATTAGCTCAAAGTGAAAAAATGTCAACCCAAGAGATTGTAAAAGCAATATTCGGTTACTGCTTGGTAGTGGGATACAAAAAAGCGTTTCCCTCTAGTGAAGAAGAGATTCTTGATTTTTTTATGACCATAAAGGAGAGTTTGCCGATTGAGTTGATTGAGTGTTTCAATAGTTCTAAGGAAGATGCGGTTCGGTTGGAAGCGTTTCAGGGTGTGTTTGATCAGTTGGGGATAATCCTTGAGGAGTTGGTGGGGGGTTACTAGCGTTTATCAAAGTGATATTCTAGCAAGTAATATGTGTTTCAAAGAACTCAAATTTTTGCATTTATTGTCTGCATCACCCCCCTTAAATACTAATTTATTTCTGAAAACAATCCAATGGATAAACAGACAATTTCCCTATACCAAAAACGATGGGAGATAGAGACTATGTTTGGTGCCTTGAAAACACGAGGCTTTAACGAGTTTCCATATCTTTTTCAAGTTCTTCAAACTCTTCTTTTGAGAAAATAAGTGCAAAACGAATCAGACGTTTACCATGTTCACCCCGAATCGTTTTATCTTTCAATTTGGCGGAAATGGCTTGCCTGCTGATACCTAATGTTTCGGCTAAATCTGATTGAGTCAATACGATCTCCATAGTTTTCTTGTATTTTACTACACTTAACTCTTGAGTAACTTTTTCACATATTTAGGAGTGTTTGTTATCGCTAAAATAGTCAAATATAATACTCCGATGTGTAAAGTATTTTGATAAATATCGTCCATTGTGTAGCTGTATTTGTAATATAAAAATTTCATTAAAAGATCATAATATATTCTCTGGTAGGTTAGAATCAATAACATCTTTACTCTTGCTTTGATTGATAGGAGCTGATGTATTTTTTATCTGTACATTTTTGTTACAGTAATTGTTAAGAATAATAGCAAACACACTGAAATTCTTTTTTTCTCGACGACAGCATTTTTATTGTTTTCCACATATTAATAGATAGGCAAGTATATATGCAAATGCCAAATAAATTAAAAGGAAAAAAGAATGGTTTAAAACAATTAAAACTCCAGCTTTCTCGACTTGATAAACAGTGAACCAGTGGTAGTAAATGATGGGTCAATTCAAGACAAATCCGAGGGAATTAAAGAGGAGGAAATGGTTAAAGAAGAGGTAGTTGATCCTTTGTTTGATGTGATAGAAGGTGATATTTTTCTTTATGAAAATGAAGTGGTAGGATTGGTTATTTTATCCATAATGCAAAACATTGATGGTGTTAAACATTACAAAGTTAGAAAATTTAACGGTTCCAATAACCCGATAATTATTAGTGATGAAAAACTAGCGGAACATCTTCAGCTAGAAGGATTACGGAAGCTAAAAAGTTACTGCGATATGATGACAGAAATCACAGATCTGATGGTACTAAATGAGGGTGATTTTTTTACAAATGGTGAAAAAACAATAGCAACTATCTTGACAGATTCTTTTGTGTATACCTCACCAAATGGAGAAAACAGTAGTGTGATTGGATGTTCAATTTATGGCAAAGTTGGGACGTATAGAGATATGTTTGAATTAAAGGTGTTTTTGTATGAACATGCAGATCAATTTGAACAACAAAGAAATCAATAAAAGGATAAGAAATGGTAGATAAAGTTTATGAAGAGTTGAAGAAAAATCAAGCTCGAAAAACAGGATTGACTGAGAATATTTCAGTGAAAATTAGCGTGAGTGAAATGGGGATCTTAGAGAAAAAAGCAAGTGAGCTCTTAATAGATATAGAGGAACTTATTAGGGAATATTTGTTGTCAACATCCGCCTTTAAAATAGAGGGGAAGGGTGTTAAAAAGCCAAAACCAAAATTAGCTGATAAAGAGGGTGAAGCATTATGAGTGGAAGAATGTTTGAATATTATGGACCAATGGATATTGTGTAGATTTCACTCAAAGTTTCCAGCCGTTTCACAAACATGTTTCCACTTTTTCAATGGTGAATCAGGCTGTAAAATTGTAGCGTAAAGCTACGCTTCGATCTCTTCTTTTTTCTTCGATTTGAGTTTTCTTTGTGATTCCCCCTGTAGTTCAATTTTATAGGCATTGTGAACGATATGATCAAGTATCGCGTCAGCGATAGTTGGATTGTGCAGATGGGAATGCCATTCTTGTATCGGAAGCTGCGATGTGATGATTAGGGATGAATTATTGGTCCGGTCTTCAACGATTTCAAGAAGATCTCTGGCTTCACCGGCTTTGAGCGGAGATACTCCGAAATCATCAAGTATCAGCAATTTGATACGTTTGAGTTTTGCGAGAGTTTTCAGGTATTCATCATCACCTCTGGTGGATGAGAGTAGCTGCATCAATCGTGGAACTCGAAGATACAGTGCACTATGACCGTGCACCATTGCTTTATTGGCTAGCGCTTGAGCGATATAACTCTTACCGGTGCCGGTTGGACCGGTGAGGATAATGTTTCGATTGTGCTGGAGATACTGGTTACTGAACAAATCAATTAGCATCGTTTTATGCAGTCCACGGGATGCAGAAAAATCGATTTCTTCGAAACGAGCGGTTCTTTCATGCAGTTTTGCCTCTTTTTGCAGTTGTGCGATTCGACGGTTCTGACGGGTGAGCGATTCGGCTTGCAGGAGGGAGAATACTCTCTCTTTGAACGGCATATCATCATAGATGCTTTGCGTGAGCTGCTCTTGCAGCGCGTCGTAGAATGCGTAGAGTTTGAGTTCGTCGGTGAAATTTTTGATCGGTTGCATAGCGGTTTCCTTTATTGGTAATAGTCGCTGCCGCGAATGTTGGCATGGTGATGCGTTTCAAATAATGATGGGGCTGATATATCATCATGGTGTTCATCGATTCCGTCTTTGAGCAGATCGGTGATCTGTTTGAGACGGAAACGGTGATGGGCTATGGCATACTTGGCAATAGAATCGAGTTTCTCTTCTTCCAGCCCTTTGTCGGAGTATTTTTTAAACTCACGCATGATCCCCAAACAAGAGCGGTATCCCATCTCTGGGTGAGGACGTTTTTCCATAATCAGACGGAGTAACTCACTGGTATGTTTACCGATAGTAAGTCCCCAGTTAAGTATCCGTCCTGGTGACCATTCGAGGTATTTTTGATGAGCAGAGCTCATATGCTCAGATTGGGTTGAGAACGATCCTTTACGAGTTAGCTTGGGATGATTGGCAACAACTTTTCCGTTATGACTGATGGTGACAGTATGCGTGCCATACCACACTTCCACTTTCTCTCCCACTAGTTGATAAGGAACACTGTAGAGACAGTGGTTTAAAATGACGTGATAATCGATCCCCACCTTGAGGAGCTTGAGTTCTTTATGTTCATAGGGTTTTAGAGGAAGACTCTGCAGCTCAGGCTTATCGATCGAATCAAACATCTCTTGACGGCTTTGCCCATAGCGTTTCATCACCTTGTTGCGATACAGAACTAACAGTTCATCGATCTTTGTATTAAGTTGAGAAATAGAGAAGAACGTGTGGTTACGCAGTTTCGCGAGAATCCAGCGTTGTGAGAGCTTAACTCCATTCTCAACAAGTGGTTTATCCTTGGGCTTCAACGGACGTGCTGGCATCACTGCACATCCATAGTGGGCAGCGAGACGTTCGTAATCAGGATTGATATCTCCCTCATATCGGCCACCCTTAACGACAGCGCTTTTGAGATTGTCTGGAACTAAAAGACGGGGAACTCCACCGAAGGATTTAAACATCATCACGTGGGCATGAATAAAGTCGGCTTTTTTCTGTGAAGCAACTGCCATCACAAACGAATACCCTGATGCACCAAGAACCCCTACAAAAATTTCAGCATTACGCACTTCCCAAGTGAGAGGATCGGCTATAGGAAAGGTCATGCCACTAAAATCGATGAAACATTTATCACCCGCTTTATGCGTCATACGCATAGTGGGAGAAAGTTTGGATGAATGTTTTTTATAACGGGTGCAGAACCAAGTGTAGCCATAGTGATTAGCTGGATTGATCTGCACATACTCTTCGTGCAGGAGTTCAAGCGTCACCCCTTTACGTTTCATCTCCTTATGAACGTAGTCCCAATCGGGAAGCGGACGCTTGGATGGTTTGTTATCCATGCCATACAGCGCGGAGACAATCTCTTTGTCACCAAGTTTCATTAGCGATTCATAGGATAAATTTGACTGACGAAACCGTTGCAAATAACGATTAATGACAGTGTGGCTCACGTTGAGCGACTGGGCAATCTGTCTGGCCGATAAATTCATCTCTATCGCTAAGCGAAATAGCTCTTTTACTTTTAACATGCTGAGCTTCTCCATTTTTCCTCCACCATTTTAGTGGAGAGAGTGTATCAGCCTGAATCAAACCGTCAAAGAAAATCTCATCTTTGTTTCACACCCTGTTTCCAAGTGGAAACTTTGAGTGAAATAGGTGGAAACATAAAAGTGAAACAGCTGGAAACATGGGAGTGAAATTTACAGATATTGCTTCTGCGTTTAGTGATATGACTGAGATAGGTAATTTTTTAATACATCTTATTAACGCAGTGAATGACCTTTCTTCTAATAGTAAAAATGATGATTTTATACCCCCTGTTTTCTATTCTGAGATGGGGAAATCATTCAATATTGACTATAATTTTCTCATAAAAACACTTGATGAATATCATGATAATGCGGGAATAAAAGAGGACTTTTTATTGTCTGAAAGTCCAAGTAAATCTATGTTGAAAAATGGTAGTTTTTTGATCGCATCTATCTTTGACGATTATTATGAAATTGTCCGAATACGACAACGAAAATTAGATATATCAAAGTTAAAAACACAGAGAATAGTGGAAATAAAAGATAAGTTTTACAATATCCTAGTTGTCAAAAATGGGGATAATTTGAAACGTTTTTCAGCGGTTCCTTTTTCAGCAAGTGAAGTCAAAAAAATGATTCCAGAAAAGAATTACAATTTGTTAAATTCACTTTCAAATAAAAGTAGTTTTGAACAAGTTGCCTTTGGAATTAAGCAATATTCAGATTTGGTTTCAAAATTGGGCTGCGAGCCTAAATATGTCACAGAGTAGTGGAAATTGATACTTTTGAGGGGGAAACCCCTTTATAGTATTAGAATATATATATATATATATAGAGCCACTTGCAAATCTCAACCCGAAATTATCCTAAAATCAACATAGATTTCAGGAATCAAGTTAATGACGGCATTACTCGTATGTATTTTGAGATAT
>JBAZTZ010000038.1:0-14190 GCA_041661705.1 Sulfuricurvum sp.
TTAAGGAGGGTCAGACAATTCAATGCTCTCTTTGGAGAGGAGAAGGTACTCTTGTTGATCCCAAAGCCAATTGGAAATATGTTCCTGAGATAGGCTTTGTGAAAGGGGATCAAATTCACAATGATCCAGGGCTGTGTAAAGTCATAGGACAAGAGGCTCCAGAACCCTCTGTTGTCCCCTACTTATTTGTATTCATCTTTGAATTGATGCTGTGCTTTGGAATACGCTTTGCCCTTTATGCTACTTCAAAGGAGGATGAGGATGATTCCGATCAAACTTGAGCTCGTACTGTTAAGTTTATTCTTTTACGCACTGGGAATTGCCACATTAGCGGTGATAGGATTTAAAAGAACGCAACTTCCTTGGGTTGGGAGTTACACCATTACTGTTTTAGGGATTGCGTGGCTGACACAACTCAAATGGGTATTGCTGGGAGCAATCGTCTTTATGCTGTTGATCTCCTATTACGCCCTTTGGTATTTTTATCGTAATTTTAAGTGTGGTGCTGAGAGTTCAAATGATGATACGAAAATGTTAGGAGAAACCCCATGAATCTTTACCAATGGATTATTGACCACCACATCGCCAACTTGGTGTTTATGTTCGTCGCACTTAATATGATTGTAGCAATGCTTATTGTCTTATGGAGAATTATCTTTACTACTGGTGAGATGATTAAACCCAAAAAGAGTCCTAAACCCTCCCTCACCCTCAGTGAAAAGGATGAGGAGTATCTTAATGGCTTAATCCGTGATCGTATTTCAGAGCATGAGTTTGACAGTGCTATGGTACTTATGGAGAAAGGGAGACTAAAGAAGCTTGAGATTGAGGAGTTACAGCTTAAGATCAAACTCCTTGAGGGGCAAAAGGAGAGAACCTATGAACCCCTTTGATATGCAGATGATGGCAGTTACTTCACTGATCGTTGTCTTTACAAGTATCATGAGTGTCATCGATAAAAAGATAGGGTTGAGTATGGCGGGGTTATTGGTGATGGTTGCCATGGTATGGGGTGATGATGTATGCAGCCGAAACGATCGGCTTCATTTTTATTCGCAACACTTTGATAGCGGAGGGGAGATTATTTGTCAAGACACCAATGCAAATCCATTACTAATTTCTCAAACACACGGATGGGAACGTAAAGGGCGCTACCTCTTCAAAGGAAGCCGTGGTCTTGAGTTACTTAATGACCAGTGTGAGATCATTGGTCAAAATGAACCCCGATGTATTAGCAATACATGGATGCTTGGTGCTGGTGTTGCGACAGCTATTTGGGTGTTTGGCGGAATGGCATGGATATTTCGCCGTCATGAGCGTGAATATAGGGAGCTTAAAGAAGAGCGTCGTGAAGAGCGTAAGGAGAAAATCCGTATTGGTGCCGAAGAGATGGCGCAACTGTATAAAAATGACCCCGATCTTAAAGAGCTCAATGAGTTTGTGGGGGATTATAGAGAACCACCGTATAAATCTTAAAAACTGAAAAGACAGGAGAACACACCATGTTTATACTCACCCTTATCGGAATACTTTTAGCCGCATTGGCAGTCTATTGGTTTATTGAATGGTTCAATACATACAGCAGTAAGGAGGGAAATTACCGTTTCTTTACTGCGGAACATACGATGGCGTTTGTAAGTTCCTACTTGATGATCTTTTTTGGACATGCGTTGATGGAAAAGCAGTGGATGGGGGATAGTCTCAATGGGGCAATCATCCTTGCCCTTGGGGTTATTATTTTAATTTTGACCCTTATCAACAATTTCAAAAGCACCAAACGCTCCCTTGCCGTTAAAGGGAGTATTGCCCAGCTGATCTTGTACATCCCAATCACAGTGGTTGGACTATTGATCTTAGTGGCGGCAGTTGCCTTTTTTGCGCAGACCAAACCGGTCTACAGCATTAATAGCAGAGATTAAAGGAGAAATAATGTCTGATACCGCCGTTGCAATAAATATTGTCGTTTTACTTGTCCTAATCATCTTTTCGATTCAACGTCTTGGGGGACATGGGAACCAAAACTCATCTAAGACGACAGAATCGTTAACATCAAAAGAAAATATCAACCTTAGAGGCGTCCTCTACGATCAAGATGCGTGGCGGGTAACCTTGCCACAATCGGTCCTTGAGAATCTTGAAGTGTGTTTCGATGGAGATAAAAATAAAGCTCACTGTATGAAACGAGCCATTGAACTCTCTCTTGAACATTACACCTTCGAGATGGAGGATGATAAAGAGTGTGCAGACATTATTGAAAAGCGTCATTGTGATGGAACACGAGATAGGATACCGCTTGAAGAGATGCTGCAGCAGTTAGAACGCAACAAGAAAAATAGTACTGAAGAAAAAAATAACCAAGTGAAGCGGGATTTCAAATGATACGCAAATACTGAAAACGATTGCTGATTTACTTGATCGTGTTTGATATGGCAGTGTATGGAGTAATGTCACTGCTTGCAACGTTTTGGGGATTTAAGTGGTGATGGAAACAAGAGCGGTTGCCCAATGGATATTTGGGATAGTTGTATTCCTGGGAGGGATACTTGCTATTGGAAAGCTCTTGGCCCAGCATGATGAGCAACGGGGATATTGCAATATCTATCCTAAGGCTTCTAAAAAGAAGAAAGAAACGCTCTCAAGAAACGAAACTAATACTAATACGGAGAAACCATTATGAAAATGTCCAAATTTGATCAGTATATTTTTATGGCCCTGTTTGTTCCCCCACTGACACTTTGTTTACTTGGGGAGTATCACGATGCAATGGTGATGACTATCACCCCCATAATAGTCTTTGTTTGGTGGGTCAACGCCGATAAGATCCGAGCCAATAAGAAGCTGATGGCGTTTTTGGAGAAGGTGTTTTAAGATGGAGTTTTATACAACGATTGGGGAGATTGTCTTTTATACTATGAGTGTTGTTGGCATTTTAATGTTGGTCTATTCCAAAGCAGAAGGGCTATTTTTTGGACCATTGCTTTTATTGGCGATAGATTTCACCGGTTACATTGAGACCCAACAAAGCTACGCGTATAGGTTTGCAATGGAGCAGTTCAAGGCCAGAGGTGAATTGGATTGTGGATTTTTAACGGAACACAGAAATCTAATAAGTATTCCAAGAGGGTGGGAGCACAAAGAGGAAATTGGATTTATCAAAGGAGACACTATCATAGACGATGAGCATTGTCGCGTTATTGATACGGAACCTCCTGCTCCGTCGGTATTACTGTATGTAGGAATATTTGGGTTGTCTATCAGTATTGCATGGCTCTTACGAGTTGTCTTTGGAGTAAAATCAAAAAAGAAGAAACTGCCACAACAACATCGCCAAGAGGAGGAGTCACACTGATGGAGGGGGGAGCCTGAAACTTCTCCTCCTTATTTGCTCTTTTATTGTAAAGTCAGTGTAAACTTTTCTGTAAAGTGGATGCAGAAATAAAATTGTAAAGTTTAACCTTCAAACCTCGGTGCCATAAGAGTTCTAACCCATTGCACTTTTATCGAAGGAAACGACGGAAAAAATAGGGAATGGTGCTTTCACAAGAATCTGTCACACACAACTTAGCAAACTAAAGCCTACCCCCACGGTTATAATAGTAAACCCAATATGTTATAATAATACCAACAACCCCAATTTGTTTTTGGGAAGATATCGAAGGTTGAAGGAGCACTGTGGAAGGGAACATGAAGATTACGTACGTCGTTATCTGTGATAACGATTTTGAAAAAACAATTACGGGTGAGGAACTTTTGGCGGACGAGCGAGTTGTAAAAGCGATAAAGAGTGCTTTTGGTGATAGTGGACGCAATATTGAGATGCAAGCGCTTTGTGAAGCAGCTATCAAACTAAAAACCACTCGAACCGAATACAGTTTAGAAATCCCCAAGGATGATTTTGCGGATGCGCTTACCTTAGCTGAAGAGGATGCCAAAAAAAATCGACGTCTTAAAAAAGGGTGTGAAAGAGTGATGTTGGCGGATATCGAGACGATTTAGATGGCAGCTGAATTTGATAAGGTTTACGTGAAGATCAGAAGACGCTCTATCCCACTGGATAAACGTTTTTTGGAAGCTTTATCACTGGTTTTTTTTGATTCATTGTATGACGAATCCAAAGAAAAAACAAATGCTCTTTTGCGTGAGCTTATCGGTCCTGGAGAGAAACTCCATCCCCAAGATGCGCACTATATCATTCTCAAAAATCTGATTCCTAACAATAAAGCTGCGTTGTTACTGACATAAGTTTTGTTACACCAGCTTTTTTATTTACATAACTAATTAAACATATTATAATGTGCACTATAGTCGAAAGTATAGAATAATAAATACTATAGGATGTTTATGATTGAGTTAAAAACCCCTTTTGAAATAATAGAAGAACTCACCAAAACAATTGAAAATACGCGTAAGCGAAAAAAACTCAGGCAGCAGGATCTCTGTGAGCTTGCAAACCTTTCGATTGCAACGTATCAAAAATTCATATACCAAAAAAAGATAAGCCTTATCTCTCTTGTGCAGGTATTGTATGCCCTTGATATGATGTCAAATTTGGAAGGGCTTATTTATTATGATGAGATTCAAACACTTGATGATATTAGAGCATCTTCAAACAAAACGTCGCTACCAAAACGGGTAAGGAAATAAGGTGAGTAAGCAATTAGAAGTAGACGCATTCATTTATGGTCATAAAATAGGGACCATCATGATGCATACAGATCGCATCTATTTTGAATATGATGATGCGTTCAAATTACTCGGACTTGAAATCTCCCCGATTAAACTTAACACTAAAAAAATTATTGGCGCATATACAAATAGTGATTGTAGGGAACTATACCGTGGCCTGCCTGGTGTTTTTTTCCAGTCACTTCCAGATAAGCACGGTATGCCTTTTATTGACCGCTATTTTGAGCAAAAGGGTTATGCAGCTGATAAGGTGACGCTGCTGCAAAAACTAACCTTCATTGCTGATCGTGGAATGGGCGCAATAGAATATGTTCCAAAAGAGCATGAGGATGTTACGGACACCGGCATTGCTCTATCGGCAAAAGAACTACGTGATGAAATGAGGAAAGTGCTTGATGATGAATTAAAAGGATCTATGATCAAACAGTTCATGAACATCATCAATAGCGCCTCACCACTTGGTGGAGCACGACCAAAAATGCTTATCACCTACAGCAAACAAAGCGGTGAAATCAGGAGTAATAGTGTCCATCTGGAACCAGGCTTTATTCGATCCATCGTAAAATTTGATGAGACATACCCCAATGCTGATGGGGTAAATGAAAGCATTGAACTGACCAAGCTAGAATACCTCCACATGACACTTGCAAATGAGTGTGGGATCACGATACCTGATATGACCCTAATGGAAGAAGCAGGGGAGCACCATCTCCTTTTTACACGATACGATAGAGATGAAAACGACGAAAAAATCCATACTTGCAGTGCTTCTGGTTTGATGCATAAAGATATCAGTGTTTCTAAAGTCATCTCTTACGAGGAACTGCTCAAGTTAACCAATCTGATATGTAAGAGTCAAACCGATGTTGAGGAGATGTATCGGCGTATGGTGTTTAACGCATTATCATTCAATGTCGACGATCATGCAAAAAATTTTGAATTCATGATGGATCGCCATGGTAAATGGCGTCTCTCCCCAGCGTATGATGTCACCTATTCAAAGGGGGCAGTACAAGAACACCTTACGACCATAAACGGTAAGAGTTCTAATTTTACACTCGATGATCTTTTGGTAGTTGCTGAGAAAAATATTATCAATAAAAAATCTGCAAAACGTATTATTGATGCCATTGCAATGAAGCTTTCTGAGTATGAGCAAAGAGCAAAAGAAATTCAAATAAGTGAACCTGAAGCAGCTAAAATCGGTAGCGAGATTCAATCCCAGCTTATTCGTATGGGACTTTTTTATAATTCAAATTTGTAAGTAGTTCCTTTGGGGTACAGTAAAAATAGGGACAAAATGATTGAGTGAAACGGATCAAAAATTCATGTTCACGTTTCATTTTCTACCGATAAAAGTGGAAAAAACTGAAATTTTTCACCGCATTTCGCCTCTATGTTGTAAAGTTTTCTGTAAAGTGATTGTAAACTTTTCTGTAAAGTAGATGCAGAAATAAAATTGTAAACTTTAACCTTCAAACCTCGGTAGAATAGGACTTCTGAGCTATTGCATTTTTACCGAAGGAAACGGGAGGAAAAATGGAGAATGGTCTTGTCCCAAAAATCTGGCACGCTCAACTTTACAAAATCTCCGTTATACTTTTTTCATATTTTTATTTTTCATCTCGTTGTAATTGAACTTAAAAAACTGTTTAAGCTTCAGGAAAAAGCAGATTGACTCAACACACTTACCCATATTATGGGAATAAACGATTTCAAAATAACGAGTAAAAAATGAGAGGATCTATCTACTACCAAACCGCCGAATTAACGAAAGCAATTTTTGTTGAGGGGACAAAAAAAGAGGATCGCATTGATCCCCTGCACCCTCATTTTTATTGCGTTTCCAGCTATAAAACGATGGAGACGTACCGGTCAATTTGGAATAATTTTGGTCTCTATTTAAAAGAGCATTGGGGGATTAAAGATTTTGAAAAGATCAATGGCGAACACGTTCAAGCCTATATGGCGTACAAGATTGAATACTACCCAACCAAACAGTATCTTGAAAAAATCTCCTCTGCCCTTGGTAAACTTGAATTAGCACTGGCTCGGTATACCACTAATAAATATGGTCACCCTGAAGAAGAGTATGATTTTAATATACGACAACAATCACTGGACAATGCACGCTCACTCAAACAAGTAGCTAATGGTTACCATAACCGTGTCTATAAAAATCCTCACTTACTAATTGAGTCCTTATCGAATCCAATTCATCAACTAGGGGCAATGATACAATTACACGGAGGTTCACGATCCGAGGGGATTACACTCATCAAACCCGATCAACTCCATGGATACCAAACGGATGAGATTACGAAAAAAGAAGTTGGTGTTATAGAAACCAAAGAAAAAGGTGGAAAAGTTGGGGATATACTTGTACCTCCATCTCTTTACCGGCAAATCGAAGCATTTATTACTACAAACGGTAAATTAAAAATCAACTACAAAGCATACGCAGAGGATATTCGATCTACATGCCAACGACTTCAAATCTCAAGTGAAGGTTCTCATGGATTACGATGGACCTTTGCTCAAAACCGTGTTCGGGAGTATCAAACTTTTGGCTATACATATGAAGAAGCACTTCAGGGGGTGTCGTTGGAGATGAAACACTATAGAGCATCGATTACGGAGCATTATTTGGGTTAATATATTGACGATTTTAGTAGATACTACTATAATATCAACACTATGTTGACTATTGGATACTTATGACACCATTTGAGCTTGCGACCACCAGCGAGATTGTTAAAGAACTTGCCAATCGAACAAAAATAAAGCGTAAAAAGATTGGTATGTCTCAAAAAGAATTTGCCGAACATATCGGAATGAAGTTCAGTACCTATGCACGGTTTGAAAAGACAGGACTTATCTCTTTATCAAACTTCGTTGACACTATGAGAGGGCTATATGCGATTAATGATCTTGACTCACTTCTTCTCTCCAGCAATACAGAGCTAAAAATCAAATGGTAAAGAGGAAGGTATTATCATGGAATTGTCAGTAAAAGCATGGGGGAATACGATTGGTAAGATTGTAGAGCATAACGGTATCAATCTTTTTGCCCTTTCCCCCAATAGCAACCTTGGATTTTCTCCTATCCAACTCAAAGAGAAAAATAAACTCTATGATTTTTCTCATCTTTCTTTTCAAAACGGTTTGCCGGGATTAATTAATGACGCGCTTCCAGGTCAATACGGTAAAGAGTATCTCAATGCCTTTTTCGTAAAGCATTTCAAATATGAACCATCGATCATGGAGACATTGCAATTCATCGGTGACAATACATTAGGGGCACTATCCTTCGAACCATCAATCTTGAGTGATGACAATGGCGATGGTATTGTCCTACAAGCAAAAGAGCTTTATGAACAAACGAAAATGGCTCTAAACGGTACGGCGGAACTCTCACTGGCAAAAATTATTGCAATCTCCAACTCAGCAGCATCGGGTGCCAGACCCAAAGCGATTGTTGGACTCAATAAAGATACACATGAGATATTTGTGGGTAAAAAAGGTGGTGATATCCCAGAGGGATTTAACCATTCCATCATCAAATTCGATAATCTTGTTTACGGAAACAATCGTGGTATACCAACCCCTTACGATGATCAAAAGATATCCAAAACAATTACCGAGCATATCTACGCACTCCTTGCAAAAAAGTGCGGTATTACTATGCCTGAAACCTCACTCATCGAAACCGATTCTGGCATCCATTTTGCAGTTGATCGTTTTGATATACAACAAACAAAAAATGGTATTGAACGCCTTCATATGCATTCTCTATCAGGACTGATGCATCATAATCCTGCCGAGACCACATTTGATTACATGAATATGTTTCGAGTCGGATTGAGACTCAATATCCCCAATGAAGATATGACCAATCTCTATCGAATTATGGTGTTCAATATTGTATTCGCAAATAAAGACGATCACAGCCGTAATATCTCCTATTTGATGGACAAAAACGGAAAGTGGAGGGCTGCTCCTGCATATGATCTGACGTTTACTTACAACAAGCATCATCAAATGCTATTTAATTACAAGAGTGCTCATGAACTTGATCGTAAACACCTCATACAAATGGGGCAGGAATTTAAAATCCAAAACTGCAGTGAGATTATCTCAACGGTGATGGAGATAAAACACTCAGCACTTCTTGAACTTGCAAAGCAATATGGTGTTGGGCAATGGGCAAATGATGTGATTGCGTTGACTGCAAAGGTTGATAAATCGTTGGGAGGTTAAAGGTCACAGTGCCATTTGACTGGCGTGACCGTTAATCGTTTTAAGAGAGGGTTTTCCAACGCGCCAAGAAGTTTGTCAAAATTTTTGCATATTGGAATATGAAGAATCTCGTCTTCTTTTTTGGAAAAGAGTTGCTACTATGATTGTTTTTCGAAGCCAAGCTAGTTGACTTTTTTATAACTGTTTGCGTTGCACCTCGAATCATCTGTTCTATTAAAATTTGTTTCATAGGCTCTAGTAATGATCCTTTAACAAGTTCACCTATCTTTCTATTGACAATCAACTTTACATACCAAAGCGGCTGTGGATAGCTGATCATTCTAGCTGATTCATAGTACAGAGCTACTGTATCATCAGATTCTGTGAAATTAAGTAAAGCTATTTTCATCTCTTCATCCAGACAATCTGGATGGCTCCGAGAGATAGCATTCTCGTATTTTTTATACACCCAATTTCTCTTGTCTTTCTGCGTTAATTCCTTGCTCATGCATTTCCTCCGAAATCGCATTTGTTCAAGATTTTGGTTAATTTATTGTAAATTAAAAGTGTTTCAACCTTTGTAAAATCGTAAAAATTATAATCATCTGTATCATGATTTTTAATGACTATTGCTAGCTTTGGTGGCTGCTTGTCAGCCAAAACGAGTTCATAATGGACTTCATTTAATTGATATTTGATACCCTGAATCAGGGCATTTTTGTTAAATAAATTGCTGATTTCAGCAAAATCAACGGCCGAACTCCACGACTCAGCAACCACATCCTCACCCAGCGTGATTGAATGAATCTCGTATCTCTTATATATCTTCTTAGCGTCTTCCGTTACAATCAAATTGCATTGAATACTATTTGAGATATTAATTATCATTATTGGTTTGTGCATCGTTTTTTCCTTTTTTTATTGTTTTTTCAAATTTCAAGATTGCGGTATGAGAAATTTTGAATTTGTGATTTTTGAGTAGATATGCTGAAACTTGGCGCGAAGAATATCCAGCAGACTCGCGCAAGTTCATAATTACAGATTGTAGATTCAGTAATTTTTCGTGTTTAGAATTCAAACGCGCTTTTCTGAATTGTTTTGCGCGTGCAGCGCTTACTTTTTTCATCTCTTTAAAATCATAAAAGCGATTTTTTTGATTTGGCATCTTCAAAGTATTAATGCAGTCTTCGAGTGCTTCAAAAAATGAAACTTGGGCCATCAAAATCGGATGAGCATTCAGATTGCTGTTTTTTAATCTATGAAAATATGTTTTTTGGAGTTTAAAAACATCCTGTACGATTAGATCGTTTTGTTTACTCAGCCATCGTAGATAGGCTTGCCGGTTTTCTAGACTCATTTGAGTGAGATGATCCATGGTATTCTTGTAATCATCGATATCGTTATTCATACTATTCTCCTCGAGAGAGCGGAGTATATTTATCTCTCCCTATCGATAATATGTGGATTTGTAAAAAAAAACGGAAAAAATAAAAAAGAATTTCGAAAAAGCTATTTAACCTAGTATTTATAGCATTTTATATATACTTATATGATTATTATGTTATAAGTATGTATAAATTATTATAAGTAGCCAAAAATGGATAAAATTAAAAACCCCTTTTCCCCAGGTGCTGGTTCTCCTCCTCCGGAACTTGCTGGTCGAGATATTGTTTTAGAACAAGCACATGTATTATTAGGTCGTGTGAAAGCCAAACGATCTGAAAAAAGTTTGTTGCTAACGGGATTGCGTGGCGTAGGTAAAACCGTTTTGCTAAATGCCATCGAACAACTGGCAAAAGAACAAGAATATCGTACTATTTTGGTAGAAGCACATGAGGGGAAACCTCTAGCCGTTTTATTGGCTCCTCATTTACGAAGATTACTATTTGATCTTGACCGTATCGCTGGAGCTGGTGATAAAGCACGACGAGCAATTGCTGTCCTCAAAAGCTTTGTTGGAGCTATTAAGCTTAAAATTGGGGATTTAGATATTGGAATAGACATTGAACCCGAAGCAGGCAGTGCCGATAGTGGTGATTTAGAAGTTGATTTGCCAAGTTTATTTATGGCTGTAGCAGAAGCAGCAGCAGAACGCAGTACGGCTGTCGCAATATTTATAGATGAAATTCAGTATTTTAATACGACTGAGCTGAGCGCATTGATTATGGCAATGCACAAAATGCAGCAACGCCAACTTCCTTTGGTGCTAATAGGTGCTGGATTATCTATATTGCCAGGCTTGGCAGGGGAATCAAAATCGTATGCAGAACGCTTGTTTAATTTTCCGGACATTGGTCCACTATCCCAAGCAGACGCATTCAAAGCATTGCAGGACCCTGTTCAAGAAGTCGGAGAATCTTTTAGTGATGAGGCACTAGAAGAAATATTCAGATTGACCAAAGGGTATCCTTACTTTCTTCAAGAATGGGGCTATCAAGCATGGAATCAGGCGGTTGCTTCCCCAATTACTCTTCAAGTAATTCAAGAAACGAGTGACTTGGTTGCAAAACGTCTTGATGATAATTTTTTCAGAGTACGATTTGATCGATTAACCCCGAAAGAAAAAACATTCTTACGTGCAATGGCAGAACTCGGTGAAGCTCCCTATCGATCGGGTGATATTGCAGACAAACTCAATATAAAAATCAATATACTAGGGCCCGTACGCGCTAATTTAATAAAGAAGGGGATGGTTTATAGTCCATCGTATGGGGATATGGCTTTTACTGTTCCCCTTTTTAATGAATTTATGCGTCGTGCGATTCCTAATTTTGAAAGTTGCTTATAGGTTGAAAATCCGTAATAATAGGGTGTAAATAAACGTCAAGTTGTTTTTTTACCCCTAAGGGATACTACGGTCATACTTAAGGAGATTCTACTTGTCTTGAAGATATCCTTTAAAAATCTTTTTAGAGATATATGAAATTTACGCAAAAACGGAGTTAATATCATGCAAGGAAAACGCTACAAAAACTATCTTATTGCTCCAAGACCCGATTCGATCTGGTGAAATGTTCTCAAAGACAATGAATTTATTGCTATGGTGATCGCTGAAGAGAATGCCCGTGAGTTTATTGCCCATGATTTGGGAGAGAATGTGAGTCTAAATGAATCGATGATGAGTCCAGTTGACTTGGATATCAAACTGACCAATGGGTATGTCCTCTCTTAAAAATACCTATTGGTAAAGTAAAAAAGTTTCTACAGCGGAAATAACCTATCCATCCCAAATGAAACTTTCCCCAAACTCTCAGCTTTTTGCCTACCTCACCTGCTTCTCAACCGCACACCGAACAATATCCACCCCATACTTATCTCTTAGTTTCATGATCTGTTCCCCTAGCTTACGTGATTTTTCATCATCGTCTCTATCAAACAGGGAAAACGTTTTTGGCTTAGTTGCAGAGGTAAAGTTACTAGCAGAGATGGAGATACTATGAATCCCGTAGTGGGGAAGGTTATCGATTTGGGTAATGGTCTCTATGGCAATGAATCGCATCAGTGTTTCGCTGAATACTCTATCGATGGTGGTAGCAATACTTGAGTTGGCACCCCCATTATATTTGAGTTTAAAACTGTAGGTGGTGGGATTGACGTTTAGTTTGAGAATAGTGTGGGAAAGATGGCGTGAGAGGATAATAACACGCCGCTTGATCTCTTCTCTGTCCATTGTTGCGGTAAAGTTACGGGATATTCCGATTGACTTACGATCATGGTGAGAGTTTATCTGCTCGCGGTCAGTCCCCTTTATCCTTTGAATCAAGTCGCAACCAACCCTCCCCCATGATTGCACCATATCAGCTGAGTCAAGCACCTCTCCTAATGTTTTTATCCTATAGTGCGATCACTGCTTTTTACCACAACAACCGGCTTCCCTTTTAAATAAGGGGAGCGGGTTCGTTCAGCGGAGACGAAGAAACAATCGAGGTCTAGGTGAATGATCATCGTTATCGCGCTCCCCTTTTTATTTTTAAGAGAGTGTAGTGAGTTTCACAAAGGGACTCTTATTATATGTCAATATGCCATACAAATCATCTGTAAACCCCTGAAAGTGGTATAATTCCCTCTAATTTACACAACTAATAAGGATGCCAATCATGACAGAGGGCTACGTCGTATATATCCTTTGTTGCAGTGATGATACTCTCTATACTGGTATTACCAACAATCTTTCCAAACGGGTTGTTGAACATAATACTTCAGCCAAAGGGGCAAAATACACCCGAGGGCGACGACCTGTAAAACTCGTTTATCATGAAGAATGTATGGACAAGAGCAGTGCACTCAAGCGGGAGTGGGAGATAAAGCGTTTCTCACGAGTGCAAAAGAAAGATTTGATAGAGCATATCTCCTAATAAATTTTTCTTCTTTCACTATTTTAATATTTACATTTAGTTTTAAACGCTACTAATTTCAAACGTAACAAACTTGTCAAGAATTCTATACAATTAAGCCAAATTCACCACCTAAACGTAACAACTGTGCGATTTATATTGACAAGTTTGTTACGTTTAACTCTAATTACTATTAAATAGAAAATAAATAGATTTTTTTACAATTATCCCATTAAAAATGTTCTATTTTTTAACTTAGTTGTCACTTGAAAAACAAACGTAACAATTTTTAGGATAAGATTCACGCAAGATTGTTACGTTTAGCAGTGTTGTACTTTTTACTGACATCTTTGTTACGTTTTATTGTCAAAACTGTTACACTAAAACCGCTCTAAAGTCCTATATGGACGGCATTTGTGGGATTTTACCTAATTAATTAAAATAAGTAACTATTTGTAAATAATTAAAAGATAAGAAACCTAAAAAACTTTCTTTCTATCTTACTTGACGAAGTTGTTATATTTCTAACTTTGTTGTATCATAACAAAAGCGGTATTGTTTCGATTAAAGTGCATAATTGTTACGTTTAAATATAAAACTTGTTTCGATCATGGAACATAGTTTGCTTAATGACTAAAAAATCTTTTAGGGGACACTTTTTTATGGCTGATGACAAAGTAATCATATTTCGAAAAAATGAAAAAGATGAATATTTTCGTAAATCTACTGAATTTGCAAGTGCCGATGTTGTATTGCGCGACGATGCCAAAAATTCTGGTTCAGTAGAAAGATTAAGTGCCACAACACGGTTGTTTCATGCTAACATTTTATAAAGCTTCTTAACGTCGAAAGCAACAAGACGAATTGCTTGCTTTATATTGGTAAAGCCATGTCGTCTGAGAAGCGTTAGGGCTATTGTACGAATTGTTGA
>JBAZTZ010000039.1:0-11982 GCA_041661705.1 Sulfuricurvum sp.
GGGGTGCATACGCCCCTGTCCTCGTCTAAAATCTTCCAACTCGCGCAAGGCTTCCCGCAAATTCGTTTTTACTGCTTTTTTCATCCCGAGCTATAAGCAAATTATATTCCAGCATGAAACAACCGTGCCTCAACCGTAATCTTGTTGCTCCATTGACTTAACAGGAAAGTGTAACCGCAATGTGATCATAACGTAATTTTTTAAATTCGATTTGCCTGCCGTTTTGGAGTGACACTTTTTTCGTGCTTCTTTTTATCAGCAGACGATTGGCGCAAGAAAAACGGGATTGTCTTCTCAGGCCTTTTTGACAAATCTTCCATGAGGGCATTTTGTACGGTATCGATTTCATGGGTTAAAATTAGGAATTTATAAACGAGGGTGATTTGACGATCCAGTGAAATTTTCCAAGTAGAGAGGGTTTGGGTATAGATCCATTCACTAAAAGCGTAGAAGCCATCGAATACTTTTCCCTCACTCCATAGTAACTTCACCGTAGTATCAAAACTTCCGCTGTTATAAAAAATATCCCAAAATCGTGCAAATCGTTTCATCTTTTGGATTTGAATAAAAGTGAGATTGTTGTTTTGAAGAATATCATACGGGGGTGTATCGCTGTAGATCATCCCATGCTCTTTGTCATGGCGTGAGAGGGTTGTCCCTGAGAGGTTCTTCAAGATACCGATTTGGATTTCACTATGAGTTAGGGAAACAAGTTTATCGAGATTGCGTCCAAATCCTTCTATACTTTCTCCCGGTAATCCGACGATGAGATCGAGGTGCATGTGCGCTTTAGTCTCATTTTCTAAAAATTTTAGATTTTCAAAAATCTTTTCCAGACGCAATGGACGGTTAATCCCTTTTGCAATGATGGGATCGAGAGTTTGGATACCGATTTCAAGTTGTAATGCCCCTTGGGGAAAGAGAGCAATTTTGGCTTTGAGAACATCGGGGAAATGGTCGGGGATAACTTCAAAATGGGCAAAATAGGGGGGCTCTTTTGAGAGGAAGAAATCCAAGATACGGTTTGCAAACGTCATATTGAGATTAAAAGTACGATCAATAAATTTGAAACTTCGCGCCCCACGTGCCCAAAGAATTTCAAATTCCTCAAGCAATTCATCAAGGGGGAAATTCCGTACTTTTTCATCCATAGAAGAGAGGCAAAATTCACACTCAAAGGGGCATCCACGAGAGGCTTCGACGTAGATCATTCGATTGGCTACATCTTCATCACTGTATGCGCGGTAGGGGGTCTTAATAGCTTTTAAATCAAGCATGGGGGCTTTGATGAAACGGGTTTTCTTCTCATCATGTATTTCCTCGTTCCCAAGCTCCAGCTTGGGAATGCGAACTGCTAATATTTCTTTACACAGTTCATAAAACGCCACTTCCCCTTCACCGCTGATAATGGTATCCGCCTTTGAAAAATCAACCCTATGCGGTAAATATCCAGCTTCAGGACCTCCGAGGACGATAACCGTATCGGGAGATACTTTTTTGAGTATTTCGATGAGATCGGATACTTCGCGAGCGTTCCAAATATAGACGCTGATTCCGATGATTTTAGGGGCATATTTGAGAATATCTTCGGCGATAGTTTGGATTTGCTCATTGATGGTAAATTCGACGATTACCGCTTCATCTTGGAACTCATGCAAGTTGGCATAGAGATAGCGTAATCCCAATGCGCTATGAGCATATCGTGCGTTAAGAGTCGTTAATAAAATAGTGCTTGAAGAGAGTCGTTCCATGATCCACCGATATGTTTTTGTGCTAATATAGCATAAATTGGATCGTTATTGGTATAGGTATATTCGATTCTTTCTTTTTAGATTTTTCGATATACAATACTCCTATTAATTCTTATGTAGGCAGGTTGAGATGGACATTAGAGAAATCGTTACCGCTGTAGCACTCTTGGTCACTGTTTCCCATGCTTCTGAACTTGCCATTAAAGCTTCCTCTGTACAGTTTGACTATAGAGAATATACCGATAATAATGAGCTTCTTGATACTGAAAAATCAAATATTGCCGAGTTTAATGGAGTCGATATCGCTCTGCGCATGGGTGGGCGTACCCCTAAAGGTGTCAAATTTATACATGATTTAGACTATTCCTATCATGTGGGAAATACTGATTATGTCGGTTCCCTTTTGTATGATACGGCAGGACAATACGGTGATCTTAAATCCACTTCTTATAATCGGCTCTCTGAATTAACCTATTTGGTAGGAATATCGCTACCCGTGACGAGAAAGTTCTCTTTTGGAGGACAAACAGGCTTCGGCAATCGTCAATGGAAGAGGGGGTTGGGTGTAGATATGTTAGAAACCTACACATGGTCTCATTGGATTGCGGGGGCACGTGCCGATTGGCTCTTTAATAATGGAGAATTTTCCCTTTATGCCAACTACCAAGAGGCATTTTTACCCAAAATGTCTGCAAGTAATTTGGGATTGGTATTCGATTTGGGAAAAACGAGTGGTTATAAATTGGGGGCGCGTTGGAGTACGCGACTAAGTCGACGGATCTCGTTTGAACTGGAATATGTGTATGATTATTGGGAAATTGGTAGGTCAACAACAAAACAAGCGTATGATAATAAATACTATTATGAACCATTCAGTGAAACTAGAAACAACTATCTCAAAACAGGTTTTGTCTATATATTTTAGGAGAGTAGCGTGTTAGATATTTTTAAACAGCAGAAAAGTTTTTTGACGAGAGCGAAAGAGAAAAGTTCATTTCGGTATGTGATCGATTTTGATCAAAATGGTGCGTTTATCGATGTATGCGATAAGAATAATAAGCCTTTGAACGGACTTGATTATCGGGTCTATAATGGTCTTGATCGGGAAATATTGCAGCTTTTTGATGAATATGTTAAAAGTGATTTTTTTGCTATCAGTTGGGAGGAGGAAGAGGATAAAATTTATCTCACCAAGCATGCCAAGCTTTTGGAACTATTACGTTTTAGTGATAATCTCTATTGCAAAAATGAGAAAATTAGTTTTGTTATGGGAATTACGGAAGTTGATCTAATCATCATCCCAAAAGACAAGCTCGTTATTTTTCCTTCTGTTGAGGGTGAGAGTGAGTTTTTATTTCTCACATCAAGCTTTGTTTTGGTGGGTAATACCATCAAGCAAATTCACACCGTAGGGGAAAATTTTGCCAAACTGAGCAGTTTTAATACGATTGTCGAGAAAGAGAAGCTGGAAGAATTCCTAACTATTTTGGTGACCCATTTTGAAAACATCAATCTCAAATATGATGACTATCGCGTTGAATCCAAAGAAGAAAAAAAGAGTATTCGTCCTGCGGTTATTTTTGAAAAAGTAACAGCGGAGAATGAGCTAATTTTACGAACTTCTGCAATGATTGGGGGGCTGTCTCCTGAGTTTTTCAATGATTTTAATATTTCTAAAATTGTCCTCATTAATGATTTTGAAAAAACGGTCAATATCTATGAGTGCGATTTTACTGACGTATTTGACTCCTATTCAACGATTTTCAAACAACTTGCCACATTGAAAAAAACGGTAAAAGAGTCAAATTTTAGTGAAGATGACGGGCTCTTTGTTATTGACGCATCATTAGCAAGCGAATTTATTCTTCACCATCTTCACGGAATTATCAGCAGTTGCGAAATTTACGGCAGTGATAAGCTCAAAACCTATAAATACAACACGACTAAACCAACCCTTAACGTCCGTTTTAAAGATAAAGTAAATTTACTTGGGGGAGATGATATTAGCGTCAGTATCGGTGATGAGAAATTTAATGTTTTTGATATGATTAACTTGTATAAAAAACACTCCTATATCCCTCTTAGCAACGGTGAAAAATCGATTATTGATAAATCGTATATCTCTAAACTGGAACGCATTTTCAAAAAAGAGGGGAAAAATGTTAAAATATCCTTCTTCGATCTCCCCGAAATTGAGGAGCTTATTACCCAAAAAGATCAAAAAATCTTCAAAAATTCACGCGAATTTTATCAAGGGTTTGAGGGGCTCAAAAGTTCTAAAGCAGGTTTGCCAAAACTGAACAACGCAACGCTTCGGGATTACCAAAAATACGGGATTAAATGGCTCAAATATCTTTACGATAATAATTTTGGCGGATGTTTAGCTGATGATATGGGGTTGGGGAAAACGATTCAGGCGATTGGACTTTTATCGACGATTTATCCCAAAGCCAAACGCCCCTCTTTGATCGTGATGCCCAAAAGTTTGCTTACCAACTGGCAAAATGAGTTAACGAAGTTTAACCCGAATCTCTCTTTTTATCTCCATTACGGCAATGTTCGTGATACCTCTGATTTTGGTAATTATAATATTATCCTCTCTACTTATGCGATAGTGCGTAATGACATTGAGACGATCAAAGAGATAGAGTTTGATACCATTATCCTAGATGAGTCCCAAAATATCAAAAATATTGACTCCCAATCCTCCAAAGCGATGATGCTTCTCAATGGAAGCCATAGATTTGCTCTCAGCGGAACCCCTATCGAAAACTCCCTTTTTGAACTCTACTCTCTCTTTCGATTTATCAATAACGGGATGTTTTCAACGGTCAACAACTTTAAAAATGATTTTGCTGCCCCCATTCAATCGCAAGAGGATGAGGAGATCGCTAAAGCCTTGAAAACAAAGATTACCCCCTTTATCTTACGACGGCTCAAAAAGGATGTCCTCAAAGATTTACCAGCGAAGCAAGAACAGATTATCTACGTCGATATGGATGAGAAACACAAAGCATTTTACGATCAAAAGAGAGCCTATTACAAAGAGATGCTCGATCAACAAGTCGCAATGGGTGGGATAGAAAAGGCAAAATTTGCTATCTTCCAAGCGTTCAATGATCTTCGCCAAATTGCCTCCGTTCCTGAACTTAAAAGCGATCTACCTATCCCTTCGTCGAAAATAGATGCCCTTTTTGAGATGCTGGAAGATATTGTTGCTAATAATCATAAAGTCCTTATTTTTGCCAATTATCTAGGCTCACTCGATGCGATTGCCTCCAAAGCCGATACCTTGGGGTATGAATATCTCACGATGACGGGAAGTACACGAGATCGCCAAGTATTGGTTGACAAATTTCAAAATGAGAAAAAATATTCCCTCTTTTTGATGACTCTCAAAGTGGGCGGTGTTGGGTTGAACCTCACAGAAGCTGATTTTGTCTTTATTTTCGATCCGTGGTGGAACAAAGCGGCAGAGAATCAGGCAATCGACCGTGCCCACCGAATGGGACAAAAGAATACGGTATTTAGTTACAAGATGATTACCAAAGGGACGATTGAGGAGAAGATACTAGAGTTGCAAGGGCAAAAGCAAGATTTGACCGACCGTATTATCAGCGGTGACGAAACAGGGCTCAAACAGATTACCGCCCAAGAACTCGAATTTTTATTAGGATGATGAGATGGCATTTTTAGAATTTAACATCGATAAAGTTACGGAGATTATTAAGTCTTTTTACAAAAGCGATTCCCTAATGGTGATTGATTTTATGGAGAGTTTACTGGATCCCAACGAGAAAGAAAAACTTCCTGCAACGTTAAAAACGGCAGGGGGACGAACGGCGACAGCAGCTGGGACGTTGATCCAATTTATCAACAAAAAAATCAAAGATGAAACGTTTCGAGAGGCATTGAGTGCCAAATTAACCTCAACAGAGGCTTCTCAGTATCTTTATTATAAACTTATTTGGGAGGAGAGTAGGCTTCTTGTTGAAGACTTACCCAAAACCATTCCCCTCCCTATCATTACAATCCCCGAACAGTCGTATGGGCTTCATGAGGTACCATTAGAGGGGGAACTCTCTTTGATCTCCCATTTTACCCATCTGGGGGGGTATTATAAAAAAGAATACAGTTTCATCCAAATTAATCCAAAAATTATGGTCTTGCTAAAATTTCTTTTTCCATTGCCCGTTGATTATGAGCTACTTCCTATTGAGACTCCCAAAGAGACAGATTATAGCTACAGCAATGAAGAGGGTGTATTGAGCTTTATCACCCTTATTGATGAGATGATCGAACACAATCTTGTCGAGGTGAGCGATACGAATGAGAAAACGTCGACGAAAACATTGAATGTCCTCAAAAAATCGAGTGGCATCCCTGAATTTTATACCGAAAAAGGGATGGACAGCTACGCTAATGATATGCTCACCCGTAGCTTTTACTTTTTCCGTTTTGCCAAAAAAAGCTATCGCAACATAGAGCTAGAATCCCTCAAAGAGTTCGTTCAGTATCAGCTAGATAATCGGCTTCGATTTTTCATCTCTCGTATCTTTACCTCCCATTTGAAAAAAGTACGATTTTCTCAAAATGACACTTCACAAGTGGGATTGGTCCGACTTCTCAAAGAGATTTTGATGAATATGCCCAAAGAAGCTTGGGTGAGTTTTGAAAATATTGAACGCTATTGCTTTTATCGACGCTATGAAATTCATCTTGAAGCAGCACACAAAACTGATTATTATACGATGGATTGTGAGATAGAGTTGGGTGACTTTATTACAATGTCGGGTGGAGAGGCGTATCACGAAATCTTTTTAAATCCTTTGCTTAAAGGGGCACTCTTTTATCTAGGGGCATTGGGTATTTTGGAAATCAAGTATGATGATCCCATCTCAGAGTGTGGTTTTAGTGCTGAGGGTAAGGATTATATTTCCGTATGGGATGGATTGCAGTACGTTCGCTTCACGGAACTTGGAAAATATCTTCTTGGATTTACCAAAGAGTACACCCCAAAAGTGGTGCATCGAGAAAAGAGGGAGATTAAGTTTGATGAATATAAACCCATCATGACTATTGATTCCAAAGATACAATCACGATTGCAAAACTCGAAGGGTATGCTGAAAAAATTGATGAGAACAAATACTCCCTTAGTTATCCCAAGATTTTCAAAGAATGCACTAGTTTCAAAGCATTGGATTTGAAAATTGCCGCTTTTTACAATAATATCGAGGAGCATCCCCCAAAAGTGTTTGTTGATTTTTTCGAAGAGATTCGAAATCGTGCCAATTTACTGAGTGTTGATCGTAAACAAGTGGTAATCGAATTGGAGAACGATAAATCTCTTTTAAATCTCTTTATGAATAACAAAAAACTCCAAGAGCTGATTATTAAAGCGCAAGGGTATCGTATCTTGGTTCTCAAAGAGAATCTCCCCAAAGTAAAAAAAATATTGCACGATAATGGATTTTTCATTGATTTCTAGCCAAAAATATACAACACTTAAGCAGGTATTCGGATTTTCAGAGTTTAGAGCTTTGCAGGAGGAAGCGGTTGATGCTATCCTTGGTGGTCGTGATTTGGCGATGCTGCTCCCTACTGGGGGTGGAAAATCACTGTGTTATCAGCTTCCTTCGCTTCTTATGGACGGGGTTACGATTGTGGTCTCCCCCCTTATTGCGTTGATGCAAGATCAGATTATTGCCTTGCAAGAGCTAGGAATTGAAGCCGATATGATCTCCTCGGCTCAAACCAATGAAGCGGTGCAAGAGGTGTATGCCAAAGCAAAAAATGGGGTGTTGAAACTGCTGTATGTTGCTCCTGAACGATTGGGAAGTTCTCAGTTCGTTTCACTTCTTCGAACCCTTCATGTTAACTTTTTTGTTATTGATGAAGCCCACTGTATTAGTGAGTGGGGGCATGAGTTTCGGGATGATTATCGACGATTGGGGGAGTTGAGAGCTAATTTCCCCCATACCCCCATCGCCGCCTTCACCGCCACCGCCACCCCCAAAGTGCGTGAGGATATCCTCTCCCAATTGGGGCTAAACGATCCGTTGATTTTACGTGCTCCTGTATTGCGTAAGAATATCAAAATCACCCTCCGTGAGAGGGATGGGGCGTGGCGTGCCGATCTTATTGCTATTTTGAAAAAACATCGAAATGAAAGTGGTATTATTTATGCCTTTTCACGAAAAGAGACGGAGGAACTCTCCGATTTTTTAAGTAAAAAAGGATTTAAATGTCTCCCGTATCACGCAGGTATGAGTGCGCAGCTACGCCATGACACGCACAAAGCATTTTTAAATGACGAGACGCAAATTATCGTTGCTACGGTCGCGTTTGGGATGGGGATTGACAAGGGCGATATTCGTTTCGTTATCCATACCTCACTCCCCAAAACGCTCGAAAACTACTATCAAGAGATGGGACGAGCAGGGCGAGACGGCGTTGATTCGGAGGCGGTACTTTTTTATTCGGGAAGTGATTTTTATACGAAAAAACGGCTTATTGAGAGCAATGACGATTTAGGGTATCAAGAAATGATCCTCCAAAAGCTCAAATCAGCGATGGATTACGCTACGGCTGAGGAGTGTCGCCATAAAATGATCGCTGCTTATTTCAATGATACGATTGAACCCTGCGAAACCCAATGTGATAACTGTCTGGAGAGCGATATTCCCAAAAGTGATATTTCCGTTGCATCTCAAAAATTCCTCTCGTGTGTCTATAAAACAGGGGAGCGATTCGGAGGAGGGTATATCGGCGAAGTCCTCTTTGGAGAGCGAGAAAAGATGCGGGATTCGGCTCACGCATCTTTGAGTGTTTTCGGTATCGGAAAAGAGATGAGCAAAGCGGTGTGGGGTATTATTGCCAAACGCCTTGTTGAGATGGGAGCGATTGAACCAGATGAATATAAAGCCCTCAAGATTACCCCTGTTGGTGCAGAGATATTGAGAGGAAAAAAAAGTGTCTCCATTCGAAAAGAGCGATTGACTCCGAAAAAAGCTGCTTCAAAAGAGAAAGATTATGAGACGCAAACGCCGACTCATTTTGATGCGTTCAAAAAACTTCGTGCACAAATTGCCAAAGAGAGCGCTATCCCTGCTTATATCGTGTTTGGAGATAAAACACTAATGGAGATGGCAGATAGACTCCCCACGACCAAAGAAGAGATGCTCAGTGTGAGTGGTGTGGGAGAGGTGAAATACGAACGATATGGAGAGCGTTTTAGAAAGCTCTCATTGGAACTTGTTCTTTAAATCAGTATTTTTTATTGGTGTTAACGAGGAGATCTTTTTCGCTTAGATCCTCTATCAATGCTTTAAGACTTTTAAGGCTAAAAAGACGTAACGTTTCACATTTTTCTTTTTTAAACTCATTGGAAAATCCATTTTTTGAGAAGATGACGAAAATATCGGGGTTGAGTTTCGCTGCTGAACATCTCTCTTGAAGTTTGGTGAGCTCGCTTTTGTTCGCCTTGGCTTTGGAATATTTACATGTACCTGCAATAGTCTTGCTCCCCTTGGTTCGTCCTAATATCTCAATGATACCGTTCTTATCCCAATAAGAGCCGATCTTTCCTACAGGATCTTCTTTGAAGCTTTGCTTGGTTAGCTCAATCACCAGTTTCTCATACACCGATTCGAAAAAGGCTTGCTTCGTATTTTCCCAACGCTCTTTCATCTCGGTATACTCACCCTCTTTAATCCCCTTGTAATAGGGTGAAATAAAAGCAAACCAAAATCGGATAAAGGGAGCGGTAAAAGTAAGTCTATCGGAAACAATTTCGTTCTCATCAGCAGGCTCTTCTTGCGATTTTTCGCGGATTAACAATCCATTTTTAATCAAAAAATCCGCCGACTCTTCCCCTTCTCTTCGAGATAGATTGGCACGTCTAAACGCCGAGTGCTCTTTAGCATCACCACTTGCAAGCGCGGTTAGGAGTGCATGGTGCGATTTATTACTTTGAGTAATTTTGGCAATATCTCCATGAATATACGAATAATTAGCCAATATTTTTTCTTCTATTAGTTCATCTAATGGTTTGCTCAACTCTACGTTCCACCCCATGCCCCCAAAAACTGCGAAATATTCTATCGCTTTTTCGATGTCTGTGGCGTTGTTTTGAAAACAAAAAGAACGAAATTGTTGTGTAGGAAGTGAGTGTTTTGACATGAAAAAACCTTGAATTATTTTTTGGAATTATAGCTTAATGGTAATGCCGTCAAATAAAATCGGCACCTTTTTCGGTTAATACCAATGTAACACCATCTTCTTGTACCTCAATGAGTCCATCATTTTTGAGTTCATCCATCGCTTTAACAAATATTTTGTCTTGCTTGGAATCCAGTTTGCGTAAAACATTATTGATAACATCTTGCTTGGTCATAATATGCCCCTCTCGTGCACGACACCCTCTAAACCAATTGATAAAGAGTGTTTTGATCTCCTCTTTTTGAGTTGCTTCCAAACTCTCTTTTTTCGGAGGTGCTTTGCGGGTAAAATTTTGGGAAGGTTTGGAATAGTCATTCCACGGAGTTTTTTTCTTATTAGGTGCAAATGGTTTGATAGGGGATCCTTTTAGGGATATAGTATCGCAATACAAGAATAAAGTCAATTTCGATGTTATAATACATAGAAAAAGGGGATATTACACTAATGCAAGGCAAAATATTAGATTATAGTAGCGATATGAAAAGTGGATTTTTAAGAGATGAGGGTGAAAATAGATACCATTTTTTTAGGGGTGATTGTATCAATCCCGAAGAACTCAAAATGGGAGCTGATGTCACTTTTGAACACGATGGGGAAAAAGCAATAGAGATTACCGTTATTGAGAGTGTGAGAGACAATAGCGCTTCTGAAAAAGAGGGAATTCAAGTAGCGTCAGCAAAAAAATCAAAAAAAATGATCTCTATACTTTTAATAGCGATGTTAATCTTTGCGATAGGTGGATTAATTGTTATTCAAAGAATCTCTGAAATACAAGAGCAAAAATTTTTAGAAATTGAAAAAAAATACGAATTACAAATTAAATCTATAAAAAAATACCTGATCGAAGGAGAGTGTTCCAAAGCTGCTTCTGAATATATTCAAGCGGGTAATACACGTAGGGAAATATACAAACATGGTGCTTATTACAGTATTGAAACACATCCTCAACATGCTCATGCTATCGATATTGCCGAGTGTTTTACAAACGAAAAAGATTTTAAAGATGCTGTAAAAATGTTAGATATTGAAAATTCAAACACTCCCGATTATTTCAATAGAGCTTCGATTATTTATAAAAAAGCAGGAGACACCAAGCGCGCCCAAGAGGCACATCTTAAAGCGCAGGAGTTTTTGCCGTAAAATTTATTCTTTTTACTTATGCCGATTGAGGTGCTTTGTCCACAAGACGCATAAGTGTGAGTAGTGCTTCATTGACTGATTTAGAATCGGGGAAGACTTTGGTTACGTCTTCATCAATTTTAACGATATTTACACCCTCATGATACGCTTTTGCGTATTTGCCTCGAACGCCTTTGCTGAAATCATATTCGTCCAGCATTTCAGGTTGTTTTTTTATTACTGTTCCTCATAAAATTTTTGTTCATTTGTACTGGCATTAAGTCTGCATTCCCAACGAGGACGTTGGGAACGAGGGATATTATTTTGTTATATTACACCAACCCGTAGCTCCATAAGTAAGTCCAACTAAAGGACCACAAATAGCCGTTGATTCACGTGCATATTCATATAAAGTATTCACTGTAAGATTATTTTCAAATGATATAGTTGTATCTCGGGAACCAATCGGAACAAATAGAGGAACAGGTATCATTGCCCATAGAATTATGCCATTCCAACCTATTCTATTTTTATAAACCCAAGATTCATGATTATTTTCAAGGGATACTTTTGATGGTTCACCCCATAGAGAAAGTACTTCATTTTTAGTGTATTGTTTTGGATTTCCATAAATTTTACCTTCTTTTAAAGCAGGATTAAAAGGGACAATTTTCTTGTCTGAAACATAAGTGCTGACACCGACACATCCTACGAATAGAAAACTTATTGGAAGAAGTAATAGAGGACGCATAATTATAAGTAGAAATTCAAATCAAATCACAAGTACTGGCATAGAATTTGCTTTAAGCAGGGGATGAAACATTTTAAAGATTTACCGGAAGAAACAATTCAAAAACTCAATGAGATTGTTATAAAAGAGAAAAGGCATCG
>JBAZTZ010000040.1:0-11586 GCA_041661705.1 Sulfuricurvum sp.
CTTAGCTACTTTTTCGCTCTATGATGATCTAAAAGAAATGGCATTAGCCAATGGGGTGACCGTATTGCAACGCAAAGGTGACACTATTGAGAGTTTTGTACCAGCGGCATGAGCCTATACGACTCAGATATTTAGGTTTACTCAAAGATAACTAAATGAAAAAAAAATCTATTCTCCATATTTCTCCCCACCTCGGTGGCGGAGTGGGTACTGTTTTGCTCAATTACTTATCCAAAGTCAAGCACTATAGCTGTTTTGAACATCGTATACTTTGTCTCGACTCTATCAATGATAATGCGAAATCTGCTCTTGAAAAAGAAGCTATAGTTTATAAACAAAATGTCAATAACGATACTCTTTTAGCCAATGAAATCGCTATGGCTGATATTGTTGTTATTCATTGGTGGAATCATCCGTTACTTTATGAATTGCTTGTCAAAAAAGAATTTCCTGCTTCAAGAGTCATCATATGGAGTCATATTTCAGGTTTTTCTGCTCCTTCTATATTTGTATCTCCCCTTTTTGATTATGCCGATAAGTTTGTCTTTACAACTCCTTTAAGTTACGAGTCAGAAGTCGTAAAAGGACTTTCAGATAATAATCTTTCTAAACTTAGTTCTATTTGGTCAACAGGAGGATTAGAACGTTTTAGAGATGTAGAACCTCTTCCTCATAAAGGATTTATTGTTGGTTATATTGGTACGGTTGATTATGCAAAGATGCACCGCTCTTTTTTGGATATGTCTGCTTCTATCGACATAGAGGATATCCATTTTGTTGTTTGTGGTGGAGAGTGTGAAAAAGAGATAGTGGTAGAAGCGATAGAAAAAAAATGGGCTGATCGATTTAATTTTACCGGAAAAGTACCCAACGTAGGAGAATATCTATCGACTTTTGACGTATTTGGCTATCCCTTAAATCCTCAGCATTACGGTACGTGTGATCAAACATTGGCGGAAGCAATGGCATGCGGTGTGGTTCCTGTCGTTTTTGATAATGGTATGGAATCGTACATGGTTAAAGATGGGACAACTGGACTGGTAGTTAAAAATGGTGTGGAGTATAAAGATGCCATTGAAAAACTTCATAAAGATCCTCAATTACGAATTCGCTTAAGTCGTAACGCACAAAAAGAGGCTTTTCAACGCTTTTCTCTTGAATCTATGTCTTCCCAGTGGGAAAGCTTATTTAACCAATGTATGGAACTACCGAAGAGTGTTAAAAAATGGAGTGGCAAAAGTAGTGGGCTGAATGTAACTCCCATCGAAATTTTTTATGAATCTCTTGGTGATTTAGGAGAAGTGATTGAGCAGTGTATTGCATCTCAAGATAAAGACGCATTAGATACTTTAACCACTATTTTACGCTCTTCGGATGGGTGGAATACCCCTACAAAAGGCTCACCGCAGCATTATCTGACATTTTTTGAAGAGGATGCAACATTACAACAGCTTGTCCCATTATGTCAATAGGAAGATTTCAGGTAAAGAATTAATATCACAAATCCAACCTTTAGGTTTTATTTCTTCAGATATAATTACCAAAATATAAAAAAATGTATCTAAACAAGGCACTTTAAATGACCGATCAAGAATTAAAAGAGTTAGTAGCGGGATTGGCTATCAAGTCGGATAGACTCGATGCACAGCAAGCTGAAACCAATGCACAAATGAAACGTACCGATGAGAAACTAGAACGCATAGGTATTACATTGGGGAATATCTCCAATAATCAAGGCTCTGTTGCCGAAGAATTCTTTTACAACTCCCTAGCACACACTCAAACCTTAGCAGGGATTCATTACGATATTGTGTATAAGAATATGACAGCTAGTGCCAATAAGATTCAAGATGAATACGATATTGTTATGGTAAACGGGAAAGATATTGCGATCATCGAAGTCAAATACAAAGCTCACGAAAGCGATTTAGACAAACTATTGACCAAAAAATATGAAAATTTCAAAAAGCTTTTTCCGATGTACAAAGATTATAATCACCATCTCGTCTTAGCTACTTTTTCGCTCTATGATGATCTAAAAGAAATGGCATTAGCCAATGGGGTGACCGTATTGCAACGCAAAGGTGACACTATTGAGAGTTTTGTACCAGCGGCATAAGCAATGAAACTCAAAACTTCCCTTCCACCATCAAAAGGATTTGCGGTTTAGAATGTATTTTGTCAAGTTGAGTTCCCACTAAAGCTCCTGTGCCATCATAGGTATTCGATGTAGTCTCTACTGTGGTACTCGTAACATTTTTCACATTGAGTTGGAATTTGAAATTTTGATCGAGACGTTTGCTCGCATACAGATCAAGCGCACCGTAAGCTTTTTGCGATTGGGAGAGCTGATAGTCCATCGGATCATCGTATCCGCCCACATAATGATAAGCGGCTCCGTAGGTCAATTTATACGCTTTGAGTGTGTGATCGACCCCTATATTCGAAAGGATATTACTCGTTTGTTTGATGGGACGCTTCACTCCTGTTGTTCTATTGGTGAGGGACGAATCTTGAAGCGTTGCATTGGCGAACATTCCTAATCCTTCCACGTAAGCACTCAATGATTTTTTCAGTTCCAATTCTAGACCCCACAAGTTCCCCTCCCCTGCATTCTCAGGTGTTTGCGTATAACGAGACGTTGCCGTATCCCGCTTTATAACATTCTCAATCTTGTCGTTGATATTTCGGTAAAAGCCCCCAATACTCACTATCCCTTTTTTCTCAAAATAGTGTTCATAGCGAAGCTCAGTACTAAGGGCTTTTTCTTCGGTAAGACTTGCATTACCGATGAGATCAGGATGGAGAATATCATTACGTACCAGTGAGCTGTCCGTGAGCGTGGAGAGCTGATTGAGGGTTGGAAGTTTCACTGTTTTGGCGATACTGGCTCGGATATTGTCGCTACCATTTAGATGGTGAAGTAAATGTATCGATGGGGCGAAATAATCAATAGTAGAGGTTGCTCCAAAATCACGCGAAACATTTTCATACCGTATTCCCGGAGTTACGACCGTTGAATCACCAAAACTAATCTCATCTTGAACGTAAAAAGAGCCTTTATCTTGACGCATTGGAGTCGTATTGAGTGAAGTGGGGATAGACGTACCGTACAACGTCACCTCATCACGCTGATTTTGTCGTTTTAGTTCTGCCCCTGTTTTGATAAAATGATCCCCAATAGCGCGTGAATAAATCCCCTCAGATGCAAGTACGCGCATAAACCCGTTGTCGTATTGTTTTTGATTGGTACCAAGTGGCGAAGATTGCACGGAGGTAAAGTCACCATTGTCATCATTTTGGTGAAATTTGAGCTTCCATTCCAACAACTCTGTGCTTGAGAGATGGTGTTCCCCTTTGACACTCGACCAGAGCATCGTCCCTTTGGATTGATCGGTGGTACTTAACGAATCGGGCTTGCTATTCATATCGCTTTTCGCATTATTCAATCCAATAGAGCCATTGTAGGTATATTTATCTTTGGAAGATGGGGAATAAATAAGCTTGGTTGTTGCATTGAGCGTTTGATAGCGTCCTTGTGTTGCCCTACTCACCTCGCTTGTAGAGGAGCCTTGCTTGAGCGTTGAGGAGCTATCTAATTGTTGATTATCAGCAGCGGTGACATTGAAAAGATACGATAATTTTCCCGATTTTCCTTCACGTTGAGCGAAGATACTCTCCATTGGGAGATCCCCCCCGTAACTCCCAACCGTCATTTTAGCGATAGTTTGCCCTGCTGACTTGGGAACTTTGAGGACGATATTGACAATTCCCCCCATTGACTCCGCCGTATACTCAGCCGAACCATTTGTCATCACCTCAATACGTTCTATCATATCGGGAGAAATTTGCTCCAAAGGATTGATGCGCTTAGAACCAGAAGTCTCTTCACCGTCGATTAAGACCACCGTATACCCTTTTCCCGGAGAGGATTTTTTACCTTTCCCATCGGGGATAGTAACACCAGGAGTTCGTTTGAGAATTTCAAGGGCATTAAGATCACCATACTGAGTCAACTCTTCCCCACTGATGAGACGTTTGGCAATAGAATTTTCTTTACGCTCTTCAAGCGTTGCGGTATTTTCCTCAACTTGGATTTTATCGAGGGTGAGAATCTCCTGCGCACAAGCGAGTGAAAAAGTAAAACCAATGACGATAAGGGGGCGTATGAACACTAAAAGTCCTTTATATAATTATGCGGTGATTATATCGGTGTTTTATTACATCCGCTAACATCATTATCTATAAATAGACTACAATTAGAATATGAAACACATTATTCTATTATTTCTGATTGTAGTTACTTCATTTCTGTATAGCAGTGATTTGTCACTCCTCTCACCTGAAAAACAAAGCTATTATAAAGAACAACAAAACCAGATCAATTCAGGGTATGAAAAACTTCGTACCGATTGGATCAGCCCCATCAATCTTAAAGCGTCAAGTATTTATGAAAAATCAGCTTCCATGGGGATGCGTGATGTCAGACAAAATCTCTCGGTGGGTATGGCACAAGATATTTTTCGCTCGGGTGGGATTGAGTATTCGATTGGTTATGCTCAGGCGAAAAAAAATGCCGATACTATCGCAATGGACAAAGAAATTGCTGGGCTTAACCAACAACTTGTCACGGCTGTTTTAAATTACCAAAAAAATGCCCTCCTCCTCCAACAAAGTGAGATTCGACTCAAAAATACCAAAATCGAGATTTTCCTCAAACAAAAACAATATGAGGCGGGAGCCGTCGACATTACGTTGCTCAATAACGCATTAATGACTCAAAGCGGTGAGCTCAAAAACAATACGACTATTCGTTTTGCCCTTGCTCAACAACGTTTGGAAACAACTAAACTCACCAATCACCCCATTGACACACTCACTCTACCGACATTCACCCTCGCACAAAAAGAAAATTTTTTAAATGAGGGGTGGAATATTCACTATGCCAATGCCATCGCACAAAGCAATGAACAACAATTTGGACAGATCAAAACCTCCTATCTCCCAAAACTGACCTTAATTGCCGATGCAGGACTACAGCGACTTGATGGGCAGAATAGTTCATTGGGTGACTACCGCGGTAATTTTTACGATGCAGGACTACAGCTTTCTATCCCTATTGCCTATAACGCCTCTGATGCACTCCAAGAAGCGCAAGCAGCAACACTCAAACAACGTGCAAGTATCGCAGATACCAAGCGTCAACTGGAGGGTGTGTACGAACAATCTCTTTCTCATATCGAAAGTTATCAGAGTGTCATCACTATCACCAAAGAAAATCTCAACTTTTACCGCGAACTCATCACGGCAACGAAAGCAGCGGTTGATGCGGGATATAAAGCGGGGTATGATTTACAAACGCTTCAAAATACCCGTTCAATTGAAGAACTTGAAATTCAGATTAATAGGATTAATATACAAATTGAACTTGCAACCTTGCATTTTCTTATGCGACAACCATCAAAGGAACCACTATGAACACTGACTCCATCGAAAAAACTCTTCATATAGGAGAAAATAGCTCCCAAAAGCGGTGGAAAAAAATCATTATTGCCGTTGTCATTCTTCTCCTCATCGGTGGTGGTGTAGCGTACAAGCTCAAACAAAATGCGAAAGCAGAAATAACATTTATCACCGTTCCTCTCGTGATAAAAGACCTCACAACTACCGTTTCGGCTACGGGAAATTTAGAACCAACGAATGCTGTTGATGTAGGGATCGAAGTTTCGGGGACGATTAGTGAAGTATTAGTCGATTATAATGACCAAGTCACACTGCACCAGCCACTAGCACGACTTGATACCACCAAACTCAAAGCCGTAGTTACCAGCTCCAATGCTAATTGGGTGAAAAATAAAGCCAATGAGCAAAATGCCAAAGCGGTACTAACCAATGCGATGATCGAAAATGATCGTGCCCTTACAATGTACAAATCGACAGAAGGAAATTACCCTTCACGTAAAGAGCTTCAAGCCCTCTCGTCAAGTGTAGAACAAGCAAAAGCCAATCATTCTGCTGCAAAAGCACAAATAGACCAATCGCTAGCGCAACTCAAAACCGATGAAGAGAATCTTAAAAAAGCAGTCGTTCTTTCCCCCATCAATGGAATTGTCTTAGAGCGTAAAGTCGAACCAGGGCAAACCGTTGTCGCCGCAATGCAAACCCCAATATTATTCACCCTTGCAGAAGATTTAACAAAAATGAAGGCAATTGTCAGTGTGGATGAAGCAGACATTGGCAGTGTCAAAGAGAATCAAAAAGTCCTCTTCACCGTCGATGCTTATCCTAATCGTGAGTTTGAGGGAAAAATCACCCAATTGCGTCTCAATTCTACCGTTGTTGGTGGTGTTGTCACGTATGGGGCGGTGGTTGCGGTTGCCAACACTAATTTGCTATTACGTCCAGGTATGACCGCCAATGCCTCGATCATCACAGGCACGCTCAAAAATGTTACCGTCGTTCCCAATGCCGCCTTACGTTTCACCCCACCGCTTCCCAAAGATGCAGCAGCAAAAGATAAGAAAAAGCACGCAACACAAGAGACCGAAAAAGGGGATTACGTTTGGAGCCTCAAAAATAACATCCCCACGAAAATTAAAGTTCATGTAGGGCAAAGCGACGGAATTTCTACCGTTATCCTAAACTCTCCCCTCTCCCTGAAAGATCAGCTCATTACGGGCGTAGAAGAGTAAATGAAAAACTCATCCACCCCCGTTATCGAACTGCGAAATACAAAAAAATATTACGGTGTAGGAGACGCAACCGCCTACGCTCTCCAAGGGGTCAATTTAACCATACGCCAAGGGGAGTTCGTCGCCATAATGGGGCCAAGCGGATCGGGGAAATCGACGGCTATGAATATTATCGGATGTCTCGATGTTCCCAGTGAGGGGCAATACCTCTTTGAAGGGGTTGATGTCGGAGCCCTATCACGCGATCAACGCGCCCTCCTTCGTCGTAATTACATCGGGTTTATCTTCCAAGGGTTCAATCTTTTGGGAAAAACATCGGCGATAGAAAACGTCGAACTTCCGCTACTATATCGGGGTGTCAGCGCATCAGAGCGTCGTGGTATGGCGATGAAAGCATTGAAAAGTGTCGGTCTTGAAAAAGTTGCCCACCATACCCCAAGCGAACTCTCAGGGGGACAGCAACAACGTGTCGCCATTGCCCGTGCCATTGTCACTAATCCTCTCGTCCTCCTTGCCGATGAGCCAACGGGTAATCTCGACACTGCCAAAAGTATCGAAGTGATGGAGCTACTCCAATCGTTTAATCGTGATTCAGGGATTACCATCATTATGGTCACTCACGAAAATGATATGGCAGCCTATGCCTCACGGATCATTCACTTCCGTGATGGGCATATTGATGTGGAGGGAGCGTTATGATTTGGAACGCTTTTATCCTAGCATTGCGTGAAATCCGACGAAGTGTACTGCGCTCCTTTCTCACAACACTTGGAATCGTTATCGGAGTCGCTTCCGTGATCGCTATGGTGATGTTAGGCGATGCGACGACCGCCTACGTCACCAACAGTATCACCAAATTGGGAAGCAATATGCTCATTGTCCGTCCAGGGCAAGATCGTCATGGTCCCCAAGGGGATGCCTCTGCCAAACTCTTTAGCCACGATGACATTATCGCCATTAAACGTGAAATCAGTGGGTTAAAAGGGGTTGCCCCAGTCGCTTCCAAGGGGATTCAAGCCGTGTATGGCAACAAAAACTACTCAACTTCCATAGATGGGAGCGATAACGATTATTTCACCGTCAAAGATTGGGTGTTTGAACAAGGTCGCACCTTTACTCCTGCCGAACTTCAAGGTGGAAAAGCGGTGTGCGTCATAGGGGAAACCGTTCGTCGTGAACTCTTCGGAACGCAAAATCCTATCAATGCCTCTATTCGAGTCGGAAATTTTTCTCTCCAAGTAATCGGTCTTCTTCACAGCAAAGGGGCATCCATGTTCGGAATGGATCAAGATGATCTTATCGTAGCCCCCATCCGAATGTTTCAACGCCGTATCAGTGGAAACCAAGACATTTCGGTGATTCTCCTCTCCGCCAAAAATAGTTCCTCTATCGAAAACATCAAAACAAGTGTCACCGCTTTGATGCGTGAACGTCGCCATATTCACAAAGGGGATGAAGATGATTTTAATGTCCGAGATTTGCGAGAAGTGATCCAAACTCTCTCTCAAACGACCAAAATGCTCACCTTACTTTTAGGGGCTGTCGCTGCTATTAGTCTTCTCGTGGGGGGAATCGGGATTATGAATATTATGCTCGTATCCGTCACTGAACGTACTCGTGAGATAGGGATACGCCTCGCTATCGGAGCATTGGAGCGTGAAGTTCTCTTGCAGTTTCTCGTCGAAGCAGTCGTCCTCTCCTCATTGGGTGGAGTGATCGGTATGGCGTTGGGAATTGGTGTGGGAGTTGGGATCAATCTCTTTTTTGAATTACCCTTTGTTTTTAATACCTCTATCGTTATCATCGCCTTTTTGTTCTCTACTCTTGTGGGCATCGTGTTCGGCTACTTTCCTGCTCGTAAAGCAGCACGGCTTAATCCCATAGACGCTTTACGACATGAGTGATTTTGCCGATATAGCTTTTAAGTAAAAAAAGGAGTTTCCAATGCAAATCAATGCTACTAATCCATCTCTCAATCCCTACCTTCAAAATACATTAGAAACAAGTCAAGTTGATACCAAAGATTTTAAAGAAAAAGTAAAAAATGGTGAAATTTCAGGCAAAACTCTTTCAGCCTCCTATCTCGTCCAATATTCTCTAAGCGCACAGCAAACTTCTTCCAGTAATTTGCAAGCGCAAACTGCCCCTTTTGATATGAAAAAAGTGGGTGACATTTTAGATTCTATTGATTTCAAAGCTATCGGATATACGGGAAAACCAATCAAAGATATGACCCCTGATGAAGCCAAAGCAGTAGTAAGTAAAGATGGTTTTTTTGGCGTAGACCAAACCTCTGCTCGTTTATCCGATTTTGTTCTAAGCGGTGCAGGTGATAATATTGACACGCTCAAAGCAGGACGTGAGGGGATAGTCAAAGGGTTTAATGATGCCGAAAAAATGTGGGGCGGAAAACTTCCCGATATTTCCTACCAAACACTTGATAAAGCATTAGCAAAAATTGATGAAAAGATCACTTCTTTGGGGGGCAATGTTCTCGATATGAGTGTCTAAATGAAAATATTAATGATTGATAATGATGGCTTACAATTACAGACGCGGCGGATGTTGATTGAAGCAGAAATCGATGGAAGTATTATTGATACCGTTGCTACATTGGGTAATCTCCATATCGTTTTTAAAAAAGGTATGTACGATAGAGTCATTATCGATCATTTGATTGAAAATGGCGATGAGTGTATCAAATATATTTTAGAAATAGATCCAATGCAACCTATTTTAATCGTAAGTAATGCTATTCGATGTGTTATCACACAATGTGAGTATTGCGTACATCATCATAATATTCGTCGATTAAGTAATCCAACTCCTATACGTAATATCATACGCCTTGTACAAAGGTTTCAAGAATACACATGTGATCATTATGATGAAGAAACTAATCAGATACATACTTAATTTGAAAACGTTATGCTATAATTTTTTTAATCACATTATTCTAGGAGGTTTTTTATATGAATTTCACCACTATCCGAGGCAAACTAACGTTACTGTCAGTACTTAGCTTCATCGTCTTAACTACATTGGGGTTTTTATCCTATTCTAATAACAGTGATGCCAAAAAAACGGCTGAACGAATGGTTCTTATTGGCGATATTCGTGCCCATGCTAATGGTGCTCTCATGGAGCTACGTGGCTACCAACTCCTTTTTAAAGAAAAAAACATAAACGACTATAACGAACGGGTTAAAAAGCTAAGTGAGGCGGTAAATAAGCTCATGGATATGACCCGTTCTCAGGAAAACAAAGGTCGTCTCGCTAAATTAAATTCTCAGGTAGAAGCGTGGGAAACACTCAATAAACCCCGTATCGAAATGATAACCAAGTACAAAAAAGAGACCCATACGGATGCTTTTGCCCAAACAGAAGATGGGATAAAGTTAGCTCAAATCACCAAAGAGTCTGCCGAAATGCACAATGAAATTATCAAAGAGGAGCTTGATTTAGTCAAATCAATGGAGAAGAAAAATTTTGACACTCTTGATTCCAATGCGACAACAATGGAAGTTATTATCTTTATCAGTATTGCTTTAATAATGGGGATATTGTATTTTATTATTAACAGTATCAGCGCATCCATCAACCAATTGGAAAAGACAATTGATACTATCACTCAAAACCGTGACTTTACCAAAGATACTGTCATTGAAGGGCATGATGAACTCTCACACATGGGGCGAAAGCTCAATGGGTTAATCGCTATGTTACGTCAATCATTCCAAGGTATCCGCTCCGCATCAAGTGAGAATCTCTCTGTTGCTGCCGAACTTTCAGCAACCACTCTATCAATAGGAAGAGCAGCAGAAAAAGAAGCACTTATTGTCACAGAAACAACAACCGAGTCCGATCGAATGAAGGAGATGATGCAAGCTTCAGCACGAGAGGCACAAAGCGTCCGTGAACAAGCGATTAGCGCACGTGGAAATCTCAAAGAAGCGCAAGCAGCTCTTCACAATACAATAGAGCAACTCTCGCTGACCGTTCAAATGGAGAGTGAAATTAATCAACGGCTCAATGGACTTTCCCAAGAGGCATCACAAGTTAAACAAGTCCTTACCGTTATCGCTGATATCGCTGACCAAACCAATCTCTTAGCCCTTAATGCTGCGATTGAAGCAGCGCGTGCAGGTGAACATGGACGTGGTTTTGCGGTCGTCGCTGATGAAGTTCGCAAGCTTGCAGAACGTACTCAAAAAAGTCTTGTAGAAACCAATGCAACTGTCAATGTTATTGTCCAATCGATCAATGATATTACCGATCAAATGAATCAAAATACGAATCGTATTGAAGAACTGGTAAACGCATCCTCTGAAGTGGACAGTCATACAGAAATTGCTACGATTGCATTGGAAAATACGGTTATTGCTATCGAAAAACTTTCCGCAGACACCCAAGCAAATTCTAATACAACGGATATTATTATCAGTAAAATTGCAACAATTCACACTCTATCTACTGCCAATGCCCGTAGTGTCGAAGAGATTGCTTCCGCTGCTGAGCATCTTCACAAAATGACCGAACACCTTACCGATCAAATCGCCATTTACCGTACGTAGACTATCTAATCATCCGTATTCTCCCCTATTGGGGGATGACCTACCACGGTTGTTTCATGCTAACATTTTATAAAGCTTCTTAACGTCGAAAGCAACAAGACGAATTGCTTGCTTTATATTGGTAAAGCCATGTCGTCTGAGAAGCGTTAGGGCTATTGTACGAATTGTTGAGAAATTAACAGGAGCATTTTGAGTTCGGATAGTTGAGGCATCTTCAGCAAAAGCGACATCTTTAATGTAGTGGAGGGAGTTTTCGATAGCCCAGTGTCCCCGTATTGCTTTTTGGAAGAATGAAGCGGGTCGATCTAAGCTTGAGATAA
>JBAZTZ010000041.1:0-11583 GCA_041661705.1 Sulfuricurvum sp.
TTAGATGAATTGTTTGTCGTAAAATGATTTTACTGAAAACATCGGAAAACTCGGCTTTAATGAGCTTTTTTCAAACTTCCAAGAGTCTTAAATTAGAGGATGAATTTGGGGATTTGCAAGAGGCTCTGAAGTCAATATGGCGGTCTATAAAGCACTCAATGACGCAAAAATAACGATCCCTTATCCTCAGAGAGAGGTTTATCTGTATGAACAAAATCCCCTAAAATAAATGTAGGAACAATTGATTCAATCAAAACAGATGTATTAAAAGAAAATCATAAATCTGTTTGCAATACGAGAGGCTTCATATAATTTTATAAAAATCGCTTCCCTCGCACAAATCTTGCATTGCAACTTCTAATCAAGGAGTTGCAATGGAATTTTCTCTCAGCAAACATGAACACAAACCGCTTCAAGTCAACCCGATTAAGCACTCTCAGCCCATGGGTGCGACTCTTGCATTTTTAGGGGTTAAGGATTGCATGCCTCTAATGCACGGTGCGCAAGGGTGTGCGTCGTTTACTAAGGTCTTTTTTACCCGTCATTTTAATGAACCCATTGCTGTACGTAATACCTCGGTGAGTGATATTACTGCTGTTTTGGATGGGGGGGATTACTCAATATTAATGGCGATTGAGAATATCCAAAGCAAAGAGAAGAATATTAAACCCTCCATGATCGGTCTACATACGACAGGATTGACCGAGACCAAAGGGGATGATGTTCGGGGGGTTGGGATGCACATCGAAATCCCCTACGTGTTTGTCAATACTCCTGATTATGAGGGGGGAATGGAGAGCGGTTGGGCGCTTACGGTGACGGCTATGATTGAACAGCTTACAGAGTCTGCCATAGAAGTAAAATCAAATAAGCTCGTCCTTTTACCTCATTTGAGTATGCAGCCCATCGAGGTTGAAAAGATCAAAGCACTATGTGACGATTTCGGATTTGAGACGTATGCGTTACCTGATCTCTCTACTTCATTGGACGGATATTGGGAAGAGGCTCAGGGGAAACTTTCCAATGGGGGGATTACCGTTGAGGAGATACGTTCTCTTGCTACGTGTGCGACAGTTATTAGTATCGGGCAGTCGATGAAAAAATCGGCACGTGCTTTGCAAAAAAAGAATTCCTCTATCGAACATCTCCATTTTGACCATTTGATGGGATTGGATGCGAACGACAATTTTGTCGCTCAATTGATGAAAATCCGACATACTCAACCTAAACCTCTGATAAAACGATGGCGTGCACGGTTGCAAGATGCGATGTTGGATAGCCATTTTCTCATTGGAAGCTCGCATTTCGTCATCACGGGGGAACCTGATATGTTAGTGGGAATGTGCGCTCTGATTCGAAGTGTCGGCGGTACGGTGGATGCGGCGGTTTCTACCACGTTTAGTGAGGTACTTCATACTATTGATGCCCAAAAAGTTTTTGTAGGAGATTTGGAAGATGCACGACTGTTCTTTGAAGGTGCGGATATGGTAATCAGTAATTTTCATGCAGAACGAATCTTGCATAGCTATCACAATACGGCATTGGTGATTCGAGGTTTCCCTAATTATGAAGAGTTGGGGAATCAATTAAAAAATGATCAGCTGTATGAAGGAAGCGCGTACTTTTTATTCGAAATAGCCAATTATTTACGAAAGGTCAAACATGAACACTAAAATCACAATAGAGGGAAATGGGATGATGGATAACGCTTTACGAGTTGCATTTGCAACTAAAAATATGGAAGAGATCAACGCCCACTTCGGTGGGGCGAAAGAGTTTGTGGTGTACAACGTCTCTAAAGAGGGGTATGAAGTTTCAGAGGTGATTAAAACAGATACATCCGATCTTGAAGATGATGACAAAACAGATTTTCGTGTTCGTGCCCTTAAGGGGATTAACATTATGTATTGTGAAAGTATTGGTGGAACGGCGGCTGCAAAAGTAATACGTGCTGGGATACACCCGATGAAAGTAAATGAACCAACATTGATTGAGGATACGCTAAAAAGCTTGGTTTCTATGATCAATAGTAATCCTCCACCGTGGATAAAAAAGATTATACATATGGAAACAAAACACGATGGTCGACAAGACCGATGGGCAGAGGGAGAATAAGATGGGAACCGAAAAAACAATGAACCCTTTTGGGGTGGAACTAATACGGCAGATTCGCGCACTGGATCAGTTTGGAAATTGGTCAAAAGTTAGTGATGAAGAGCTATTGATCAAAAAATATGTTAAAACAAAAGAGGAACTAAAATCCGTTCCAGTCATTGCTGATATTGATGAAATGATGATTAATGACATCAAAATGATCTACAAAGCGATAGCATTATCCTTTGAGCGACAAACGGGTGTTGTTTGCAATGTCATCATGGAAATGAGTCACGAAGGTTTTGGACGCTGTGCAGTTTTGACGGATCGTATTTGTATTGTGGATAAGTATTTCAAAGATGCTCACCGTTTTAGTTTTCGTACACTTGATGCGCTGTTTGATGAGGGAGATAAAAACCTTGCACGTGCAATAAGTATATATGAACAATACAAACCATGTACAGAACAACAGGGGTAAGCAATGGCAAAAATCGGTATTTTTTTTGGTAGTAGCAGTGGTGTAACACGTGGTGTGGCGGAAGCGTTAGCGAAGCAATTTTCCAATTCAGAGCTTATTGATATGGAAGAAGATTTTGATGGGATAGAGCAGTTTGATGATTTTGAGATTCTTCTCATTGGTTCATCAACGTGGGGGCAGGGTGACCCTCAACGAGACTGGGTTGATCCATTGTTTGATCTTACAAATGATAGACCTGATCTAAGTGGCAAAAAAGTGGCATTTTTTGGTGCTGGGGATCAGGATAAACATGGGGAACATTTTTTGAGTGCACTGGGGAAAATGCACGATTTATTTGTCTCTTTGGGCGCAGAAGCGTATGTATATACATCAACAGAGGGATACGATTATAAATTTTCACTTGCCCAGCGTGACAATAAATTCTGTGGACTTGGTGTTGATGATGTCAATCAAGAAGATTTGACACAAGAGAGAGTCATTGCATGGGCTAATCAGCTCAAAAACGAGATGGGCTTATAAGGAGATTATCATGGGTACCTTAGACGAATTCCAAAAGATCACCGATACTGAAGAGTTTTTTGAGTTTTTTGATCTCGCTTACGATGAGCGACTGGTAAACTCAAAACGATTTCATATTATGAAAAAATTTGGTGAAATGGCAGATAAAGCAAAAGAGCATGATATGGGAAGTGATGAGAAATTACTCGAATATTATAAATTTGCCCTTATTAGTGTGTATAAAAATTTTGAAAATGGTTACAGCCCTTCAGCGGCAGATGTTTGGGAGATGTTTGATAAACCAAGTGCTTGCGGAACATGCTCAACGTCCACAAGTTGTAATGACGTAGAGGAGGTCAGTCATGGAGTCCACGCCTGCACAAGCACCCACACCATTAGTTTCTAATGAAGAGGTAGAACAACCTATTAATGAAGGTTCTCGCCGTACTAACCTTTACAAAATGTCGACTAAGGATGAAATTCTTTCGGTATTTCGTGTAGGAGAAAGGGTACGACTTACCAAAACAATTCGTAATGATGGAACTTATCCTCATGCAAAAATTGGAGATACACTTATTGGGGCAGGGGAGGAAGGGTATGTCCGTAAGATCGGCGACTTCCTCCAAACTATACGAGTTTATGAAGTTAATTTTATTGAACAAGGCTTGACTTTTGGGTGTCGTGAAGCTGAATTGGAAAGTGCGCTTGAAGATGATGGGTACGATGAAGTTGCGGAAGAATTAAAATGGCTTAAAGAACATCGAGCACAAAGAGCCGTAGAGAAATTGGCGCAATCTCAAGAAGAGGGGGAATACTATCAACTTTTCTGAGATTTTTGCGAAAAACAAGTAGGTGGCTGTGCAGGAGGGCTTACTGCCGAAGTAAACCCAGTGTTAACGTAGCCAAAGGGGCTTTTGCTCCTTTGAGCGTATAAAAAGGAAATCCCATGACAACACGTGTAGAGATTATAAATGACTTTTTGGCGATCAATGTCATACCAGGTAAAACGATTCAAGACATCGTTGAAGCATCGGGAAGCGCATTGCCGTTTGGATGCCGTGACGGCGAATGCGGTACGTGTGTCGTGATGATCGAATCGGGGATGGAATTCATGAGTCCTATCAACGAAAAAGAAAAAGCAGTCCTCAAAACGGTCGGTGAGACCAGCGCCAAAGCACGTCTTGCGTGTCAAATGAAAGTAGTTGCACATAACGGATTGGTACGTATTAAATATTAAATCTTTAATCTCCGTTCGTGGTGAGCTTGTCGAACCATGAATACCCTTCGACAGGCTCAGGGCGAACGGAAATTGCCTAAATTTTAATCGCTTATATCTTCTATAAACTCCTATAATACTTATCGAGAACAAAATATGCAGTGTCTTGGATAGATTTATTTATTTATTTTAGGTGGTTTACAATGCAAACAAATCTTTCGTATAAACAAAAACAACTTCCAAGACTCTCGATGCAGACATGGCTTCCGTTGCTACAATGTTCATTGAATGATTTAGAAAAACATTTGCAAGTTATTAGCAATGAAAATCCTTGCATTGAATTGAAATCAGGATTTGAAGAGTCCAATACACAAGCTGGCGGTTCATCAGTATATGGAGCCTTCCAAAACTATGTTTCCAACGCTTCGAGTGATCAAATCGAATGGCTAAGCATATCATCAACCTCATTGTATGAAAAGTTGGATGATCAGATTGTTGCCCCGTTATTTCCAACACCAATATCCCAAAAAATTGCCCGACAAATTATTTTTTATATCAATGATGAAGGATATTTCGAGGGAAGTGTGGAAGAAATAGCACGCCAATGTGATACTGATTCCCATACGGTAGAGCGAGTACGTCAGCGATTCGCCCATCTTGAACCCGCTGGAATTGGTGCATGCGACTATAAAGAATCCTTTTTATTTCAACTTAATGACTACGAGCTAGATGATGAGTTAAGTATTTTACTTTCAGCGATGATTTTACAGTTTGATAAGATGGAAAAATTCATCAAGAATCCCCGTTTTGGAGACGCTAAGCACGTATTACAACATTTGAAAAACCCGCCAGCATTGGAGTATATGGAACCTGAAACGCAAATTGTTCCCGATTTATTTGTTGATTTTGTCGATTCTGAGTTGAATATTCGGATTAATCACGCATTTTATCCTGATCTAAAAGTCAATATGATTGATAAATACGACAACTTTGCAAAACAAAAATTCAAAGAGGCCCGCGAACTCGTTAAACTTCTCGATTTGCGCAAAGCAACCCTCTATAATGTCGCCTTGGTGCTGATCGAAAAACAGTACAGCTTTTTTATGGGTGGGGAACTCAAACCGCTTCGCCTCCAAGATGTCGCTGATGAACTTGGATTTAATGAGTCTACGATTTCCAGAGCGATTTCGGATAAATACATGCAAACTGAGCGAGGGTTATATCCCTTTAAAGATTTTTTCTCGAACTGCATTGGAGAAGTGTCGACTTCAGAGATTAAACACTTTTTGAAACGGCTTGTTTTGAGTGAAAATAAAGACGATCCGTTTAGTGATAAAACATTGCATGAGATGATTGAAGAACGATTTGGGGTAAAGATGGTGCGACGTTTGATTGCTAAATACCGTCAAGAATTGGATATTCCTTCGTATAAAGAGCGGTTGTTTCTATATAAGCTGGAGCTGCTTTAGGCGGCTCCTTAGCTTGAGGGTGTATCAACTGCCGTATAGAAAGTATTGCTTTTAGCGGTAGTACGAGGGGCAGGCTGTGCGAGGGCTGTTTCGTCTTTTTCTCCCGTACGGATACGTTCGACTTCCATTACAGGTGTTATCCACATTTTACCAGCACCGTGACCTAAATCTTGGGTATGTGCGCGTATACATTCCATTGCCGTTGCTTTGTGTGCTTCATCAGAGACAACGATTAGAAGCATCACTTTTGGAAATAAGTCGGGTGCATTATTTTTTTCAGTAATCCCCAATGAACCTTTTCCAATAACATCCATAACGGTGACCCCTTCAATAGCATTATCAAACAGTTCTTTTAACACATCGTTAAGGCAGTGGCGATTGAATACAGCAGTAATTTGAAACATAATAAATCCTTTAAATTATATTGAACGCCAATCGGAACGCGTCCCGATTGACTACGCTAGCCACTAAGGCACTAAAGCTAGCCCCATTCGGGGCAGAATATTTTCTAACGTATTACCTCCTGCATATTTTGTTCTCAATATTCTGTACGACAAAAATGTAATCTTCTAACGAGAACGTCTCTTGCATCTTTTAGAGCAATATCATCCATCAAGGAGCAATCAATGGCACGAGACACATTAATCGGCGGAGCATTATGGGAAGAGTATTCACTCGAGGTTCAACGACGCATGAACGATCCTATCAATATGGGAGAAATTACCCAAGAGGAAGCTGATGCGGCTCAAAAGCAACTTATTATTGCTGATTTTGGTGCGGAGAGCTGTGGGGATGCTGTGCGATTGTACTGGATGATTGATCCTAAAAATGATGTTATCATCAAAAGCCGTTTTAAAAGTTTTGGATGCGGAACTGCAATAGCAAGCTCCGATATGATGGCGGAACTATGTATGGATAAAACAGTAGACGAAGCGTTGAAAATCACCAACATCGATGTGGAAAAAGCACTTCGTGATGAGGAAGATATTCCGGCAGTACCAGGGCAAAAAATGCACTGTTCGGTTATGGCGTACGACGTTATTAAAAAAGCGGCATCCATCTACAAAGGGGTGGATATGTCGGAGTTTGAGACGGAATTTATCGTCTGCGAATGTGCACGTGTGAGTCTTGATACCCTCAAAGAGGTGATTAAACTCAACAAACTTGACTCCATTGAAGCGATCACCGACTACACCAAAGCAGGCGGTTTTTGTAAATCATGCATCAAGCCGGGCGGTCACGAGAAAAAAGATGTCTATCTCGTAGACATGCTCGCCGAAATCCAAGGTGAACTCACCAAAGAGGCAATTAGCAAGAAAATTAAAGAGGCAAAAGGGGACGGCAATTTCAATGCGATGAGTTTGGTACAAAAACTCCGCAGTATCGAATCGATTCTCGAGGAATATATCCGTCCAACGCTCAAAGCGGATCATGGGGATGTAGAAGTGATTGATCTCAAAGAAGTAGAAGACGGTCATGAACTTTATATTCAGTATAAAGGTGAGTGTATGAGCTGTTCGATGAACACGACGACAACGCTTGCCGGTATGCAAGATATGCTGAACTTTAAACTCAAATCCAACTTACGAGTGATGGTGGTCTAATGGCACATGCAACCAAAGAGGGAACTTTCGGATATCTCAAAAAATTTGGGACCTATTCAAAAGATTTTTACCGTTTTAACGGAGAACTCTTTTTCCCCTCTCTTGGGATTGGAACCTATAAACCGGAACCATATAAAGAGGAAAATTATATTATCAACTATTCCGAGGCAATAAAAACAGCACTTCGTAACGGTATCCATTTTATCGATACGGCGATCAATTATCGCTATCAGATGTCGGAGCGAGAAATCGGTGAAGCGTTACAAGAGATGATAGAGTCGGGAGATATAAAACGTGAAGAGGTGATTATTGCCTCAAAAGCTGGGTTTATACCTCTGGATTTCCCTTTTCCTGAGAATCCGTACGGCTGGATTCAAGCAAATATGATTGAACCAAAATTAGCAATGAAAGAAGAGATTATTATCGATCAGCATTGTATGACACCTGCGTATTTGCGCTGGAGCTGTGAACAGTCGTTGAAAAATCTTGGACTTGAGACGATTGATATTTTCTTTCTGCATAATCCCGAAACACAACTGGGATATGTTGAGCAAGAAGAGTTTTATACACGGATTGAAACAGCATTTGAGCTTTTTGAAACCTTGCGTTTCGAGGGAAAAATAGTGGCGTATGGAATTGCGGCATGGAATGGATTTTTGTACGAAGAGGAGCATACGGAGTATATTTCGCTCTCAAAAGTGATGGAGATTGCACGACGTATTGGAGGTGAGCATCATGGGTTTAAATACCTTCAAAGCCCGTTCAATATGGCTAAACCTCATGCGTATAGTTATGCCAATCAGCAGTGTGAAGATGGGATGTATTATCCACTCATGCACGCGTGCGCACAGTTTGGTTTGAGTTATTTAGGCTCATCACCGTTGTTGCAAAAAAATCTTTTTAAGCGACCTTTCGCACCAAAAATAGGGGAATTGCTGAATACTGCTGAGCTAACAGATGTAGCGAGTGCGTTGCAGTTTGCTCGAAGTGCGGGGGCGATTACGTCAATTTTTGGTGCGGTTACTCCTGCACATATTATGGATAATGCAATTTTGGCGTATCTTCCCACTGCCTCGGATGAAGCTATGAATATATTGATTCGAGATAGTTATGCTGTATGATGTAATCGTCGTGGGAAGTGGTATATCAGGGCTTTTTGCGGCACTTTATGCACGTCGCTCAGGATTGAAAGTCGCCCTTATTTCTAAAAGCACCCCCTTTCGTTCCAACTCTGCTGTTGCATCGGGTGGGATTAATGCGGTACTTAAAACGACTGCCCATGACAGTTGTCGAGATCATATTGCCGATACGTTAAATGGAGCGGATGATCTAGGACGATTTTCGGCGGTTAGTTCTATGGTTGTTGGGGCAGAAGAGATTATTGATGATTTACAAAAAATGGGCGTTGCATTTGATACACAGGAAAACGGCTCCATTGCACAGCGCCCTTTCGGTGGAACAAAAGCTAAGCGTACGTGTTATATTGCCGATAAAACAGGAGCCTCGATTACCCAAACTCTTTTTACGCAATGTCGAAAAGAGGGGGTGGAAATATTATCAAATCATTTGGTATTGAGTATTGCTACATATAACGATAAACTTTCTGGAATTACGATGCTTCGCCGCCGTGATTCTGCCGTGATCGCATTCGCCTGTAAATCGCTGATTCTAGCAGGCGGTGGATATGCAGGGATTTATCGGGGACATTCGACCAATTCTCAAGAATCCAGTGGAGATTTAATCGCAATTGCATTACGAGCCAAAATGCGTCTTGTCAATATGGAGTTTGTTCAGTTTCACCCAACCACGTTGCTTAATAGCGGAACACTTATCAGTGAAGCGGCACGGGGTGAGGGGGCAACTATTGTGGATGAAAATAGTTTACGATTTACCGATGAGCTTCAAACGAGAGACAAACTTTCGCGTGATATTGCTATACATCAGGCAGCTGGTCATAAAGTGTATCTTGATTTTCGCCACTTGGGTGAAGAGCTAATCGATAAAAAACTCCCCTCTGCCCGTAAACATGCACTAAACGGTGCCGGAATTGATATTTGTACGGAATTACTCCCCATAACCCCTTCGGCGCACTACACTATGGGGGGAATTTGGTCTCGTGATGATACCTCTAGCGACATTGATAATATTTTTGTATGCGGTGAATGTTCCTACAGTGGTGTTCATGGGGCGAATCGTCTTGGGGGTAACAGTTTGCTTGAAGGGGCATATTTTGGGAAGGTTGCAGGAATAAATGCTGCAAAAGCTGCCAAAAAAGGGAAGTTTCAACCGATTGATTATGCCCAAGTCGCCAAAGAGTTACGTTATATCGATACGATTATAGAGGGAGAAAATCGCTTTAATATCAATACGATGCGACGAAATCTTGGCAATATACTCTATAAAAATGTAGGTATTTTTCGTCACCATGATTCTTTGGTGGGAGCACTTGAATATATTCATTATTTGATGAAATTATCATCGGGACTATGTTGTGTCAATAAAGAACGTAACAATAATGTTGAATTGATGTCGATTATCGAATTTCGAAACTCGTTGACAGTAGCAGAGGCTATGATAATGTCTGCTTTGGCGCGTGAAGAGAGTCGAGGAAGTCATTATCGCGATGATTTTCCTAGAAAGGATGATAAAGAGTATAAGGTAAATACAATCATAAGACGATTGTCGGGTACATTTTTACGTATCAGTTTTGAAGGTCATCTGACATCAGATTGGTGGCATCGGGTTCGGAAGTTTTTTCACGCACAGTAAGAGCGATGAATTTTCACTAGTATTAAATAAGGAGTACACAATGGCAAAAGTAATGTTACGCGTTGATTCAAAAAAGGAAATATCTTTTTATTTTGCAAAAAAAGACATGGAAGAGACCATTGTAAAAGTAGAGTTTGATACCGATGAAAAATGGGGTGGAGAAGTGGAACTTAGCAATGGAGAGAAATGGTTCATTGAGCCTGCGGCTAAGAAATTTCCCTCTGAAATGGTAGCTAAACGGTTAGGGGATTGATAATTGCTAAAACGCTTTTACCTTCGCTCTAATAATGCCAACAATGGAAAAGTGATGTAGATCATCACCTGATATCTCAATCGTACTGGATGGGTCATTGTCGCTTATGAGCTTGACCCATCTTCCAAAGGGATCGGTATGATATCGTTTGATATAAATATGGCCGTTTACTTTAGCAATAACGGTTTCGCCATCCATGGCTTTTTCATGGCGCTGTATTACTACCAACTCTCCATTATAGACATACGGTTCCATAGAGTCACCGGTGACTTTAATAACATCGAGCGACTCCAATTCTCTAACATTTAAGACCTCTTGGCAAAAACGGGGATCTAATGTCATTGTTTGTGGCTGAACATTGGACGCATTCATGTTACAGTATCCAGCAGCCGTTACGATATCTGGATAATAGTTCAGTGATATGCTGCATTTATCATCTGCTGAGTGTTGGCAAGCAGTTGGGTGAGCGTTTAAACTCTCATCCTCTAGTAGCATGTTTCCTTTGCCGGTGAGGAGCCAATTAGAGTTTATATTAAATATATATGTTAATTTTATTAAGAAATCAATAGACGGTCTAACCTTGTTTTTTTCATATCTTACTAATGATTGTGCGGCTAAAGCAAGTTCACTTGCGAAATCAGACTGATTAAAACCTAAGTACTCACGTGCTTGAATGAGTCTTTCACCAAATTCCATATAACTCCATTGATAAATATGTTTATATATCTTGACTTAATTAACATATTTGTTTATAATACCGTCATACCAAAAATACGTTAGTTTTTGGTTGTGTTCGCTTTTAGGGCAAATTATACACCATTCATACTAAGTGGGTGCATAGGCAACCCAAAATGGGTAATGTGTGAGTACTTTCAATCCTAAATCAATTCATCTCATTGTCACTTGTTTAAAAAAAGACCCAATCAGCGGAGGGTATCTGCATGTCTAAATTCCTGTGAAATACAGGAATTTTCCTAAGAAAATAGTATCGCTTCCATTATGCGATGATACACCACATCAAGGAGAAACACTATTATGAACATCCTTTACAGCAACTGCGACCTACTAATCCAAGAGTCGTACAAGACGATTACCGTTAACCCTAAGGGGTTTCGTTTTTACGGGGTTGATTGTGAAGATCAATCGGCTATTTATCGTAACGCTACCCTTAGTCACGATGAAGAAGGGAATTATTGTATTGA
>JBAZTZ010000042.1:0-10342 GCA_041661705.1 Sulfuricurvum sp.
GCATCCCTAGCTGTTTCTCGTCGATCGAGGTATTTCCAGCGTAAAGACCGCTAATAATCAGTGAAGCAGCAATGAAGCTGCTCATCATTTTTTTTACTTTCATTCTTCATCCTTTGGTTGTTTTGTGAAACTTCGGATCGAAAATCCGAGCGCGTCTTCTTGACAGACATCTACACATCTGCCACAATTTGTACACTCACCCATAAGCACACTTTCACTACTGCGATTGATCATATGAAGGACCTCTTTTTCAGGGCACACCGTGATGCAACTGCGACAATCAGTACATTTGTCAGCATCATGAAAAACACGGATAAGGGAAAATTTCCCGATAAGCGAATACGTCGCGCCCAGTGGACACACATAACCGCACCATCCATTTTCATGTACCAGTAAATCAAACAAAAAAATTACAATCAACGCACCGCCGCCCATCCCCATACCGAAGATAAGTCCACGGTGAGCCATTGAAATAGGGCTGATAAGTTCAAACGCTGCTACTCCCATAAGAGCAGAAAGGATTAAACTCAAACCTAAAATCCAATAGCGCAATGATCGGCTCATATAAAATCGTTTCTGTACTTCGGAAAATTTGAGCTTCCGTCGTAGCCACGCTGCGGTATCGGTAATAATATTGATAGGACACACCCAGCTGCAAAAGGCACGACCACCGATAACACCATAGAAAAGCGTTACGATTAAAGCACCAAGCAATATATCCATCCCTAAACTTGCACCTGTAACGGCTATTTGAATGACCGCATAGGGATCACTCAGGGGAATAGCTCCTAATATAGAGGAAGTGCTGAGATTACCTTGCAGCATTTTCCATCCCCACAAGTTGGCTCCTACGTAAAGAACCAAGAGTGTGATTTGCGTCAAACGACGGAGGATTAAATAGCGATAATTTTTCATCATAATCCTCCTTCGTCATTGAGTGAATCAATCGCACTTTGTTCACTTATTTTGGTTTTAGTGACCTCTATTGAAGCTCCTTTTAACCGTTTTTCGTCCGTTTTATCCCACCCTTTTATATAGTGGTCTCCCACTTTCCCCATGGCTAATGCTCTGGGGAAGATATGGATAGCGGCGATTTCAGTAACGCATGCATGCTCACACATTCCGCATCCTGTACACACATCTGCATGCACAACAGGTTTTAGAAATGCATGTTTTCCTGTGCGCTCATTTTTGGACGTTTCTATGGTAATGGCTTCGCCTAAAAGCGGACACGCACGGTAGCACGCATCACACTGGATTCCCCACATGGCGATACACGAACTCTCATCGACTACCGCTAAACCCATACGCGATTTATTGATATCCAAAACGGCTTTGTTTTTCACATAGCTGCTTACGGAGGGTTCGTTTAATGCACCGCTTGGGCACACCGGTACACAAGGAATATCCGTACACATATAACAAGGTACAGATCGTGGGTTAAAAAACGGTGTCCCGATGGGGAGATTGTCCCCTGGACGCGCTAATATCAGCGTGTCATACGGACACGCTTCCACGCACAAACCGCACTTGATACAGTTTTTGATAAACTCCGCTTCATCCAGCGCTCCAGGAGGACGCAGAACCAGAGGCGCTGCTTTTACTTCACCCACATAGGCACTCCAGACCAAAGCCCCCATCGCACTCAACCCAATTCCTCTCGCAATAGAGAGGAGAAAACGGCGACGATCATTAGGAGTTTTAGTGCTCATAGTCATTACGCTTTATAGATTTTGACGGCACATTTTTTGTGGTCGATTTGTTTAGAAATCGGACACGTGTGATCCAAACATACTTTGTTGATAAATACTTTTTCATCAAACCATGGGACGAATACCAACCCTTTTGGAGGACGGTTACGACCACGAGTTTCGACGTGTGCTTTTACTTTACCACGTCGTGATTCTACCCACACCATCTCGCCACGCTTCACGCCACGCTTTTCAGCATCGGCGGGGTGCATATAACACAATGCCTCCGGAACCGCACGATAAAGCTCAGGAACACGCATTGTCATGGTACCGCTGTGCCAATGCTCGAGTACACGACCGGTACAAAGCCAAATGTCATAGTTTTTATCAGGTACTTCGGTCGGTTCCATATACGGACGGAAGAAGATTTTGGCTTTGTTATCCAAATTCACTTTCGCACTGTTTGTAACCCCTTTAAGATTTCCGGTTGGAATGTCTTTGAACGCATGGCCGTAGAATGCGAATGCTCCATTATTTGCTTTTTTCGCATACGGATCGTATTTCGCGTTGTAACGCCAGAACGTCTCTTTACCATCGACAACTGGCCATTTTAGGCCGCGTACACGGTGATAGGTATCGAAATCAGCGTAGTCATGTCCATGCCCGTCTCCAAATTTACGATACTCTTCCCAAAGATATTTTTGGATGAAGAAGCCATATCCTTTAAACGGTTTTCCATCGCTTCCGATAACATTACGTTTATCGCCTTCGACTTCAGAGTTTTGATACCCTTTGCCAACTGGATCAGGCCATTTAAATGCTTTTGCTCGTGCATTGCCAAAAAGGACATCGTACAAGGTCGAATTATCGTTGTATCCCATTGCTTTGGCTTTACCCATAACGTCAGGTAATCCGCCATCCAGTCCAGGAATTTTTTGCGCTCCCCATACTTCTTTGATCGTAAAGCGTTTAGAAAGCTCTACAAACTGCCACGTATCCGACATCGAATCACCCATTGGAGTGACTTGCTGACGCCAGTGCTGTGTTCGGCGTTCTGCATTACCGTACGCTCCCCATTTCTCATACATCATTGCACTTGGTAAAATCAAATCGGATACTTTTGCTGAAATTCCCGGATAACCATCGGACGTTACGATGAAGTTGTCCATATTTCGCGCTGCTTTAATCCAGTGATCTGCATTACCGGTATCTTGGTATGGATTACAAACACTGACCCATGCAAATTTCACTTTGCCATCTTCGAGATCACGGTGGATCTGTGTAAAGTGTGAACCTGCTTTTGGATTAATCGTTCCATCAGGAAGTGCCCAGATGCCCTCTGCCATTTTACGGTGAGCAGGGTTCATAACGACCATGTCAGCTGGAAGTCGGTGGCTGAATGTTCCTACTTCACGTGCAGTTCCACACGCTGATGGTTGACCTGTGAGTGAGAATGCACCATTACCAGGTTTTGCTTGTTTGCCCAGTAGGAAGTGAACCATGTAGGCTTGTTCATTTACCCATGTTCCACGTGTATGCTGATTGAATCCCATTGTCCAGAAGGTCAAACATTTACGTTTTTTCTCGATGTAAAGATCTGCCATTTTTTTAAGTTTTGCTTTGTAACTTTCCATGCTCTCATCTGAGTCACCTTTGGAAACGTGAGCTACATAATCGAGGGTATACGGAGCAAGACCTTTTTTGAACTCTTCAAAGGTGATTTTCCAATGCTTATTTGCATCATTGGTATTTTTCATCTCCAGCGTATCGCCCTCTTTGTAGCCTAAATATGCAAGACTGACTCCCTCATCGGCAGTGAGAACTTTAGATTTTTGTTTGGCTGCGGTATCGAGCTCTTTCGCCCCATATTTAGGGTGGTGAATATCTTCACGAAGTCCGTATCCGATGTCCACAGGACCGGTTGCAAATACGATGTTTTTATCTAAAAATTCTTTGTCCATGGATTCAGGATGATTGTACACAATCTCACGAGCGATGTAGTTAAAAATCGCCAAATCGGTATTAGGCTTAAAGATGATTTCCACATCCGCTAAGTCCATGGTACGGTGTTTGTAGGTTGATAGAACAACCACTTGTACTTTATCAGGATTACTAAGTTTACGATCACTGACACGTGACCAAAGGATAGGGTGCATTTCCGCCATGTTTGAACCAAACGCAACAATCGTTTCAGCAAGTTCAATGTCTTCATAACAGCCCGATGGTTCATCCGCTCCAAAAACGTTCATGAATCCAGTAACGGCAGATGCCATACAAAGACGAGCATTGGGATCGATGTTGTTGGTTCGGAATCCTGCTTTCATAAGCTTAAGGGCTGCGTGACCTTCCATCGCCGTTTGCTGACCTGAACTGAACATCGCGATGCCGGTAGGTCCTTTTTCTTTAAGAGCTGATTTGATGTGAATTTCCATCTCATCAAAAGCACGTTTCCAGCTGACGGGTTTAAATTTACCCTGCTTATCAAACTGACCTTTATCGTTCATACGCAACAACGGCTGGGTAAGACGATCCGCACCGTACATAATTTTGGCGTTAAAGTATCCTTTGATACAGTTAAGACCACGATTAACCGGAGCCAATGGATCACCCTTGACCGCGACGATACGATCGTCTTTGGTTGCCATCATGATACCGCATCCTGTTCCGCAAAAACGGCATGCCGCTTTATCCCAACGCCATCCTGCCTGACCCTGAACCGCTGCTGCTTCTACTGAAGCGGGAACTGCCATCCCAATTGCTGTTGCTGCCGATGCTGCTGCTGCACTTTTTAAAAACTCTCTTCGTTCCATGGACATTGAAGCCTCCTTGGTTAAATCATTTCTCATTCAATCCACTTTAGATGAATTCTTATGATTTTCTTATGCTATGAAATAACTCATGCACTTCAAACATTATAAAGATATTTAAAAAGAAAGGTTTTGACTTAGGTCAAGAAAAGAGGAAAAATGCCCTTAGGCATTTCGTATTGCATTGGCTTTTTGGAGGTTGTTTTTAAGTTTTTTAAGACGCAGAGAAGTTTGGTGCAGTTCTTCACTTACTTGGATCATCACATCTTCACTTTGTTCTAGCAGTTCTTCGGCTTCGGGGGTGGAACTCATGAGGCTAGCGGTTGCCGCTTCACTTTTTTCGACTGCATCCGAAGCACTTTGGAGCGCTTCTTCGACATTACGTAAAAAATACTCGATATGGGAGCAGGCAATATCAAGTTCATTTCCACTATGGGTGAGATTTTCTTCACCGCTGATACTTTTTGAATGTTCTAGGAATTTTTCAAAATTGCGTTGTATCTCTAGCGTTGTACGCGCCATATAGAGGATGATTCCAAAGGAGATGACGGCTAGGGTAATTTGAATACGGTGTGCCAATATCCGTTTTTCCATCATTGATTCTTCGTATTGGTTTACCGCTTTGTCCATCAATGCCAGTGTTTGATCGCCATTATCATAAATGGTTTTGAGATCATACAAGTTGTGATCCCCTTGTAAATAATGATCTATCAATCCACTCATACGGTTCCAGTGCGCATGTACATCCGTCATAGTGGTGTTAATTTTGTCATTCTTAAATGTATGATATTCTGAAGTAGTAGCACTCAGCTGTTTAAAATTACGATCAAATTCTTCACGTGCACTTTGCAGCCGCTCGTATGCACCATCTTCATCCACCAACAGACGGTGAAGCTCCAAGACGGTACGCTGGGAAAGCATTCGTTGTTTTCCAGCGGTATTGATTACTTTAGCGTCGAGTTTTTGCGATGAATTGAGCCAAATATCGACCAAAATAATTGTAACAAGATTGATAGAGAGAATGAGAACGATCCAACGGATCTTCGTAGATATGGATTGCATTAGAGCCCCTCCGTAAAATAGTGTGCTAACTCATCTCGTAAGAGGACTAGCGTTTTGTGATCTTCTTCGATGATAATACCTTTACGGATAAATTTAGCCAATACACGTGAAAGGGTAGCTGGCTGAATATTAAGACGATAGGATATTTCTTGTTTTTTCAGACTGTTATAAAGATCAAGATTTCCGTGCAGCATTTTAGCAACTTTTGCGGTGACATCGTGCACCATTCCCATTGTCACCATGCAATCGATCATTTGTTTTTGATTTGCGAGGAGATTGACCAGTCGAATTAGTAAGGTATTGTCATTTTTGACCACCTCATTAAAGGCTTTTAACTCACATGACATCACACGACTGTGAGAAAGAAACTCAACATTGCTAAAACAACTGATACGATCACAATCAAGTGAACCGATATTCGTAAGCAGTGCTTGATCTTTTAAGGTGTACAAAAAAACTTCATTATCAAATCGATCCACTTTATAAAACTTCACTTCCCCCTCAAGGAGGAAATAAACACGATTAATATCATCATCTTCATAGACTAATATATCGGATGCTTCATAACTTTTTATTTTTGTATTGGCGGATAAGGGGGATAGTTGTTGCGGATCACATCCTTTAAAAAAATCGAGTTGTTCCAACATCAATGCAGTATTTCCTTTTATAATAATCTATTTTAAATCATAGCAGAGTTGTCTTCCATTGGAATTGACGTAAATCAAGAACATCCATTCGTGGATAAGCTACCATAAGCTAAGTATAAATGAAGAAGGCTGATCCAATGTTGATAGATAGTTTTAATCGTGAAGTAAATTATTTACGGGTGTCGGTCACCGAGCGATGCAATTTCCGATGTCGTTACTGCATGGCTGAAAAGCCTTTTAGCTGGGTTCCAAAAGAAAATCTTCTTAGTTATGAAGAGCTTTTTGCCTTTATTAAAATCAGTATTGACAGCGGTATTCGTAAAATCCGTATTACAGGGGGAGAGCCAACTACGAGAGAAAATCTCGATGAGTTGATTGCTATGATTCACACCTATGCACCGGAAGTCGATATCGGGCTTACGACCAATGGATTTTTACTCCCCGCAATGGCCCAAAAGCTCAAAAAGGCAGGGCTAAAAAGAGTCAATATTTCGCTTGACTCATTGGAAAAAGAGACCCTTCATTATATCGCCCAAAAAGATGTTCTTAAATCGGTACTAAAGGGAATAGATGCCGCAATCGATGCCGGATTATCTGTCAAAATCAACAGCGTTATTTTACGCGGAATCAACGATCACGAAATAGGATCTTTGTTCGAATATGCCCAAAATATCGGTGCGCAAATACGTTACATCGAGTACATGGAAAACATTCATGCTTCCGATGGGATAAAAGGGCTTGCAAGCTTTGAAATACTCTCAGAGCTCTCTAAGACACACTCATTTTCTCGTATCGTAAACGAAAAAAGCGGTCCCGCAAATTTGTATGAAACGTCCAAGGGATACCGTTTCGGAACGATTGAACCCCATCGTCATGATTTTTGTGCGACCTGCGACCGTCTTCGTCTGAGTGCTGAGGGGGATTTGATCGGGTGTTTGTATTTCGAGGGGGCAAAAAACATCAAAGAAGCAATCCGTAACGGCGATACTCAAGAGGCGTATAAAATGTTAGCCGAAGTAGTCGATAAGAAGCCTGAAAAAAATCTTTGGGGAATCGAAAACGTGGAAATTTCTTCGCGTGCGTTTTATCGGACAGGGGGATGACAATCGCTCGTATCTGTAACCCAATCGTAAGAGAGATTTGTCTATAATTTTCACACTATAATTTTTACTAAAACAAGGAGTTTGCTATGGCAACTGCACTTATTATTGGCGCTGGCGGAGTCGGGCGCGTTGTGGCACATAAATGTGTCATGAACAACACAACATTTGATCGCATTATTTTGGCAAGCCGTACGTTGAAACGTTGCGAAGAGATTCAAAGCGAACTTCCAGAGGGTGCAATTGAAATTGCGACCGTGGATGCGGATAATACTCAAGAAGTTATTGATCTCATTAACCGCGTTAATGCGGACATTCTTATCAATGTTGCCCTTCCATACCAAGATTTGACCATTATGGATGCGTGTATCGCAACCAAAACAGCGTATCTTGATACGGCAAACTATGAACATCCCGATGAAGCGATGTTTGAATACAAAGAGCAATGGGCAAAAGATCAGGCATTTAAAGATGCAGGTATCATGGGATTGCTTGGAAGCGGATTTGATCCGGGTGCAACGAATGTTTTTTGTGCCTACGCTCAAAAACACTATTTTGATGAAATTCATACGATTGATATTCTCGATTGTAATGCAGGCGATCACGGTTATGCGTTTGCGACGAATTTCAACCCTGAGATCAACTTACGTGAAGTAAGTGCCAAAGGACGTTATTGGGAAGAGGGCAAATGGATAGAGACTGAGCCAATGGAAATCATGCAAGTGTGGGATTATCCAGAAGTAGGCCCTAAAGACAGCTATTTGCTTTATCATGAAGAGATGGAATCATTGGTGCAAAATATAAAAGGACTCAAGCGTATCCGTTTCTTTATGACATTTGGTCAAAGCTACCTTACTCACATGAAATGTCTTGAAAATGTTGGAATGTTGGGGATCAAGGAAGTTGAGCATAAAGGGATGAAAATCGTTCCGATGGAATTTCTAAAAACCTTACTTCCTGATCCTGCGTCACTTGGCCCTCGAACCAAAGGTAAAACCAATATTGGTATCGTAGCTGAGGGTCTAAAAGACGGCAAAAAACGTAAAATTTATATTTATCAGATCAAAGATCATGAAGAGTGTTATGCCGAGGTTAAATCGCAAGGTGTTTCATACACTACGGGTGTTCCTGCGGTTATCGGTGCAAAACTGATGGTAGAGGGGAAATGGAGTGGTACGGGCGTGTTCAATATGGAACAGATGGATCCTGATTTCTTTATGGATGAAATGAACGCCCAAGGACTTCCTTGGAACGTTGTCGAGATGGACGTTTAACGAAAAAGTGCACTTGCATAGCCGACGACACGGGCGGTATCTCCGCTTGCGTCAGCACTTGTTCGATAATCGAGTAAAATAGCTTCCAATCCTCGCTTTTTAGCGACACTAAGAATAGCTTCTACCCCTATCATTCCACACGCTTCACACCCTTGATGTAACTCTTGGACATTTTCAGTACGAATCGCTTCCAGACAGATTGAATCAAGTCGCTTTGCTTCTTCAAGCGAATAATAATGACTTAAATCGGTACTAATAACGATGGCAGTATCGGGTAAACTCAAAATATAATCAATTATCGGTGCAATCTGAGAGGATGTCGCATACGCATAAACCAATTCAACGACTTTTACATCGCGCATATAATGTTTGATAAAAGGCATTTGTACTTCGGTGCTGTGTTCGTAGTACGCTTGCTCAAAGGTGGGGAGAGTAAAACGCGATTTTAGATCCTGAACCAATGCAGTATCTATAGCCAAATGCCCTAGGGGTGTTTGATAGCTTTGAGTATTGGCAATACTTATCCCTTCAAAGCCTACACGATGAGAAGGTCCGATAACTATTACGGTTTTTGGATTTGCATTGGCAAGAACACGTAACGCAATATTAGCAGTAAAGCCTGAATACACCCATCCCGCATGGGGGACGATCACAGCATGACCCAAAAGTGTATCAAAATCTCTAAGAGAATCAGGGTATGCTTCTAAAATCGTATTAAAATGATTAATCATCTCATTGACTTCGTACGCAGATGCAGGATAAAAGCTCCCTGCAACACTCATTATTCGTACTCTCATTTCATTCCTCCTCTATTTTTTCAACTTGATAGATATAGACTTCGGGATGATACGAGAGAGGATCGCTTCCAATCCCTGCCTTCATCCCCAAATGGGCAAAAAAAGTCTCAAAATCACTTAACTCTTCCCAAACTTGCGGCAAGAAGGTAGCTTGATAATTTCCAAGTCGGATAATTATTCCATCACTACCGACACGAACTTTTTCTTTTAATTCTCTCTTATTTTCATAAGAAAGTAATTGAGGTTCACTCAATAATGAAACTTCAATTTTAATTCGCGGAAACTCTTCAGGACTAAGAGGGGAAAAACGGGGATCCTGAAATGCGGCTGAGTGTGCATTAGAAATCAAATCATCAATGAGTGGACGGTGCGCGATCAACGAACCAATACAACCTCTCAATCGCCCATCTAAGGTAAGCGTGACAAACGTTGCCTTCTTTAGCGCTAACTCTGGATGAACCCCTAATAAAGCCTCTTTTTGTATGATCGAATGGTCAAATTGCGCGCCTATAGCACCACGCGCAATTTGTAAATAAAGTTTTGAGAGCATGTCCGACCTTTTTAATGGTATAGAATAAACATTAACATTATTATACACTTTATTAGCTATTGAATAGCGATAAATTAAGGTAAAATGGCATCAGTATAATTTATCAAATTTAAGGCAAATGAGGGAAGTATGAATAGGCGTTCTTTTATGGCATATACAGGAGTACTCAGTAGCACCTTGCTTCTTGCTCAAAGAGAAGAATTTAATGAAACGACCTCAATACGAAAAGCTTCTTCTGTTGCTGTGTCACTTCTTAATAAGCTTAACGCAGTACAAGATCGAGTTGGATATGTACTTTTTAATACGATTAGTTTTGATCAAATGTTAAAAGAGGCGGCGTATTGTCAAAAACCTTTAACCCCTTATGAGATTGGCTATATAGAAACAATTTTTTATGGAAATCCAAAGCGCTAT
>JBAZTZ010000043.1:0-9925 GCA_041661705.1 Sulfuricurvum sp.
ATACCCGACACAACCGAACAGGTTATCGGACTCCTTACTAGACACTCTACTCTACTTGATCTACTTGGAAAACGATATTGGAAATTTTATGAATAAAAATGGTAAATTTATGTGCGGAATGACGGATGAAAGAGGGTATAGCAAAATTTATGATTAATGCAAAACATGAAGTTACCATCAAAACGGAAATCTTTGAATATTCGGTAGAATTTTTCTCCGATGAAAAAAAGAAACCGTGTGAATTGTTGATTAAAGCGTTGGAAACAGCTGAAGAGATTGCTACCGAACTAAATCGCCATTTCATTATCATTTTTGATGAGTTTCAAGATGTTTCACGGTTTATTTGTGAAGGAAATATTTTAGAAATGATGCGCGGAATAATCCAGCATCACGAGCACATTACGTATGCGTTTTTGGGAAGTATCGAGCACCTAATGACAGAAATTTTTGAAAATAAAAAATCCCCTTTTTATAACTATTGCCGAAAATTAAAACTCCCTGCATTCGATATTATCGAACTTGCACCGCAGCTGGAAATGACCTTTAAAAAACGACAAATTATTTTTGAAGACTCTTTAGATCTCATGTCGGTGCTACAACGACTTTTTGGACATCCCACCAATACCATGCTAGTAATGCAACATATTTATTACAGTGCACTTGACAAAGAAATTCGGCTTGTCACAAAGCAGATAATTGATGACGCATACGAAAGTGCATTTAACGAAGTCCATGATTTGATTGAACAGTACGTTCATGAACTCAAAGGAAAAAAGCACCATTACGATGTCTTATGTCGGTTAGCACGCAATGAAGAGCAAATCCTTAGTGCTCAAGCTCTGAATCAAGTCTACAAAGGATTAATGGAGATGGGATATATTGCCCATATTAAACGGGGAGAATATATCCTTAATGACGGCTTTTTGGTTGAATATGCAAAAGGATTTAACGCTTAACCCCTCTGACTCTTAATCTGATCGATCAAAATCTTCGCTAAATGAAGCCCTTTGGATCGATGAGACAATCCTCTCTTCACTTCCCCCTCTAACTCCCCTAATGTTTTCTCAAATCCATCAGGGATAAATATCGGATCATATCCAAATCCATTGTCACCCCGTAACTGTGTGATGACCGCTCCGTGCATCCATCCGTGAACACAACTCTCCCCCTCGCGTGAGACGATGGCAATGGCCGCCGTGTAATGAGCAGGCGATGATGTAACACCATGATTTTTAAGTTCATCCACAAGCTTTTGAAGATTATCTTTGTCAGTAGCATTTTCACCACCATAACGAGCACTGTAAATTCCGGGGGCACCGTCTAGTACATCGACACTGATACCGCTGTCATCGGCAATCACAACCGCATCTTTATCCCCTAAAGCTTTATAAACCGCACGAGCTTTTATCAGCGCATTCTCTTTGAATGTTGCTCCGTCTTCGATAATCTCAAACCCTTCAATCAAATCCGTATACGGAAACACCTCTCGATCATGAAGGAGTTCAATAATCTCACGCACTTTTCCCTTGTTCGACGTTGCTAACACTACTTTCATGGTAACTTCCTTAGATTTGACTTAGTAATATCATTTCACTCATTTGCCTCATGAGAAGATATACTATAATAACGGAAATTTTAACTTACTTAAGGTCACAACGTGTTTAAAACAGTCATGCCTCTCTCCGCGATTTTATCGCTTCGCTTTTTTGGTCTTTTTTTGGTTCTCCCTGTTCTCTCGGTCTATGGACTCACGCTTCAAGGGGCAACACCTCTTCTTATTGGGGTCATTGTCGGTGGATATGCACTGACTCAAGCGATTTTTCAGCTCCCTTTTGGAATTATGAGCGACAAAATCGGTCGTAAACCTACCCTTCTTATTGGATTGATTATTTTTCTCGTAGGGTCTATTATTTGTGCGGTAAGTATTGATATTTATACCCTTATGTTCGGACGCTTTTTGCAAGGTGCGGGTGCTATTGGTGCGGTTATCCCTGCGATGATTAGCGATTTGGTCAATGAAGAGTCTCGCGGTAAAGCTATGGCGCTTATGGGGGGGACGATTGCGATTAGTTTTGCACTAGCGATGGGGCTTGGACCTGTTATCGCGGCTCATTATGGTCTTTCATCGTTGTTTTGGATTACGGCTGTCCTCTCTATTTTTTCTATGATTATTCTCTTTACCAACGTCCCAACCCCTCCACGTATCCGTCACATCTATCACTCGTCTACGAATACTCGTGATATTTTGAAAGATCCAAATCTTCTCAATATGGTCATTATCAACGGAATGCAAAAAGGGCTTATGACCGTTGCGTTCGTCCTCATTCCTGTGTTGTTGATCGGTACGGATACTATAAAAGGATTTGACTGGGTAGCCGCTGATTTGTGGAAAGTCTACGTTCCTGCACTCTTAGCAGGACTTGTCGCTATGGGACCTGCTGCGGTGTTTGGTGAAAAGTATAACAAGCCAAAACAAATATTTCTTATCTCTATCGTCCTCTTTATTGTAGCCTTTACTTTGATGGGATTTGCGACGCAAAGCTGGCAGTTTGTCATGGGAGTTGTAAGTTTTTTTATTGCTTTTAATATGATGGAACCTTTAGTCCAGTCAATGATTAGTAAATTCGCAAAAGTTCACCAAAAAGGGGCGGCATTAGGGATTGCCAATGGTTTTGCGTATCTCATGACGTTTATTGGAGGAATTGTTGCAGGTCTTGCATTGCAGTATTCCAACAAGGAGACATTAGCGATAGCCTTGATTATCGTCTCAACATTGTGGCTTTTATGGACAATGAAGCTCACTAATCCACTCCGATTTTCACACCTTTATATCCCTATGGATCATGTGGATATGGAGAAACTCAATGGCTTAGAACATGAGCATATTGCAGAGTGGTTTATCAATGAGACCGAAAATTTGGTCGTCGTTAAATATCGAAAAGATATGGTTGAAGAAGAGACCATTAAAGCGAAGATTGTAAAATAAGCGAATGAACCACTACTTTTGTGCCATTGATGCAGGGACGGGGAGTATTCGGGCAGTTATTTTTGATACCCATGGACATCAATGCGCTATGGCGCAATACGAATGGACGCATATTGCTGAAGTAGGCGTAGAGGGGTCTATGGGGTTTGACTTCTCCCAAGGATGGCTCCTTGCCAAGCGATGTATCCAAGAGGCTATTGCTAAAGCAGGAATCAGTGCGCAAGAGATACGTGCTATATCGGCTTCGAGTATGCGTGAGGGGATCGTTGTTTATGATAAGGATAAGAAAGAACTTTGGGGAGTCGCGAACGTCGATAGTCGTGCAAGCTGCGAAGTAGCGCAACTCAAACATCAATCCCCCACGATGGAGTTGGAATTTTATAAAAGCAGTGGACAAACCTTTGCCCTCTCGGCGGCTCCACGCCTTTTGTGGTTGAAAAATAACCACCCCTTCATGTATGAAAAAGCAACCTACTTTACGATGATAAGTGACTGGATACTCTTCAAGCTCAGTGGTGAGTTAGCGACAGAATCCTCCAATGCGGGGACAGCAGGGGCATTTAATCTCAAAACTCGTGATTGGGAAAAAAGCCAGTTTGAGCAATGCGGGTTAAAAGATTTGTTTGTCCCTGTATTGGAGAGCGGTGATGTCTTGGGTAAAATATCCGCGCAAGCTTCCGAGGAGACAGGATTGAGTCGTGATACCCTTGTTGTAATGGGGGGTGGTGATGTTCAAATCGGCACGGCAGGTCTCGGAGCCTGCAAACTTGGGGATGCCGTGATCTTAGGGGGAAGTTTTTGGCAACAAGTGGTCAATATCCCTTCGGATAAAGCTCTTTGTGATGAAATGCTACTGCGAGTCAATCCCCATGTTGTCCGTGGTATGAGCCAAGCGGAGGGGATCACTTTTTTTACGGGACTGGTGATGCGATGGTTTCGAGATACTTTGGGTGGTGGGAGAAGCTACGAAGAGCTTGAAAAAATGGCAGCTTCGATTCCCGTAGGCTCGTATGGAATACTTCCTATTTTCAGTGACAGTATGAACTATGGAGAGTGGATACACGCTTCCCCTTCGTTTATCGGATTGGGACTAGACAGCAGCAAATACAATATCGGTTCACTATTTCGCTCATTGGAAGAGAATGCGTGTATTGTGAGCGGTATCAATCTCGATAATATCAAAGCCTTTAGCGGTGTCTCCCCTACGTCGCTCACCTTTGCTAGTGGTGCATCTAACGGTGCAGTATGGTCACAGATTTTAGCGGACGTGACGGGACTGGTAGTCAACGTTCCTGTCGTGAAAGAGGCGACGGCACTGGGCGTGGCGATGGCGTGTGGAATCGGGGCAGGGGTTTATAGTAGTTTTGAGGAAGCGGGTGCGAATATTGTAAAAATAGAGCGTAGCTATGAACCCAATACCGCGAATTTTCAGACCTATCAAGAGATAAAAGAGAGATGGCGTAAAGTTTATAGCAAACAGATGGAGCTTGTTCGTGATGGGACGTTGGAGCCTATGTGGAAGGCTCCTGGGGTATTTGAATAACGTTTTTAAGTCCACCTAATCGACTATGCTATAATACGACCAATACAACGAAAAGGGAGATAATATGAACAAAACGCGTGTTGATGATATGCTTATAGAAATGATTACCCCTAAGGTTAAAGAAATAGAAGAAAAATTTGGTCGTGGTGAGGGGCTAACGCAAGAAGACATCAATACTCTTTTGCTCAAAAGCCAATATAATCACATCAACCATCTCGATGATAAACTTAATGAAGTTGTAGCCGATGTAGCAAGCTTGAAAGGTGAGTTTAATGGTCTTAAAGGTGAATTTAATAGTCTCCGAGGTGAATTTAAACTCCTAGAAACCAGTGTTAATGCTAAGTTGGATATCTTTAAAGCTGATATTGATCTCAAAATTCAAACTGCTATCAATACCAATATGCGATGGAGTATCGGTATTATCGCATTTATCGTGACAATGCTAAAAGTTGCCGATATGCTCTTGACAAAATAGGGGAGTTCCCCTCAAACCCCCTCTTTTTCAAACTCTTCAAACATACTTTTATAGCGTTCTAAAATGGAAATCATTTTTTCTACCGTACGTAGAGGAGCGAATGAAATCAACTCTTGGATTCGGCTCAATTGATAATCTTCAGGAAAGGAATGGTTTTCAGGTTGATTCTTTTGGCGTAGAAGCAAGGAAGCGGTTTGTTGTTCTTGTTCACTAGGATTTCTAAGGATATGGTGCAATAATTTAATCCGTTTCCCCTCCGAATCATCAAAAAGTTCTTGCTCACTAATATTCAAAATCTCTACAATCGTAGGGATTAGCTCAATCCGCAACGAAATCCTGCCACTGAGATAGGCATAGATAACCTTTTCGGAGGGGACTTCTCCTGTATTTTTGAGTTTCACATCTTTGGCAATCAAGCGCAATGCAAACTCTTTTTTAGACAACCCTTTTGTTTTCAAGATCTCATTTAGCTTTTCATACACTTCCATGATACTACCTGTAGTTTTTTGTATCATCGCGATAGAATCAAATATCTATTGTGGATTTAAGTGTAAAGATTGACTACAATAGGTAGAATATGTGAAATACTAAAAATATCGTCTTCGATATTAGACAAATTTATGAAAAATGGAGTGTATCTATGCGTTTAAAGATAATGTTTATTTCAGTTAGTACGGCACTTATTGTAGGTTTTACTGGGTGTTCATCCAAAGAACATCAAATTGAATTTGCAAATGCACCCAAATGGGTTTTAACGCAAGACAATGAAAAAGGTATTAGTGGATCTGGGAGTGCCAAAATCGGAAAAGGTGGAATGTCATTCGCCATTATAGAAGCGGAAGCTAATGGAAGAGATACGATGACACGCCAAATGCAAGTAAGGGTTGCCAGTATGGTCAGAAACTTTACTCGGCAAACAGGGGTAGGTGATGGTCAAACGGTGGATAAAGTTGTTTCTAGCGTTTCTCGTCAAACTGCGTCCCATGATCTTATCGGCACTCAGCGAAAAGATACATGGATTTCACCATCGGGAGAAGTGTGGGTGTTGATGAGTATGTCGGACCAAAGTGTTTTGGACGTAAAAAATGCAGTGAAAAGCAGTTTTAAAAATGACGATGCACTCCATCAGCAAATGGAAGCAAAGCATGCGCAAGATAATTTGGATAGAGAATTGGAGAGGTTATGATAAAACAAGAGCAATGGCAAAAACCAAAACATAAAAAAGAGGTAGGAGCAGCGGATGAATCTTTTTAAAATATTATCATCAGGAGATGGTCGAATAAATGAGCCTAATGTGAGTGCATTTTTAGGTTTTTTGCTTGATTCAAGTGAATCACATGGTCTTGAAAGCAGATTTGTCGAAAAGATTTTAGAAAAAGTCTTTTATAGCTTTTCTACAGATGGTATAGGACCATGGCAAAAACTCTTTTTGAATAATAATAACCCTATTAGCATCAAGAACTTGTCAAAACAATCGGGGTACACCATAACGGTTGAATTAGAAAAAATTGTTACTTTAAGCAATGACAAACGAAGAGATATTGATATTGTCTTTAAAATTTTTAGTAGTAGTAATAATGAAAAAAAACCTTTGTGTGTCAGAGGGAACGCTACAAGCTCAGGTGTATATGTATACCGTAAATGAAAAAAATCGTGGTCATTACGGCATAAATACACCCTATTCAGCTGAAAAGAATCTTTTTTATTATTGTACTGCTGAAAGAAAGTTGTGTAAGTATAATGCAGAGAATCTTCCGCAAGAGGTGGATATTTATTACAAAGATATCGCCACAGGAGACATTATTTCTATTTCAACTAAAGATATAAATAATGAATAACACAAAGATCTTACTATCACTAGTATGTAGCTTTGTTTTGAGCTACGGTGCTGACACATTTTATGCCAAAGCAAATGATGATGGAAAACTTGTATTACTAACGACGCAGTATCAATTATCCCGAGATGATAATAAGACTAAAAAGTATGAGCCCTCGTTTGCTCGCATTTCTGAAAGGGTTGTTGCCATATCCAAAGATACCTCTTCGTATGAAAGCGATAGATATACACGAGAATTGCATTATGTAAACTGCGTGAAAGGTTTACTCGCTGAAAAAAGTAGCTCTTGCTATAACCCATTTTTTTCGATTAGTAGTCCTATTTTAACAGCTAGAAATGATGATGGAAGCGTTGATGTGCCAACAACAATGGCTATTAATATGATTTCTACACCCTTGGCAGCATTACTTGGTAGTGTTGTATATGAAAAAAAATTTGATAAAGATAAATACAACGCATTCATTGATATGTATGGTTTAGAAAAAAATAAAAATAATCTTTTTATCGATTTGGATCATACCTATACTACAAAATTTACAGCATGTGATCTTTCGACCTATGAAACCAAAGACTACACGAGTATTACCCCCGAAACTGCATGTAAACACGCTTCTAATGAGGGACTTTTCTTGTATCGTACCACTAAAGGAATGTTTTCAGATGGCAAAAGTGAAGCAATAGGATTATATGGTGCTGATGAGATCAGTAATCCTTTACACGTATCCCAAAAAATAGTCCAGCGAATGATCGAACATTATATGGATGTCGTAGCTCTTCATCCCGAGATAGCATTGCCCAAAACATTGCCAAAGCTTGTTTTAGAAAAAAGTCAATTTGAAAAAGAGGCAGATTTTCAAAAATGGAAGAACCAAGCCCTTTCTCAAAGAGAAGAAGAACAAAGAGAGCTTAATGAAGCGTATATCAGTGCGGTCAAAAAACGAAACCTTGCTATTTTTGAAGAGCTTGAAGATCGAAAATCAACGGTGAAAAAGAAAATCGTTGAGTTTCGTAAACAAGCATTTATGGCAGTCGCTACTCCTCCGAACTTTGCTTTTAAAAACTATGATGCAGAAAATGAAAAACTGTATGGTGAATTTTCGTTTGGAGACAAGGCATATCGTGTTGTGAGTATGAATATTGATCCGAAAACAGCCCAAAAAGTTCATGATAAAACCGTAGCCCTAACTCCACAAGCCAATTATGAAATGATCCAATCGGGTGATAGTGCGACATTTCAAACCAAAGAATTGCTACTGTTGGCAGGGTCAGATAAGATACAATTTGACTACACCGATAACCGCTATCAGCCTCCTAGCATGACATTGGTTATTCCGTCGTACGATATATCTGCATTTAAAGATGGGATAGCGGATGCGACGAAAGAGGCTGCTACTATCAGCTCAGCTGCTTTGAAGGCGTTGCAAGACCTAGAGCGTTATCGTGTTAAATCACAGTTGGCTATCAGTGATACGGCGATTCATCACGTTAATGCAAAAGCTCCAACATGGTATGAAAATATCGAATGCGGTGATGCTAAATGTTCTGTTGGTCGTGGAGAGTCACAAGAAGAAGCATTGAAAGTTGCATTAGCGCAATTGGGCTGCGTTGTAAAGGCTTCGGTGAGTTCGAATTTAATGATAGAGAAATTGGTTTCGAATGATATAGAGCAAAAGAAAAGTACCTACACCATCCATGAATCATGTTCTAATACGTTGGATGATGGAAGTTTAAATGTTACCAATACAGCGGAAATGGATGGTTGGTATTATGTTCGAACTGTAATGAATGATGTACCGACTCCATCAGTGTCCCATGCAGTATCTTCTTCTGCCATAGATGAAAAAAAAGAGGACTCTTTTAATTTAATCAAAGATGATAACGATAATACTCAAAGGCTTTGGTGAGAATAGCATTATTAAATCTTTAACAAAATAAGGAAAATACATAACATGAAAAAGATTATTATAGGCTTGAGTATATTTTCAATTATATTAAGTGCAGGAATCAAAGAAGATATTGCTAAAGATAATGAAATCAAAAAGCAAGAGAATAAAATCGTTGAAAATATCAAACTTATTGATGAAATGAAAAGTAAATATTTTCATGAGTTTTGCAGAACTGTGTATATCAGCGCTAGCATTGATTTTAGTAAGAATTGTGAAAATAAAACGTATACGAAAGATGAGCTTGAAAAATTTTATAATGATGCTGATAAGTTGCCAGAAAATATAAATCAAATAGAATCAAATTATTTTAAAGAGTTAAAAGATTTTTTTACCAAAACAGTTTCGAAAGACAACAGAATAAAGTATAAAGAATTATTGATAGATGAATCTATTGTGAATAATGATGGAACAATTCTTCCCTATTTACCTGATGTAAAAAATGGATTACATCAGTACAAGGAGATTATTAAATCTAAATATCGTCATGATTCACCTAACTCAGGTTCAGAGTTTCTCAATGCTCATTTAGGAGAAATTCGAGGACTATTACTTCAAAATTTTAGATATCCAAAAGAGGCACAAAAAAGAAAAATGCAAGGGAAAGTCAAAGTCTCTTTTTTATTGAGTAGCGATGGTAGCGTTGATAATATAAAAGTGGTTGAGAGTTCAGGATTTGAGGTTTTGGATGATGATGCGGTGTACTTGATCGAAAGAACAGCCTCCACTTTTCCAAAACCAACGAAATCGGTTCGGATTACTGTACCTCTAGAGTATATACCGTAAGCCCCTAATAAACACCACCCAAAGTTATTGGAAAAACATTCCTCGAACAAACCAATCTAAAACCACGCTGTCATGGGGATTTTCTCTCGCTCCCAAGCTCTAAACTTGGGAGGGTATACTGAAATTAGGTTTTACCGTATTGTCTGCAAAGACATGAAGCAATACGGATTATTTCGGCACGTTTCTCTCGTTCCCAACGTCCTCGTTGGGAATGCAGACTGCAGTATACACTCCCAATCTGGAGCTTGTGAGCGAGAGATAATATTTTTTTGACATTACTTATCCATTAGTAGTATAATTAGATATCAAAAAAGATACTAAATAAGGTACTTAATATGCAACCAATAATGGCAAA
>JBAZTZ010000044.1:0-9807 GCA_041661705.1 Sulfuricurvum sp.
GATGAATTGTTTGTCGTAAAATGATTTTACTGAAAACATCGGAAAACTCGGCTTTAATGAGCTTTTTTCAAACTTCCAAGAGTCTTAAATTAGAGGATGAATTTGGGGATTTGCAAGAGGCTCTATATATTTAATTATTGTATATTTTTGAATAAGAAGATTAATACAGCTCTGAAAACGGTTATTATTGGGATAGTTGGGGGGTCTTGATTCCCTCGATATAGGCTATAGGAGTGTGTTTAAAAAAGCACCCAACCATATTTACTATATGTAAATCCGATAACTTTCTGACCTCTCACATAGTATAAGGATTAACAATGAAAATACTCTCATTTAGCATCATTATTTTGATCTTTTTAAGCGGTTGCAGTAAACACCAATTGACCCTCTTGTAACTGTCGATCATGTCGATTTAACACGTTACAGTGGAACATGGATCGAAATCGCCCGCTATGAAAATCGTTTCGAAATAGGATGTGCAGGAGCAAGCGCACAATACGTAGGCAAAGATGATTACATAGTGGTCACCAACCGATGTTTTGATACCCGTGGGATTCAAAGCGGTGAATTTATAATCTTGAAGCCTCTTAAAAGCCTATTTATAGGGGTTTATAGACATTATTAGAACCAAAAAAATAACAAATAATCCGTTGAAACCTGCTTGGCAGCAGAAAATAAACCGCCTAAAACAGAGGGGTTGATATACCAAGGTATATCAGTTGTAGTAATTAATACCACTCTTATGTGTTCTCAAAAACGATCTCATACCGAACGTTTCTCCCGTTTGTCCCCTCGATTTGGCGGATACAACCAATCTCGATCAATTGCGTAATATCTCTTGAAGCCGTGGTAGATGAACTGTCCGCTATGGTCATGTATTTCTTTTTGCTCAAAGAACCTTGAAAGTTTTCAACTCCCATATCGAGGATTCTATTGAGAACTTTTACTTGTCTGGCGTTGAGATCATGATTTCGATATTTATCCCAGAATGTGGCTTTTTGTACAATGTATCCTAGCTTCTTTTTCGTATCCGACAAGGCGACATGTAACGTCGAGAGGAACCATGTAGACCAAACAGTGATATTCAAATGGTTAGTTTCCTTTCTGACATACCCCGTCGTTTGTTCCAACGCACGGTAGTATCCCTTACGATCATTGTTAATAGCACTTGACATTGAGTAGAGTCTCGATACCGTCGATTCTTCTATTTTTGACAATACCAGATCGGTGATAGCACGGGCAATTCTCCCATTCCCATCATCGAAGGGGTGAATGATGACAAACCACAGATGAGCGATACATGCCTTGAGTAAACTAGCAGGTGTGGAGTTAAACCATTGTAAGTATCGAAACATCTCCTCTTCAAGCACTGCTCTAGAAGGTGCAACATAAAACGTTTGCTCTTTTCCCGCAGCTCCTCCTACCACTTCCATATCCTCTTCGCCTCTGAATGTAGCGACATTGATCTTGTGTAGACCGCTGAAGCCACTTGGGAAAAGAGCATTATGCCAGCCAAAAAGCCGTTCAAGGGTCAGATCCTGATCGTAATTCGTATTGGCATCGATGAGTATTTCAATCAGGTAATCAGTCGAAATGTCCCGTTTGGAATTATCTATCTCTGGAAACCCAAGTTTGCGTTGGATAGAGGCTTTGACACTGTCACGATTTAGAATCTGCCCCTCGATAGCAGAGGTACTGATCGCTTCATTCATCAGTGCTTCGAGTTGTCTTTGAGCGATATTGTTTTGATCCATGGTTTGGGTGATCGCTATCAAATATCCTTGCGATAATGAAATCTCTTGAATCAACTGTTCAAGTGTATTTAGATCATAGGTAAAATGGGGATAAGCATCTTGTTCCCATATCCAACGTTTCATGTGCGGTATTGCCTTTTTAGATTGGTTATATTCACTCGGTGCGAATGCTTGATTTAATCATACCATATTTAGTGTGAATATTTATTTTGATCTTACTTTTTTATACGCCATAATTATTAAAGTACTGAATATTTTTAGCTTTTAAAAGCAGGGTAAGTGAGAGTATGCGGAAAACACTTATTTTAATGATCATACCTAGTTTTAGGCAGTTATTGGATTTGTCAAAACATTGTCAAGCCACCGTAACCATATACAAGGTATCATTACTTAAATTTTTTTAATTTATTTAGGACCATATGATGCGAATAATTGAGTTATTGATAGCGATAGTATTTATTTTTAGTGTATCGGGATGTAAAGAGGATACAGGAAAAGACAAAGAGAACCGACCCGCAGTTGTCAGTTTGATGACGCTCAAAAAACACTCCGTTGAAATACCTATCGAATTTAGTGCCATGAGTGTCGCCAGCCGTCCCGTTCAAATTCGTGCACGTGTGGAAGGGTATCTGCAAAGTCGCCATTACAAAGAGGGAAGTTTTGTACGTGCAGGACTAACCCTCTTTACTATCGATCAAAAACCTTTTCGGCTTGCTGTAGCCTCTGCTGAAGCGGCATTGGACAGTGAAATCGGTAAAAAAGAGAACGCCGCGCAAAATTTAAAGCGGGTTCGTAATTTGTATGAACAAAAAGCGTCTGGGCAGCAAGAACTCGATGCCGCGGTTACAGTGGATCGGACGCAGGGCTCATTGGTTAATCAAGCGAAAGTCGCACTGGAGCAAGCAAAGTTAAATTTGAGCTACACAACGATTAGTGCTCCGATATCGGGATGGGCTGATAAAGTGACACAATATGAGGGGAGTTATATTGTCCCCTCTCAAAACGGTCTTTTAACCACGATGTATCAAACCGATCCTCTCTACATTGATTTCTCGGTTAATTCGTCTACAATGGAGATGATTAAAAATCTAAAAAGCAATCCACAGAGCAATGAGATTGTGGTGGATGTAATCCTCTCTGATGGTAGTATTTATCCCAATAAGGGAAAAGTTTCGTTTATCAGTCCGACGGTTGATTCGGTTACAGGGACGCGAATGCTCAGGGCTGAGATTGTCAATTCAAAAGGCAAGTTAGCTCCTGGAGAGTTTATGAAAATTCGGATACGTGGGATTAATCAAGAGCGAATCGTTATCCCGGACAAAGCACTTATGCAAGGGCCGAAAGGGACGTTTGTCTATGTCGTTGGTACCAATAAAATCGCCGAATCTCGTCTTGTTAAGGTTGGTAATTGGATTGGTCATAATGTAGTAATACTTGAAGGATTAAGGGAAGGTGAGAAGATTGTATCCGAGGGCAATGCGCGTGTCGATGCCGGAAAAGTTGTAAAGATAGCTTCTACTCTGAGAAATAAATAATGTTTTCACGCTATTTTATCAATCGTCCAATTTTTGCTGGGGTCATTGCTATTTTAATCGTAGTGCTGGGGTTTACTGCAGTACGAATGCTTCCCATCTCTCAATTTCCGAAAGTCACACCTCCGACGGTCAGTGTGAGCATAACCTATCCCGGTGCGGATGCGAAAACCATAGCCGATACCGTGTTGGCTCCGATTGAAGCACAGATTGCAGGTGCAGCTGATCTGATGTATGTCAGTTCGTCCGCTTCAGGGATGGCAGGCAGTGGGCGGATAACGTGTACATTTGAAGTTGGAACAGACGCCGATAAGGCATTAACCGATATCCAAAACAGGGTTAATCTCGCGCAACCTAGACTCCCGAGTGTTGTAAAGATGCTAGGGGTGGATGTTAAAAAGAAATCCCAAGACATTTTGATGATCGCTGCTTTGTATTCCCCCGATGGATCGATGAGTGATATTGAGATCAGCAACTATGTGGCAACGCATGTCATTAATGATATCAAAAGACTCCCAGGTGCGGGTGATGCGTCGATTTCAGGACAGCGCGATTACGCTATGCGTATCTGGCTAAACCCTGATAAGATGGCCTCTATGGGCATCAGCACATCGGATGTCGATGCGGCAATCAATGAGCAAAATATTCAAGTCTATCCCGGGCGTTTGGGGCAAGGTCCTCTAAAATCGCAAGAAATGACGGTAATGCTCACCACAAAAGGAAGACTATCGAGTGTTGAAGAGTTTCAACAGATCATTGTACGCGCAAAATCCGATGGTACCGTTGTTCATCTCCGTGATATAGCTCGAGTAGAACTGGGGACAAGCAATTATGAGTATTACGGTCGTTTTAATGGGAAGCCGGCGGTTCTTTTAACGATCTATTCCGAATCGGATGCCAACGCCATCCAAACCGCAGAAGCGGTTACTGCTGAGTTGGAACGGCTCTCTAAAACATTCCCATCGGGTATTGAGTATAAAATGGCGCACGATGCGACCAAATTTGTAAAAATTTCAATCAAAGAGGTAGTAAAAACCCTCGCCGAAGCACTATTGCTGGTCATTGCTGTCATTTATCTCTTTTTGCAAAGCTTCAGAGCCAGCTTGATTGCCCTCATCGCTGTTCCTGTATCCTTAATGGGAGCGTTTATCGGTATGTATCTGTTGGGATATTCGATTAACACTCTAACGCTGTTTGGGATGGTTTTGGCGATAGGGATTGTCGTGGATGATGCCATCGTCGTTGTGGAGAATATGGAGCGTATTATCCAAAGCGAACACCTATCGGCGAAAGATGCCGCGATCAAAGCGATGTCTCAAGTCTCTAGCCCCATTATCGCCATTGTTTTGGTGCTATGTGCTGTATTTGTACCGGCAACGTTTGTGGGAGGAATGACGGGAGAGCTCTACAAGCAGTTTGCGATGACCATTGCCGTATCGGTCGTATTTTCGGGATTTGTGGCACTGAGCCTCTCTCCGGCTCTGGGTGCCTTGCTATTGCGACCGCATGAAAAAGCTCCATTGCCACTGTTTAAGCGTTTTAATGAAAAATTTGAGGCAATGACCGAGCGTTATTTAGACCTCTCATCCGCCATGATACGACGAAGCTTTATCACTTTTTTACTCTATCTTTCGGTGTTTGGTGTCATTTATCATTTTTCTTCTACATTGCAAAAATCGTTTTTACCGATCGAAGATCAGGGGTTCTTTTTTACAGTAATTACCCTCCCTGAGGGATCGACGATTGAGCGAACTCATCAGGTGGTTGAACAGACCGAAAAAGCGGTTCACTCCATCAAAGGTGTCGAAAATATCGTGACAATTGTCGGCAGTAACTTTATGGGAGGAGGGCAAGAGCCAAATTCCGCGACAATCATTGCACGTCTCGAACATTGGGATCAACGTAACAGCGAAGAGTTGAGTGCAAAAGCGATCATCAAAGCATTTAAAAAAGCGACTGAACCTATTACTGAGGCAAGTTTTAACAGCTATCCTCCCCCTCCAATCCGAGGGCTGAGTAAAACGGGTGGAGTACAGTTGTGGCTACAAAGTCCTGATGGTGATATGGGCATTTTGGCGCAAAACGCTCAAGATTTTATGGATAAACTCAAAGAGATGCCGCAATTTTCCAATGTTTCGAGTTCTATGCGCCCCTCATCCCCCATTTTATATGTTGATGTTGATCGAGAACGTGCCAAAATTTTAGGAATCTCACTGGATGAACTTTTTGCGACGATTCAAAATACCATAGGGCTCTCAAACGTCAACCAGTTTGTTAAAGACGGAAATACCTATTGGGTCAAAATGCAAGCCGATGAGCCGTTTAGACGCTATCCCTCCGACATCGGCAGAGGATATGTCCGCTCATCATCGGGTGCCATGATACCGCTGAGCTCTTTGATTACAATACGACAAAAATCAGCTCCCATCAAGATAGAACATTTCAATACCATCCTCGCGGTTCCCATCAGCATCACTCCCAAATCTGGGGTAAGTACGGGCGAAGCGATCGAGATCGTCGAGAAAATGGCAATAGAGAGTTTACCGCCACAGATCAATACGAGTTGGGACGGTATCGCTTATCAACAGATAAAAGTGCAAGATCGTGCCCAAAACATATTGATCTTTGCTTTTATCGTCGTCTTTTTGATCCTTGCGGCGCAGTATGAGGCATGGACATTGCCTTTGGTGGTGATACTGGCAATTCCGTTTGGAATGAGTGGTGCGTATATCGCGTTGTGGGTGAGCGGACAAAATAACGATGTCTTTTTTCAGATTGGTTTACTGACGCTCGTGGCATTGGCAGCGAAAAATGCAATTTTGGTTATCCAGTTTGCCGAAGAGGAGCGAAAAAGCGGTAAAAGTGTTTATGATGCAACGATGTCGGCGGCAAAATTACGGTATCGTCCGATGATGATGACCTCGTTAGCCTTTGTATTTGGGGTATTGCCATTGGCTCTGAGTATGGGTGCTGGAGCTGAGAGCCGCCATTCCATTGGTATCGGTATTCTAGGGGGGATGATTGCGGCGACGTTTGTGGAACGCTATTTTATCCCTTATTTATATTATCACATATCAATGTTACGCGAGAAGATACGCACTAAAAACACTAAGGTAAAACAATGAAATCGGTATCGTATACACTCTTGTGGATAGTAGCTGCTATAATAAGCGGTTGCGCCGTTGGTCCTGATTTCACACCACCTAAACCGGATATTCCGAACGAATGGAAAAATAAAGAACAAAACAGTTCGCTCGAAACGCTCAGCAAATGGTGGGAAAAACTGAATGATCCCGTACTAAACGCTTTAGTCGAAAAAGGACTGAATCAAAACAAAGAAATCGCAATAGCCGCTGCTCACAATGAAATCTTCATTGCACAATTGGGAATTGTGCAATCGAATTTTCTTCCGCAAATCAGTGCCAATGGATCGGTATCTCGTCAAAAACTCTCTTCTACAACCTCGAATCGCTCATCCACTTTTAACGACCATACAACGAGTTATGGTTTAAATATGGCAATGAACCAGTTCGAAATTGATTTTTGGGGTAAATTTGCAAGAGCCGAGGAATCGGCAAAAGCATTACTGTTGATGAATGAGTATAATCATCAGCTGATACGCTCATCGATTGCGGCAAATGTCGTCGTGAGCTACAATTCTCTTTTAACACAGCACAAACTGCTCGAAAACGGACATACAAATGTGACGTTAGCAGAACAAATTTTCTCTATATCCCAAGCAAAATGGGATCAAGGAGTCGGTTCCTATCAGGATGTATTACAAGCGGGGGCAGCCGTCGATGAAGCACGAAGTATAATTCCATCTATTGAGACCAAAATCATGGCTTTGGAAAACGCGCTTTCAATTCTCATCGGAGAATTCCCAAAAGAATTTGAAATAGGGAAAAACCATACGGTTGTTTCCTCTATAGAAGTACCTGCCGGTATCCCCTCTACACTTTTAAAACGTCGTCCTGATATTTTAGCCGCTGAATCTTCGTGGCATGCCGCAAATGCCTCTATCGGTGTAGCCAAAGCAGAATATTTCCCCTCTTTTTCATTAACAGGAGTGCTTGGATTTCAAAGTGCGGATCTGAGTAAACTGATACAAGCTCCTTCGTCAGTATGGCAGATTGCCCCCTCCGTGACATTACCGATTTTTACGGCAGGAAGAGTTGAAAATCAAATCAATGTTGCCAAAGCACAGACAAAAGAGGCTCAAGCACACTATGAACAAACCCTCCTTATCGCTTTTAGCGAGGTTGAAAATGCTTTAAAAGAACGGCGGACCCTCCTTGCAGAGGGTAAAGCTTTGGCTAGTGCACGGAAACAATATATGCAAGCAGAAGCGTTGCATAAAGCTGAGTATGATAATGGAAAAACAGGTTATCTGCCACTACTCATTCTCAGACAATCATTGTTATCTAATGAAAATAAAATAGTCCTAAACGAAGAGGCAACACGACAAAATTTTGTTACCCTATGCAAAGCTCTAGGAGGAGGGTGGGAAGAATATCAAATGAAATAGTAAATATTAAGATAAGAGATAAACAAGGAAAATACGTCTCACAAGGCTAGAAATCAACAAAAAGGCCTTCATTCATACTTCTGAGTTGATTTTAGAATAAAAATGGCTTTAAGGGGTATTTATGACGTTTTTACGATACATTCCGAGATTAAAAGAAGAGCCTTTTTGTAATTAGTAGGAAATTTTGATATTTTTCAATTGACTCGATCTCTCTTCAATCCCTTTTGGGGAATCTGCAATTATCTCAATTTTTGGAATATCACCACAATGTTTTACCAATGACTCCAAATCTGGATTATCAAGATCAGCTTTTACAAACCACCCAAGGATATACTCTTCTTTTTTATCAAGATTAGAGAGTAAAAGATTAGAAAGTATTTTTCTCTTACCTGCACCAAATCGGATAATAAAATCAACATTCAACGCAACAAGAAAATGATTAATTTTATTGGTATCAAATGTTGTGATACTTCTTGGTGCCAATAAATCCTGCTTAAACAAATTTTTGTCTTCGTCATCTATCAAATTTTGAATGCAATTTACGAAATAATTTTTCTCGATAATTATTTCATTATTTGCTTTATTCAAATAAATATTGTTAATTGCATCTTTTGAAAATACGATTGCAAAAATAGCGTCTACAAAACTACGATTGTTTTTTGCGAACTCTAAAAACGAATCTAAGTTTTTATAAGCAACTGTATTGCTTATGCTTTCTGACATTTCCAATTCATTTGTTGTTTCATCTTCCAATTGATTAACATCCAAAATCTTTTGATCTTTTAAACCTAACAAATCTTGTGATTCTAATGTATCTTCAGGATCGTCATCTAAGAAATTTGGAATCGGATGTTTTTCTTCCAACTTTTTAAGATCGTGTGTAGAATTATTTGGCTTTTTATTTTTATCAACTTCCACTGTAGCCAACGCCTGCTCGCTTCTGATGTCTGAAACCATTTCTCCAATTCTTGCAACCTCTTTCGATAAACCAATCAGTGGAGATGCTTGGTTGTCCGTTGAGCGTGTCTTATTTGATTTCATTTCCTTTTGTCTTTTCTCTTCTGCCAAAACTTCTGGATCAAGCATCGGTCTGCCGTGCTTATCAAAACACAAACCTGGCAATCCGCATTCTTCCGCATGCCAGTCTTCGAAAATCCATCGGACTCCTCCACATTTGAGTTGGATTCGTTTTTTTATATATGCTGGTAATACATTTCTCTGAGAAAGATTTTGCTCACTACCATCTGGCTTAAAATCCATAATCCTTTTTGAAAGTGCTTCAATTTTTTCATCATCTAAAACTACCGATTCATTTGAGTCTTTTAAAACATTCAAGTTGACGGTTCCATTTTCTCCAACTATCATATTGTGATGTTGAATATTTCGCATTAAATAAAATGCTTCTGCTGCATTGACAGGTATTTCATTCCCTTTTTCTAAAAGGTTATTTTTTTGTTCAATTATTTTTTTAAAAAGTTCTGGGTTTTCTTTTTCGGCACGAAGTCCATAAAAGTCTGGTTTTACAGAAGCAGGAATAGGACTTTTTGTGTCAGGTGATTTATTTTTTTCTAAATCTTCTCGCAATAAATTCTTTTTATGAATTCTGATTTTGCTCGGAATATTGACAAAAACGAACCATCCTGCAACGTACACAACGGCCACCATTCCAAATGTTTCCAAATCACTCAACATTGTTTTATTTTTTGTTGCATAAACAGCTTTCCTCGCGTGATGTAATGAAATTACCTTTAGTATATATAATTACCTTTTATATACCCTCTGTATGACATCAGTATGACATTAGTATAAATATTAATATTAATACTATAATGGGTTTTCCTCATCAATATGACATCAATATGACATCAATATAATATATTAATGACATTAATATATATATAGAGCCTCTTGCAAATCCCCAAATTCATCCTCTAATTTAAGACTCTTGGAAGTTTGAAAAAAGCTCATTAAAGCCGAGTTTTCCGATGTTTTC
>JBAZTZ010000045.1:0-9065 GCA_041661705.1 Sulfuricurvum sp.
ATACCCGACACAACCGAACAGGTTATCGGACTCCTTACTAGACACTCTACTCTACTTGATCTACTTGGAAAACGATATTGGAAATTTTATGAATAAAAATGGTAAATTTATGTGCGGAATGACGGATAATCAAAATCCGGCTATTCTTTACAACCATTAGGAAATCCCTTTTATTTGATATTACATTTATGAATTATACATTGAGTTGCAGAAAAAAAGAAGATCTGTCTTGAGTCCAAGACAGAGTGAAGAATTAAACAAGTACCGCTTCGCGTACCCCAGCTTCAAGATGCCCAATCACATACCCATCAGTAGCACTCAAAACTGCATCAACATTCTCAGCTTTCACCACAAGAATCATCCCGACACCCATATTGAACGCACGGAACATTTCACTACGCTGGATATGTGGTGCCATTAATTCATAAATAGGAAGAACACGAATAGAAGATTCAGTGATGACGGCACGCATCCCCTCAGGAAGTACACGAGGGAGATTTTCAACAATCCCGCCCCCTGTGATGTGAGCAAGAGCTTGGATTTTATCTTTGAGCGCTTTAAAGGTTTTCACATAAATACGGGTTGGAGTCAACAACGTATCAATAAGTGGTTTCCCTTCAAAGGAGTCCTCAAATTTCATCCCCATTTTCTCAAAAAGGACTTTACGTGCCAATGAGAAACCGTTGGAGTGAAGACCCGAACTCGGCAGTGCCACTAAAACATCCCCTGCATTGACATGAGCGGTACGATCAAGTTCGCTTTTCTCACCGATTCCTACCGCAAACCCTGCAAGGTCATAATCGTCACTGTGGTACATTCCCGGCATCTCCGCTGTCTCGCCCCCTATAAGGGCACATTCGGATTCAATACACCCTGCCGCGATTCCGCTAACCACTGCCGTAGCTGCTTTGACATCAAGCTTGCCCGTTGCATAATAATCGAGGAAAAAAGAGGGGGTTCCGAAGTTACAGATCAAATCATTAACACACATCGCAACCAAATCGATTCCAACTGTGTTGTGAATCCCTGAATCAATCGCAAGCTTAAGCTTGGTTCCGACACCGTCTGTTGCCGCAAGCATAACAGGTTCGCGGTAACCGGTAGGGAGTTCAAACGCCCCTGCAAACGAGCCGATTCCACCCAGAACACCAGCAATTGAAGTTGATTTAACGAGAGGTTTAATGTTTTCGACGAAACTGTTACCTGCATCAATATCGACACCGGCATCTTTGTAGCTGATTTGGCTCATTGGAAATTCCCCACCTAATTTTAATGGGGGAATTATAACCAATCTTCTTTTAGGGGAGTGTTATTTTGAAGGGTTTTTTGAAGAACAATGACCAAAAAGTTTGGCGAATATCCATAATGAAGGGCAAAAGTCAAATATTGCCCATACAATAACCATCACAATCACCAGTGTTTGAAGGATCATCGCATAAAGTATTTGGTCACTAGCAAACAGCACCATCGCCACCGTCAGAACAATTGCCATTAAGAAACGTTGTATTTTTTCAGCACACATAATCTCATATCCTTTTTTTATAATAAAAATTTGCTAAAATTATAGTGAAACAATTTGACCTTATCCTTAAGCAACCACCCCATCATCAGTGGTTTCAATGGGGTTTAATCTCTACGTGTTACAATCGCTCAAAATTAACCCAGTAAAGAGTTTAATCAGATGAAAACATTTATTTATCCCGAAATGATGGTTCACGTTGCTTTGTGTACCCATAAATTGCCGACGAACGTCGTCGTCGCAAGTGATTCCAGCGATCTTTTAATGGGAGAACTTTCTCGTTACCGTGATTCTACTGTAACTAATTGTAGCGCTAGCACCCTCTTGGAGTCGTTTCGTGATTTGGACGATAGTAGTGCCGATGTTGTTTTAGTCGATGCCCTCACCGCAGATGCTGCCGTCATTGCCCATATCAATCGTGTCTTAAAAGGTGATGGATTAATGATAATGCAACATCCTAATTTGGATAATATCGCCGATAATACAACCCTTATGCAGATTTTGGGGAATTATTTCAAAATTATAATGCCTTATTATGATGGAAATGGTGCAACATTACTGTTATGCTCCAAAGAGTATCACCCGACGGCTGATATTATCTTGCAACGAAGTGATTTACTCGAAGGGCAACAATTTTATAATTGCGATGTCCATTCGGCAGTTTTTGCAATGCCACAATACATTCGCAAAAACTACCTCGGCATCATCCGCAACTAATGGCGTATCAATACGCTATCGCCCTCACGGGAGGGATTGCGACGGGTAAAAGTACGGTTGCCTCGTTGATGGGATTGAACGGTTTGCGCATTATTGATGCGGATGCGATTTCTCATCGACTATTGGATGAAAACGCCTCATGGGTAGGGGAACATTTTGGGACTGAATATGTGAGTGGCTCCAAAGTCAATCGCCCCCTTCTAGGTCAAAAAATCTTCTCAAATCCCGATGCGAAACAAGAACTGGAAGCATTTTTACACCCAAAAATTCGCGCTGCGATTGAAGAGGCAAGCGAAAAGCAAGACCGTCTCAAATACCCCTACCTCATCGACATCCCCCTCTTTTTTGAAACCTCTTCCTATCCAATAAAACACTCCGTTGTCGTCTACACCCCAAAAGAAGTACAGCTAGAACGGTTTATGAAACGTAATGGTTTCTCTCGTGAAGAATCGCAACGCCGAATCGAGAGTCAAATGGATATTGAAGAGAAAAAAGATCGTGCCACATGGGTGATTGATAATTCTCAAAATCTCAAACATTTACAACGTGAGTGTGAGCAGTTTGTTGATGCTATTAAAGTGCTTTACCCTGCTCCAAAAGTTTAATTCATTATAAGGATTTCCCATGCTCCAAATCGCCAAATACTGCGCCAGCGGTAACGACTTCGTCATCTTCCACGCCTTTAGCGGAGCAGATCGTTCAGCTCTTGCAAAAACCCTTTGTGATCGTCAACACGGGATCGGTGCCGATGGTCTGATCGTCTTGCTTCCCCATGAAACACACGATTTTGAATGGGAGTTTTACAATGACGATGGTTCTACCGCTTCAATGTGCGGAAATGGCAGCCGTGCGTGCGCCCATTATGCCCACCGTTTTGGATTGGCGGAAACTAGCATGGAGTTTTTAACGGGAGCAGGAGTGATAAAGGCTCAAGTGGATGGTGATAGTGTTCAAAGTGATTTAACCCCTCCTCTCGTCATTAATGATGAAATTGTTGAGTATGAAATGCGATGGTGGCTTATTGATACCGGTGTCCCCCATCTTGTCACCTTTGATGCGGATATGGGGAACTTTAACATCGAAATGGCACGCGCCCTTCGTCATAAATATAATGCCAATGTCAATATCGCCCATATTCAAAGCAACGGTTCAATTCAAGTTCGTACCTACGAGCGTGGGGTCGAAGATGAAACATTGGCGTGCGGAACAGGTATGGCAGCGTGTTTTTATCGTGCTTGCCTTGAAGATTTTGTAGCGGATAAGGCACGCGTCTATCCCAAAAGTGGCGAAACGCTTTATCTTGGATTAGACGAAGGGACGATTACTTTTAAAGGGGAAGTGCAAGGGGTGTTTGAGACGGTTTGGAGAGGGTAATTTTAAATACGTTATAATCTTAAAAAAGGAAAAATCATGCAAACAGTTACCTTACAAATGTCCGATAGCGTTGCTGAACACGTCATGTATTTTTTACGCCAGCTTCCTAAAAAAGAAGTCAAGATTGTAGAAGCTCTACCATCGGCAGAAGAGAAAATGGCTAAAAAAGTTGCTAGGGCACTTGAAGAGATAGAGCGTGGTGAAGCACGTCCGATTAGTGAATTATTGAATGAAATTTAATACTATTCCTTCATTTGATAAGGATGTAAAGGAATTAGCAAAAAAATACCGTCATATCAAAGATGATCTAGTTTTATTTATGACATCCTTTGAAAATGAACATACTCACGCTATATCGATCAAAAAGAATATCTTTAAAGCCCGTATCAAAAACAGTGATAAAGCCAAAGGTAAAAGTGGCGGCTATAGGACGTATTATTATACGGTAACCGATGAGTCTGTCACATTTCTGATTATTTATGATAAATCTGAGATGGAAAGTATTGATGAAACGGTGTTGGATGGGATTATTGAGGGGATGGAGTAGATTTATACTGCTTTATCCAATTTGATGTATAATCTTTTAACTAAAAAACAAGAGGAATCGGATGATTGATATTGAAGTATTGAAACATGAAATCGTCACCCGTCTCAAACCTCTCCATCCTGAGAAAATCATCTTATTTGGTTCTTACGCCTACGGAACACCCACCGAAGATAGCGATATTGATCTATTCTTGGTCAAAGATACAGAAGATAGAAACTATGATGTTGCAGCAAAAATGAAATTATTGGATTTAATCCGCAAGTACCGTATCGGGTTTGATATTTTAAGTGCTTCCAATAACTTTTTGCAATCCAGAGAAGATTATTTTTACAAAGTCGATATATTGGAAAAAGGGCAAGTTCTTTATGAATAAAACGGCAGGTATCGAATGGCTAGAAAAAGGATGGCACCATCTCAGTACCGCACAAATTCTCGATAACTGCAACCATTACACGGATATTATCGGTGTCGAACTGCATTACAGTATCGAAATCGTTTTGAAAGCTATTTTGGCGTATGAAAATCTTCCGATCAAAAAAACGCATGAATTGTATGATCTCTACCTCATGGTCAACGATTATATCGAGTTCAACGATGATGAAATCGCCCTGCTTCTCATTGCTACGAAATACCATATTTTAGAAGCGTATCCCGCCAAGGATCGAAGACTCCCGCCCAAAGAGGAGATAAAACCAATTCTAGAATTTGCCGAACATCTCATGGAATGTGTATGTACTCAGCTAAACATCTCTATCGAAGAAATCAAATCAGAACCTAATTAGTCCTTATTAGCATTGTTCTTCGGGTTTGGGAGTGTATGCTGAGATTAAATCTTGCAGTATTGTCTGCATTCCCAATGTGGACATTGGGAACGAGGTAAATGTATGAACAATTAGACAGTGAAGCGAATGAGCTATTAAATTTAATCTCATCCAATGTTGTTAAGTTTAGAAAAGCAAAAGGCTACAGTCAACTCAAATTAGCAACTGAAATGGGATATAGTAGTGCATCTTATTTTGGTTGTATAGAAATCAGAAAAAATGGTCAACACTTTAACATCGTACAACTTTACAAAATCAGCAAAATTCTCGATATTCCTATCTCTAATTTTTTTGAATAAATTTGACAAATCATATAATAAAACCATACAAGTTTACGCGATGGGACGAGTACATTTAAGAGGGAAGTTAAAGGAATATTTGAGAGGTTTTGGAGAGAGTAAAATTCCGTTCGCCCTGAGCTCGTCGAAGGGCTCATGGTTCGACAGGCTCACCACGAACGGGAATATTACAACCCGTTTCTCTCCATCAGTTTCGACTGCATATCAGCGATCAAAGGTTCAATAATATCATCCATCAATCCCCCCTGCATAATCTCTTCGAGTCTATAAAGAGTCAGTGTAATACGGTGATCGGAGATGCGGTTTTGAGGGTAGTTGTAAGTTCGGATACGTCCACTTCGGTCACCCGTTCCCACTTGATCTTTACGCTCATTCATCTCTTTCTCTTTTGCTTCGTGCATTTGCATATCATAAATACGGGCTTTAAGGATTTGCATCGCTTTGTCTTTATTTTTGTGCTGTGATGTTTGATCTTGGTTGTTGACGACGATACCTGTAGGAAGATGGGTGATCCGTACGGCAGAGTCGGTGGTGTTGACGCTTTGCCCGCCACATCCGCTTGAGCGCATAACGTCGATTTTAAGGTCACTTTCATTGATAACGACTTCGACATCATCGACTTCGGGCATCACGGCAACGGTAATAGCAGAGGTATGAACGCGTCCTTGGGATTCAGTCGCAGGGACACGCTGAACACGGTGAACGCCCGCTTCGTGTTTGAGGCGTGAATAGACTTGATCCCCTTTGATAAGGGCAATGACCTCTTTGAATCCGCCTGCATCGGATGGGCTAGTGCTCATAAGCTCGATTTTCCATCCGCGTACATCCGCATAACGAACGTAAGCATTAAACAAATCGCCGACGAAAATAGCCGCTTCATCGCCGCCCGTACCCGCCCGTAATTCAATAAAGATATTACGCTTGTCGTTGGGATCGGTCGGAATGAGAAGTTTTTTGATCTCCTCTTCGAGTTCACCTACTTGAGGCTCTAATATTTTGAGCTCTTCTTTCGCAAGTTCACCCAATTCTGCATCAAAAGCGAGAGCTTTGTTCTCTTCAATCTCCTCTAATACCTTTTTGTATTCGGTTGCTTTGGTAAAAATGGCTTGAAGAGAGGATTGCTCTTTGGAAAGGTCAGTCATTCGTTTAATGTCATTTCCAATGTCAGGAGAACTTAATAATTCGGTCAGTTCGTTGTAGCGGTTAATAAAAGGGGTAAGTTTTGTGGATAACATTATGATGTTCCTAAAATAAGGCGTTAAAAAAGGTAATAGAGAGGGATATTTTACCCCGAAGGGAAAAACTTATGCTGCGATTGCGTTAACAGCGAGGTGAAGACGACTTACTTTACGAGAAGCAGTTTCTTTTTTCAAGACACCCTTGCTAACGTATTTATGTAAGTTTGCGTTTGCAACAACTAGCGCTGCTTGAGCTTCTTCTTTGTTCCCTGCATCAATTGCAGAACGAACAGCCTTAACGATATTTTTTACACGCGTACGGTAGAATCGGTTACGCTCAGTGCGCTTTTCCGTCTGACGGATACGTTTTAATGCTGACTTATGGTTTGCCATGGCATTTATCCTTGTCGAATTTTTTTTAGGGTAGAATACTACCTTAAAGATAATTAAAATTAAGTTAAATTTTATCCACCAAGGGGAAAGCTCACATGAAATTATTTGGAACAGACGGCGTACGTGGGGAAGCAGGCTCATTTTTGAGTGCTGAACTGGCTATGCGCGTAGCGATGGCGGCAGGTATTTATTTCAAAGATCATGCAAAAACCAAACGAATTTTATTGGGTAAAGATACCCGTAAAAGTGGTTATATGATTGAAAATGCTATTGTAAGCGGTTTGACAGCAGTAGGATACGATGTTATCCAAATTGGTCCGATGCCTACCCCTGCTATTGCTTTTTTAACTGAGAATATGCGTTGTGATGCAGGAATTATGATTTCTGCAAGCCATAACCCTTTTGAAGATAATGGAATTAAATTCTTTGATGCGCATGGCGATAAGCTCTCCGAGGAGATTGAAAGACAAATCGAAGATATTGTCTATGATGCCACACGATTGAAAGAAGCGCAAGCAACGGGACAACAAATTGGTGCTGCAAAACGGATCGATGATGTAATCGGACGATATATTGTTCAGCTTAAAAACTCTTTTTCAAGTGATTTGACCCTACAGGGGATGCGTATCGTCCTCGATACGGCCAACGGAGCAGGATACAAGGTTGGGCCAACCGTCCTTGAAGAGTTGGGCGCTGAGGTGATCGTACTGCACGATAAGCCCAATGGTTTTAATATCAATGAAGATTGTGGGGCATTACACACCAAAGATCTACGAGAAGCGGTAAGAAAATACCGTGCTGATATAGGATTAGCGCTTGATGGGGATGCGGATCGTCTTATCGTTGTTGATGAAAATGGCGATGAAGTGGATGGCGATCAGATTTTAGGGGCGCTTGGACTCTTTTTGCATCGAGAAGGAAAACTTAAAGGAAATGGAATCGTTGCTACTGTGATGAGTAATCAGGCATTAGAAGATTTCATGATCACCCATGGTCTCGCATTGCATCGCGCTAATGTGGGGGATAAATATGTACTTGAACGTATGAGAGAACACGGTATTAACTTCGGTGGTGAGCAAAGTGGTCACATTGTATTGCACGATTTTGCTAAAACGGGAGATGGATTGATGAGTGCATTGCAAATTTTAGCGTTACTACTCACGTCAAAAACCAAAGCAAGTAAAGTACTTCGCCCTTTTGAACTTTATCCGCAAAAATTGGTCAATATCAAAGTCAAAATAAAAAAACCATTGGAACAAATTGAAGGGCTAGAAGAAGAACTCAAAAAAACAGATGCGCTGCATATTCGTCATCTTATCCGCTATTCAGGAACCGAGAATAAGCTACGTATTTTGCTAGAGGGGAAAGATGCTAAAGCAATGGAAAAAGAGATGGAACATCTCGTGAAGTTTTTTGAAAGTGCTTTAAATGCTTAAATCGCTTCTCTTAATTCTCTTTGTTGCCATGGGTGTTTTCATTGCCGACCAAGCACTCAAAACAGTTTTTGTTGAGGGGTTTCGATATTACACCCAGTGTATTGATTTGATTTTAGTCTACAATAAGGGGGTTGCGTTTTCGATGTTTGCCTTTTTGGCAGAGTCATTGAAATGGATTCAACTGGCTCTGCTAGTGGGAGTGGTCGGATATACTTTGTGGCTCAAACAAAAATGCTATCTCCTCCCCGTTGGGATCATGGTCGGGGCTGGCTTTTCCAACGTTGCCGACCGTTTTATCCATGGCGGGGTTGTTGATTACGTCTATTGGCATTGCGGATTTAACTTTGCTGTCTTTAATGCGGCAGATGTAATGATCGATATTGCCGTCGTATGGTTGCTAATTTTGAACTATAAACCAAATATGTGTAAGAGTTAAGTCGTTTTTAACCTCTTGCTCATTATAATTCCTTCTCTTAAAAAAATGGTCTCATAGCTCAGTTGGTAGAGCACTACCTCGACAAGGTAGGGGTCACTGGTTCGAGTCCAGTTGGGACCACCATCCACAAACACTTTTCACAAGAATAATTATTTTATCCACTTCATATCTCCTTCAGAACAAACTCCGAAAACTGTTTAGCCGGAAGCGGTTTACTGAAATAATATCCCTGTATTTCATTGCATCCATCCGTCATTCCGCACATAAATTTACCATTTTTATTCATAAAATTTCCAATATCGTTTTCCAAGTAGATCAAGTAGAGTAGAGTGTCTAGTAAGGAGT
>JBAZTZ010000046.1:0-7972 GCA_041661705.1 Sulfuricurvum sp.
GGTACGTGAAATGATTTCAGCGATGACTAAAGAGGGGCTTATTTACACGATGGATGCGTTACATACACAAAAAGAGACCCTTCAAAAGATTATTGACAACCATTGCGATTATATTGTCGGGGTTAAGGGAAACCAAAAAAAAACTGTTACACCAAATAGAGTTTAATCTTTCCCAATCTGAGCCAATAGACACCGATGAAGATGCTGATATTCGAGGAAATCGAATTGAACTACGAACCGTTAAAGTATATGACGATTTGTATGAAATTGAAGGGTGGGCAGGCTTAAAACGAATTATCTCTGTAAGGCGAGAAATTACCATTAAAGGTAAAAATATCACCTCTGTTGATCAGGCTTTTTTTATCTCAAGCTTAGATCGACCCGCTTCATTCTTCCAAAAAGCAATACGGGGACACTGGGCTATCGAAAACTCCCTCCACTACATTAAAGATGTCGCTTTTGCTGAAGATGCCTCAACTATCCGAACCAAAAACGGACCCGTTAATTTCTCAACGATTCGCACAATAGCCCTAACGCTTCTCAGACGACATGGATTTACTAATATTAAGCAAGCTATTCGACTTATCGCTTTCGACGTTAAGAAGCTTTATAAAATGTTAGCATGAAACAACCGTGAGCGAATACACCATCACATTAGTCTTTTTATTTTTTGTGTTACAATGTTTTCATAAATCGCTTTATGCGCTCCCCTTGTTTTCAAGGGGTAACTTCCGACAAAATTTCTTATAGACGAGGACAGGACGCAAAAACCGCTCACCTTTACCATTTTACTCAAATCCGACATTCTCACCAATATTCGTCACAAAAATCTCTTTTTGACGAAAGTTGGCAATTTTTTAGTTAATTTCTGCTGTCTTTTTGATCTCATTCCACTCATCCTATCGTTTACTCATTTTAATTCAGCCTGTCCCCGTTTTCATTTATTTAAAGCCCATTTTACTTTTATCAATCCCATGTTTATCCGCCAATTGCTCTACATCTGCCAACAATGTACTCTTTGAATCGATTTTCTTTAAAATAAAATCACTGATTACAATGGTATTATAGAGTGATCCTAACTTATCCTTATTGCATTGATCCTCTAAATATCTCGGTATTCCAAACGTAATTTCGGATGTTTGATTATAAAGCCGACTATGATGAGCGATATGGTTTCTAATAGTCGAGAGATGATACAGTGCCGAGTCAAATATCCTCATATCCAAATCATAGCACCGTGCTATCAATCTCTTTACGGCTGTATTTTTAATGTTTTTAGTCAGCTGCGACAACAATCCAAACGTCATCACCTCTACGCATACCCAAAGCGGTGGCAAATCGTCAGAATAATTTTCACGATAATGTTTGATAAAATCACGATCCTTCTGCCGTTGCATTTCTGATAGTAATTTACTATATGATTGATCGAAATAGTATGTGTTAGTGAAATTTTCTGCTTTGAGCGGGTGCGAACCGTGTGCTTGCGAGAGATAATAAGCGAACTTTGTCTTTGCCGATATTTCAATCGTCTCTAACGCCTGATACAACAATGCCTTTAAGCCACTATCAAAAAAATAGAGATTGATAATATCCTCGAAATGCAGATTTGTTTCAAAACACTCATCCGATTTTTTAAAAGGGAGCCAATACCCGCTTAATCTATAATAATTGAGATTTAGAAGATGATTTTTTGCCTGTATTTCATCCTGAAACAACATACCACGAGATTTGAGAAGCTCGATTTGTTCGTCAACAGTTTTAAAAGATTTTGGATAAGAAAGAAGTGTATGAGAAGTCATTTATAGTCCTCCCCCTGTGAGCATTGTAAAGAGGCTTGGGAGGCTCTATCAACGTAATGATAGTCTTTAAAACCTAAATGTTCACTAAAGTTTACAAAATGATTCATATAATCGTTCCTCTCATTTTAATTTAACCTTTTGTGGATTCGCTGACCGTAGCACGGAATGACGGGAATTCCGCTATCTCTGTCATACCGAACTTGATTCGGTATCCATCCCCACCTTTGCTCATTTTAATTCAACCTGTCCCTATTTTGTCTTATCATATTCAAAAAATACCATTCTATGAATATCAAATTTATCAAAAAAAGCATATAAATCTTGACTTGAGAATCCAAGCTCACCCAGTAAAGAAAGAGTTAATAATGTTTTTTGAATTTCAATAAGCTTGATTAGATTACTACCTTTAGCAGTTTTTTTCTCCAAACTTTGATCGTAATGGGTATGATAATTTCTTGTATCTTTTGATAACTTGACAAACTCTTCTTTAGCAATAAAAGGACTTAATAGATATGAATACTGTTCAAATAATTCTTCCATTCTTTGAGCAAATCTAATTTCATTACTATAGTGAAGAATACTATTTAACCAATCTTTATGACTCTCTGGAATTGCTGTTAAAATTTCATTACATCGTTTTTTATGATCTGCTTTTGACAAAATTTCATTGCTAGCTGTTCGACGATGATAGGACTCAAGAGCTTGGACTAATGACAAAAATCGTTTTTCTAAATACGTGGCAGGTTGATAAATATCAGCAAAATACAAATCGAACACAGGAGATAATGTATCAGCAATTCTAAACCATTGTTCAAAAAAACTTTGTGGAGAATGAGCAATATGACTGAATGTGAACAACATATTTGGGGGCAAAACGTCAAACTTTTTGTAATCAGTTATTGAAGTATACAAAATATCGATTTCATTAGGAATTTGCTGCTCTTGAAAAGAAAATACAGACTCCTTTGAGTATCCAGAAATATTTAGAGGCATTAATGGTTTGAGTGTAGCCAGCGAGATAAAATTTTGTAATCGGTGTATGATTTTTTGAGCTTTTTTATAATCAGCATCTTGTATGAAATTTATTTTAAAATAAACTTGTTGTACAATTTTTGCCTCTTTTTGAACATAGCTATGGGTTGGGAATGTTTGTTGAAAAACCAAACTAATTTCATATTCTTCAGAAGTATAGAGCAATATAGGATCAGGAGCGGTGTATGAAATTTGTATATTGATCGGCGCAAATTCTTCTTCTATTTTAAAGCCAGAAATATTTACCCATTCATCTAATAATTCAGTCCGAAAATAAACTTTTTCGAATTTAGAATCATTTTTTAGATGTGCACCAATAAATGCTGTCTGTGCATAAATTTCTGAACTTCCATCGCTTGAGGATGGGGAAAATGATCTTGTTGTTTTAGTATTAAAGGCATTCAGAAGTGTAATTTTTTTCCCGTTATTACTGATACCTTGAATTACATCGCATGAGTCATCAAGTACTCCTTCAAGGAAAAGCTTGCTTCCAAAATCTTTTTTAAAAGTATATAGTCCATTGTATATAACTTCTGCATCTCTTTGATTCCACCACGTGCCTTTGTATTCAACATCTTCAATCATTGGCTTTTACCAAAACATCTACGTTATAAAGCGCACTCACAGCTATATCTATCTCCCCATCCACCCGATTAATCTCACTTTTCAACACCATCATCTCATCATAAAACTGTTTAATGCTTCGAAAAATCGAGATGTCTTTCGTATCAACTTTGAGTTTTGAAAGTACCGATTGAAACTCATCAAAACTCATCTTTTCGGGAGTATCAAGTTTGGCAGGGATTTTGACAACTCCTAAAACACTCGAAAGATAGCTTTTGAATTCATTTTGAAGATTTGACAGTTTAGCCACAAGTTCAAGTTGAGTATCTACCAATTTTTCAATTTCTGTTCGTTGCTCTGCCGAAATTGTTGCAGGGATAGGAATTTGTTCGAGATATTTCCAAATGAGCTGATAACCGTTTTGAATAGAGGTACAATACGAAGAGATCAAAAACCAACCGATTGTTGAGTTTAAAATCGCTAATAAAACTTTATCATCTTTAGGAAGCATCCAAATTGCATTATTGCAATAAGTACCTTTCATGTCAAAAACGAATGCGGGTTTAACTTGAAAAACCTGATACATAATTTTTGGTTTATCAAATTCTTTGTAATACGAAGCGGCACATCTTTGTAATGCGTACCACTCATATCGAATCCCTGTTTCAGCTTTATTTCTATTTTCTAACTTATCTTTAAATCCAACTAAATGATTATAGACTGCTGGATAGTCACACTTGAAAGCTTCTTCTGCTTCAATTGAAGCACCACTTATTTGTGGATTATCATGCAGTGGAAAATGCCAAGGAATAAAAAGTAAATAATTTTCGACTTGAGGAAAATCATACCGTTTAATGTCTCGACCACCCAAGAATGGCTTAATCACTTCTGCACTTTTTGGGTCAGCTTTAATTAGAGCATTTTTAGTCGCTTCATCGATCACAAAAGCTTCATTTAACCCTGTAGCAATACCACGATAAGCTTCACCAGCTACATATTCACTTAACGTAATACTATTTTGTTTGAGCTTTTCGAGAAGTTCACCGTTTTCACCACCCATTGAAAATCCCTCTGCACTCAGTCCACTCATAGCAACCGTTTGAGCATTTTCAGTAACGAATGTCCCCAAATCTCCGAAATTAAGGCTTTTAAGTTCTAACGTTTTAAATGTCTCGTGCGCTTCACTTTTACTCATTGTAAGAATCAAAGGATAGGTCGTTGCTTCTTCAAATACTGGGAGATCACCGAAGTCGATAATTTCATCGATACATTTGTCCATCAAAAACGTTCGTAACGGCTTGCCGTATCCTGCTCTCATCCATTTGTTTGGGAAAATATAAGAGAATTTCCCACCTTCACGAAGCAATGAATAGCCACGCTCGACGAAAAAGACGTATAAATCTGCCATGCCGTGATAGGTGGCATAATTCGCCGCAAAGTGATTCTTTGCTTCCAAAGCTAACATTTCCTGACGAACATACGGCGGATTTCCAATCACAACATCAAAACCACCTTGTGCGAAAACTTCGGGAAATTCTTCTTCCCATGTAAAAGCATTTTCGGCAACGCTACGATCTGATATAAGGCTATTCCCGCATTTGATTTTAGCCCCTAGATTGATAAGCTCTCGCCCCTTATGCGCTGTCCGTAGCCACAAACTGAGCCGTGCAATCTCTACCGCATCCTCATTTATATCCACACCATAGAGATTGTGTTCCAAAATGCTTTTTTCGATTTCATACCCGATCATCAAATCTTCGTAAGGGAGGAGTAAATCCCGTATGAGGGTATGTTCACGGATGAGAAACTCTAACGCTTGGTTGAGAAATGCACCGCTTCCACAGGCAGGATCGAGAATTTTTAGATGGGTTAGCCATTCTCTGTAGTTTATTAGTGTCTCTTTGGTGCTTTGCTCTTGTTTGGTAAGTTTACGAGGATTGATGACTACTGTTTCGTGTTCAATGGCTAATGCTTCTTTTTTATCCGTACAGAGCTTGCCTAATGTATTTTCGACAATATATCGGGTGATGTATTCAGGGGTATAAAATACACCGTCTTTTTTTCGTTTGGATTTCTTTTTGTCAAAATCAGTATTTTCGATAGAGGCGTTTAACTCCTCCAAATCGGTCAAACTCTGCTCAAAAATATGCCCCAAAATATTGACACTAATATCGCTCTCAAAATCAAAATCCGAGAGTTTTTGAGCTTCCATATCGAGACAATTATCATCTATTTTTAGGCTGTCAAGCATCTCATCGGTGGCGAACAGTCCGCCATTGTATTTGGGAATGCCGAGTTTGTCATTTCCTGTGTTGATAGCGTTGAAATAGAGTTTATAATAATCATACATACTGCGATCACCAAAACCGTCACTAGCATGGCGTGAGCGTATCTCTTTGACGGTATTGGCTTTTAATAGATTTCGATCTTCCGCAAAGAGTATGAAGATGATACGGTCACAGAGTTTTTGGGTAAGGCGTAATAGTAACGATCTGTCCAAATCATTATTCTTGATAATGTTCTCAAAAAGGTGTGATCTAAATTGGCTAAAGTCACGATAGAGTTCTTTTGAGATGGTTTGCTCGTAACTTGCTGATTTTTCTTTGAGTTTGAGTGGAATATCATCTTTTAAACTTTCAAAACTAACTAGCAAATGAAGTTTTTTAAATTCCTCATACGTGAGGGTAAAAAGATTGAATTTTTCATACGCTGTTTTTTTGTCGATGTAAAAGCGCAGTTCATTGAAGTTGGAGATAATAATATATTTAGAGTTGCTATGTGAGTTGTGATAGTTAAATGCTTGTGATTCGACGGCATCGAGATTTTTAGTCTTTTGATCTTTTAACTCGACTATACCAATGATTTCACCGTTTACATAGATAACCCCATCAGCTTTTTTACCGTCAGTTTCATTCTTCTTTTCACGTTCTAAATTGTAATCATTGGGATTGGTCGTTTTGAGGGTGTAGCCTAAGCATGACTCAAAAATGTCTTTAAAAAAGCCGTCTTGATAAACTTCTTCCTTGAACCCTTTGATCGCTTCTACTTTTGCCAAATATTTTTGATACTCAGACCATCGGTGAGCAATGAGGCTTTCATCTTGTTTGATCGAATTTAAAACGGATTTTTGAAATAGGGACACGAAGTGCCTTTGTGTTAAATATTCAACAATTATAGCGGAATTTAACAAGAGCAATTAACACAAATGAAGGGTTTATTTATGCCATACGTAGTATCTCAATACCGCGAGCTTCCGATTTTCCAAGTGCAATAAATTTCATCACAATGAAAACGCATAAATATTTTCAAATTTGACAGCATGAGCTTCACCATACGACATGTGGATAAACGTCCCTTTTTGTTGAAAGTGGTATTTCTCGTACAATTCAACGGCTTTGGAGTTGCCCATCGGAATATCAGAGAGGACTTTCTTTAATCCTCTAAAATACAAAACACCCTGCATCATTTTCTCCGCTTCCTCTTCAAACCCCTCACGGCATTGCCATGGTCCTAGATACACTCCGCGCGCATTGATGACACTTGAGTGTTGAAACGAGTTTGGAAGAGCAAATTTCAGCGAACTGTTGCGTTCCATCTCATCGAGCATAAAGCCCATACGATCTTCACCGAACGTCTCAAAATCAATTTTGCGAATCATCGCATCAAAATTTCCGCCGTCAAGCTCTTTGGCCTGAGCATTCGTAAAACTAAAGGGAGGAACTTTTCCAACATTTAGATATCGCCCTACTTCCATGACCGCTTTAAAACCACTCTGCTCAAAAAAAGTTTGAAGATGCGGATTAGCATGGAGATAGAGAGAAGGATGTTCCTCTTTTAAAACACCGAAGAGGGTATTAAAAAGCCGCCGTCCGATCCCTTGCTTTTGATGGGTGGGTTTGACCATAAAATATTTTATCATCGCGGAGGATTCAAACTCGATTGCCATCACAGCACCGACAAGTACCCCCTCATCGTATGCACCGTAGCACAAATGAGGAGCGTGCATCATCATGAGTTTGACATGATAACCATCCAGTAACCAACCCGTCTCTTCGGCGATTTTAATCAGATCAGGAACATCGACAAACTTTAACCATCCTATATACATGCTGCATCCTGATAGAGAGATTTAAGTTCAAACAGATCTAAGACTCGCTTGCGTGAAGTGACAATTTCTCGTATTTTTGGAAGAAGCTCACTTAATATACTGTTATCTACACTGATACCCATACGCTTTAAATGGTAACGTATTGTTGCACTGCCAGAGTGTTTACCGATGGGATACGAACTTTCTAGTCCGACTTCTGAAGCTTGATAAGGCTCATACGCGTTAGAGTCTTTCATCATACCGCTTGCATGAATGCCACTCTCGTGGGCGAAAATATGTTCACCCACGACAGGAGCATTGGATGCAAGCGTCATATTCGCTGCACCCACAACGGTTCCAACTAAATTTCGAATCAGGAGTGGATCGATGGGACGTGCCTCACCATATAGATGTTTCAATGCCATGAGAATCTGTTCAAATGAAGCATTTCCTGCCCTCTCACCTAATCCCATTACCGTAGTATTCATAC
>JBAZTZ010000047.1:0-5845 GCA_041661705.1 Sulfuricurvum sp.
GAGGTTGTATGTTCCAGCAGTTCCAAGAGCAATCGTATCGACACCGCCTTGTGTCATATCAATAGACATAGCACTCATCGTAACACCAAGAGTGACCGTATCGTTAAGTGATCCACCTACAAGAGTGTCAACATTTTTAACAGTGAGAGTATTAACACCATTGGCAAGAGTAAGAGTATCCGAACCACTTCCAAGATCGATAAGACCCGCAGTAATTTTAGTCCCCAACGTGATGGTGTCACTGCCTGCTACACCTATAATAGTCTCTACGTTACTCACTCGGATAGTATTTATAGCATTAGCAAGAGTAAGCGTATCAATACCAGCAGCAAGATCGATGGTTCCCAGTAAGGTGTCTGTCAGAGTAACCTTATCAGCACCAATCCCCCCTGTTAGGGTTTCAACACCTGTAACTGTGATGGTATTCGCACTGCCTGAGAGAGTAACGGTATCAGTACCAGTTCCCCCAATTAGTGTTTCAACACTAGCCACAGTGACCGTGTTTTCAAATGCACTAAGAGTAAGGCTATCTGCACCTCCTGCAAGGTCGATGAGTATACCAGTAGTTGTTGCACCCAGTGTAACAGTATCTACACCTGTGGAACCTTTAAGCGTCTCGACATTACTGACATTAAGATCGTACGTCCCTGCTACGCCAAGAGTAAGAACATCACCAGTACCACCTGCAAGATCAACAGTCATGCCAGAAATTTCAGCACCAAGCGTTACTTTGTCGGTAGAACTTCCTCCCATAAGACTCTCAACGCTTTTAACCGTAACGGTGTTAATGAAATTGGCAAGAGTAAGGCTGTCTGATCCATCGGCAAGATCAAATAAAACACCTGAAACGGTAGCCCCTAATGCAACTATATCCGCTGCACTGCTACCAATTACAGTTGTACCCGTAACTACTAATATACCTGTTTCACTACCCGTTAATTGTTGTGTCGCCATTGTAAACTCCTTGATTAGCTCTCTATTGGGTTTAAATACCTTGTTTCATCAAAAGTATTTTATATCTATCTACACACTATATCGGAGTATAGCAAAAAATATTTAATAAACTGGCGTGAAATTATGAAATTTTTCTAAAATCTTCTGTAATAAATTGAAAAAATATGGAACAACATTTGCTTTATACTATTACATTAAAAAGAGGGAATGAGTATGTCTTTTTCTTTGCGTTCTTATATGAATCGACCTGTATTACGGACGATTCATCAGCCTAGTATTTGGATCGTGGCTGTGTTGACTTTTTTGCTTAATATTTCCATGTTAGCGATTCCACTTTATATTTTACAAGTATATGATCGAGTGCTACTTTCACGTAGTTTGGAAACCTTGATGCTTTTGTGGGTTGGGGTGGCGTTTGTTATCGTTTTCAATGGTTTCGTGGAACGGACGCGTGGATCGGTGCTTGTACGGGTGGCGAATCGTTTTGAACTCGGGCTTTCTCGTCTTCTCTTTGATATAGGGATGCACGATGCTGCGTATTCCAATAAAGTTTCGTTGCAGTTTACCAGTGATCTTAGACAGGTGAAACAGTTTTTGACGGCGGAAAATGGTCTTGCTATTTTTCTCGAAATTCCGTGGTCAATTATGTATGTAATAATTCTCTTTTTTGCCCATCCGTTGTTAGGCTTTTCTTCTCTTTTCTTTGTATTAGTATTACTTTTTATGACATTGGCGGAAGAGTCTCTGACGACACGTTCGATTGAGGCTTCACAAGAGAGTACGATGGAAGCAAATCAAAAAATGAGTGAGTTGTTAATGGGAGCGCAAACTATTGAAGCGATGGGGATGCGTTCCTCTGTCCGAAAGGTTTGGGAGACTATTTCACTACGGGCAATGGCGGATGGATCCCAAGCGAATGAAGTAATCAGTGCGACACAATCGGGTATGAAGTTTATGCGTCTCATTCAGACTATTAGCATGACGGCAGTGGGGGCATATCTCGCAATGAGTGCACAAATCACTATCGGAGCGATGATCGTTGCAGGATTGTTGGCGGCGAAGGGGACTGCACCACTTGAAATGTTTATCTCAGGGTTGAAGAATTTCAAACTCACTCTTAAGTCTATCAATGAGTTGAATGCACAATTGGACGGATACAAGAGGGAAGAGAATAAAATGACACTTCCTGATCCCAAGGGAAAGATTGTATTTGAGAGAGTTGTCTATGCTCCTCCTAGCTCAGACGTAACCATTATTAAAGGGATAACGTTTGGGATAGAAGCAGGGACGTTTCTTGGGGTTATCGGTGCGAGTGGATCGGGTAAATCAACTTTGGCAAAACTCATGGCAGGATTGTATGCTCCTTATTCGGGGATAATACGGATTGATGAAGCGGATATTCAAATGTATCAGCGCGAACGATTGGGGCAACATTTGGGATATTTACCCCAAGAGGTTGTTTTGTTTGAGGGGAATATTAAAGATAATATAGCCCGGTTTACCGATGCAAGTGACGAAGAAATTCTACGTGCAGCACAGCTAGCAGGGGCGCACGAGATGATCTTGCATCTCCCTAAGGGGTATGAGACACAAGTTGGATCGCGGGGGATGAATCTTTCAGGTGGTCAACGTCAACGAATCGGATTGGCACGGGCTCTTTTTGGAAGTCCTCGTATTATTATTCTCGATGAACCCAACTCAGCTCTCGATCATGAAGCAGAACAGAAGCTTTTGGGTGCATTAGTAACGTTAAAAGGGGAGGGGGTGACTATCGTCGTCATTACCCATAAACCGTCGTTGCTGATCCAAGCGGATAAGCTATTGGTGCTTCATGAGGGTACCATTCAGCAGTTTGGTAACAATGCACAAGTAGCTGAAAATTATAAGGAGATCAAATGACGCATGAAGGGATACCGACCTCGATTACGGCAACGATGAAACGCTCTTTGATGATCTATGGAGTTATTTTTGTTGCTTTTATTATTTGGATTTTTGTGGCGAAGCTCAGTAGTGGATCTGTAGCAATGGGTTTTGTTGTCCCAGAGGGGGGGAATAAAATTGTCTCGCATAATGAGATGGGATTTATTCGAGAAATTTTCATTCATGAGGGAGATCACGTAAAAAAAGGGATGCCTTTAATGCTCCTTGATACAACAGAAAATCAAACAAGCCTTGGTATCCTTAGTATTCAAAAAGCAGAACTGGAAGCCATTCTAGCACGACTCAAAACGGAAGAGGTGGGGGGGGAATTTCAAGAAAATACGCTTGATCCTGTTGCCTATAACAAAGAACGTGAAGTATGGTCAAGTCGTCGAGAATTATTGGGAAAAGATGAGTCACTCACCCAAGAACGGATAAATCAAGCCAATATGGAAATCGAAGCCCTCAGAAATGATGAGCATGCTGCGTCGAGTATTTTGGAGCGAACGAGGGAAGAGTTAAAATCTGTTCGGAGCCTCTATCAAGAGCGTTTTGTGGATAAAACGAGTCTGTTCTCACTTGAATCCAAAGTAGCAGAGCTAGAGGGAAAAATAGCAGTCAGCAAAAATAATCAAACACGACTTCAAGAGCGAAAAAATGAACTAACGAGTGGATTTTCGAGAATTAAAAAAGATATGCTTTATCAAAATGCTACGGAGTACCGTAAAGCGAGTGATGAGCTAAGAGTGGTTAATGAAAAAATTTCTTTTGAAAAAGTGAAATTAGCTCGAAAATATGTGACATCTCCTGTAGACGGTGTTATCAATCGTCTCTCTTTTAAAACGGTTGGTGCTGTCGTTCCCGCAGGAACGCCGATTGTAGAGATTGTCCCCAGTGAAACAAGATTGCTAGCGGAAGTGAAAATTAATCCAGATGAAGTTAGATTTGTCCACAAAGGTACTCCTTGTTATCTCCGTTTTCCTGCCTATAAAACTCGTTACTTTAATCCTGTTAATGGTTCTATTATTTGGATTTCAGCGGATACGGTGCAGGAGAGAGATGGAAGTGCCTATTATCTCGCACGTGTTGCTATCAACAAAGATTCAATGAAAGATGAAAAAGTTGTCCTTTTGGAGGCTGGTATGCGTGTTCAAGCGGAGATGCGTTTGGGAACACGAAGTGTCGCCCGTTATATCTTTGATCCCGTTCGTATGAGCCTTATTCATGCCTTCAAGGAGAAATAATGAGACGATGGGTTTCCTTAATTCTTGGGCTTAGTGTTGTCGTAAATGCCACAACGCTTCAAGAGGCGATTACTCAGGGGATGAATCATAATCAGATGATTCTATCCAAAGAAAAAGCTATCGAAACATCTCAATCACGTATTAATGAAATAAAATCTCTTAATGGTTTTAATCTTAGTGCTAATGCGGATGTGGGCTATGCCAAAAGCAATACGACCTATCAGAAATTTGCGGATGCTAATCAAAAGTTTACCTCTTACGGTACAGGGATTACAGCATCCAAAGCACTTTTTAATATGCGTAATATTCGTCTATTGGATCGTAGTCAAATTGATACGGCGCGTACGGAGTTGGAGTACAAAAAAGCGAAAGAGGAGCTTATCCTCAAAATTGTTGAGCAATACCTTAATGCCCTGTTGAACAAAGAGGCGCTTCAATCAACGCAGTCGAAGTTAATCTACAATACAACAAAAGTGCAAGAATATCAAAAGAAGTTTGATGAGGGAATAGCGACTTTACCTGATCTTTTAGATGCACAGACGGCACTGTACACCGTAAAATCAGATATGATACAAATGGAAAATAATTACAATTCTGCTCTTCAAACGCTTCGTACAACCATTGGAGATGAAACGGCTTCTGTTGAATCCGTGGATAATGAAGCCATCAAAATAGAAAAAGAGTTGAAACCGCTCGCTTTTTATCTACAAAATTCTTCGGATGGTTTTATTAACCATTTGTATGAGGGGCTTATTTCTGAAGGTTACCGCAAAGATAGAGCGACTATTTCAGCAGAACGTTATCCTCAAGTTGATTTACAGCTAAATGGAACTACCACTACTGCGACCGATGGATATTTCGGTAAAACAGAAACACAACGCTTGTATGCGGGCGTTAGTGTACGCTGGAGTATGTATAATGGTGGGCAAAGAGAAGATAAAGAGAAGACAGCTCTTTTGCAAATGGAAGAGAGTGCACTACGACTTGAACAACAAAAACGGGATGTTTCCAGTATGGTACAACGCTATTACAACGACATCCAAAGTCAAAAATCAGCACTTCTAACGTATCAAAAAGCCATTCAAGCAACGGAAGAATATCAAAAAGCCCTAGAGCGCGGATATGCTCTTGGTGTACGGAAGATTACGGATCTGCTGGAAGCCAAAAATAGAGTTGAAAATGCCAAACTACAATACCAAAAAGGGCGTTTACAAATGGTATCAGCAGGGTATAGCTTGAGATATTATGGAGCGGAGTATTAGTTTGCGCTCTCCCACTCCACTTGATTCACATTTCTAGCAAATAAATATTTTAATAGTGACGTTTAAACCATAAAATAATTAAACTTAAGCCGTCAAAATAAAGAAAAATTATTAACCGATTGTAGGGTAATATTGCTACTATTCAAAATCTAAAACATCGAGGAAATTCACATGAAAAACAATGAGCCAACGTTACGTTCTATCGAGGACTATGATACCCTAAAGGGATCCAAAAAACGAATTGTGTGGACAGTGATACTTATCGGTCTTCTCATCGGAGCTATTTTTTCGGGGGCAAAGATCTATTATGGCGAAGCAGATGATGCACTTCCAACGGCGGATTCTATTGCTAAAGTGCCGTTGAAATAATGGTGGCACTATTGATAGGGTTATATACCCTTTATATTCTCGTGCGGTTGTATGTGAGCGTGATGCAAATCGGCTATATCAATCAAGTGAAACGCA
>JBAZTZ010000048.1:0-5346 GCA_041661705.1 Sulfuricurvum sp.
CCAGAGGGGCTAAATCATCATTGTATTTCAGCCCTTTGGCACTAGCGGAATCGCTGTAGCCCAATGCGGAGACTTGGTATTTGTCTACAAGGTTGGGGTTTTGGAGTTCGTTGAAAGCTACTTTTTTATTTTCGAGGGTTACGGCTACACGTTCGGGTTTGTAGTCGGTGTCGGTCAAAGTGGCGACGTATGTTTGGGAGTTGAAATCAACATCAATGCTTTTGAGGACAAAGGCATCATTTTCATAGGCAAAAGTTACCGTCGATTTGGCATTGTCTACACTGTTTTTGAACGCTTTGGCTTGATTTCTATCCGCCATTGCGATACTTACTTTTTTCGACCATTTTGCATTACTCATACTCACATCGACAAACATCATCGCCGTTTCAGGATCATACGTTGCATTGGCAAGTTTCGGGTCACCCATTACAAAGACAAAGTTTTGAAATAAAAACTCTTTTTTTTTTGTTTCAATATTCGCTTTTCGGTTTTCAAGCTCGGCGTTTCGTGCTTCGACTTCTTGGCGGTATTTTTCTTGGAGTCGTGCTATCTCCGCTTCCCGTTCCGCACTTTTGGTTTTTACCCGATCTGTAAATTCGGCTTTTGTTTCAAATTCATCTTTGACGAGATTCAGTGGCGGGGGAAGTGATGGAGATGGAATGACAGGGATTGAAAAATAAGCGTTTAAATTGTCTTGAGTTTGTTTTTGTATGTCATTAAATGGCAAAGCAGAAAAAGAGGATGGCTTTAATCCCAATTGAGAAAGAATAGACTCTTTCGTACCAAAATAATATTTCCCATTATACTTGACTAAAAATTCCTTCACACTGTCGCGCGAAGAGCGTAACACGACCTTTTCTTTCTCTATTGATGCTGTCCTTACGGCTTCTAAGAACGAAGAGAAAGGGACAATGGTCAAAGGATTATTGTCTCGAACACAACGCATACAAAGACCTTGCTCCTTAGAGACACCGCCATCGTTGTCAGACTGGAAGCTCACAACCCAGCCAGGTTTATTACCAAAAAAACCATATTCACTTGACGACCAATAATGTCCATTTCCAATATTAGTTAAATATTGTTTATTTTTAAGAAGGGCTTCGAGAGTGAAGATATCTGGAAGTTTCCAATCGTTATACCCTGTAAAAGAGAGATTTTCACAATAATCGATTGCACCCTGCCAGTCTTTTTTCACTGTTTTCGCATCGGTGTTGTCTTGCCACATTAGTTTCGTGTCGGTATCGAGGACGACTTCTTTATCATCGAGACGTATCATTTCGGCATTGGCGAAGGCGGTGATGAGGGTTAGGGCTAGGAGGGCTTTTTTCAAAAGAGGTGCCTTTTTAGTGTTTTGTCACTGCGAAACTTTGCAAAAGCTGTGGCAGTCTATTTCAGGTTCTATGGATTGCTGCGCTTTGCTCGCAATGACGACGGTGGATTACTTTACAAAAATATCAAGTGCTTTGAGGAGAACAAGAACAACACCTGCTCCACCAATGTACCATTTCATCGTTGAGACAATAGTTTCTTGCATCTTTACTTGCGCTGATTCAAACTTGGTTTCAAGCCCTGCGAATTTGTTTTCAAGCCCACCCATACGTTTTTCAAAATCGACGATTATTTCTGCTTTAAAAGTTCTAAACTCACCTTTTAGACTTGCAACATCCGCCGTTACTTCGTTGAGTTTATCATCCAAATGGTTGATATGATTGTATTGGCTTTTAAGTAATAGTGTATGAATATCTTCTTGCGTCAAACCCTCACCACGACTAAACTTCTCTTCGATCTCTTTGACTTTTGGGGTAATCATTTCAATAAGCATATCATCAACACGTGTTTTTGTCATTCTTGCTCTCTTTTGTGAAATATTAAAATATTTTATCATATCAATAGTGTGATTATACGGTAGGGGAGCTTTTTTAATAATCAAAGGGTGAAGTTTTTATTTCGATGTGAGGAATGAGGGGGCAAGGGGAAAAACCCCTTGGCGTTACTAATGTAGCAACGGTGCAAAAATGCACAAAAGAATAAGCGTAAACATCATCTTTTCCATAAAGAACCCCCTTCTGTTAAATCTTTGGAGGGTAAAAAAAAAGGTCGAGGATCATGACTTCCCCGACCTTAATGTTACCGCTCCATTGATTTAACAGAAAGTGATGTTTACGAAAGAATTATACCATTATTTTAGTCGAATAAACACTATTTTGAAACAAAACAACTTTTTTAATAGGATGCCTCAATGCCATCCTCTCCTTCGCTATAATACCACCATGCAAACTTCACCCAAAACTTCTTATAACCTAATCGTCGTCGGTGCAGGGGCTGCTGGTCTCATCGCGGCTATCACCGCCGCACGCAATGGCAACACCGTACTCCTTCTCGAAAAACTCCCAAAAATCGCTGCCAAACTCAAAGCAACGGGAGGGGGACGGTGCAATCTGACCAATACCCTCTCCAATGAAGATTTCATGGGACGTTTCGGACGGGATGGGCGATTTATGACCCCTGCTTTGAGTTCCTTTGACCATAAAGCCTTAATGGCATTTTTTGCCGAAATCGGGGTGGAGAGTCATGCGCCTGATGGCTACCGTGTTTTTCCCGTTTCTCACAGTTCGGTGAGCATTATTACCGCGCTCGAAGAGGAGATGGCACGGTTGGGGGTTACCGTTGAGTGTTCGGCACGGGTGGAGAGACTCGAACATAATAATGAGCGTGTGACGGGGGTGAGTACAAGTAATCAAACCTATACGTCTTCAAACGTTATACTCGCTACTGGGGGGCTTGGTTATCCACAATTGGGAGCGGAGGGGGACGGTTTTACGATAGCGTCGGCTGTGGGGCATAAAATTACGGAGCTTTACCCTGCTATGATGCCATTGCGCACCCAAGAGAGTTGGGGGGCGGCTTGTCGTGCTGATACTCTCCCCAAAGTCCAAATCCGTGTTGACCACCCAAAAGGGAAGAATATCCGTGCCCATGGTGACCTCATCTTTACGCAAAACGGTATTCGTGGTCCCGTTGTTCTCGATGTTTCCCGTGAGATTACCCCGTTGATCGAAAAGTATGGCTCTGTACCGCTGCTTATCAATATGACCAAAGGGATGAACGAGGAGCAAATACGCACCCATATCAAAGATCAGATTTATAAGAATCCTGAGCAATCGACCCTCACCCATATCATGACCCTCCTCCCCGAATCGGTCGCACGAGAGCTATGTCTTTTAGCTGATGCCAATCCTGATGAAGGGTTCAATAAATTAGAAGGGATACATCGCGATAAACTCATCAAACTTCTCGCATGGACACCACTCACGGTGATCGGGCATGATGGGTTTAAAATGGCGATGATTACCCGTGGAGGCGTTTCTCTCAAAGAGATATGCCCTGAAACGATGGAGAGTAAAGTATTACGTGGGCTTTATTTTTGCGGTGAAGTGATGAATCTTGATGGTCCTTGTGGTGGGTACAATTTACAATGGTCGTTTTCTAGCGGGTATGTGGCAGGGTGTTTGGGAACAAACCCCATACATAGCTATTGACTTATCTATTTCCAACAGCTATAATTTTTTTGTTATTATCATCTTCTTCATACGAACAATGGAGCGACAAACTAAGGTCGGGGGACTTGATCATCCTCTGACCTTTTTTTTTGTCCTCCAAGTTCGTATTTAGAAGGGGGTTTCTTATGGATAAGTTGATAATAACGCTATTACTTATGTGCATTTTTGCACCACTAATTTATTAGTGCCAAGGGGTTTTATCCCCTTGATCCCCCTAATCTTCTCTATTTAATATTTTTCTATGTATAATAATCCAATGAAACATACCATGACTTTTTTATCTATTTTTTTATTTGTAATCTTCTTTTTCGTCGGATGCGAAAAAAATAACACTAGATTGTATCAAGGCTATGCAGAGGGGGAGTTCGTCAATATCTCCTCCTCCCAAAGTGGAAGACTCGATAAACTTTTCGTCAGACGGGGGGATACCGTCAAGTATGGTTCAAATCTTTTTGCCCTAGAGTGTGAGAATGAGACGTTGGCTCTCCAACAAGCATTAACTCGATTAAAAATGGATGATTTCACGCTATAATTCCACCATGAAACCACTCTTTTTTTTTCTTATTCTACTTCTCAACACTGCCCTTTTCGCCATCTCCCCTATCATCTATGATATTCATGGTTCTTCCCCTGCCCTTGATGCCAATATGACCCAATTTCTAAATCAATGGCGCACCGATACCATCACCCCCGTCCAAGAGGGGAACTATACGAATGTTGTCGTCAATGGGGATACGACTCAAAAAACAGTTTCCCTCACTTTTGATGATTCACCCGATGATAACAATACCGACAAAGTCCTCGATATTCTCAAACACTATTATGTCAAAGCCAGTTTTTTTATGATTGGTGATCCTATGAACGATGTTAATGCAACAGCCGTTACACGCGCATCCAATGAGGGGCATCTCGTCCTTAACCATAGCTTCACCCATCCACGATTAACACGGCTAACCTCCGAAGAAGTGATAGGCGAACTCAATGCTACGAGTGAACGAATCCAAAGTTTAACGGGGAACTATCCCCTCCTAATGCGTCCCCCCTACGGATCGATCAATCAAACCACGCTTGACACCATCAACGCTTATGGATTTACCACTGTTTTATGGTCTCTTGATTCCCTCGACTGGGCACTAACCGATAAAAATGCGATTATTGAAAATGTGATTACCAATGTCCGAAATGGCGATATTATCTTGATGCACAGCGGTCGTGCCAATAATTCAAGCGTTGAAGCGCTTCCAGAGATTATCGAAAAACTCACCCAAATGGGCTATACGTTCCTCACCCTTGAGACAATGTTGGGAATCAAAGCCTATAAGTAATATTCCGCTATAATCACGCCACTAAAATAGTGTCGCACACAGCGGCTCATCTCCTCATAACCTGAGGCACCCACACTAAAGGACTCTTGTGTCATCTGAAATTCAACGTAAAAACCACCGTATCCACCCTTGTAATACTGAGCGTAAAAATGAATTGCTCAATTTTTTACTTCCCCAATATGCCGATAAAAAAGTTCTGATCCTCACGGCGCAAGATCCTAAAAATATTCAAATTACCGCATCAGCGAATGTCACTATCGCCACTGATGATCAGCTAATTGCTTCGGAAAAATCAACCTACGATGTTCTCATTAGCTACGATCTCCCTGAAAAAGCAATCCTTTATATGACACGCTTTGCTCATGCTCGTGAAATTGCCCTTATCTTGTTGGGGGATGAAGATCAAAAAAACCTTTATGGAATCGAAACCCTTTTGGGACGCACTATTATCCAAGATCCTA
>JBAZTZ010000049.1:0-4939 GCA_041661705.1 Sulfuricurvum sp.
AATACGGATCAAAACGAAAAATTGACTTCTCACTCTTTCAAGTTAAAAAATATTTACCTGTCGTTTGTCCATGAAGTTGTTGTCTGATTCGATTTGGTACTTAGAGAAGTAACGCATCAATATTTTCTGCTTTGAGACGGTGCCATAAATGATTGAGATGCTCGATCCTCTCGCTTAGTACCAATACCTTGCGATGTTTAAGCGATTTAATCTCATTAATAATCAGTTGATTTCGCTCAGGATCTTCGCTTAACTCACCGAGAATCATCGAAAAGTGATTGAGTAACGTTTCATATTGGGTCGGAACTGTTTTGAGGAGATGTCGCTTGGTGGTTGATTTTTTGATCTCATGAACAATCTCACCACATTGAAGCCGCATAATCGCTTCCATTCCGTCTTTGCGTTTGGGAGTTGCACTCAAACCTACCACATACTTTCCTTTGAAACGTTTGAGTGGTATTTCAAAGGATACTGCTGGGATATGGTGCGCTTCATCGATAATGATTTGTGAATACTCCTCGATTAGTTCAGGGCGGTTTTTGAGTGACTGGAGTGTTGCAATATCAAGTGACCCATTTAGGCTCTTCTTCCCTTTACCTAAAATACCAATAGCTTTGCCATCAATAGAAAAATAACTCATTAACCGCTCTTTCCATTGATCGATGAGTGCCGTTTTATTGACCAAAATAAGGGTTTTTGCACTTCGCTGTGCAATGATCGCGGAGGCTACTGCTGTTTTACCAAATCCAGGGGGAGCAATGAGAAGCGCATAATCGTATTGGATGAGGGAATTAAAAACATCGACTTGTTGCGGTCTTAATTCCAATAGTAACGGTGGAATGGATGTTTTTTCAAGGAGACGCTTATCGTGAAAGTGCAATTTGATTTTATGTTTATCACCCAATCGGCGTAACGGTTCTAAAAGCCCCCTTGGTAAAATGATGTAACGTTCATTGATATCATAACTAGAGATGATAGGCGGTGTATTGAACGTAGAGAGCCGTTGTTTTTGGCGCATGTAAAATTCAGGATTGTAAAACGATGCCATCCGTTTGAGTAGGTTAAGAAACGATTTTCTCAACCCTTCAAATTCCACGTAAATCGAATCGTGTAAAATGAGTTTGAGCTGTTTGGGAGGAGAGATCTTAACCTTTTCAATCTCCCATGGCATGAGTGTTTCTTCCACTCCTAACGATTGGACATACGTTTGAATAAGAGCACTAAGCTGTGAGGGTGTAACTTTAGAAATACTGCTCAAGTAGTGCCATTGATCACCGTAAGGCTGAAGGGTGTCAATATCGACAAATACCGTTTTACCCTCATTTCGAGAACCGTAATGTAGTGGTAAAGCGATTAAGTTACCCAGCCCATCATAAGGGACATAATCTTGATTGGGGAAAAGTCGATCAAAGCTTTTCATATCAATGCCATCACTGTGATCCATCGATTTGGTAATAATCAAGTCACCTAATATACGTGCATCGCGTGCTCGGACGTTTTGCGAGAAGAAAAACCAGATATGAAGTCCATTCCCTGATTTGGAGATTTCAAACGAAGGGGATACCCCCATTTCTTTACAGACAGTATGAATCGCTCTTGCATCGTTGAGAAAACTCGATTTATCCAAATCGATGGCAAGAAAAGAGCAGAAAGATTGTTCTTTTACTGCATAGGAACCAATACGGACTTTTCCCTCAAGATGCGACTGGATTACGGTATCGGTCAAGGGAAGATAATCATCTCCTTGAAAGGTAGCTGTTTTTGGAAAGTATCCTTTTTTTAATCCATCACTGCTAATCCAATGTTGTGCATAAACATCCTCCCGACCAACAAATAAACGATGAAATAAAGCAATTTTTCCCTCTTTGGTGAGGGTTGAATGTTTTTCTAGTTCTCGTTTGATTTGAAGGATTTGCGCCTCAATGGTTCGTTTTTGAGACTCGAGAAGGGATAAACGTTCATGCAAATGATGATTAGGCATTATGCTTCTATATATCCATTTCTGTTAGTTCTTTAAAGAGTTCCCAGATATGATCGTAATACATATTGGTGTTTTGGCGTAGATATAATCGCATATCGTCAAAAAGGGTACCTTGTTCTTCAACTAAGTGGTTTGACATCACCAAATTTAGGTAATTATTCAAATGATCATAGACCTTGTTCTCATAAGTGTCGGGACCACCACCGTATTCATTGAGCGATCCCATATATCCCTCAAATGCGATAAGTTCCATTTTTTCAAGAATTTGAGAATCAACTTTACATTTTTTAGCATTAGAGAGGATGGAGTTGACTTTACGAACCTCGATATCTTTTGGATATCCTTTAGGGGTTGCGTATTGGGTAGCCTTGGTAATCTCTTCAATAAAATTCTCTTCATTCGCCCCTGAAAGACGAACATCTAAAAAACGTTTGCTCTCTTTGGAGAGTCCATAAATCTCTTTTAGGAGAAGTTCCTGCTCTTTTGGTGATAATGAAAAAAATTTCTTTTTAATTTCTGTAAATGTTGCCATTAATTTTTCCATACATAATATTTTAACTAATTTAGAGTACGAAATTGTAGCATTTTTAGTAGCCATAATTACGCGTTAAATCAGTTTGTCAAATAGAATCTGCCATAATACCACGATGATAGATAAGGGATATGCCATGGATTGGGCAACAATTTACAGAAGTACTCGCTTTAAAGTCTCTCGTAGAGGTAAAGAATTTGATTTTACGATGGAAACGGCACCCAACTCTCCCCCTTTCAATCAAGGGTTTGTTATTATTACTGCATGGAATCCAGGAAACCATCCCCAAAGTCGGGAGGAAAATGATACACGCAATAGTCAACTGTATGATATTCTCTCTCTCAAGCTTCCTATGAATTCGATCCAACTGTTGGATATCTAAATGTTGCTTACGCAATTATGGCACATCTACAACGCTACCGAATGGTCGATTCGATAGAGGTATTGAGCATGAACTCAACTTTTTGATGCCGAAAGAGCCTTTGTGTTTTAATACAAAAATCCAAAGAGCCAAAGGGGGATTTTATTCTTATAGCCTATATCGATTTCATCGGAAGTGACATAGCTATTGGATACATCTTTAATTTGCTTAAACCCTTTGTTTTTCCCCCCTACCTCAAAGGTATAGGTATTATCAACTAAGAAATCTCCTTGCTTCGAGGCATAAATTGATTCGTCAATAAATTGGTTTTTTTCGGCGAGAGCATTTTTAATTTGGTTGACGAAAAATGCTTCGCGTAGAGCACCGACATCCGCTGAAGAGGTGAGGGCAAATGATAGATTGGTATTTTGCATCAAAAGCTTTTCAGGCTTAGAGAGGACGTTATATCCTTTTTCTTTACTTCGAAGGGTATTGATGATTTTTGCTTGTTCGAGATGATTGAGATACTCATACACTTTGGGTCTTGAAATCTGTGTCGATTCTGCTAGATCAGTGATATTGGGGATAAACGGGACGTTGATTGCTAGGAGATAAAGGAGTTTTTTGAGTTTTCCAATCTGAGCCATTTCGATACGGTTGATATAGGGTAAATCGGTTTCAAGGATCAGATTGACAACCTGAATAAGGCGTTGATGGAAGCCCTCTTTATCTTCAAATACAAAAGGATAAGCGCCGTATTCGAGATACTCTTTAAAATATTTGAGGGGCTTGATCTGTTCTGAGATTTTGGTAGCAATCGCAACGTGATTTTCCAATAGCTCTTGTACGCTCAGCGGTTCATGTTCCATGACGCCACTAAGGCTCAAATATTCTCTAAAGGATAGGTTTTCAAGTGTATAGACACGGGTTCTTCGAGAGAGATCCCCTTTTTGCTTGTTGATTTGCAAAATAGAAGATCCCGAAAAGACGATGCGCAGTTGCGAAGCGTCATAGATCGCTTTTACATGTGTTGACCAATCATCGTATTTATGCACTTCGTCGATAAATAATATCTCACCACCGTAACTTTCAAACTTCATGGCAAAATCGTAAAGCGATACCGATTGAAAATAAGGGTTGTCGAGCGAAATATACAGCGCTTTATCGCTTCCATCATAATGCTCTTTAATGTATTGGAGCATCATTGTTGTTTTTCCTAACCCTCTTTGTCCCAAGATACCGATAGATTTGGCATCCCAGTTGATTCGATCATAGAGGTAACGCTTTTTATCCAATGAGATCGTGCGAAGCCGTTTAGCTTGTTCTTGGAAAAGAGTTTGTAAACTCATATAGGCAACCTAGTTATAAATATGTAAAGTAAGATTAACATTATTGCAATTAATTGTCAAGTGTATGATCAAAATTACTATTTATACGGTTCAATGTATCAATCAACGTGGAGCTTTTAACTTCATTCTTTTGAAAAATAGCTCGTAGCAAGTTAGTTGTCGAAAAACCTTATTTTAGAGTTTTCGTACACAACATAATTCCGACACTGTTTTTCGTATGGATTATTACTTCTTTTTAGCTTTTAAAAGCAGGGTAGTGGAGAGTATGCGGAAAACATTTGTTTTCCGATACGGTTGAAGAGTAACAACTTGATATTTTTTGATTGGGCAGCGTATTGGCAGTTGTCTTGGTAAAAATGAGGTTTTCTATGAGTTCTTTTCCATAAAGTACAGGTTATGGAACATACTTGCGCTCAATCTCTTGTTTGCATAGCAGTATATTTAACGGATTCCTCTATGTCAACCACGCACTTAGCTTATCGTATTGGTTCAGATAAGTCCTTTTCCCGTACTTGGTACACTTGGCTACTGTGAAAAATTTACTCTCAAAAAACAGAATATTGACAATGATATGGCATCAGGTAATAAAATTAACATATTTGCGTATACTCTAACCTCCCTTTCCTCACACCCCATTTCCTAAAAAGTATATTTTTTCATAATGCTTCCCAAGAAGTGAAATAATGAGCTTGTGATCGTCATTAAGATTTAAAATT
>JBAZTZ010000050.1:0-4609 GCA_041661705.1 Sulfuricurvum sp.
GCCATTGATGGGCGATGTTTCCTACCATCTCTCCTAGCGCAGCCGCTCTCGCCGAATAGGCTATCATTTGCTCTTGTTTTTTGGACTCAGTAATATCTCGGTATTGTATTTTGAGAGTATTATCGGGAAGTATAAGCTGTGAATAGACATAAATATTGTCTTTCAACGTGATTTCTTTATCCATAAAACAAAAATCTAGCGTCAGAGGAACTTTATTCATCGAGGCAAATGCTTCTTCGCATGGAGAGAGCCACTCTGGGTTGCTACTAATGTTTGGAAACAACGACAAGGCTTTGTCATTATGATAAATAATATTTTTATTTTTATCGGCTACTATAATCACATCACGGATAGTATCAAATAGCATTTTACGCATTTTATTGAGTAGTATTTCATCCTGAAGGGGTTTTAAATAACCTTTGATTTTATTCATCAGGCGTATTTCTTCTATGGGTTTTGTGAGATAATCCACGGCTCCCAAACTGTAAGCTAACTCTGCTTCCTTGGGACTGCTAGCATTTGCCGTCAAAAAAATGAGCGGGATATGTTGATATTTCTTTTTGAGTAATAACATACGAGCAAATTCAAAGCCATCAATATTCGGCATCTGAATATCACTCACAATCAAATTAATACGATGAGCACTTAGCATATTAAACGCGTCTTTGATATTATCCACCGATAATACTTCGTAATCACAATGGGATTTTATGATGGCTTCCATTGTGGCTAAGTTATTGACATTGTCGTCAATTGACAGTATTTTTATCATCTGAGGCTCATTACATGACCATTTGAGAAAGAGGTTACTAAGCATGTACTTTTCCCATAATAATGCAATTGATATTTATTATCATTTCGCATCTCTCTCTCTCTCTCTCTCTCTCTCTCTCTCTCTCTCTCTCTCTCATAATACCATAAATCATCTTATAACCTTCTTATATATTTTATTTTTTTTATCATATTCTTGAAAACGGGATTCAATTCCGATGCCCTTTAGATGCTCGTATTTTCCAGAAATAAAAAATCCGCCACGCTCAAGGGATGCATCAAAAGTGCTAACCGCATGAGATTGCAAATTTTGATCAAAATAAATAAATAAATTTCGACACAAAATAAGCTGAAATTCATTAAACGACGTATCATTAATCAGGTTGTGTTCAGCGAAACAAATAATCTCAGACAAAGAAGGATCTAAAACCATTTCATTTTTTTTAATGGTGAAATAGTCTGAAAATTTCTCGGTTCCTCCGCTTAGGTAATAATTCTCGACAAATTGCAACGAGCTTTGAAGCTTATAAGTTGCTTTTTCCGCACGATTAAGTGCGTATTCATCAATATCTGTGGCGTAAATAATGGAGCGTTCAAATAAACCCGCTTCCCGAAGGAGAATTGCCATTGAATAGGCTTCTTCTCCCGTTGCACACCCTGCTGACCATATCTTTATTCGTGGGTAAGAGGCTAGGATAGGAATAATGTCTTCACGTATTTTTTTAAATACTTCGGGATCTCGGAACATCCATGAGACATTAATAAAAAAGTTACCAAACATCTCTTTAATAAGCATTTCATCATTTAGAATATAAGCACGGAAATCTTCATAATTTGCCTTATTAAAAGATTTCATTGTTTTTACAATCGTTTTTTGCGAAAAGGACAAATCATAATTTATCATATTGTAGCCATACTTGCTATGTATTTCTAGCAATAGTTTTTTAGTTTCCTCAAGCGTAATCATACGCTTTTCTTGGAGCTATTATTGAGCCAAAGCTTAATCAAAAGGAGGAGTTTCTCGTGATCGAGAGGCTTACTTAGATAATCATTCGCACCTGCTTTAATACATAGGTCATGATCTTCTCTTTGCGCTTTTGCTGTTAATGCTATGATGGGAAGATTACTCCAAATAGGATTATTTCGTATCCGCTTCATCGCCTCGTATCCATCCATGACAGGCATCATCATATCCATCAACACAAGATCAATAGCAGGATTCTTTTCTAAAATATCAATTCCATCTACTCCATTAACGGCGGTAAAAATATTAAGTCCTTCTTGCTCTAAAACACTGCTGAGTGCAAAAATATTTCTGAAATCATCATCGACGACTAAAATATTTTTTCCATTAAGCTTGGAATCTTTTCCAGCACTAAAAAGTTTTTGTGACTCGACCGAAAAACCTTCTTTTCCTCGATGGATAAAGATAGAAACTTCTTCCAAAAGTCTTTCATACGAATTGGCTGTTTTCAAAATAACTGTTGCTTCGTATTCCCGTAATAGCATAATTTCATCATGGGTCAAATCGCGTGCGGTGAAGACAATGATAGGGACAGGACACATTTTCTTTCGTAAGACATTCAATAGACTAAAACCGCTTTCTCCCGGAAGATTGAGATCAATAATCGCACAATCGAAATGTTTGCTCATGTCATGGTTCAATGCGCTTCTAACATCTTCTACTGCAACAATTTCTATGTTATCTCCTTCTAACACCGATACGATATGATCTCGTTGTACGGGATCATCTTCGACGACTAAGATCGTTTTATGCTTATTTTTACTCAATTTCATGATGGATTGAATAATCTCTGAAATTCCTTCTTCATTGTTTGGCTTTTGAATAAAATTAACCGCGCCCATCCTTTTTGCGAGAAGATTTGGTTCATCGGCAGAAATAATTTTTACGGGGATATGGCGTGTATTAGTGTCATTTTTCAAAAGACGCAATACTTCCCATCCATCGAAATCAGGGAGGTGTATATCAAGAAGTATGGCATGTGGTTGGAATTTATTTGCCATAGATATGGCTTCAAAGCCTGTGGCTGCAATAAGTCCTTTGTATCCTAGCTCATTTACTTTTTGAAGTAATATGTTAGAGTAAACATTATCATCTTCTACTATCAAAACACTCTCTTCGAGCAAAGCTAAACCATCACGATCATCGTGAGCTGTTTCGATAAGTATTTTTGCTAAACGTTCAGTATGCTCTTCCGAATAGCTCACCGTTTCGATCAAATCAGGATTTATTGATCTTGTATCCATTTTTTCGGGAAGATTGAGGGCAAACGTCGAACCTTTGTTTAGTTCGCTTATTAGCGATACTGCTCCACCCAAGAGATTGCCCAATTCTTTCGAAATAGAGAGACCCAATCCTGTTCCTCCATATTTGCGACTCGTTCCGCCATCGGCTTGTTTGAATGCTTCAAAGACCAGCTTATGTTTTTCACTTGCAATACCTATCCCATTATCAACAACACTTAGGCGTATTGGCAATGCACTATTTTCTAGATCACGTTGTGCTCTTATAACAATAGACCCATTTTCAGGTGTAAACTTAATCGCATTTGAAACGAAATTTTTGATGATCTGACGGATTTTTTCTTTGTCAGAGACAATAGACTTAGGAGTATTCTCATCGACAGCAATACTGAGATAAATATTTTTTTCATCCGCTAACGGCTTGAACATATCGTAGACTGAATCCAGTAACGTTGATACAGGAATCTCTCCCACACTCAACGTCATCAATCTCGCTTCAATCTTGCTAAGATCTAAGATGTCATTGATGAGATGCAGCAGTTCATCGCCCGCTTGGTGAATCACGGTCAATTGTTTAACTTGGTCATTATCAAGATTTTCTTTTTTGTTTTTGCTTAATGTTTTGGATAACAGCATAACAGAATTCAAAGGAGTACGAAGTTCATGACTCATATTCGCCAAAAATTGAGATTTATATCGGTTACTTTCCTCCAAATCATTGGTACGCTTATCCAAATCAATACGAGATTGAATCAAAATATTATTTTGGATTTCCATTTCTTTGTTTTGTTCTAGTGTCTCTTGCTGTGATATTTCAAGCTCTTGAGTTTGTCGTTCAAGGGTTTGTTGTTGTTCTAGCAGTTCTAAGTTTTTACCGCGAAGCTCCTCTGCAAACGAGTTTGCCTGTAGATACAAGCTTTGGGTTTCTTCTTTACTTTTCATGGTATTGAGTGAGGCTGCCAAAGGAACAATAGTTTCATTAAAATACTGTAAGTGTAACGCGCTAAACGGTTCATACGACCCAACTTCTATGACACCAACGAGTTCATCTTGATAAACCAGAGGATAGGCATAAATATTTTGCGGAGCTGATTCTGTCGTACCACTAGCAATTACTAAATCATTATTCTTGATATTTTTCAGCAAAATTGCTTTCTTTTCAAGCGCTACTTGACCGATAATACCGTGTCCAAATGCAAACTCGTTGGACAACGCTGATCGCTCGGTATAGGCATAGCTTGCATATAAGTTGGCTTTTTCGTTGCTAGAATCGACAATATAAAGCCCCCCAACTCCAGATTCAGAATAACGTGCAATTAGATTCATAGCATTTGTTGCGAGATTTCGCATACCTGTGCTTTGATTGATTATTTCATTGAGTTTTGATGTCCCATCTTTTACCCAATTTTGTTCATCATTTCCTTGTCGATAATTACGGACTTGTTCAACAAATCCATTTATGCCTACAGAGATTTTACCGAAGTCACCTTGGTATTTAGAGGCATCGATTTGAGCATCAAGGTTACCTTTGAGTGCTTCGGTGTTCATCATGTTACTATCAACGATTAGGTTA
>JBAZTZ010000051.1:0-3408 GCA_041661705.1 Sulfuricurvum sp.
AATAGACTCACTACCGCCTCTTTACCAAGATCATAAATCGCTTCCGCTTCTGTTCGTGTCATGTCGTTATCTTACCACTTTTTTTTCTGTTTTTACTAGGGGGTGCTGAATGGTTACTACTTTTCAGCCTTAATCGGAATTTTTACAGCTAATAATTGAACGGTGTGGCATGGAGAAACGGAAATTATATTCGACACGTCATACCTTTGCAACGACCATGCTACAAAATAGTATTGTGAGTATAAATGAACTTGCAGGATTATTGGGTCATTCGTCACCGAGAATTACACTATCCTATTATGCGAGTGTGATTGATTCAAAAACGATTGATTTGGGTAAAAATTTCGATTTATTTGACACAATATGGTCACAGTCGGAAAGGAGGAAGCTCTGAAACCCTTTCGTACAGGCGCTTATAGGGGAAGTAGGTACACATAAGCCGGGTTCTGGATAAAGTGATAATTAATCTACCGCTGTGATCACTCACAGCTTCTAGCGAAACAATAGCAATGTAGGACGCTAACCATCTGTTTCTTGCTGCGCGGTTGGGTTTACATAGCTCTCATAGTTGCCTATGAGACTGGTGGGCTCTTACCCCGCCGTTTCACCCTCACCCCATACAAAAATATGTGGCGGTCTACTCTCTGTTGCACTGTCCCTCACGTTACCGTGGCCATCCGTTAGATGGAACCGTGTCCTACAGCAGCCCGGACTTTCCTCTTGAGTTGTGACTCAAGCTATCACCTGTGTACCTTGTATCATTATAGAGAAAAACCGCTTAACTCTCTATTGAATTGTTATTCCATTAAGACTGTTTAGCTACTTATCCTAAAGATTAATTGATTTAGATGTCAAAAATGATTGAATTAATGATATTATAACAGCAAGTAATCTCTATCCATTAAAGAGAAGAAAAAGTGCATAAATAGAGAAGATGGAGGTTAATAATGGATGCTAACACGCTTAAGCATTTACGCTATTTACTTCATTCCTATTCACTTTTGTATGTTGAAGATAATGTAGGGTTAAATGCACATGCTAGCATAATGTTTAAAAAACTTTTTGATAATTTTTACAGTGCGCTGGATGGGGAAATGGGATTGAAGCTATTTAAAGAGCATCGTCCACAAATAGTCATCACTGATATTGATATGCCCAAAATGAATGGGTTGAGTATGGCAGAAGCAATATTGAAAATTGATCCAGAGACAAAAATAATTGTCACTAGTGCACATGATGAAATTCCTCTGCTACATCGCTCACTACAATTAGGGGTGTTTGACTATTTGATAAAACCGCTAAAAATTGATGAAATACTTGAAACACTTCAACGATGCGTAAAGATTTTGGATGAAACACTGCACCAAAAGATATTTAATGCTAATCTCCACACTATTTTTAACTATCAAAATAATTTACTTCTATTACTGCATAACCATAATGTTGTCATGGCAAATCAGCCTACTCTCGATTTTTTCGGTGTTACTACTATTGATGAGTTGAAAAAAAAATTTACAACATTTGAACAACTGCTACTTGAACACAATGGCTTTTTATATAATCATGATGGGATAGAGTGGTTCAAAGAAGTTTCAACCCATATTGGTAAATTATTCAACACCAAAATTGCCGCTTTAGATAGCCTCGCACACCATTTTATTCTCAGCTTTCAAGCTATTCCTGAAAAAAAAGGGTATGCTGTTTTATCATTTAATGACGTAACAGAACTTGGATTGCTAAAACTTTATGACCCCAATGCCGTAGAGCGTGAACGTCTTATAAAAGATGAAACAATGGTTCGAGGATTACTTGAAATGGCAATGCGAAGTGGTGCAAAAGTTAAAGTGCATAATTTCTATAAAGGGCTTACTATTACTAACGATGGATTAATAGCTGGTATGGAAGATAATAAAGCTTCTCTTAAAACACCGTATATTCAACTCAAAGCAATTCAGTTAGCAGAGATGTTTTATCTCACATCCGACCTCTTCCCTATGACCGTTGAAGCAAAGGGGATAAAACGGATCGATTTTGACAACCAAAACGTTCAATTTATCCATTACACCTTAGTCGATACTTCTCCAATACGTCGTGAGACGATACGTGTAGTTCCTGATGCGACTATGCAAGTGACAGTATTATATGAGGGACGCAAATGCGAAAACGAGTTAAAAGTTTTAGATGTTTCCATTAAAGGAATGAGGATACAGCTTTCTTTACTACCACCTGGATTTATACTCAATAGTGATGTTATACTTGATATGGTCATCACTAGCGCATTACGACCCGTCATTATCAACACTCCTGCCGTAATATTGCGTATTGCAGAGATAAATCATCGATTTGAAGTGGTTTTCCTATATGATCTACATGCTCAAGGGAAAAAAAGTCTGATTGACTATGTGGCGAAACGGCAATTAGTACTTATACGTGAATTCAAAGGACTACAACTATGAGCAGCGAAACACTCCTGTATGATGATGGTGCTCACAAATGTATTATGTTTGCACTAGAAGATGAAGAACATCAGGAATATTCTCTCTCCGTTAACCAATACTTAATTATTCAAAATGAGAGTGCAATTCTTATTGATCCAGGGTGTGGCGCAATTTTCGATGAGCTTTACGATGCAATATCACGTCATATCGACCCTTCAAAAATTAAATACATCTTTTTTTCGCATCAAGATCCAGATGTTGCTGGTTCAATCAGCCAATGGAGTATTGCTACTACCGCACAGTTGGTAATGTCACAATTGTGGGTTAGATTCATGGGGCATTATGGATTAATGGATATAGGGCGTATTGTTGCGTTAAGTGATCATGGTGCACGAATTAAATTTGCTAACAATTTTTTACAATTCATACCTGCCCATTTTCTTCACTCACCTGGTAACTTTTCCCTTTATGACAGCCGATCCAAAATTCTGTTCTCTGGAGATATTGGCGCAGCAATCGCCTCCCCCCAAAATCTGAATAAAGACGTCAATGACTTTGCTGAACATCGCCCCTATCTTGAAGGGTTTCATTCACGATATATGGCTGGAAACCGTTTTTGCAGAGCGTGGGTAAAATGCGTACGTGCTTATGATATTTCAACTATCGCACCACAACACGGTTCACTTTTTAGAGGTGAAACCGTAATAAAATTTTTAGATTGGTTTGAGGTACTAAAAGGTGGGTGGGAACAGTGTGAGGATCTTTATGGAGTTATAAAATAGAACTATAATATCTGTATGTAAAAAGTTAATTTCTGAGTGATTATAAAAAATAGATGATAACAAAAAAAGAAGGGGGATAAAGAAAAATTCCGAGGCCAGGCGGCGACCTACGTTTCCACACCTGAAAGATGCAGTATTATGAGCGAAGAGGGTCTTAGCTTCCGGGTTCGGAATGGGACCGGGCGTTT
>JBAZTZ010000052.1:0-2718 GCA_041661705.1 Sulfuricurvum sp.
CTCTACGAGCAACTTAGCAACTGTCCGAGGTTCTTGCAGGCAGAGTTGATAGGCTTCTTCTTCAGTTAGTTTCATGAGGATATCTTAGCTATTTTTGGTGACTTTTTCAAGGTAGGTGAGTGGTTACAAAAAAAGTATTACTCCACAATTGCCCACAATGCAATCTCTCTTTACTGAAGAAGAGTTGCAATCATACATCCAAGAGAAATATCATATCATTGCAACCAATGCAGATGAATCACTTAGCGCTCAAGAAATTGTCTCTTTCTATCGCCAAAGAGGTAATGAAAGTGAAAACCGTATCAAAGAACTCAAGAATGGATTCAATCTCTCTTATCTTCCCTCTTCCAATTTTATGAGCAATGCGTTTTACTGGTCTATTGGAACCCTAAGCCATAATCTCTTTATTCTTTTCAAACAGATGCTTGAACACTCAAAGCAACACCATACAGTTGCAACCATTCGACATCAACTCTATCACCTTGCTGGTAAAGTCATTGTTCACGGTAGACAAACCATCTTGAAAATAAATACGGAGTTCATTTCTCTCTTTCATACGATACGAGGCAGAATCTTCTCCGCATCGCTGGAATAATTTATACATAACGTAACTTTCATTCATGGACATCTATCATAACCATCAAACACATCCAAAAAATAGGAAAATAGTCTCCGCATGAGGATACAACACTGAAAAATAGAAAAACTTACCCAAATTCAGAGAAGGTTTACGGGATTGCTAAGCAAAAGATGCAAATGGATGGGTTTTTATCTCATTTTTTTGACACTTGGAGAGGGGTTAATATTTCTATTTCGAGATTTGGGGAGCACCGCGACGAAAAGGGAAAACAATGTTTATACTAGAAAGTGCTGTATGAAACTGCCAATCACTGTGGAGAGACTATAGAGAACGCTGTGATGATCGTGAGATCGGATGGAATCGTCTTGAGTGGGACGAGAGCGGCGGCTTAAGAATACGCAATTCTACTATGATGATTCACCGGATCAGCATGAAAGTTGAGGCCTATAGCCTTCATGACTTTCATGACCGTACTAAATTTTGGTTCTGCACCTTCTTGAAATGTTTTGTAAAGGCTTTCTCTGCCCAAACCAGTCTCTTTGGAAATTTGAGTCATCCCTTTTGCTTTTGCTATGTATCCAACTGCTCTCAAAAGTTCATCTTGATCACCATCTTCAAGGACTTGCGAAATATATTCAGCAATAGCTTCAGGACTATCAAGATATTCAGACATATCAAAATCTGTTAAATTAACCATTTTTATACTCCTTTGCCATCTCTTTGGCTTTGTTAATGTCTCTTTGTTGGGTTGATTTATCTCCCCCAATCAAAAGAATGATGATTTCTTTGTTTTGAAGGGTATAGTAGATTCTGTAACCAGGACCTACGTCAATTTTAAACTCTGATACCCCTTCGCCAATTGGTTCTGATTTACCAAAATTGCCCTGAGCCATTTTATCAATACCACGACCGATAGCGATTTTAGCTCTCAAATCTTTCAAGGCTGTATGCCACTTCGTGAATATATCTGTCTTTTTTGTTTTATACATACACAAATAGTATCTTAAAAGATACTGTTATGTCAATATGGCTTTTATGGAGTGCAATAATAGAGTGTACCCTAGCATTACACTCTCCTATCCCCCTGAAATGTGTAAATATAGCATTATATTTTGATTTTTTACACACTTACTCCCTTTCCTCACCCCCCCTAAACACTTTTGAGAATTAATTATTTTTACTCTTAGTGCGTCCGTTTTCGGTATTATTTTAGCCATTATTGCGTGATAAATATGGAGAGAATCGAATGGGTTACAGCGGGAAAAATATTGATCATTTAGGGCTAATTGCAGGAATGGTCGATGAGCTTGGCATTGTAGAGGTTATTGACAATGCCCTAGAACAAGATTTTGAAAAGCGTCATATCAGTATTGGACAAACGATCAAAGCGCTTATTATAAACGGGCTGGGGTTTACAGGTCGTCCGATGTACTTAACACCGCAGTTTTTTGCCACTAAACCCACAGAGTTGCTGATTGGTGAGGGAGTGAAGGCTGAACATCTCAATGAGAACACTATCGGTAGAGCAATGGATAGTCTTTATAAACATGGTGTCAGCGCACTATTTGGTCTTATTAGCAAGGGTGCCTTTGACGCACTCAAGCTTCAGCCAAAATTTGCTCATCTTGATTCAACGAGCTTTAGTGTTCATGGGAATGGTTATGAGCCCAGTGATAAATTCATCACTACGGATGATAAAGGAAATGAGACACGCCCCAGTGTCATAGAGATAACCCAAGGGTACAGTAAAGATCATCGTCCTGATTTGTCGCAACTGATGCTTAATATGATTGTTGATAATCACGCAGGTATCCCAATGGCAATTGAAGCCCTTAGCGGTAACAGCAGTGATAAAACAACCTTTGCCCAAACGGTTGCTAAATATACCTCTATGCTCACGACACAAACAACTCAGTCAACCGTTATCGCCGATTCTGCTCTTTACTCCAAAGAGAACCTTGCCATTTTAAAACAATCTAAGCTTTACTGGATCACCCGTGTTCCTGAAACAATGACAGAGTCCAAAGAGGCAATAGAGAGTGCGCAACTCAAGGATATGGCACAACACAGCAGTGATAAACGCTATGCCTATAAAACAATGAAGAGCACCTACAGTGATGTAACACAAAAATGGATAG
>JBAZTZ010000053.1:0-2614 GCA_041661705.1 Sulfuricurvum sp.
TCCGCTTTAAATAGACTGATACCGTTTGCAACTTTTTGTTTAGCGTTCATCTCATTCTGTACTAAAAGCAAATGTCTTTTTTTAAACGTTTATCCACTTTATTTCCTTGTTTGACTGGTATTTAATTCAACTCTCAAATTTTACCATTAGTTGTGTAGAAAGGTATGTGTTATGACAATTGTCAGAAACACTTAGACCCTTTTAAACTCTATAGAGCCTTTGAAATATATGAAATTTACGTAAATAAAAAATGGAGTTAATATCATGCAAGGAAAACGGTATAAAAACTATCTCATTGCCCCAAGACCCGATTCGATATGGTGGAATGTTCTCAAAGACAATGAATTTATTGCCATGGTGATCGGTGAAGAGAATGCCCGTGAGTTTGTTGCCCATGATTTGGGAGAGAATGTGAGTCTAAATGAATCGATGATGAGTCCAGTTGACTTGGATATCAAACTGACCAATGGGTATGTCCTCTCTTAAAAATACCCTTCGAAAAGTGGTCGGATGCTCCGTCATACGCAGAATACCGTATCCGTAAAGAACTTCAAGATCACAATGAAACTTTCAAAGACCAAAAAGGTAAACCTACCGTAAAGCCTACTGCCCGTTGGGTATTTCAATGCTTTGAAGGTATTCAATATCTTCTTATTCATGAACTCAACAAATCATTGGTTTTAAATCTTAATAACGACCAGAAGCGAATTATTTCGCTTCTGGGGAAGCATTATGAAAAAATATACTTTTTAGGAGATGGGGTGTGAGGAAAGGGAGTCTATTCCATTTAAATCTGTCAAACTCTTGAATCAGTTCTTTGTGCATCGGGTCTAATCCCAATTCATTGATGAGTATCAAATTCTTCACGCAACTGTCCACACTCGTCATACCAAAAAATGATTCGGTTTCGCTCGAAGAGTTTAGATAGGCTTTCGGCTATTTTACTCATTGCTCTTCACCGGATAATAAAAACTCTTCAATGCGATTAATATGAATGGTTTTATCTCTAATTTTCACGGTTTCATCCGTATCGTAAGTGATGAGATATCCTTCGTTTAGATTCAATTCATCCATAAAAAATTCTAATGCATCGAGTTCACGTTTACGGGTTTTTTCATCTAGTATAGTATAGGAAACTTGGTAAAGTTTGCCATCGGCATAGAAATCACACTCTTTGTTTTCCAGAAGATAGGTGATAGTATTGTCGTGCCAGTAGTTGCAAGTGGCATTTTCGAGCATTGCCCCCTGATTTCGATCCGGAGATATTCCAAGATTTAAAAAACCGTTATCTCTGAGATAGACTTTTTTCGGTGAATTGATCACGGCGGTGAGTTTCGTATGATGGCGACTAATGCGTAGAATCAGGAAATTATCTTCAAAATAGTCGACATAATCTTTGACGGTTTTTGGATCCATTGAGAGCTTTTTCGCCAATGAAGCGTAATTGATCGTTGTTGTAGCGTTGGATACGATGTAATAGAACAAGTCGCGTATAGCACCACTATTTTTGATACTGTAGCGGGGGACAATATCTTTGAGAATGATGTCCTCGGCGATGTTTTTAAGATACTCTTTTTTGAGGGTTACATCTTCATTTGAAAAAACGGAATAATACCCGCCCCATTTAAGATACTCATCTAGTGTACGTTTGATAGCGATTTTGTTGCGAGCAAGATCCATTCGGTTCGTATGAGGAATTGCTTTAAAAGATAGAAATTCACTGAAACTAAATGTTTCAAGAGTGAGCTTTAGCACTCTGCCTGTGAGCATCGTTGCATACGACGAGGAGAGGAGTGATGAGTTTGAACCTGTGATAATAAACTTGATATTACTATTTTCATAGCGAGATTTGACAAATACTTCCCAATCGGAAAATATCTGTACTTCGTCTAAGAAGAGGTAAATTCGCTGAGACATATCGGGCTCGGCAATTTTGAGGTAGTTCTCAAAAATCGTATCCAGATATCTTGCATCGTTCTTATAAGGGATAAACGATGGCTTTTCAAGATTGACAAAAAAAATATTTCTTGGATTTGTTGTAGACAGCAGAGACTGTATCATTAGCCGAGTCAGTGAACTTTTCCCAACACGTCGGGCTCCCAAAATCGCTATTACTTCTTTTGCATTCATAAAACTAAGGGCAAGGGAGAGTTGCTTTCGGGGTATATACTGCGAGTAAGCATCCGGTCTATCCCAATGCGGGTTATCTTCCAAGAGAATTGAATCCATTAATGTTTATCCTTTTATGGAATACATTCCAGTATAATAGCATATTTACCGAAGTATTACATAAAACAAACTATCTTTTACTCAGCCACCTCAATTTCCAAAACTATTAATTTTATTGAGAACATATCGGGCACTTTGACGGCTGGAATGATTTGCGGAGTTCTCAATATTAAAACCGAGCTTGGTTACTTTCTTAGCTAATCGAATTTTATCTCCTATATTATAATGTTTGAAATATGTTAGAAATTAATGTTTCAGATCTCCTTGTTTGTTGATAAAGCCGAGGATATTGAATCGTTTAGTGGCAAGGGATTTAATCACCATAGTTTCTTTGATGGGTGACCATCCATAGGGGATATTCGATTTCACCGAGAATCCGCTTTCA